>JABDCA010000020.1 GCA_013288345.1 Bacteroidota bacterium | reverse complement strand
TTATGCAATTTCAACATATCGGCACTTGGTAACTTATGTGCACTTTGTAATTTTCTCAACCATGCGTTACTATATGCAATAGTGCCCGCCGATTTAATTACGAAATTCCATTTTTTATTTTTCTCGCTGAAAGTACAATATGCAATATCGAGCCCATCGAGCGATGTACCGGACATTAAACCTATAACATGGTATTGCTTTGCCAAGGCTTATTTTTTTGAGAAAAGAAAGAATGCCTGAAATCCCCAGCCAAGAAATGTAAGTGGGCCATGGTAATCGGACGGGAGGTAAGGAAAGCTATTACCTATGCCAATATCAAATGGGTTATAGGTATAGGGCATATAGGTATACGAAATATGCAGGCCTATCCAAAACTGCTCGTTAAGCCTGAATGCTTCCATTACACGTAGTGAACCAAATACGCTTTTGACCTTCGGCGGATCAATAGGGGCGCCTGTAAACTGCACAAGGCCTTCGCCCCCGGTAAGTGTGGCATTAAATAAAAGATTGTTGGTTAATGATGAGCGGTACCCTATTCTTGCACCACCCATATATAAAAACATACGCGGACTTACTGATGAATAGCGTGGAAATGCGTTCCCAAATTCATTATCGTAAACCTCAATGCCTGCATATAAGCGCTTGGTTATCGATTCATCTATGGCTGCATTAAAGGCATAAATGCCATTGGTAAAATCACGCACAAAAGCAGGATCGGTAAGGGCATACATTATATCGGTACCGCCTTGAATGGAATATTTATAAAACACATCGCTGGTGGTAGCGCTACCCGGAGCTTCCTGAATATCGCTTTGCTGCCCGAATGAAAAGAGAGGGAAAAGGATTCCCATAAAAAATAAAGCACAGACTCTTCTCATAGTTAGCTGATATACATATAGAACGCGAAAAAGCATTATTTATTTTGCAGCCTTTGCTTCCATCACTTCCATACTTACACCGGTATTGGAATAACCACCATCGTGATACAGGTTTTGCATGGTTACCATTTTGGTATAGTCAGAGAAAAGAGAGATGCAATAGTCAGCACATGATTCGGCGCTGGCGTTACCCAACGGAGAAATGGCATCGGCATAGCCGTAAAAATCTTCAAAGCCTTTTATACCGCTACCTGCTGTTGTTTTGGTAGGCGACTGCGATACGCTGTTGATCCTTATTTTTTTTGCTTTGCCATAATGGTAACCAAAGCTGCGAACAATTGATTCGAGCATTGCTTTAGCATCGGCCATATCGCCATAAAAAGGGAATGCCCTTTGTGCAGCTATATAAGTAAGTGCAACCACACTGCCCCATTCGTTAATAGCATCCATTTTTTTAGCTACTGCCAGCATTTTGTGCAACGACATAGCAGAGATATCAAGGCTCTTTGCATAAAAATCATAATTCAATGCATCATACGGAATGTTCTTACGAATGTTTGGCGACATACCTATAGAGTGCAATACAAAGTCAATCTTTCCACCCAATACTTCCTGCGATTTTTGAAAAAGCACAGTAAGCTCATCTACACTGGTAGCATCTGCCGGAATAATCTCAGACTTGGTAGCATCTGCCAGTTTTTTTATTTCGCCCATGCGCAACGCAATCGGGGCATTGGTAAGGGTAAAAATAGCGCCTTCGGCATGAGCCTTTTCCGCTACTTTCCAGGCTATAGAATTCGAATCGAGGGCACCACTAATAATGCCTCTTTTCCCTTTTAAAATATTGTTCGACATAGGTAATGTGTTTTAATAAGGGCAAATATAAGAGAAAACAAAGCCCCACCTAAATCCTCATTGCCCCCTTCCTCCTAGAGGGGGTATAAAGCCACGGAATTCTTCAAAGCCCCTTTAGGGGTTTGGGGCAAAAATACTGCATGGGGCTTTTACTTTTGCAACAACTCAGTAGCCGTTTTAATAGCAGAGCTGCCCGGTTTACCCATACTTATCATACGGGCAATCTCTTCTACCCTATCTTCAGGCGATAGTTGTTTTATGCGTGTAACGGTTTTGTTTTTCTGATCTTCTTTATACACCATAAAGTGCGTATTGCCACGGCTGGCAATTTGTGGCAAATGGGTTATCATAACTACCTGTAACGATGAACTTATTTTAAGCACAAGCTCTGCAACCTGCCCGGCTACAGCTCCCGAAACCCCTGTATCTATTTCATCAAAAATAATGGTAGGCATATCGGTCAGTTTAGCAACAAGGGCTTTTATTACTAACATGAGGCGCGATAACTCACCACCAGAAGCAACTTTTTCCACTTCCCTTAGGTCTTTGCCTTTATTGGCCGAGAACATAAACTGCACATCATCGGTGCCTAATGCAGCAAATGTTTCCAATGGCAACAATTCTATTTTGAACCTGGCATTAGGCATACCCAATGCACTCAGGTTTTTCTGTATATCGTTTTCCAGTTTAGGTATAACCTTGGTACGGCCTGCACTTATGCGGGCTGACATTTTCCTTAGCGCATCTTCCAATGCGTCCTTTTCTTTCTGCAAATGAACTATCTGCGTTTCGAGTGTAGATATATTCTGAAGCCTTCCAACTAAGCCTTCTTCTATTTTCAGTAATTCATCACTTGTATTTACACGGTGCTTTTGCGCCAGGCGTAAAATAACATCCAGTCTTTCCGACAGGGTAGCGGCCTTCTTTGGGTCGTGATTTATTTTTTCTTCAATGCCATCTACTTCTGCCGAAATATCTTTCAACTCAACTATAACAGAATTGATACGGGTTACCAATTCGGCAATAGAAGTGTTATAGTTCGCAACCGAACCCAGTTTATTTTTCACTTCTATAAGTGATGCAACCAAATTGGTATCTCCTGCATTTAATATGTTGGATGAAGCAAGCAACAATGCTTTTATCTGGTCGGCATGGGTAAGCATTTCCAACTCATCCTCCACTCTCTTTTCTTCGCCTGCTTCCAGTTTGGCTTCTGCCATTTCATTTACCTGGAACTCTAAATAATCTTTCTCCTTTTGTGCTTCTGTCTCTCGCAGAATTAAAAACTCTAGTTCTTTAGCAACTGACTTGTAACGCAGAAATTGTTTTTTATAATCCTCTAACAAGGTATTATGTGCAGCATACGCATCGACCACTGATAACTGAAAGCCCGATTCATTCAGCAATAAATTTTCATGTTGTGAGTGTATATCGATAAGCTTTGATGCAAGCGCTTTTATTTGGGTAAGGGTAACAGGAGTATCGTTTATAAATGCACGCGATTTGCCTTCAGGTGATATTTCACGGCGGATAAGTATGTCCGCTGAATAATCGAGATCGTTTTGAGTAAAGAAGTTCTTTATTTCAGCATGTTTGCTGTTAAACTCACCTTCTACAATACATTTTTTTGTTTTGTCATTCACCAACTCCGCTTCGGCACGCTGGCCAAGCAACAGAAAAAGGGCACCCAGCAAAATTGATTTACCTGCACCCGTTTCACCGGTAATAATAGCCAGGTTATCGGGGAAGGCCACATCAATGGTATCTATCAGGGCATAATTACGAATATGTAAAGCGCGAAGCATGAAACAAATATAGGAAAGAGTAAATTACTTAACCTTATTTTGGTGCTCTAATTTTGAAAGGCCTTTAGAATGATATTTCCCCAGTGGCTCATCAGTAACACCAAATACTGCTTTCCCGTAATCATTTAAATAATTCTTAAAAAAACTAATATCTATTCTTGCAGAAATACTTCCAACTAACACTCGTTCATTCTTCATAATAAAACCAGATCCATCCACAAAGATGGATGTATCTTTTATAAGAAAGTCGCCAATCAAATCATCCCTTTTATATTCAGCCACAACGGCGTCCCAATAGCTAAGTTCAATTGTATCGATAGCAAGTTCGGCATATTTTATTGAATTGGAAGCCTTATAAAGAAGGCTTGTTCGTTGTTCTGAGGCAGCCTTTTTTATGAGACTGTAGCCTTCCGTAGTAAATAGGTCAGATAATAGTATTGTGTCACCATTTCCGGGATTAAAATTATAATATGCACTCCAATAATAACATGTCGCGCCGCATGATGTATGTCCAAATGGCACTGAAAACACCCTTGCAGTATTCGAAATTATTGAAAAATTGATAAACATATAGTCTGCCGAATTTGAATCAGCTATAGGTGCGACTTCGCTAAATAGATCGTTACTCTCTCCTTTATACCCTGTCTTATGCAATTCATTGAACTGAAGATATTCATTAATTTTTCTACTAGTCGTAGTATCCTTCAGTAATCGTAGAATTGGGAAGCTAATATCTATGCGCAGCTCCCTTTTCAGCTTAACAGTATCAATTTTAAAATAACCATCTTGTGCTTTAACATCAATTAAAGCAAGACAGCATATAAAAACCAAATAAACTTTAATGAGTGGTCGATTCATCCTATTCAAATATACTATTTTGAATATTTCAACACCGAAATACAATTGCCGGGATGGTGATGTTCGCAGAAATTATCGCGCTTATCTTGTAAGGATATAGGGTATTCTTGGGTCTCTCTAAAACCCAGTTTAGTAAAGAATGCAGGAATTACTGTCACTAAATAGATGTCCTGCTTAATTTCCGAAAGCAATTCTTTTACAATAGCATTGCCTAATTTTTTGCCTCTGTATTCTTCTACTACACCTAAGCTACATAGCTCAATTGCATCTCCATTATCCCTTAGCCTGCCAAAGGCCGCGAATTTATTCTCATATAACAGTACTTTAAATTGGTGTGCTGCCATGTTTTTATCATCCAACTTAAATCGCTTCACATAAAACTTAATATCCGATTCAAATTCTTTTAGGTTGGAACGGCAGATATATATGGGGCTCTTTAAGTCCATAACCAGTTCTATATCTTTGGAAATATCTTCAAGCTCATGTCAAGGCTTTTAACGCTATGGGTAAGTGCGCCTACCGAAATATAATCGACCCCGGTTAAAGCATATTGCTGTAGGTTATCTCGGGTAATTCCGCCTGATGCTTCGGTTTTATATTTACCATTAATAAGTTTTATTGCCTTTACTATATCTAAAGGAGAGAAATTATCGAGCAAAATGCGTTGTACACCTCCTACTTTCAATATCTCTTTCACCTCATTCATATTGTCCGCCTCAATTACTATATCGAGCTTCTTTTTGTTTTGCTTTAAATATTTATGGGTAGAATCCAATGCTTGTTTTACTCCACCTGCTACGTGTATATGATTATCTTTTATCAATATCATATCATATAATCCCCAACGGTAGTTGGTAGCGCCGCCAATATGGACTGCCCATTTTTCGAGCAGGCGAATACCCGGGGTTGTCTTACGGGTATCGAGCACTTTTGCTTTGGTGCCGTGGCATAATTCTGTCAGTTCGTGAGCTTTTGTTGCAATGCCACTCATGCGCTGCATGCAGTTAAGCACAAGCCTTTCAGCCATTAATAACGAACGTGCAGGGCCCTTTACGTAAAAAGCAATATCGCCATTCTTAACTGCTTTTCCGTCCTTGATCTTTACTTCAACCTTAATTTCAGGTACACCTTTCGACAAGCTCAGGGTGACGTCATTCTGTGCTTGCAGGAGCATCAACTCTTCTGTCTTTCTAAAAATTAGTTGAGCCAGTTCAATACCTGCAATAATGCCATTGTCTTTTACCAACAACTGGCCTTCTGCCATAGTATTAGTCGGAACGGTTGCAAATGAGGTATGGTCGCGCTCGCCAATATCTTCTTTTAAAGCAAGGTCTATAAGTGCATTGAGTTGCTTTATAAAAGCGGGTGTGTGGAATATGTCTTTCGTTGCTGCCAAAACAGGGATATATTTGCCAAAAATACAACATCTAATGAAAGTAACGCTAATAGCGATAGGCGACCATGAAGATAAATACATGGCAGAGGGTTTCGAACTTTATGCCAAACGCCTGCAGCACTATATTTCATTCGATATGCTGACCATACCTACTCTGAAGAAAAAAGGCCAGAGCAAAGAAGCCATAATGCAAGCTGAAAGTAAAGAGATACTGAAAAAGCTTGCTCCGGCTGACCTGCTTATACTATTAGATGAGAAGGGAAAAGAGTTTACATCAGTGGAACTGGCTAACCAAATGCAGAAGTATTTTAATATGCCGGGCAAACGGATGTTCTTTTTAATTGGTGGCGCTTTTGGCTTTGCTCCTGAAATTTATGCAAGGGCCAACCAAAAAATATCTATGTCGAAGCTGACCTTTAACCACCAGATGGCAAGGCTTTTCTTTTTAGAACAGCTTTACAGAGCCATGACCATATTGAAGGGGGAACCGTATCACCACTAAGAGAGTGAAAAGTGAAAAGCTAAAAGTGAAAAGTAATTGAAGACATTTTTAATAATAGTAAGCATATCCTTAAGTGTAAGTGCATTTGCGCAAAGGGACAATTCCAACTGGCTAAGAGACTTGCCTGATTCTATTTCTATTGCTGATATAAACCTACCCGGGGCACATGATGCGGTTGCAGTAAACAAACATCATAATACGCCCTACTCCTGCCATAGCACTACTATACCTGAGCAATTAGAAGAAGGGATAAGGATGCTTGACGTGCGTATAAAAGTAAAAGTGCATAATACTGATTATAGTTTTGCAACATGCCACGGAAATATATTAGGTGGTGCATTAGGTTTTAATGAATATCAATCGTTGAAGTCGGTGTTAGATGAATGCAAAGCATTTTTAGATAAGCACCCCAGCGAGTTTATTATAATGATGCTGAAGACAGATGACTGGAATGGAAAGAATTATCCAAAGATGCATGCTGCTTTAGATTCCCTTTTATTCTCTAAGCAAACAAACTACCCAATTTATGATACTGCCGATGTAAGCTTGCCAACCCTTCATAAGATCCGTGGTAAAATATATTTAATAAACAGAGATTACAGTTTTGGTGTACCGGTTACATTCCCCATTAATAAAGCAGATATTGTTCCACCTGCAATTTTGTTTTCATTAATGGAACCTGATACTATGGGCCCACATCCAGAACCCCAGCCCATACACTACCTGAGAACCTACCCTATATTTATACAGGACCAGTACAAAAAGCTGGCTCCGCATGCAAGCCTCACAAAACTTGCTTTGGTGGAACAAACCATACCTAAAAAGAAAAGAGGAGACGGAGAAGTAGTTTTAAATTACACCACTGCAAGGCGGGGCTTTATGCTTTTATATAAAGTATATATACAAGATAGTATCCTTAACTATTTTGGCAGCAACAGGCCCGCAAACTTTGGTTGGACCATGTTAGATTACGAAAACTGGACATACCCCACCGATAAATATGGCGACCTTAACCTTATCAAAGTCATTATTGCATCTAACTTTCAGTATAAGGAGTATGCTGAGAAGTTTAAGGTACTAAAGGGAAAGCATAAGCAGTAGTTCTATAAACTCAGTAAGAGTTATGCTCCTGCACATGTTTTAAATGGGCACCATCATTAGGGCATTTGCCTGTGCCGCTATCGCGGGATTCGTAATCGCACTTCGGGCATTCATATTCAATATGGTAAGCGCAATACACGCAGCTTTTTGGCATTTTACATAACCCGTTATCTTTTGGCTTTTCATGCCTTTCAGCCACTGGTGCAGGCTTGGTACTTGCTGTAGTAGTTTTTGCAGCAGCTGTTACCGGTTTCGTTTTAATTGCAGTTACAGGTTTATTCTGGCAGAAACCTGAAATACTTAAACTACAAACGAGAATGAATGTGAGTGTGGTTTTCATGGAGAGTAATTTTCTTCAAATGTCGGCAGGCAAAATGAAGTTTTTGTGAAGTGGTACTGCATCCCTCCCATAGGGAGAGCAGTGGTGGCTATGGCCACTGTATCAAGCGGAGTTGGTATTGGAAAAGTTATTGTACTAAAAAGCCTAGGCTTTACGTTTTGATTTTTTCTTCTTATACGCAACAGTTGGTTCATTTAAAACCAATACGTTCTTTTTAGCTGATGTGCTTTTCTTGAGTTTTTCACCGGGAACCCCAACTCTTTCAAGAATTCTATTAGCCTCATCTAATTTATCAGGGAAAAGGTTTCTTTCCTCAAACTTATTGAGTTTGGGGTCAATCCTAACTATTGGAACCTTCAATTTATTCAACTCCTTAATTGTCATATTACAAATTTACTACTTTTTACGTTCAACTAAAAATGCCTCGTAGTTTTCTCCTTTTTTAAATTTATGCCATGTATCATTTTTAAGGCCATAGACTTTAAAGTCTTTCTGAATTTCACTCAAATTATTGGTTATCCCTATTCTATATAACCTTGTTCTGGCAATAGTACTGCCTGTTGCAAATATTTTTGCGTCAGGGTATTTGGCACTAAAGGCCCTAACTGTTGCAGCTACCGTATTTAGCACTTTTTGGCTATCTCCATTGTTAGTTATAACCTCATCATCAATATTATCTGTTTCTTTATTATAATCACCAAAACCCAGATTATACATATTCTCAAGGTTAGTTTCAGTATAACGAACAAGTTTTGTTATTTGCCCTTTAGGCCCCTTGCTGACAAATTTATAGGCCATTAATTTACTACCTACACTTAACTCATACCTTTCCAGTTTCATTACATTTATTTTTTAGGGTTTATCAGCCCCATATCCACTGCAATCCAATAGGTACTAAAGAAACCTTTATCAATTGAGAACATACCTGTTCTGCCGCCACCTGCAATTGTAGTATCGTTAGGAGCAACCATTAATGAATGCCCTAAATTGGCAACCTCGTAAAAAATAATGCATTCATGCCTTGAGCTATCAAGGTACGACTTACGGGTTATATCCAGATGGCCCATGAATGAAGGCGTTACAATAGTAGGAGTATCACTTACGTGCAAAAGGGGAGCCCACTGCTTTATTAATAGGTAAGAATTCTTCTCGTTCACCACATTATCTTTTTCGCCGTGCATTACAAGCAAACGTGGGTATTTACCGGTATAGGTCGGGTTTTGGGTGGCCACATAGCCTGCCAGTTCCTGTGCCGAAATGTCCTTAGGGCTCTCCATTTTCGATAGTGCATTCATAGCCCCCTGACCCGGCATATAGGGGCCACCTGCCAATATTGCACCCATGTTAAACAGGCTCGGGTAATCGGCCATTAAAGCCACACTCATTGCTGCCCCTGCCGAAAGCCCATAAATGAATATCCTATCGGTATCAATATCAAGGCTGTCGTGGGCAAAGTCAATCATTTCGCGGATAGAGAACACCTCTCCTTTATCCTTGGTTATGTCGCCATCTTCGAACCAGTTAAAACAGCCTGAAGGATTGTTCAGCGTTTTTTGTTGTGGGTAAACCACATAAAACCCATAGGTATCTGCCAGGTCGTTCCAACCCGATTGGTCTGCTATATTTTTGGCGCTTTGGGTACAACCATGAAGGGCAATTACCAATGGCATCCTTCCGCCGGTATGCTTCTCAGTTAGTTTCGGAGGCTCATGTAAAAACATTTTAAGGTTCCCGGGGTTCTCACCAAAGTTCTTTATTTCCAGCATATCTCTCTGTCCGTTTGCATTTAGTCCGAATAAAACCATAATTGCTATATATAGGTTCCTCATAAATCCAAAATTAAGAATAATGGCCTCTCTCTCGCTTTTTCATGGTCAATTTAATTGCCAGATACGAAGCAATCGCAGCTCAAAACATTATATAGTTTGGATTTGGCACAATCCTTTACATCTATGTGTCATTATCTATTATCGTTACTCTATACCTCACGTTTGGGCGGCTCTACCTACTGTATTCAATTCCTAATTCGTGATTTTTAATTCGTAATTGGTTTTCGCGTTAGGGAAAGTAGCGGTTACCCCGCAGCAAAGCGAGGAGTAAAAGCGGATAGCCCAACCCGACGTGAGGAGGGAACGCCCAAAAACCCAATGAACCCCAAAGCCCATGGGGCTTTGACATTATTATGGTACTAGAACAGGAGTGGTAGTAATTCTATTGCTTTTATGACCTGCACGGTCAACGATCCATACAACAAGTTCTTCAGTAACATTATTGGCTACATTCCAATTATTTTCTCCAAGTGCAATTTGTATTTGGCCACTAATCTCTTTGTTATTACCTACAGGAGTAATATCTGGAATATTATAATAGTACACTACTGTATCGCCTGTTACAGGGTCAGAGATAGTTCCTGGTTCAGTAATAGCATAAAAGCTTCCATTGACATTTTGCTGGAATATTTCAAAACAAAAATCAGGCGGAACATTGGTTTCACCTGATGGATAACCAATATCGCCATTGCCACACGTAAAGTTTATCTTCAATGTTCCAGTAGTATCAGCATGCGCCACCAAACTCTGAAATGTAATGACAGGAAAGGGAGGGTAATCCGGCTTTTTAATACAAGACGATATGCCAAGCATTACAACAGAAAACAATACTATTTTATATAAATGTTTCATATTAGGCCTATTTAAACAAATATACAAAAAAATACCTTGCCCCAAACCCCTAAAGGGGCTTTAGCAGGCTACTTGTCTTTATACCCCCTCTAGGGGGAAGGGGGCTGACACATCTAACCCTTCGACATTCGTCATTCAATGTTCAATATTCATCATTCTTTGGTGTCTGCCAAAGGCCTGTCATACCTCTGCCATTTTAACATTATATGGGGCTGGCACAGCATTTGATATATACCTCAGTAGAAAGTGATAAAGTTGAAAGTTCATAAAGGGAAACCCGAATGTTCTGAAGACTTTAAGAACTTGATAGACTTGATAAACTTTAAAAACTAAATGAATATGAGTAAGATCATTGGAATCGACTTAGGAACAACAAACTCTTGCGTAGCGGTAATGGAAGGCAGTGAGCCGACCGTAATAGCAAACAGCGAGGGCAGGCGTACAACCCCTTCGATAGTAGCGTTTGTAGAAAACGGCGAAAGGAAAGTGGGCGATGCTGCAAAGCGCCAGGCAATTACCAACGCCAAAAAGACAGTGTACTCCATAAAGCGTTTTATGGGCCACACTTTTGCAGAAGTAAAAGATGAATTAGGCCGCGTGCCTTATACCGTTGTTAACGACAACAACACCCCACGCGTACAAATAGACGACCGTAAGTTTACCCCACAGGAAGTTTCGGCTATGATACTTCAGAAGATGAAAAAGACTGCTGAAGACTACCTTGGCCACGAAGTAACCGAAGCAGTTATTACTGTACCTGCTTATTTTAACGATGCACAACGCCAGGCAACCAAAGAAGCAGGCGAAATTGCAGGCTTAAAAGTACGCCGTATAATTAACGAACCTACCGCAGCTGCATTGGCTTATGGCTTAGACAAAAAGCATAAGAACATGAAGATTGCAGTGTTCGACTTAGGTGGTGGAACTTTCGATATTTCTATCCTTGAATTAGGAGAAGGTGTATTTGAAGTAAAATCGACCAACGGTAACACCCACTTAGGTGGCGACGATTTTGACCAGGTAATTGTAGACTGGTTAGCCGACGAGTTTAAGAAAGACGAAGGCCTTGACCTCCGTAAGGACCCTATGGCATTGCAACGTTTAAAAGAAGCTGCTGAAAAGGCTAAGATCGAACTTTCGGGTTCTACATCTACCGAAATTAACCTGCCTTATATTATGCCGGTTGATGGTATGCCTAAGCACTTGGTTAAAACATTGAGCCGAGCTAAATTCGAACAACTGTGCGATAAGCTTATACAGGCTTGCTTACCTCCTTGCGAAAAAGCAGTGAGCGATTCAGGCATTAAAGTAGGCGATATTGATGAGATAATTTTAGTAGGTGGTTCTACACGTATACCTGCCATACAAGCTTTAGTTGAAAAATACTTCGGCAAAACCCCTTCAAAGGGTGTTAACCCCGACGAAGCAGTGGCAGTAGGTGCAGCAGTGCAAGGTGCAGTGTTAACTGGCGAAATAAAAGACGTTCTTTTATTAGATGTTACTCCGCTTTCATTGGGTATTGAAACATTAGGCGGTGTAAGCACCAAGCTTATTGAATCGAACACTACCATACCTTCTCGCAAATCGGAAACTTTTAGTACCGCAGCTGATAACCAGCCATCGGTAGAGATACATATAGTACAAGGCGAACGCCCTATGGCAAAAGATAACCGCACACTGGGCCGCTTTATATTAGACAGTATTCCGCCTGCACAACGTGGTACACCTCAAATTGAAGTAACCTTCGATATTGATGCTAACGGTATACTGAATGTATCGGCAAAGGATAAAGCAACCGGCAAAACACAGCACATACGTATTGAGGCAAGCAGTGGATTAACTGATGCCGATATTAAACGCATGAAAGAAGAAGCTGCTGCCAATGCTGAAAGCGATAAGAAAGCGAAAGAAGAGATTGACCTATTCAATGCTGCTGACGGACTGATATTCCAAAGCGAAAAGCAATTGAAGGACAATGGCGAAAAACTCTCGAACGAGAAGAAAGAGCCGATCTTAAAAGCGCTTAGCGACTTAAAGGACGCACATAAAGAAAAGGATAAAGCTAAAATGGAAACTGCTACCGCTGCGCTTAACACCGCATGGCAAGCGGCATCTGAGGAAATGTACAAAGCATCGCAAGAAGCTGGCGCAAATGGTGCACCTAACGGAGCAACTGCAGGCGCTGAAGGCGGAGAACATAAAGATGGAGAAGTGAAAGATGTGGACTTTGAAGAAGTGAAAGACGAGAAGAAATAATTCTTTCAAAACAAATAAAAGACCCTCGCAGAAATGCGGGGGTTTTTAATTTAATACTTGATATAAAGTGTTATCAAAAATCTTCAAATAGTTGTTTCACCGTCAGTATTTTAGTTCCAAGAATTTCTATCTCATCGTAATTATCACCCAAATTCATAGTTTTCTGTATTCCTTTTAAAATCGATGGGATTTCTTTAGCGTGTTTGACAATAATGTACTTTATATCATTAGCTTTAAAACGAATTGCACTTTCATATAATATTTTTTTTACTTTATTTTTTTTTCTATATTTCAAATAATCTTCTTCGGGTAAAAGGAGGTGTCTCATGGTATCAGCAATATATCTCCACTCCCTTTCATCATAAAATTTATAATTCTTATAAATTTTCTTATTCCTTTTTAAATCACCTTTATAATTTTTCGCCGTTACTACTAAATCAAAAAAAGCCGCAGTAGCTTCATCATGTTCAGTAAACTCTTCACCTTCGCTCATCTTACCTACAAGATAATCACCTAACTTATTTATGCTATGTGCAACTCTTGAATTCTTTTCAATATACAAAACTGGATTTAACCCATTTTTCACTCCCCAATCGATTGAGAATCCAATCCCATATCCACCATATTTTTTAACATGTTCTTTTACTTGAGATAATGGAATATCACAAAATGATATGATTGGAACAGCGCATCCAATTTTCTTATCCTTCATAGTAAACTCTTCATAACAATATGCAGGCGCTATACCATTTTGTATAATACTTATTAATGTTTTTTTGGAATTCAAGAAATGAAACAAAGAATTTGAAGATACTACCATAAGGATATCACATTGTTTTTGTAAAGTTAGCAATATTTCAAAAAAATCGATCCTAAATACCCTTTATACGCTCTACCCCCGTACCCGCTAAGCTCCGCTTAGTTGGTAATTTTTTAAATTTGCTTACAAAATCTTACTTTCCAATGAAGTTAAATACATTAATTAAAAGCCATTTGAAAAAGCAGATCTCACTTCAAAAAAAGTTGATACAAGAGACTGAAAAACATATAGGTGGTGCACAAAATACTGTTGATTCAATATACCTGGAAAAGCTGAAGAAGGGCTTGAAAAACTTCGAATCGCAGTTAGAAGCCCGTACCGAAATTCTATAGAACAAATAGCCCCCATATCCACTAAGCTGTGTTTTGTAATTAGAGATTCCTCACCGCCAACTCGCGGTTCGGAATGAGGAATCTCAAGTAACATTTTGGCTAAAGCCAAGTACCCTTTTACTCCATACCCCGACTTAAAAGTCGGGGCTATTAAGTTGGAATTTTAATCCATTTCTATTGCCATGACCTTTCTTTGACAGCCATAGCCTTGGCGAAGGTATGTAGGTCGTGGGTACAAATTACGCCGCAAGCTTGGGCTTTAGCCAAATAAAAGTTTTCCTAATAAACATTATCCTTTCCGTATTCATTCACCGCCAACACTATTGGCCCGCAACTATTTAACCTTCTTTAACTATAAATATATTCCCTGTAACAAACGCGGGGATATCTTCGTCATACGACAAATAGCTCAACTTATCTCCCTAACAAACTGCCTATGTACTCCATTACAAAAAGCTTTAAGTGGGTCCTTATGATCCTCTTTTTTATTCCTTTGCTCTCCAAGGCGCAGGATAACATTCTGGCAAAGCCATTGGTTGATATCAGCAATAATTTTGCCTTAAAAGTATTTTTAGATTGCAATTACTGCGATATGGATTACCTGAGAACGGAGCTAAATTACATCGACTATGTGCGCGACCGTATGGAGGCACAGGTAGATATTGTAGTATCATCATTACAAACAGGTAGCCGTGGCACCGAATACACCTTTGTATTTAAGGGACAAAAAGAATTCAATGGCAGAAACGATACCCTGAGATACGATGCCACCTCTTTTGCAACCGATGACTTAACGCGTAAAGGAATTGTGCAAACCATAAAGCTTGGCCTTATCAGTTACATAGCCCGAACATCGTATGCCGGTAAAATGTGCGTATCATGCCCTATCGATACTAATAATCTAAAGCAGCCTTTGCAGATAAAAGATAAATGGCGTGGCTGGGTATTTACCTGTGGTGGCTTTGGCAACTTTAACGGACAGCAGCTTACAGGCACATCGAATATTAACGGAGTATTGCAAGCCACTAAAGTAACCGCGGACTGGAAGGTAAGCATGGGTGTTAACATTGGCTATAATTATGGGTACTATACCATCACCACCGACTCTACTATTAAAAGCATCTCGAAGTCAACCAACTTTAATGGCCTTTATGTAAAAAGCATCAACGAACATTTTTCGTGGGGTATTAATGCAAACTACAATAACAGCACCTTTAATAATATACTAACGCAGGAAAGAGTGGAACCCGGAATTGAATATTCCATATTCCCATATAGCCAGGCTACCCATAAGGTCTTCCGCCTACTATACTACGCATTTGGCGAGAATACTCAATATTACGATAGCACCATTTATGGTAAAATACACACTATGTATTTAGGTCAGGAACTACTAGCCTCTATCAATTACAAAGAGCCATGGGGTTCGCTGTTCATGTCGCTCGATGGCTCAAACTATTTTTACGATTTCTCTAAGAACAACCTTACTTTTTCGGCCGGCTTCAGCCTTAACCTGTTCGAAGGCTTTACAGTTGCCTTTGGCGGTTATGCATCCTTAGTTAATAACGAAATATTTTTACCTGCTTCCGGCGCTACCGAAGCCCAGATATTATTAAACACCAAGGCACTCCCTACTCCATACCAATATTCTGCTTTTGTAGGTATTAAGTATAGCTTTGGTTCTATTTATAATAACATTGTAAACCCCAGGTTCAGCCCGAACGGATATAATGTGAATTTTTCGTTTTAAGGGTTTGTTCTCGTAAAGCGTTGTAAATAATGTATTTGGCTAAAGCCAAAATCAATTGTGTTTTCTAATCCCCGACTTGAAAGTCGGGGCTATTAATTTGGAATTTTAATCCATTTCTATTGCCACGACCTTTCTTTGACAGCCATAGCCTTGGCGAAGGTATGTAGGTCGTGGGTAGATATGCCCAAAGGTTTTGGCTTTAGCCTAACAACTAGTTATAAACTAAGCTATAAAACAAAAAAGCCCCGCAACACTGCGGGGTTTTTAATCAGAGTGTTGTATTACGCGGTTACTTTCTTTCCGAGGTTAGCATAAGTGCTTTTAGGCTCATTTACCACAACCATCGAACCGGATAGTATTTCATTTAAAAGGCCGGGGTTATTTTCCCACTCTTTTATTCTCAATGTATCAATATCATATTTAGCCTGGGTACGCAACCAATAGTATGCATCAATGCCCAGCATTTTTTCAAGCTTCATGGCAAATTCAGCTGTTATATGTTTCTCGCCATCCATCACCACCATTAATTCAATGGGCTCCATTTTCATCCATGCAGCCAGTTCATGTGTATCAATGGCACGGTATTCCAATTCATCACGAAGCAATGTTCCGGGATGTGTAGCTGAGGTTGGTACCAGAACTTTTGTGAACATTTTAGTTTCCATAATAAATGCGTTTTATTTTTCACAAAAGTAGGCACACAGCGTTTTATTACCTGCCGTTTTGCGTGAAGTTATTGTTAAGCTAAAACGGTTTATGTTAATAGCTTATCTATACTATGTTTCGTGCCCAAAAAATATGTTTCTATCGCATAAATAAGAATCCACCTGATCATTTAGTAATACAACCACTAAACGGCAATTACTATACCAATAAAAATAAGTCTACTTATCAGTCTTTTTTACTCTGGTATACTTGACTTTAGGCTCACTCGCCATTGCCAATGGCCTGTGTATAATCTTATCTCTTTCCTTTATACGTATACTATCTATATCAAACTTTACTTGCAAGCGCATCCATGTTATAGCATCAACATCGAGGGCTTTTTCCAGTTTTAATGCCAGGTCCGCCGTAAGATTTCTTTTACCGTGTATTATTTCATTCAGCACAGTTGCTGCAATATTCATGCTACTTGCAAGGTCTTTCTGCTTAATACCTCTGTATTCTATTTCATCCTGCAAAAGCATACCTGGGTGGGTTGCGTGAGCGGGAATTGTATCCTTAGTTATCGCGTATGTTTTTATTTTACTCATAATGCTTTGATATTTTCAGGATTAACAATGTGTTAGGTTTAATAAAATCAAATTCTATTCTGTATTGCTTATTAATTCTTGCGCTCCAATGGGTTCCTATCTTTTCAATATTCAAGCTCCGCATTTTCGACAAGGCCATTATACTTTCCGCAGCCATCATAAAATCTATCTTATCCTTAAACCTTATCAGTATATCACTCGGGAATCGTTGCTTACCGGAATAACTGCCTGTATAATAATTCAGAAGTTCAACTGATATGTACTTTATTTCCATATATCTTAATACAAATATACTAAATAATTCACTATAATAGTGAATTATTCTTTACCTAATAAAAAAGCCCCGCATCTCTGCAGGGCTTTTTAATAATTACAATCTTATTATTGTTCCAATGTCTTGGTTCTCTTCGAAAGGCTTGCATAAGCGCTCTTAGGTTCCAGGGCTATAGCTGAACCGGTGTTACTATTTAACAAATCAGGGTTCTTTTTAAATTCTTTTAAACGCAGGTCATCAATATCGAATTTGCCTTGTATACGCATCCAGTAGTATGCATCTACACCCAATACCTTCTCAAGCTTTAAGGCAATATCGGCAGTTACGCTGCTTTTGCCATTTACAACAGCTTCCAACAAGGTAGCGTCCATATTCATATCTGCTGCCAATTCGGCAATCGATATGCCACGGTACTCTATCTCATCGTGCAATAATGCACCCGGATGGGTAGGATTTGTGTTGATAGTTTCTTTAGCCAGTTTAAAAGGTGTCATGTGTAAATATATTTAATGATAGCCGAAAGTAGTAAATATTTAATCCCTCCCGACATGCGGCCCTATCTATACCTAAACCGTTCCTGTGTAGCGCCTAATCTAAACGCTGTTAGACGAATAATAAAAAGATCGGAATTATCATTCCACCCTAATTGGGTTGTTGATAATTAATAAACATTTTGTTTTATATAAAATACAAATTGGTTAATTTTGTGGAACCATTCAATTAAAAAACATTAAGAGGTTACATCCCGTTGCATAACGCCCCTCCAAAAAAGAAACTGTCATGTTGAGCTTGTCGAAACATATTCCTTGCACTTACGCAAGCTCAGTGCGACAAAACCTACTTTTAGGCAGCCTTTTCACCATAAAAAATGCAACAGGCAAAATGCCAAAGTCGGGTTACAAAATGACAAAATTTTCCGAATCATTAACACTGAAAATCAATCACTTGATGGGTAACAAAAGAGCAAAAGTGTAACCCGTGTTCAGCGGGTTGAACAGGGCTATTTTTTTTAAAATGGCATAGAACGACATATAACTGTCATGTATTATGCTTTTTTGGCATAGATTCGCAATCCCAAATGCAAAAAATGGCACCTGCAAGCACTTGGCACGGAAATTGAAAGTAGTAAAGCAGAGAATTATTTTAAAACCAATATAACAATTAAAAACCAAAAAATCATGGCAAAAAAAGTAAACTTCGTACCGCAGGGCGACCGCGTACTGGTTGAAGCTGCTGAAGCAGAAAGCAAAACCACAGGTGGTATTATTATACCTGATACCGCTAAGGAAAAACCTCAAAAGGGAGTTATAGTGGCAGTAGGCCCGGGCAAAAAGAAAGATGAGCCTGTAACCCTTAAAGTAGGCGACAAAATTCTTTATGGAAAGTATTCAGGTTCTGAAATTGGCATTGATGGTAAAGAATACCTGATCATGCGCCAGGATGACGTATTAGGATATTTCGAATAATCAAACCCTTATCAAATAAACATTAATTAAAAACTAAAAAAATGGCTAAAGACATAATCTTCGAACTTACTGCCCGCGACGCCCTAAAGAAAGGCGTTGATGCATTGGCAAACGCAGTAAAAGTAACATTAGGCCCAAAAGGTCGTAATGTTATTATTGACAAAAAATTCGGTGCACCTATCATTACAAAAGATGGTGTTACCGTTGCTAAAGAAATAGAATTGGCTGACCCTGTACAAAACATGGGCGCTCAAATGCTTAAGGAAGTAGCATCTAAAACCGCAGATATTGCAGGTGACGGAACTACAACTGCAACCGTTTTGGCACAAGCTATTATTACTATTGGCTTAAAGAACGTTACAGCAGGTGCAAACCCAATGGATTTGAAAAGGGGTATTGACAAGGCTGTAGAAGCTATTGTAGCTGACCTTAAGAAACAATCGAAACCGGTTGGCGAAGGCAACAAAATGATAGAACAAGTTGCTACCATTTCGGCTAACAACGATACTACCATTGGAAAGCTTATTGCTGAAGCAATGGCAAAAGTGAAAAAAGAAGGTGTTATTACCGTGGAAGAAGCGCGTGGAACCGATACAACTGTTGAAGTTGTAGAAGGTATGCAATTCGACAGGGGATACCTTTCGGCTTACTTTGTAACCAATACCGAGAAGATGGAAGTGGTATTAGAAAACCCTTACATTCTTATCTACGAAAAGAAACTTTCTTCGATGAAAGAACTTCTTCCTATACTTGAAAAGACAGTAGCTACCGGCCACCCTCTTCTTATCATTGCTGAGGATATTGACGGTGAAGCGCTTGCTACCCTTGTTGTAAACAAAATGAGGGGTTCGTTAAAGGTTGCAGCTGTTAAGGCTCCGGGCTTTGGCGACAGAAGGAAGGCTATGCTTGAAGATATTGCAGTGTTGACAAACGGTGTATTTATATCGGAAGATGGTGGATACAAACTTGAAAACGCTGACCTTTCTTACTTAGGCCGTGCTGAAAAGATCACCATTGACAAGGATAACACAACCATAGTAAACGGTTCAGGCAAAAAGGCTGACATTACTGCACGTGTTAACCAGATCAAGGCACAAATTGAAAATACAACATCTGACTACGATAAGGAAAAACTACAGGAACGCCTTGCTAAATTGGCCGGTGGTGTAGCTGTATTGTATGTTGGTGCTGCATCTGAAGTAGAAATGAAAGAAAAGAAAGACCGTGTAGACGATGCATTGCATGCTACCCGTGCAGCAGTTGCCGAAGGCATTGTAGCAGGTGGCGGTGTTGCTTACGTTCGCGCAGTTGAATCAATTGAAAAGCTGAGAGGCGACAATGAAGATGAGAACACAGGTATCTCTATCATCCGTCGTGCTTTAGAAGAACCTCTCCGTCAAATTGTAGCTAACTCAGGTACAATTGATGGTTCAGTGGTTATACAAAAAGTAAAAGAAGGCAAAGGCGATTTCGGTTTCAATGCAAGGACCGAGAAATACGAAAACCTTTTTGCAGCAGGTGTAATTGACCCTACCAAAGTTAGCCGCGTAGCTTTAGAGAACGCAGCTTCTATTGCAGGTATGTTACTTACTACCGAATGTGTATTAGCTGAAGAAAAAGAAACCTCTAAGTCAGGCGGTGGAATGCCACCAATGGGCGGAATGGGTGACATGGGCATGTAATAGCTCACAGCTTGCAACTAAAAAGCCCTACAGCATGTGCTGTGGGGCTTTTTGCTTAATGGCTCGCTAATTCTCTGCTAATCAATAGAAAGTATTAAATTTGACCGCGCAAAATTCTATTACAGTTTAAGTGTACAGTATCTACAGGAAGTTTTCTATAATCGTTTTCACCACTCTCTTTATGGGCTTGGCACCTGCCTCTCAAGGCCAGGCATCAGCCGATCTGGCAAATATCATGAGCATTGGTGGTAGCTACGGTGGTGGCCTGGGCGCTCCGGGAATTTCGTATAACCTGTTACCTAATTACGCAGGAACCATTTCGCCGGGTGCTGTGCTTAACTACGAAGCTAAAATTGGCCTTACCTTTGGCATAGGCACTCAGGTGACCTTTGCAAGTGCCAACGTAACAGGCAATAACATACCTTATAATATAGCCGACCCTACAGGAAACCAGTATGCAGCAGGCACCGTTACCGATAAAGTATCGGGGTTGTATTTTGGCGTGGCAGCAAGGCCTACGTACCACTTTAATTTAGGCAGCAGAATTGACCCTTACATGGGCCTTACATTGGGCTTTACCATTACCTCTGAATCTTCTACCATAAGCTCACCAACCATTGGCAGTTTTAATACGCAAGATACTTATGCCGGTGTTTTACTTGGAGGATTTATTGGAATGAGGATATACATCACCAAAAATGTAGGTATCTGGCTTGAAGCAGGTTATGCCGGCATACCCAGTTATTTAGGCAATGCAGGGGTGTTTTACCAACTGACTCATTTCTAAAAGCAATATCTTAGGCCTATTATTGTTATAATTGCCCCACCTTATTCTGAATTTTGAAGATACTGGTAATTCAAACAGCGTTTATTGGCGATGTAATACTGGCCACACCGGTAGTAGAAAAGCTGCACCAATACTTCCCAACCGCACAGATAGACTTCCTGCTGCGCAAAGGCAATGAGTCGCTACTGGATGGGCACCCATTTATTCATAAAGTAATTGTACTTAATAAAAAGGCGCCACGCATTGCGGCACAGGCACGCGTAATTGCAGAAGTTAAAAAGGCCAGATACGATAAGATTATAAACCTGCATCGTTATGGCAGTTCAGGCCTTATCACGTTATTTTCGCGCGCTAAAGAAAAGATCGGCTTTGACAAAAACCCTTTCTCGTTCTGCTATACAAAAAAGGTGGTGCACACAATTGGCAATGGCAAGCACGAAGTAGAAAGAAACTTAGAATTGGTTGCATCATTTACCGACAACAAAATAGTGCAACCCAAGTTGTACCCTGCTCCTGCCGATTACGAATCAGTTGCTCAATACAAAGCAAGCCCTTATATATGTCTAGCTCCATCTTCGGTATGGTTTACAAAACAATTCCCGAAAGACAAATGGATTGAGTTTTTAAATGGCTTAAGTAACAAATACCAGGTTTACTTGTTAGGCGCTAAGAGCGATAAGGACCTGTGTAACCAGATCATTGAGTCGACTACAAACAAAAAAGTAATGAACCTTGCGGGCAAGTTATCTTTCCTGCAATCGGCAGCACTCATGCAAGATGCAACTATGAATTATGTAAATGATTCTGCCCCTATGCATATTGCCTCTGCCATGAATGCACCTGTAACTGCCATATACTGTTCCACTATTCCTGCATTTGGTTTTGGGCCGCTTTCTAAAAAGTCATTCATCATTGAAACGGAAGAGAAATTAACCTGTCGCCCCTGTGGCCTGCATGGCTACAAAGCTTGCCCTGAAGGACATTTTAAATGTGCCACTACTATTAAAGTAGATAGACTCATAAAGGTTTTAGAATCCTGAACTTATTTCCCTATCAGGAATACAGCAGGGTGATCATTGAAACTTCGCTTTTCGGCGCGCCACTCTTTCACCGTTGCAGTTCTTATATATTCCGTTGACAACGTAATATCAGAAGCCACACAAAGTAAAGTATCGGGCCTGCATGCGCTTAGTAAGTCCTGCAGCAGTGCATCATTCCGATAAGGTGTTTCAATAAATATCTGGGTTTGGTTATCTCTGTATGCAATCGATTCCAGTTGCTTTATTTTAGCACCTCTTTCGGGTTGCTTCTTAGGTAAATACCCATGAAATGAAAAACCCTGTCCGTTCAACCCCGATGAAATAAGTGCAAGCAATATAGATGATGGGCCAACCAAAGGCACAACCTTTATACCATGCTTATGTGCAAGCCTCACCACATCGGCACCGGGGTCAGCAATGCCAGGGCACCCAGCATCAGATAATAAGCCAACGTTTTTGCCTTTCAACAGTCCATCAATATAGGGGCTTATATTCCCATGTGTTGTATGTTCATTCAACAAATGGAAAGTAAGTGAGTCAATGGGTTTGCTTCCCATCTTTATTAAAAACCTACGGGCGCTGCGCAAGTCCTCTACTATAAACTCCTCAAGCGATTGTATGATCTCTTTATTGAAAGCAGGTATCGAGCGCTCAATTACTGAATCGCCCAACAAGCTTGGAATTAAATACAATATGCCCTTTTCAGTATTACTCATCCAATTAAGGTAATTCGCCCTCTTTTATTTTATCAGCAATGGATCCACAGGCTTTATCTATTATATGGTACACTTTGTCAAATCCTTTCTCATCGCCATACCATGGGTCGGGTACCGAATCATCCGAACCCGGATGTGCCGAATCAAGAAATAGCTTTACCTTATTCTTTTCCCTTTCACTATCTGCCAACAGCATTACATCGGCATAGTTGGCGCTATCCATCACATATATACGGTCGAATTTTTCAAAGTCGGTACTTTTAAATTGTTTCGATCTGTTCGAAGAAACATCTACGCCATGTGTAAGTGCATTGGCAATGGTACGGGCATCGGGCGCTTCTCCTGCATGGGCGCCAGATGTACCGGCTGAGTCAACTTCATACCCGGCAATTCCTTTTTCTCCCAGTTTCTTTATCATCAGGAATTTTGCCAGTGGAGATCGGCAAATATTGCCATGGCAAACCATCATTATCTTTTTACTCATAACATATTCTATAAAACAAAGGTACCGAATTCAATCTTGCAAAATAAAAAGAGAGGCCATTAGCCTCTCTTTTTACCTGTAGGATAAATATTGTTTACTGGTAGTTCGAAAGAGTTATCTTCTTTTCCAACTCAAGTATATATCCTTTAAACCTTTTATCGGTATCGATAAGATTATTCACTGTTTTGCAAGCATGCAACACGGTAGCGTGGTCTTTACCACCGCACTGTAAACCAATACTGGCAAGCGAAGATTTGGTGAAGCTCTTGGCAAAGTACATAGTTATCTGGCGTGCCTGAACAACCTCTCTCTTACGAGTCTTCGATTTGATCATTTCAATTGGCAGTCCGAAGTAATCGCATACTACCTTTTGTATATAGTCTATAGAAACTTCGCGTGCAGTGTTCTTCACAAACTTGTCAATCATTTGTTTGGCAAGTTCAAGTGTAATAGCTTTCTTGTTGAGTGAAGACTGTGCAACCAATGATATAAGCGCACCTTCTAATTCGCGAACATTACTATTAATACTATATGCAAGGTATTCTACTACATCGCTAGATATGTCAAGACCTTCGGTATATATTTTACGTTGCAGTATAGCTATACGTGTTTCAAGCCCCGGCATTTGAAGATCAGCAGCAAGGCCCCATTTAAAGCGAGACAATAAACGTTGCTCCATACCTTCAATTTCTACCGGAGGTTTGTCGCATGTAAACACCAACTGCTTGCCATTTTGGTGCAAGTGATTAAATATATGGAAGAACACATCTTGTGTTTTTTCCTTCTTAGCCAGGAACTGTACATCATCCACTATCAACACATCTATCATTTGATAGAAGTTGATAAAGTCGTTCTGTGTATTGTTCTTGGTAGCATCAATAAACTGAGTTGTAAATTTCTCCGAGGATAAATAAAGAACGGTCTTGTTCGGCAGGTTATTCTTTATCTCTAAACCTATAGCGTGAGCAAGGTGCGTTTTACCCAAACCTACTCCACCATATATAAAGAGCGGATTGAAAGATGTTCCACCCGGCTTTTGCGCCACTGCAAATCCTGCAGAGCGGGCAAGGCGATTACAGTCTCCTTCAATAAAATTCTCAAAAGAATAGTTAGGGTTAAGTTGCGGAGCAACGTCTACCTTCTTTAGGCCCGGTATAATAAACGGGTTGCGGATAGGGTTCTTATTAATATCAATAGGAATATTAACAGGTTGGCCTTTTGCAGCTTGTTTATTCGAGCCCGGTATCTTTACGGTATATGGTTTAGCATTGCGGGTGTTCTCCATTACAATGCTATATTCTAAACGTGAATCAGAGCCTAGTTCCCTCTTTATCGCTTTCTTAAGTAAGGTTATGTAATGTTCCTCAAGGTACTCGTAAACGAATTGACTGGGCACCTGTATGGTCAGTACATTATCTTTCAACTTGATAGGCTTAATAGGCTCGAACCACGTCTTAAAGCTCTGTGGCGTTACGTTATCTTTGATAATCGTAAGGCACTGTTCCCAAACCTTAGCGTGTGTTTTTTCCATTAGTAGATCAGAAGTATGATATTTTTAACTGAGTATATTTCTATTTATTTCTTACGATAATTTCATCTTGGCAAAAAAAAGCAAATCATTTCAAATAAAAAATTTTTTATGCTATTGTTTTTCTAGAAAAAAAACATATATACAACACCTTTCGTTCATCATCATCTCTAAATTGCCTATAAAATCAAGCTTTTCAAAGATACTCTTATTTCTTTCAAAAAACAAAAATCAGCTGGCAATGATAGATAATTATTTTGTTCCGCAACAAAATAATTTTCAGATTTTTTTTCGTCGCAGGAATGTCTAACTAAAACAAATTCTGCTACTTTTGACAGAATTAATTTATCGTATACCAAATGAAGAAGAATTTGTTATTTTTTGGCATTCTTACAGCAACAGCTATTACAGGGCTTACAGCTTGTAAGAGTAATACCGGCCCTGCATTACCGGCCGAAGAAGTGATTAAAGACAGCGCAAAAACAGGCACTGTTACTAACCTTAACCTGCTTATGACCAACATTCCTGCGCCTACTGATATTGCTAAGGAATTGGCTAAAGAAGGCATACAATACAATAAGGGTATTTTAAATAGCCCCGATAAAGGCAGTAGTTATTCTGGTACATACCAGCAAGCTGTTAACATGGGTATTTTTGGCGCTGATATGGGTTATGCTGCAAGCTATAATCAAATGCAGGATGCCACAGCATATATAGTACAGGTTGCAAAACTTGCTTCTGCTTTAGGTATTACATCGGCATACGACCAAAAGCTTATGGACCAGTTTAAAACCGCAGTTTCAAATAAAGACTCTATAGGTGTAGTAATTCAAACTGCATTCGACAGGGCTCAAAAGGAATTGTATTCCAATAAGAGAGCTGCTACCAGCACAATTATATTCTCTGGTGGATGGATAGAAGGACTTTATATTGCTACTAACCTTATTAAGGACGAGAAGAATGACAAGAACAGTGGCATGTACGAAAAAATATGGAGCCACGTTTATGCATTCAGTTACCTGCAAAAAGCATTGACTGATTACCAAAGCAACCCGGACTGTGCTAATATGCTTAAAGCATTACAACCACTTTTCGATGCGGCTTCAAAACTTTCTGACGCTGGCCTTTCATTAAAAGATGTTCAGGCTTTACAGCAAACCGTTACTGAAATAAGAAGCAAGCTTATTTAATACAACAAACTTTAATAAAAAAGCCCTGTAGCATATGCTGCAGGGCTTTTTTATTTGCAGTAACGAAAAGTCTACTTCACCAATTGAGCAGCTAATTGAAGGAGCTGGGTTTCGCTAACCTTAGCATTATATCTGTCGGTAACTACCTGGCTGCCGGCTGCGGCAAAACTTGATTGGGTTTGTTGCAACTGAACAATATTGCTTGTACCTATTCTGAATTGCTCCAGAGCAACAAATACGTTTTCTTTTGCTACAAAGAAGTTTTCTTCGTCCATTTTCAAAATCTTCAAATTGTCGGCATATTGCTGAAACGCAATTAATAACAAAGCATTCTCTTGTATCTGGGTTTGGCTGAACATATATTTAGCATTCAATTCATTTATCTCCGCATTCCTGTGTTGTATGTTTATAACTGAGCCATTAAATAATGTCCATGCCAGTGTAAGTCCACCAGAAAACCCTTGCGATTGATTAAGAAGGGTTAATCCTGCTGTTGATTGCGTGCGCGACAACCCGTAATTTACACCTAAGCCTAAGGTAGGCATGCGCATAGCATCTGTTTCCTTCAAGCTATTTTCGGCCACTTTTATATTGGTTTCCGATAGTTGTAGTGTCGGGTTTTGAGCTATCATATTTTTTCTAAGGCTATCATAAACCAAAGACCTATGAATGGGAATAGTATCGCTAACCGAATAAGTAGTTTCAACCGGCAGCTCAATTATCTGATTTAATGCAACCACAGCGTTTGAAATACTTACTTGCTGCCTAAAGTATGCCGAACGCTGAGCATTATAACTTACTTCCGCCTCTAAATAATTCAATTTAGAGCCTGTACCTATTTTATACTGTTCTTCGGCAATATCCATTTCTTCCTTATATAAGGCCATATTTGAATCAAGCACAGTAAGTAATTCTTTTTGTTGAACTATATTATAATAGGCTTGCACAACAGCGGCAATATTATCTTGCATAGCAGCTTTCACATTCAGCATTCCTTCATCTTTAAAAAGCCCAAGCTGGTTATAGGCTATAAACATTCTGGTCCCATCAAATAATGTCCATGTTAACCCTAAATTAGGGTTAAGCGTAGAAGAAATCACCCCATTTTTTGTTACTTCCAGTCCTGTGCTATAATTCTGATGGATGGAATTATCTGATCCATTATATCCAGCACCGAGAGAAATATTCGGTAGCATACCTGCCTCACCGGGAGAATAATTGTTGGCGCTCATCTGGTAATTATTCTGCGCTATAAGAACATTGTAGTTCTTTTTAAGAACAATAGCTATAGCACTATCTAATGATATGAATGATTGAGCTGAAGAAATTAACCCCGACGCAAGTAATATAAATAGCAGAACATATTTTCTCATAAATGCCATATTATTTCTGTACGGGTTCGTGTTTTTTTATTGGGCGTGCCATATATGTATATATAGCCGGAATAACAAATAATGTAAGTACAAGTGCAAACATTAGTCCGCCAACTATAACTGTTCCGAGCGATTTACGGCTTGTAGCACCAGCACCAATTGCAATAGCTATTGGTAATGCACCAAGAGCCATTGCCAATGTAGTCATAAGTATAGGGCGAAGACGTTCAATAGCAGCTTCGACAATAGCTTCGTTCAAAGACATTCCTCTTTCCTGTAGTTGGTTGGCAAACTCTACAATAAGGATACTGTTTTTAGTAACTAACCCTATGAGCGTTATAATTCCTATTTCACTGAAAATATTCAGCGTTTGGCCAAATATCCACAGTGAGAGTAATGCACCCGCCATAGCTAAAGGCACTGTAAGCATAATTATAAGCGGATCGATAAAGCTCTCGAATTGAGCTGACAGAACAAGGTATATCAATAAAAGGGCAAGCAAAAACGCAAATACAATATCGCCTGAACTATCCATATAGTCTCTGGACGCACCATAAAGATCAGTAGAGATATTAGGGGGAAGCAGGTTTTTTGCAAGTCTGTTCATCTCATTCACACCATCGCCAATGGTTTTTCCTGGTGCAAGGTTTGCCGATATAGTGGCTGATTCCATACGGTTATAGTGGAATAATTGCGCTGGGTTTGCTGTATCTCTTATATGAATCAGATTATCTAATTCTACCAGGTTGCCCTTACCCGAATCGCTTCGAATATATATAGATTGTATATCGCCAGGTTTCGCCCTCTTTTCATTCTGTATCTCTCCAATTACCTGGTATTGGTTACTATGCAGATAAAAATACTGGAATCGTTCTCCACTCATTGCCAATTGCAAGGTTTGAGCAATATTCGCAGGCGATACATTCAAGGCTCCTGCCTTTTCCCTGTCAATAGTAATATCTACCTGCGGGTGATTAAATTTAAGGTTAGCGTCTACCTGCACAAAAATCGAGTCTTGTTTAACAGCAGCCAAAAATTTAGGCAATGCTATTTTCAAATCAGGCAGGGTAAGCGCTTCTAATACAAATTGTATGGGAAGTGCTGTTTTGCCGGAACCAATTGCTATGGTTTGTTCCTGTACTACAAATACACGCGCAGCAGGAAATTTAGTAAGTCGTTTAGTAAGAAAACCAGCTATATCATTTTGCGAACGCTTCCTTTCATCAGGGGCATCCAACACCATTCTGGCCATACCTGTATTCAGCGCTCCTGTTCCACTACCCGGCGCAGTAATAGTAAGTAAAATATTTTTTTCAGGAACTGAATCCTGAACAAAACGATATATTGAGTCCATATATGAATCAGTATAGTCATACGATGAACCTTCAGGGGCAAGCACCTGACAACGTAACAGTGACTTATCTTCTAAAGGTGCAAGTTCTGAGTGCAATGATTTACCAATAACCACAATAAGGGTAAGGCAAATACCCACAATATAAAAAGCTATCCACCTTTTTCGCATAAAGGCTTTCAGCATTCTGCTATATCCATTATTTAATGCAACAAAAAATGGTTCTGTTTTTTTGTAAAACCTGCTTTTGCCTCCTTTGCTTACAAGCTTAACACTTAATACCGGTGTAAGTGTAAGCGAAACAAATGCTGATATAAGCACCGATCCGGCCACAACAATGGCAAATTCACGAAATAACTGGCCCGTCATACCTTGCAAGAATATAATAGGAAGGAATACAATAGCCAGCGTAATAGAAGTAGATATTACAACCAGAAATATCTCATTACATCCTTCAAGCGCAGCAGCCATTGGAGACATGCCTGCCTCAATCTTTTTGTAAATGTTTTCAGTTACAACAATACCATCGTCCACCACAAGGCCTGTTGCCAGGACTATACCCAACATACTTATAATGTTTATTGATAGCCCTGTAATATACATTACAAAAAAAGCTGCAATAATAGAAACCGGAATATCTACCAGTGGCCTAAAGGCAATAAGGAAATCGCGGAAGAATAGATATATAATAATAATTACCAGTATAAATGCAATGGCAAGGGTTTCTTCTACTTCTGTTATAGAGTCCTTAATATAGGTAGTGGTATCTAAAGCCACATTCAGCTCATAGTTTTTATCTATGCTTTTCTGGAGTTGTGCAAGGCGTTTATAAAACTCTTTCGATATATCAATATAGTTAGCACCGGGCTGAGCAACAAGCGCAAGACCTACCATGGGGGTACCCGATTCTTTAAGTATTGTTTCAGGATTTAGGGCACCTAATTCAGCACGCCCAATATCGCGTATCCTTATATTATCTGTGCCACTGCTTCTTATAATAAGGTTATTAAAATCCTCTTCGGTTACCAAGTTACCATGCGTATTAACTGTAAGTTGGGTGGTTGTTCCCTCTACAGTACCCGATGGCAGGTACACATTTTTAGCAATTAAAGCATTTTGTATATCAATGGGTGTAAGCTTAAAAGCAGCCAATTTTGCCGGATCCATCCATATACGCATGGCATATAATTTCTCTCCCCACACCTGTATGGTACTTACACCTGGTATAGTTTGAAGTACACTTTCAATTACGTTTTCGGCATAATCAGTTACCTGCAAAGGGTTTTTGGTTGTACTCTTTACAGTAAGCGTAAGTATAGCATCTGAATTGGCATCGAGCTTAGTAACCGTTGGCGGAGCATCAATATTTAAAGGAAGCTGCTTCAGACCCTGTGCTACTTTATCCCTAACGTCGTTAGCAGCAGTTTCCATATCGTAGCCAAGATTGAACTCAACCTGGATACTGCTTGAACCCTGAGCGCTGGTAGATACAATGTCGCGAATTCCCTGAACACCATTAATAGCTTTTTCTAATGGCATAGTAATTTGCGATTCTATAACATCGGGATCTGCACCCGTATAACTGGTTTGCACACTTATTACAGGAGGATCTATGGAAGGATAGTCACGAACACTTAAACGATTATACCCAATTATTCCAAATAGTACAAGGATAATAGACATTACCCCTGCAAAAACCGGCCGCTTTAAACTTACTGATGATAAACTCATATTGGCTGGTTAACGTATTTGTTTAAACTTAACTGAAGTACCGTTGCTGATTAACATAGTACCATCGGTGATAATAGTGTCGCCGGCATGAAGGCCCTTAGTTATTTCCACGGTAGAATCGGTACGTATGCCAATAGTTACATCAACAGTATGCGCTTTACCATTTTTAGCCATATACACACTTTGCCCAATGGTTTTCGGAATTATCGCTTCCGAAGGTATCATAAGCGCGCTATCAACATGGTTTAATATAATTGAGATATTAGCAAACTGGCCTGGCAGTAACAGCCCATCTTTATTATCAGTAATAGCTCGAACATGAACGCTTCCTGTTGACATATCAACTTTTGGGTCTATCGCATATATTTTGCCTTTAAATTGATTAGTGGATCCACTAACAGTAAAATCTATAGTTTCATCTTTCTGTAATTTACTGAGGTATATTTCCGGAACAAAGAAATCTATCTTTATAGGTGTTACTTCTTCCAGGTTAGCTATTACCGTTGAAGGGGTAACATAGCTTCCGTCGCTTATATTCTTAAGGCCTATAGTTCCGTCAAAAGGTGCAACGATATTGGTATAGTTAATAGAAACCTGAATTAGTTTCATATCTGCAATAACACTATTAAGCGTATTAAGTGCAATATCATAATCTTGTTCACTTATACCATTTATGGCCAAAAGCTTCTTTTGACGTGCTTCGGTAATCTCATCCAATTGTTTAGCAACCTCGTCCTTTTGCATTTGTGCCTGAAACTGGGAATCGTCAATCTTTACTAACAAGTCGCCTTTCTGTACATGACTTCCTTCTGAAAAATAAACCTTAGTAACCAACCCTGATATCTGACTCTGAAGTGTAACCTCCTGATCGGACATTATAGTGCCTGATACCGAAATATTATTTGTGGTTGGTGATGCAACAACAACCCGTCCATTTACCAGCGTAGTTTTTGAAACGCCACTTTTTGCATTGGGGTTTGCATCAGTTTTGCACGATATAATAGCCATTACTGCAACTGCAATAAAGACAAATGGTATAAGTGATTTCTTCATAATAGACAGACGGAATTTTAAGCAATGTTCAGGTGCACTAAGTTTATATATATAGTATTTAGACGATTATGAAAGTCTTTACTTTCGGCTGAACTTAATTCTTTCATAATGGCCTTGTTGATTGTTTTCACTGTTTGTTTTATTTCCGGCATATGTTTTTCACCTTTTGGTGTAAGCTGTATCCAGTATTCTCTCCTGTCGGTAGGGTTTTGGGTGCGTTTAATAAATCCTTTCTTGCCAAGGTCATCAAGTACACCTACCATCATTGTTTTATCAATATGAAGTGTATCGCCAATAAATTTCTGGCTGCATTTATTCCCCATTTTATCTATTAAAACAAGTACAGAGAAATGTCTTTCGAGTCCCAAATGTTTGAGTTTTGAAGCAAGCACAGAAAGGTATAGCCTGCCTAACAAGCCAAATTTTCTTCCAAAGGAAAATTCTTCGATTTCAAATATTGAAACCTCTTTTCTGGTCATGGGGTTTGCTTTAAAAAGAGGAGGCAAATATAGTTTGTTTAGATAATAGTTGACAAATTAAACTATCATAAAAGATGTTAATTTTTTTTGCCTGCCAAAAGAACAGAAACCCTCTTATCGATAGGGAAAGTAAACGTAGTTTCTGATAATGAATTAATTGGCAGCCATCTGAAGCTTATAGCCCCTTCTTTAACTTCTTCAAAATCAAAAGCCTTATCGGTGGTTCTGAGATTATACGGAGTAATAGCTTTAATAATATAGTAAATACTGATTACCTGTGCCTTTGGGTTAAAAGCCGATGCCATAAAAAAATCGGTTGTGTAAAAATGACTCACCACCTCTATCGTAATACCTGTTTCTTCCATCATTTCCCTTTTTATAGCATCTATAGTGCCTTCTCCAAACTCCAATCCACCACCTGGGAATTTGGTTATATAGTGTTCATGTATCAACTCGTCAGCTACAAGAACCCGGTTTTCGCTATCAATTAAAAGGCCGTAAACGCGCACATTGAAAGGATATGACATGATAGAGACAGGTTTATAGGGAACAAAAGTACATATATAACGTACACAGGAAATCAACAAAGCTATGTTAAGAAGACCCCTGTGTTGGTATCTATTCTGAGGTATAAGTATGGGTAACTTTGTATAATTTTATTTATCTTTTGAAGTCAATTATCAAAAATAGCCTGCTTACCTGCTATGCCATAGTATTATCTACTTGTGCTATAGCTATGTCTCCGACTGAGTATATTCAGAAGTATAAGGACTGTGCCATTGAACAGATGCTGGTATATAATATACCAGCCAGTGTAACCCTTGCACAAGGGATGCTCGAATCAGATTATGGTAATAGCCCTTTGGCAAAGTATGCCAATAATCATTTCGGTATTAAGTGCCACGAAGACTGGGGTGGCGATTATTATACCTATGACGACGACGAGAAAGGTGAACACTTTAGAAAATACCCAAGTGCCGATGATTCATATCGTGATCATGCACAGTTTCTTAAATCACGTCCTTGGTATACCTTTTTGTTTCACTATGCCCGCACTGACTACCGTAATTGGGCATATGGACTATCTAAAGCAGGCTATGCAACAGCAAGGGACTATTCTGAACGCCTGATAAGTATAATTCAGCAAAATCACCTTTATCTGTTCGATACCGTATTGCAAAACCTGCATGGCTTTGGCATATTATACGATGTGCCCCCTGCTATACCTGTTTCAGAAAATGCTCCAGATTATGTGATACTTAAACAAGGTGATGGTGTTTATAAAATAGCCAGAGAATATAGTGTAGATGTAAACTTCCTTTGCCGGATAAATGGTATAAACATTCACTCTAAATTATGGCCCGGGCAAAAGCTTTATTTAAAACCTGTGCCTCACAAGCAAAGCAGTATGCTCAATTCGAAATCTAAAGGGAGTAAGAAAACTGCTTTTTTAAATAAGATGCCTGCCTGCTTACCACGCAGAACTATTATTCGAGTATCCTAATATAATACCTTGCTTATTTAGGAACGTGTGTAAGCAATACGTCCTGATCTATTTCCGTTTTAAACGAACCTTTATCTTCAATATTGAGGTCTTGTTTATACTCAGTAAAGCTTTCGTCCTGTACGCTTACGTGATATTTCCCTGGTGGTAGTATCATTACATACCTGCCCGTAGCTCCGTTAGGTACATAGTTACCATATAATTCATTTGTCTTGGCATCACTAATGGTTATCATAATATCGCTATAATTTTTGATCTTAGAAGCAGTATCGGCAGCACGTATAAGGCCTTTAACTACAGAATACCTTTGCTCCGCATCATTAAATTTTATGCGGTATACATCAAGGCCTCCCATACCACCCTTGCGTACCTGCGAAATGTAACCGTAGCTGCCATTTGCGGCAAGGCGGAAGTTCATATCATCATCAGGAGTATTTATTGGATAGCCCATATTTTGCACCGATGCCCATTGATTGGTTGAATCATTCCAAATTGCCTTATATATATCATAGCCACCCATACCAGTATGACCCTGCGAACTGAAGTAAAGAGTTTTGCCATCGGGTGATATATTCGGAAAATCTTCGTTGCTTGATGTGTTAATAGCAGGGCCCGCATTTTGCGGAACACCCCAACCGCCATTAGGTAGTTTTTTCGAAACATATATATCTACTCCACCAAGGCCACCCGGACGATCACTGGCAAAATACATAGTGCTGCCATCGGCAGTTACTGATGCAGCTATCTGGTATTGATTCTTCTGGTTTATTGCTTCTGGCAACACAACAGGGTTGCTAAAGTTTTTCCCTGCATCGTCGGTAGTACTGTAAATACTTCCATATCCTCTTTTATCGAAATAATAGAAAAGCATATAATCACCTTCTTTCGACAGGCCTACAACTTCTGAACTCTTACCTGCCACATCTACCGGCTGGCCAATATTGGTTGCAGGCTGAAACTGGCCACCACTTACATACGATATATAAATAGATGGGGAAAAATTATTGGCTGAAACCTTTTTCTTGCCTGCCCCACCCCGTTTACTATTAAACAGAATAAACGATTCATCGGTTGGCACAAACGGATAATAATCATCATACTGTGAGTTGATGTTTTTACCCAAATTTTCAAAACTTACATTTACAGGGAACTTCATAAGCTCCTTGGCATTCATACAGTATTGTATTTGGGCATCGGCATCTTTCAGGTTTTCTGCTGCACCTTTGCCTTCTGTTTTAAAGTCAGTAAATGTTTTAATGGCATCATCAAATCTATAAGCAAACTGGTATGCCCTTCCTAATAAATACAAGGTATTGGGGCTATGTTTCTTCATGTGGGCACCCACCTCTAAATAAGGTATTGCCTTTGTTTTATCAAGGTTTGTATAGAGGTAACAAACACCCACGCGATAATTGTATAGTTCATTATCAGGGTACTTATCTACTAAAGTGAGATAAGCTTCGAGTGCATCGTCAAAATCCTCTTGCGAAAAATAGGCATCAGCATCACCTGCACTGGCAGTTGCTACAGATTCATCATTCTGGGCAATAGCAGGTATAACTACTATCGAAAATAATATACCGAGGATGAGTATAATTTTTCTTCTATGCATCTTTCTTGTTTCAGACTATAAAAATATAAAAAAGATATGGGATTATTGCAATCTGTTAAAATAGCACTGTAAAACCAGCTATTTCTTATACAAAACGTACATACTCCAAACATTTGCCCTTTCAATCCAGTTATTAAAGTTAAAGTTCAAGAGCCATTCCGGGTAAAGCAGGTAAATTCTTTTGTTTCTATATGTGCTACTTAGTTTATTGCCCAACGTGGCTGTTTTTTTAAATACAATTACTGAATCTTCTTTATTCGTATCCATGTATGAAGCGAGTGCATCTTCATCTTTAAAAACAATTTCGTTAATGTTCTTAGGTTTATAAAAATCAGCTTTTACCCCGGCTAAACAAAATACCGGCTCTCGTACACAAAGTATGGTTGTGTTTTTTTGTTTAAAATAACTATACACAAACTTAAAACAAGGTATAGCTTCTTGTGCCGGAACAAAAGTCCGGTAAGTCAGCATGAGGCAATTCAATACCATCAAAAAACCGAAACTATAGGTGAACCATTTATTGCTTTTATATTTAACAATGCACCAGTCGAATCCAACAGATGCCAGGTAAATAAATGCAAACCACATAGGAAACAAAAAGCGCATTTCCTTATGGCCTATTATAGCATGGCCTATTAAAAAGCCCAATAAAGCAAATACAAAAACATGTTTGGGTTTTATATAAGTCCCTATAAAAAAGCCACCCAATAAAACCAAACTAAGCGGAGGTATGGCAATCCAAAAGAATAACATAAAATACCACCACCCTGGGTCAACACCACTGCTTGCAGCAACATTCTCTAAAATATTTACATGGTAATAGTGGTATGGAGTAAACACCCATGCACCATATTGCCATCTGTCAATGCAAATACAAAGTCCGGCGGCAATTAACCCTGCAAAAATTAATGCAAGCCAGTTTTTCCAATTTATCTTTTTAATAAACAATAACCAGGCCCCCACCCCAACAATAGCAAATGCCATTTGAAATCTGAAAAAGAAAGAAAGTCCTAATAAAAAGCCTATTAATAGAAATGAACTGTTCTTTATATTGGAAGATGTATACGGCTTTAATAAAAGATAAAATATCCATAGAAAGCATACTGCTGCTGCATTTTCTGAAGAGAAACGGGCATTGAGATAAGGCACAAACCATAAAAAGAAACTTAACAGTATAAATATTTTTTTGCCTTTAGGTGTCGAAAAATCAGGCAACAATAGCATTACTAATTTGCAAACCACAAACCATCCGGTGAGGGCTATACTTAGCCTGAGCAAAAACGTAATTAAAAAAGGATTAAGGATGCCTAAAAAATGAAAAACTCTTATAAAACAATATGCAATAAATGGTTGCAATCCGGGCCGTGCCTTAGCCGCAAATTCCCATGGCAAATCGGCTATTGGGGTATTGCCAAGTTTGTAGTTACAAATTTCGAGTATTTGAAAATGCTCATCAGGATGATGGTAGCCAAGGCTAAACCATGCAGTTATAATATTAAGCACCAGTGCCCAGAAAAAGAACTTACGATATTCTGACTGAAATACAGACTTCATTAATATAGCTTATGGAGTTTATCCCCTGGGTTATCCCAACAAAAATAACAAACGCTTAACACACTACTTGTTTGCTTCATAGCAATATCTTCCGCAACGATTTCGACTTTAAATAGCTCCTCACAATAGTATCATGGTCGGCATAGTAAGTAGTGTGCTTAATAACTTCTTTCAACTCAGCCGGGTTTTGCATTTGTGTAGAAGAATCGAAATAACCGTACCCTGCATAGTGTCCGTCCTCAATTAAAATAAGAGATTGTTCATCGGGCCTGCGGCCTTTATCAACTACCATAAAATTTTGCTTACCAAAGGAATATTCATTTACAAGCTTACCTGCACGTTTATTGTATTCATCTTTCGATTCTATGCCTGCACAAATTCCTCTGCACTTCTTTATCTGGTAATTAAAACATACTTCATCGTCTGATAAACCACAATACTTAAGGCAAAGCGAATATTCATCAGCCCACAATTCAAGGCGTTCTCTTGCAGCAATATATGACGTAAAAGCCTGCAGGTATGTTCCTGTTTCATCATAAGGCTCAATCTTAAAATTAATAATGCCTTGCTTATCTTCAAACCAATTGATGCTATGTGTAAATATATCTGCCTTTTGCGCGCGGTTAAAGTGAGGTTTGTGCTTTTTTATTTCTTCTGCTTCTAATAATAGTGCAATCAGTTCGCTACCCGTTAATTCATGTTCGGCATTATACAATTCATTCAACATTCGCTTACCCTTGCGCTCATGGCTGTTAAAGTGGCTCATGGCCCTGTTATATATATTGGTCGATTTGCCAATGTATATGATCTTTCCTTCTTTATCGAGGAAGTAATAAACTCCACATTCTTCTGGTAACTTCTTTAATACATAGTCTTTTATTTTATCCAACCTTGTCGCCATTATTTCATCTATACCCATACTTTTATAGGTAGGGCTTTGCGATTTTAATTGCAACAAAAGGTCAAACAATATGGCAGTTGCTTCAGCATCGCCCAATGCTCTATGTCTGTTTACAATAGGGATATTTAGTGAAGCACATAAATGCCCCAGACTGTATGATATCCTTTTAGGCAATAGCTTACGGCTCAATTTTACTGTACAAAGTTTTTCTCTTCTGAAATTATAACCCAGAAAGGCAAACTCCTCTTTTATAAAACTGTAATCGAACCCAACATTATGGGCTACAAATATTTTCCCCTCCGTAAGTTCCACTATCTTTTTAGCAACCTGATGAAAGTGCGGTGCATCAGCTACCATATCATTGGTAATACCTGACAGGTTACTATAAAATCCGCTTATATAGCATCCTGGGTTAATAAGTGTAGAAAACCTTTCTACAACTTGCAACCCATCATGAATAAGTATGGCAATATCAATTATACGCCCTTGAGGATGACGGAACTTCTGACCACAGGTTTCTATATCTATTATGGCAAACATAAACGTAATGCAAAGATAGACTACGTGAATGAAAAGAACCCGAAAAATAAATATTCACTTGCATAATACTTTATATTCAAAAAAGTGCATTTTTGCACAACAAAAGCAGTTGAGCATTACATTAAAAAGAATTACCTAATAATCCCTAAGCATTATGAAAAAACTATTAAACTACAGTGCCCTCTTTATTACTGCAAGTATCTTATTCTCGTCATGTGCATCAAATTTTTCGGTAATGAAACGCCATTACAACAGTGGCTATTATGTTGATTATTCAAAAAATACCCCTACAACTATAGCGCAAAAGGTTACAGCAAAAACAACACCAACACAAATAACGCCATCTGTTCCAACCGAACAACCAAAGGCTACAATATCAAGCCAATTAGCTCAATCGGATAAGAACACTAAGGCAGTAACTAATGTTATTGTTGCTAACACTAAAAAAATGAAAACAAAGGCCATTTTGAGTGCATTGGCAAAACAAAGCTCATCTACCAGTATTGCTAAAATGGAAGGTACGGCAGTTCAGGCCAAAAGCTTTGCTCCTGAAACAGTTACTATGAGTACTAAGACCAATGAAGGCGGACATATAAGTGTATTACTACTGATTATTATAATAATACTGGCTATTTGTTTACTAGATGCTATATTAGCAGGACTTGGCCCATTACTTTATTTGCTCTTTTTAGTTGCCCTGATTTTGTTTATTCTGTGGATATTGAAGATCGTAAGCTTCTAATATTAAAAAATAAACCTCACCGAAAGAGCCTTGCAATTATGTGGGGCTCTTTTATTTTGTCAATAAGCGGTATTAAAGAAGCCAAACTACATGCTAATTTGCTTAAAAGTATCCTTAAAATTACTAAATTTGAAAAACTTAATTACCTACAAGCGTGAAACTAAAAGCCCTTTATTTAAGCACTTTATACCTTATTCTCATTTCAATAACCCTAAAAGCTGCGCCTAAAAAGCACGACTTAAAGTTTAATGTTGCCGGGCTTAAAAATACCGTGTGTTATTTGGGTGGCCATTATGGAGATCACGACTATATATATGATACAGCCAAGGTAGATGACAAAGGCAATTTTGAGTTTTCGGGCGAAAAGGAATTAGATGGAGGAGCTTACTTTATAGTTTCGGCAAATAAGAGAAAACTATTTGAACTGATAATTGATAAAGAGCAAAAGTTTTCGATGCAGGCAGATAGTACCAACTATGTTAAAACCATGAAGGTACAGGGTTCGGAAGAGAACAAACTTTTTTATGAGTTTCAGGAATATTCGGTAACCACACACGAAAAGTTAGATACTCTGGCAAAGCAAATCAAAAACGGACCGGATAAAGACGGGGCAAAAAGGAGATTTGATTCACTTAACACTATTGGCAAAAAATACGGTACCGATTTTATTGCAAAGCACCCGGATATGCTTTTGGCAAAAATATTAAACATGGTTGAAGACCCTGTTATACCTCCTGCTCCTACCCTATCAAACGGCAGGCCCGACTCAAACTTTACTTACCAGTATTATAAGGCACATTTTTTTGATAATGTTGACTTTAGTGACCCCAGAATATTACATACACCTGTATTCTTCCCAAAGATCAAAGAATACCTTACCCGGATAATAATACCCAATCCTGATTCAATAATTGCAGCGGCCGATTACCTTATTCAGAAAGCAGGTACCGACAAGGATATGTTCAAATTTCTTGTACAATACATCATTTATACTTACGAAAACTCTGAAATAATGGGCATGGATGCTGTATTTGTGCACATGGCAAAGAAATACTACACCCCCGAGCTGGCTACCTGGGTTACCGCATCGCAACTGGAACGTGTAAAAGAACGCGCTGATCAACTTGAGCCTATACTGCTTGGAAAAAGAGCCATACCTATTGCCCTGCCCGATTCAAACAATGTAATGCAGTCACTCGATTCAATAAAAACAGAGTTTACAGTTATATATTTTTGGGATTACGACTGCAGTCATTGTCAAAAAGAAACTCCTAAACTTATAAGGTGGTATGATTCTGTAAAGGCTGAAGGAGTTGAAGTATATGCGGTGCAAACAAACTCTACCGGGGCAGATAAATGGAAGGATTATGTAAAAAAACATAAGCTCGACTGGATAAACGTGATGGATCTTTTCCATACCGGTAATTTCAGGCACGATTATGATGTAGTAACTACACCTATGATATACTTACTGGATAAACACAAGAATATAATTGCCAAAAAGCTTGATACCGATAACCTTGATAAAGTGCTAAAGCATTTTATGTTATTGCGGAAGAAATAGCGACTTGTTAATGATTTGTTAATGGCTGGTCATAAAACAAGACTAACTAATTTAATATTAACTTTGCCCGTATATAAATCTACATTATGGTAAGAACAAAATCTATTCTATTAAGCGGACTATTTTTTGTAAGCGGTATTCTTTCACTGCAAGCTGCGCCCAAAGCTCACGACTTAAAGTTTAACCTTTCGGGATTAAAAAACACCATTTGCTTTTTGGGTTGCAATTATGGCGACAAAGCCTATATACAAGATACTGCCAAGGTTGACGAAAAAGGAAACTTTGAATTTGCAGGGGATAAGGAACTACCAGGTGGTATATACTTTATAATGCTGAAAAGCAAAGCAAGATACTTTCAGTTGATCATAGACAAGGAGCAGCGCTTTTCAATGTCTGCCGATACTGTTGATTTTACAAAATCAATGAAAGTAACCGGTTCAGATGAGAATAAAATATTTTATGAATACTTAAGGTATATTACTGCAAGGCACAATGAGTTAGACACATTGGAAAAACAGGTAAAAAATGGCCCTGATAAAAGTGGTGCAAAAGTAAAACTAGATACGCTTAATGCCCAGGTTGTGCGCTATAAACTTGGTTTTATTCATTCTCATTCCGATCTTTTGTTATCAAAGCTATTTAATGCAGCCGAAGAACCTGTTGTTCCGCCTTCACCAAAATTGGCTAACGGAAGAGCAGACTCTACCTTCCCATACAGGTATTATAAAGCCCATTTTTTCGACAATGTAGATTTTACAGACGGCCGATTGGTGCGCTCAGAAGTATTTTACCCAAAGATTAAAGAATACCTTGAAAGACTTACCCAAAATGATCCTGATTCTATAATTGTAGCTGCCGATTACCTTGTACAAAAAGCATCTCAGGATAAAGATATGTTCAAGTTTATTGTGGCCTATATAACCAGCACCTACGAATCTTCGAACATTATGGGTATGGATGCTGTATTTGTTCACATGGCTCAAAAGTATTACACTGCAGATAAAGCCACATGGGTAACACCTACTCAATTAGAAAAGATACGTAGCCGTGCCCAGCAACTTGATCCTATACTTGTAGGCAAGCGTGCGCCTACCCTTGTAATGCCCGACTCGAACAATGTAATGCAGGCGTTCGATTCTATTAAAGCAGAATACACCATTTTGTATTTCTGGGATTTTGACTGCGGCCATTGCCAAAAAGAAACACCTAAACTTATACGTTGGTATGATTCTATAAAGGCAGAGGGCATTGAAGTGTATGCTATACAAACAAACGAAAGCAGCACCACCAAGTGGAAAGATTATGTGAAAGCACATAAGCTAGATTGGATAAACGTAATGGACATATACCATACCAGCAACTTCAGGCACGATTATGATGTGCTTACAACACCAATGATATACTTGTTAAATGAAAACAAGGTTATAATAGCCAAGAAAATAGATACTGATGACCTTGATAAGGTACTGAAGCATTACAAGGAGAAGAAGTGGAAAAAGTAGTAGGCATAGCCTACTTTCTGTACTTCTTTAGTATTTCATCAAAACGGCTTTGTTCCATGGTTAAAGCAATTCGCTTGAGGCGGCTGGTGGCACCCTTTTCCAGTTGAATATTACCCTTACTGATGTTAAACTCTTTGGCAAGGTATTCGATTAGATATTCATTTGCTTCACCATCAATTGGCTTAGCTTTTATCTTAACCGACAGATTATTTCCAGAATCAACAATTATTTCATCTTTACCCGAGCCGGGTTTTACTTTTATAAGGAGGCGAATCATTTAAACAAATAACTCCTTCTTCATATTCAGCCAATTCAAAGCTGAGCCTGATAATAGCTTTTCTTTTACATCTTTACTATAAGGCATGCTATTTATAAGTTCACCGGGGCGGTCTTCGCCTAATGGGAAAGGGTAATCAGAACCTAGGGCAATATAATCGGGACCGAAAAGATTAAGCACAAAATCGAGCATTTGCTTATCGTGTACCAACGAATCGATATAGAACTTACCGATGTAATTTCGTGGGTTAACTTTATTATCTATAGCAACCAAGTCAGGACGGCAGTTAAAGCCATGTTCAATACGCCCAAGAGTGGAAGGGAAAGAGCCACCACCATGTGCAAATGCAACACGCAGTTTAGGCAAGCGTTCAAATACGCCGCCAAATATCATGGAACAAATTGCCAGTGATGTTTCAGCAGGCATACCCACTAACCAGGGCAGCCAGTACTTTGTCATTTTTTGTTCGCCCATCATATCCCAGGGGTGTACAAAAACTGCAAGGCCAAGCTTTGAACAGGCCTCAAAAACAGGAAACAACTCAGGTGCATTCAGGTTCCAGTCATTTACATGTGAACCTATTTGTATACCCGTTAGTCCAATCTTTTTGCAACGTTCTAATTCTGCAATAGCCATTGCCGGGTCTTGCAAGGGTATTGTACCAAGTCCAACAAAATGCTTAGGGTATTGGGCTACAATACCTGCAATATGATCGTTAAGAAACATAGATACTTCAAGGCAATCTTTAGGTTTTGCCCAATAACTGAACATAACCGGTATGGTAGATAGCACCTGCACATTTACATGGTGGTGTCCGCATTCGTCCATTCTTTTTTCAGGACTCCAGCAATTATCCTCAATCTCGCGGAAGAACTTATCGCCTTTCATCATCCTTGCACAGCAAGGCTTATGATGGTCTAAGTGTATAAAATCGCCATAGCCGAACTTTTTAGCAAAGTCAGGTACATTCTCAGGAATAATGTGTGTGTGAATGTCAATAGTCAGCATAAAGCTTTTTTAGCTGGCTGCCTGTTCCACAAAGCGCTTATCCGATTCCATTACATGTCCGCATTTTTTGCAGGTGCGCAAATCTTGTGAACCATAGAACCTTTTAAACACAGGTATAAAGTCTTTTTCAATACTTGTCAAAAAGAATTTTTCTTCATAAAGCGGGTTATTGCATTTTTCGCAGAACCACATGAGGCCATCATTTTCGTCAGCATGACGTTGGCGCTCTATCACAAGCCCAACTGTATTTTCGCCACGTATAGGTGAGTGAGGTGTACGCGGAGGCAGTAAAAAAATTTCGCCTTCTTTTATAGGTACATCAACTGCTTTTCCGTTCTCTTGTATCTTCACTAATATATCGCCTTCTAGCTGGTAAAAAAACTCTTCACTTTCGTTAAAGTGATAATCTTTACGGGCATTAGGCCCGCCTACAACCATAACAATAAATTCAGCGTCTTTATATACCAACCTGTTGTTTACAGGTGGTTTTAATAAATGACGGTTTTCATCTATCCACTTTTTAAAGTTAAACGGGCGTGTTATCATAGCTTCTGCTGATTAAGAATTTTATGCAATTTAAGAAAAATAATGAAAAAGTAGGGGCGATTCATGAATCGCCCCTACTTTTTACTACCGCTTTTAGGCACGGTCTGCATAGTTTTAGCTTTTTGCGCTGCATGTTTCTCAGCGGTTTTCTTTATTATAAAGTTAATAATAAAGCTTATAAGTACTATTATAAAAGAAGCTATAGGTGCAATCCTTCTAAGCCTTTCAAGGGTATTGGCAGTCTTCTTCTTTTTAGCAAATCTTTTATAGTCGCCATTGGCATCGATACCCTTTTGCGCCAGTTCTATTATGTTATTGCCAACCTTCCGGCAGAGGTTTTCATCTATAAGTATAATAAGGGCTTTGTTATATGTTCCCCTTCGTTCAGCAGCATCAGCGTCATTATAACCGGCTAATTGTTTTTCCATGAACTCCGACCAGTATAGCCTTCCGTTAAGGTCGTCATGCACTGACTTTAATATGTTTTCCGCTGCGTCGTGTACGTTCATTACTTATAATTAACCATGCAAATATATTTCTATAATGCATAGTGCTAACTAATTAAAATAAAGAGATATTAACTGCTAGAAATGAAACTCGGCAGCTACTGCAAAATGATCAGAGAGGTCGCAATGGCCCGAATCCCATTTTTTACGGAAGGTTACAATGTGCATATTACCTTGCAATGCCGGATGCCCAGGTTTTGAATAAAACACATAGTCAATTAACTGCGGTTTGGTTAATTGCGGCTTATCTTGTAAGGTAACTATCAGGTCATTATTACCATAATCGTATGAGTAGCATTTATCACCTTCGAGGGGGCATTGCGTAAGCTTTAACGAACCTACCATTTGCCCATAGTTATTCGAATCGGCTTGCATGGTATTAAAATCGCCTGCTACAAATTGAGGTACATTTTCTTCAGTATAAGGCTCAAGCAGTTCCTTACGTATCTGCTTATATTGTATAGCCCTTATAGCTTGTACATTTTTACCGCTGTTAGGATCTGACTGAAGGTGTGTACCAACAAGCTGAAAACAAAAACCATCCTTTTGGCCCTTTAGTAAAATAGCACCTTTGCAGGCCATTTTATCAGCTCCTTGTGCATTTTTAAAGAATATTTGTTTTACCACATCAATTTGCACTTTGCTTAATATCCAAACTCCGCAACTGGTTTTCCACATCACATTTCTTCTTGGGTCACCCGACTCATACGGATACAATTTCTTTAAGCCTTGCCTTATTATTGCCCTTGCCTTATTATCAAAGGCTTCCTCAAATACAATTATATCAGCATCCTGATTCTTGAGCATTTCAGCTATCTGTTGCGCCCTTTTCAATTGGCCTGTATGTACATAAAGGCGCGGCAACATGTATATGTTCCAGGTAAGTATTTTAATGCTCCCTCCCAGGTCCTGACTGTTGCATTGGCCATTAACGAAATGGGAGGACAAGATTAAACTGATAAATGTGAGTGAAACCAGGGCTAGTTTTTTCATAGTATCCATAGTTTATTTTGTTGCTGCAAAGGTCCAGCCTGCATATTACCCATGTATAGGTAGGGAGTTAACAAAACATTAAATAATTTCCCCGAAACTCTTTACCTGTAAAGGGTGTACCGTAATAAACATATTTACAACCTGCTTGCCAACACCATATTGTTAATAATGCCGCAGGGGCCAAAAATGGTTGAAAGTCAAATAGGGCAGGCAATATGTGCAATAATTCGGGCAGTTTACTATATTCGCAATTCTAAAATTATCGCATAAAGCATATTCACAATTACTTAACATAACAAACATGAAAACATTTACAAAATTCTCTTCTGCTTTTCTAATCGGCTGCATGATGCTTGCATCGGCAAATTTATTTGCCCAGCAGGCAGTAAATAGCAATGATAAAAAAAGCAATTGCTTTATTTTAGGAGCTGTAATACAACAGCAAAACATAAAATGTTATGGCGGAACAACAGGTTTGGCTATTTTATTTGCTACCGGCAGTACCGGGCCATATACTTTCACCTGGTCGCCTACTGCTACCAGTAACAGCTTCGATTCTATTGATGCAGGTACAGGTTTAGCTGCAGGTACATATACTGTTGCAATAACCAATGGCCTTGGATGTACAGGTTCAGTAAACGTTACCATTACCCAACCTCCAAAACTTACAGTTGCCACTACTTCAGTTGTTGAAGACAAGTGCTTTGGCGGAACCAATGGCAAAGCTATTTTATCGGCCAGCGGAGGTACACCGTTTAAAGGCAATCCAAACTACACTTTTGGATGGGCACCTAATGTAAGCAAGGTAGATTCAGCAACCAATCTTAAAGCAGGTACATACATAGTAACAGTTACCGATACCAACAGATGTACTGCTAAAGACACAGTAATTATTACCCAACCGGTTCAAATAGCAACTACTAAAACTATTATTCCTTCCTCATGTACTACTACCAATGGTTCTGTTGGAGTTACCGCATCGGCAGGAGTATTGCCATATACATATAATTGGACACCAAGTGGAAACACTACAGATTCGATTACCGGACTTGGAGCAGGAACATACACCTGTACTATTACTGATGCTAATACCTGTTCAGTAACTGTTTCGGCAATTGTTACTGATAGCACAAGCCTTATTGCTGCCCTCAGAGTTCAGGCAAATGAAAAGTGTAATGGAAATACAATTGGCACCGCTGCCGTTACTGTTACAGGCGGAAGCGGACCTGTTACTTATGGTTGGGCTCCAACCGGTGGTACTGATACTACTGCAAGTGGCCTTGGTGCAGGAACATATACTTTTACAGCAACTGATTCTGTTGGCTGTCAAGCATTAAGTGTAATAACCATTACCCAACCCAGAATGCTTCGCGATAGTATGGCCAACCTTCGCCAGGTTGCATGTTTTGGTACATCTACAGGCAGAGCAACAGCAGGTGTAGTTGGTGGAGTTGGCCCTTATACTTATGCATGGTCAACCGGTTCAACAGCTTCGAACATTACAGGCGTACCGGCAGGCCCACTTACCGTTATTATAACTGATAAAAATGGCTGCATTGATTCAGCAAAAACAACTTTAAGCCAGCCTGCAACTGCAGTAGCGGATAGTAACAAAGTAATTGCTATTACATGTTATGGTGGTACTACTACAGCTACAGTATACGCTTATAATGGCACACCATTTAAAAACAATCCGAACTATACATATACCTGGTCAACCGCAGGTTCAAATACTACCAGTTCAGTTAGTGGCTTAACTGCAGGTACATACATAGTACGTATCCGCGATTCTAACCGCTGCACCTTGCGCGATACCATTACCATTACTCAACCTGCTTCGTATATTATAGCCAACGATACCCTGCTCTCTTCAACAGCGGGTTGCGGCAATAGCGCATGGGTACAGGTGGTAGGTTCGTTATCTAAATACACCTTTGCATGGAGCCCTTCAGGCGGATCACATGATACTGCTTCAAGCCTTTGTGTTGGTATGTATGTAGTAACTATTACCGATTCTACCGGTTGCAGCATAAACGATACCATTAATATAGTTAACCCTACTGGTGTTCAGCAATACACCAGCAATACAGGTATTAAGGTATATCCTAATCCTGCAAAAGATCAGATCAACATCAGTATTGGCGGAAATAGCTTTACAGCACAAACTGTTAAGATATATGATATGACAGGAAGAAACATACTAAGCCAAAACGTAAATGCCAATGTAAACCTTATTACAATTGATTTAACAAGGCTTTCAGAAGGCACTTACTTTATGAAACTACAAGGTACAAGCGGCGAGAAAATATTCAAGTTCTCGGTTGCCGGAAGGTAAAAGACAACGATAGACGATAAGCTATGAACAATAAATTGAAAGCCCTGCACATTGCAGGGCTTTTTTTATTGAACACGCAAAACATATTAGGGTTGACAAAGGTTGACACTTTTTTGCCGTGTTAACCCTATTTATTTATTGATTATCAAATGATTAAACACAATAAGTGGCAAAATGCGTCAACCCAATTCAACTAATTGATTATTAGTATACTAGCTGACATTTAATGAAATTACCTGAGTTTCACTCTTAGCCTTAATTTTCTCTACCTCACCAAGGTTATATTACCTTTTTTCTCAATAGCACTGCCATCATACATTGATGCTTTAAGGTAATATACATAGCTGCCGGTATTCATAGCTTCTCCTTTGTAAACTCCATTCCAGCCAATATTTTTGTCGGTAGTTTCAAATACTTTATTACCCCAACGGTCGAATACAATAAAACTTAATGTATTTATACAATCTCCACGAACATAAAGCACATCATTTTGGCCATCACCATTTGGAGAAAAGGCTTCGGGTACAAAAACATTTCCGCAACTAACATCAACAGTTATAGCATCTCTATTCGTACAGCCATCGCTATCAGTAATTGTAAGATAATACGTAGTATTTGCAAGAGGAGTAACTATTGTATTTGGGCATGTGCTACAACTCAATCCAAAAGATGGAGCCCAAACATAGCTATCGTTATATATAAATGGGCTTACCTTTAAATTGGCATAATGCCCTATGCCAATAGTTGTGTCGCAACAGGCATTACCAACTGCGGGAGGGTAAATGCTAGCTATAGTTATGGTTGTATCAATTCTGCAGTTATTTGCATCATCCACTTCCACAGTATAATTACCCACTTTCAATCCAGTTACAGCAGCAGTAGTTGCGCCTATAGGTGTCCAGTAATAAGTGAACCCCGGGCAACCCATTGCTGTTATTGAAGCGCTTCCATTACTATCATTAAAACATCTTGCATCAGTTAAAGTGGTGTGCAACGAATCTGTACAACAGGCATTGAAAGAAATATCATCAAGTCCAAAAGCATTGCCTACCCCATTGAAGTCATTGAAATTTACTATTGATATATATACTGATGTATCGGTACCCGAACACCAGCCTTCTGTATAATGCCTCCAAACCCCAAGAGTATCCGGGAAAACAGACTTTTGCCCGCTTGCAGCGGCATTAAAAAAAACTATAATACTTGCTTGCGATGAATTATGAATACTTACACCCCAGAACGATAATGTATAATAAGTATTTCGTTTTACAGGAATCCCTTCATTCCAGCATTCCAAAGCAGGAAAATTACAAATATTCGTTAATAAATATTCTCCTCCCGGGCACCCGCAGGTATGGTCATATATCTGTGACCATCCGTTATAGTTCGCTGCATCAGAGCCCACAGTATATGGATATATAATAGTATGCAATGTGGTATCGTAATGATAATTGGAAGTAAATCCGGTATTGCCGGCAGAAAAACTTCCATTTACTACAAGGTTAGGCCCAGGGCATTGGGCCTTACTTACACCAACATTTAAAATTGAAGCAAGCAAAACGGTAAAAAATATGAGTGGTTGTTTCATAAAGTATTAAGTTGCAGGAAGCACCATAGCCTTTGCCTCACCAAAGCCTATGCGTACCTTATCATTTTGGGCATAGCCTTTTATAATAACAGTATCGCCATCTTGCAAATATTTACGTTCGGTACCATTAGGGAATTTTATAGGATTGGCTCCGCCCCAGGTGATCTCTAATAATGAACCAAACGAATCTGGTGTCGGGCCACTAATAGTACCCGATGCCATCATATCGCCCACGTTTATATTACAACCATTAACAGTATGATGTGCCAATTGCTGATCCATGGTCCAGTACATATACTTATAGTTCGATGCACAAATTTTCAGTGCTTCGGTTTTATCGGGTTGCAGATAAACTTCTAACTTAATATCTACAGCAGTATTACCCTGTGCATGTTCCAGGTAAGGCAATACAGCAGGTTCTTGCTTTGGAGCCTGCACTCTGAAAGGCTCAAGAGCGTCGAGTGTAACTATCCACGGTGATATAGTTGATGCAAAATTCTTTGCTAAAAACGGGCCAAGCGGAACATATTCCCAGCGCTGTATATCACGTGCAGACCAATCATTGAAAAGCACCATTCCGAAAATATGGTCTTCAGCATCTTTCGTACTTACCGATGTTCCCAATTCTGTCGATTTGCCAATAATAAAAGCAGTTTCCAATTCAATATCTAATGCTTTGGTAGAGCCAAAAACAGGGGTTTCGGTATTAGGTGGTGCCATTTGTCCTTTAGGGCGATGAAAATTTTGACCCGATACAATAACCGATGATGCCCTGCCATGATACGCTACAGGCAAGTGCAGCCAGTTTGGCAATAGGGCATTCTTCGGGTCGCGGAACATAGAACCTACATTGGAGGCATGTTCTTTACTTGAATAAAAATCGGTGTAATCGCCAATTTTTACCGGCAATAACATTGTAACTTCTGAAATATTTACAAGACACTTTTTCTTTGCTTCTTCATTATCCCTCAACTCTGCATTATCTTTTCTGAATAGCTCTGAAAGCCTGTCTCGCAAAGTCCTCCATGTGGGTTTGCCTAATTCTATAAAACCATTAAGCGAATCGCTCGCAAATATACTTTTGGGTAATTTAATAGCAGAAAAATAATTCAATTCTTGCAACCCAGCAAGACTAATAACTGTGTTACCAATTATAGATACAGCGCCATGCGAGCGTGCAATGCCAAATGGCAAATTCTGTATAGGGAAATCACTATTTACAGGAACTTCAATCCACGATTGTAAACTAGGGTCGTTTGCTTTTATCATAGGGCAAATTATTTAGAGCAAAAATATCAATATAAAGTATACTCGCTCTTGACTTCATCCCCTTGCCCCTTAAAGGGGGTCTGAACTGAGCCTTATCAATAAAGCCCACTTAGGGATTTGGGGTTATATGAAGTGGCATATTATCTGTACCTTTGAGGTAAGAACAATACTTATATAATAGGGTGTGTGGCATAACGGGTATTTTTACCCATACAGCGAACGCTGAAAACTACAAGGAATCAGTTAATAAAGCTATATCGGCTTTGCACCACCGCGGGCCCGATGCTGAAGGTATCTTTTCAGATACCTCTGTTGCACTTGGCCATAC
>JABDCA010000019.1 GCA_013288345.1 Bacteroidota bacterium | reverse complement strand
TTAATCTGCATATATTGGCTTTGCCAATACTTATTATTATAATGGCCGGCCTTGGTATGGGTATTGGCTTAATTGTTTCTTCGCTTACAACCAAATACCGAGATATAAATTTTCTGGTTCCAATGGCCTTACAATTCCTTATGTACCTTTCGCCTGCCATCTATCCGTTATCAATGACTAAGCCGAATAGTACGCATCGGTTACTGGTAGTGCTTAATCCTATGACCTCGATTATAGAAGCGTTTCGCAATATCTTCTTTTCCCGGGGTACATTTAGCTGGCATTTGCTTGCGTATAGTGCCTGTGTAATGTGTATTACTTTGTTTGTAGGTGTTTTGCTATTTAATCGTGCCGAGAAAAACTTTATTGACACTGTATAATTAAAGAGATGGCGGAAAACGTACTTGAAATAGAGAATGTAAGCAAGCTATACCGTCTGGGCACCGTGGGCACCGGTACTCTGTCGCACGATATTAGAAGATGGTGGCATATTACACGTGGAAAGGAAGATCCATATCAGAAAATAGGCGAAGAAAACACCCGGAATAGCAAGGGCAATAGTGACTATGTGTGGGCGCTTAAAGGAATAAACTTTGAGGTAAAGCAAAGTGAGGTACTTGGTATAATCGGGAAAAATGGTGCCGGAAAATCAACCTTATTAAAGATTTTATCGAGAATTACCAGGCCTACTACCGGAAAATATAAGGCAAAAGGGCGTATAGCAAGTTTACTTGAAGTTGGCACAGGGTTTCACCCTGAACTATCAGGCAGGGATAATATATTCCTTAATGGTGCAATATTAGGTATGACTAAATCTGAAATAAAAAGCAAGTTTGATGATATTGTGGCTTTTTCGGGCATTGAGAGATACATTGATACTCCTGTAAAGCGGTATTCGTCGGGCATGTATGTGCGCCTTGCATTTGCCGTAGCAGCGCACCTGGAGCCTGAAATACTTATAATTGATGAAGTGCTGGCTGTAGGCGATGCCGAGTTTCAAAAAAAATGCCTCGGAAAGATGAAAGACGTGGCAAGTGAAGGAAGAACAGTATTGTTTGTGAGCCATAATATGACTGCAATAAAAACGCTTTGCCCTAAGTCGTTGTTTCTAGCTAATGGAGAAGTTAAATTTATGGGAGATACGCTTGAAGCTATTTCTAAATATTTTGGAGGAGATGCATTTAAAGCAAATCAGTCGAAATATTTTAATGAAACTAATTTTGTAAATGATCACTTTTCATTAAGCGCGATAGAAATTAAAAGCACAAATGAAAACCCTGATATTATTACTATGAGTGATGCTTTTTCTTTTCGCATAAAGCTAAAAAAGAAAATACTTGATTTCCACCTTGATATTAACTGCCAAATAACAAATAGTGAAGGTGAGGTTTTGTTATTAACCAGCTCAGGATTTTCGTTAAATGAAAGCCAGAAAAATACAGGAAACAGCGAGATGATATATACTTGTCACTTTCCATCTGATTTTTTTAATCAGGGCGATTTTGGTGCTAACATTTTTTTTGTTAAAAATAAGAAAGAAGTTCTTGAGCGTTTAAATGGCGTTTTATCCATCTCTATTTTACCTGCCAACGCTAAATTAGGTCATTGGATGGGGAAAACCCAAGGGTTCTTCAACCTTACCTCGAATAGCTGGGAGCTGAATTACAGTGACTAATTGTATAAAAACTAATTGCCTCCATACTAATTTATGTTTGGAATAAAGAAACGCATTAAGCCATCTTTTTTTATACTTGGAGCACAAAAAGCGGCCACTACATCAGTGTTTCATTATATAATACAGCATCCTGATGTTATATGCCCTAGTAAAAAGGAATTTAATTTTTTTTCGCTCGATGATAATTATGAAAAAGGTATTGAAGATTATTTGCTTTCGTTTCCTAGAAAAAAAATCAAACTGTTTCATACCTATTATTCTTTTGAAGCGACCCCTGAGTATTTATACTATCCATACGTTCCTGAACGGATATTTAAGAGTTTCCCTAACGCTAAGCTGATCATACTTCTGCGGGAGCCTGTTCAACGTGCGTTTTCGGCATGGAATATGTATAAGCAATTAGAGCCCCACTTTAGAAAATTAGCTTATGAATACAAGAGAGATGGGAAGACAGATAATTTAATTACAGCTTTTTATTCTAAAAGGCACTTCCCGACCTTTAAAGAAGCCATTGAAATTGAGCAGAATATTTTAAACTCTGGTAGTTCATTTATTGAACCATCGTTAATCAGGCGTGGCTTTTATGATATACAATTAGTTAACTACTTTAAGTTTTTTGAAAGAGACCAAATTCTGATACTAAATTATCACCAGTTTATTGACAATCCTGTAAAAGGAATAGAAGAAATAGCCGCTTTTTTAAAATTGCCGGCCAAAAATTGGGGTGATGTTAATTTAAAACCAGAGAATTCACGTTCGTATAATGACATAATAGTTAAAGAAACATACGATATGCTGACAACTTCCTTCAAACCTCATAATGAAAACCTTTTTACCATTTTGAAAACTAAACCTTGGTGGTAGCAATAAGCAATAGTTATAGTTGAGTATATTTAAAGTATTTTAACGATTATTTAATAGCTATAGAAGACCCATGATTAATGTTGCCAAAACATATTTGCCCCCACTTGATGAATATATTGAGTATTTAAAGAAGATATGGGCTGCTAATTGGGTGACAAACCATGGGCCACTAGTAATAGAGCTGGAAGAAAAACTTAAGGAATACTTTGGTGTTAAGCATCTTATTTTTACATCGAACGGTACTATAGCTATACAAATAGCCATTAAGGCATTAGGTTTAAAAAAGGATATCATCACAACTCCATTTTCATACGTTGCTACCACCACATCTATATTATGGGAGAACTGCAAGCCTGTTTTTGTTGATATTGACCCGCAAACCTGTTGTATTGACCATACCCTAATTGAAGCAAAAATAACAGCAGAAACCGAAGCTATATTGGCCACGCATGTTTATGGCATACCCTGTGCTGTAGAAGAAATTGAAAAAGTTGCAAAAAAGCATAATCTTAAAGTGGTTTATGATGCGGCTCATGCTTTTGGTACGTTATATAAAGGTAAATCACTTATAAGCTATGGAGATATTTCAACTGTAAGTTTCCATGCCACAAAACTGTTTCATACTATTGAAGGCGGTGCCATTATTACAAATGATGATAAACTTGCTGAGAAAATAAAGCTGTATATGAGTTTTGGACACTTGGGCGACGATCATTTTTCTATTGGAATTAACGGTAAAAATTCAGAGTTTCATGCAGCAATGGGCCTTTGCCTGTTAGGTAGGGTGCCCAGCTTTATTGAAAGAAGAAAAGAGTTGTTTAACGGATATGATAAGGGATTAAAACAGCTTGAGTTATTAAGGCCTTCAAATCCGGTGGGTACTGTATATAATTACTCATACTATCCTGTAGTTTTTAAAGACGAAGAAACTCTGTTAAAAATAAAAGCAGCACTTGAAAAACACTCTATTTTCCCTCGCAGGTATTTTTATCCTTCGCTTAATAAACTGCCTTATATTAATAATGGGAATACTTGCTCGGTTTCAGAAAGTTATGCGAAAAGAGTTATGTGTTTACCTATGTTTTATGAACTGGCTAATGATGATGTGATAAGAATATGTGAAATTATTACTACAGCATAAATGAAGATAGCAATAATGCAACCCTATTTATTCCCTTATATCGGCTATTTTCAGCTAATGAATGCTGTTGATGAGTTTGTTGTTTACGATAATATTGAGTTTTCGAAAAAAGGCTGGGTAAATAGGAACAGGATATTAGTTAATGGCAAAGATGCCTATATAACCCTGCCATTAAAGAACGATTCGGACTATTTAGATATTAAAGACCGATACCTGGCAGATAATTGGCCAATAGAAGCAAAAAAAATGCTGAACAGAATAAAGGAATCTTACAGGAAATCACCTAATTTTGAAGAAGTATATTGTGTAATTGAAAAATGCTTGCTTTTTGAAGAGAATAACTTATTTAACTTCATTTTAAATTCGTTGCAAGCTGTAAAAACATATTTAAGTATAAGCACACCTCTCATTATTTCATCGGGTATAGCAATTGACCATACATTAAAGGCGCAAGAAAAGGTTATTGATATTTGTAAAGCTCGGAAAGCGAGTGTGTATATAAACCCTATTGGTGGAGTTGAGTTATATAGTAAAGATAAGTTTAGAGAAGAGAATATAGAGCTGTCATTTCTTAAAGCAGGTAATATTACTTATACACAATCAGGGAATCCTTTTATACCTGCGTTATCGGTAATAGATGTAATGATGTTTAATAAAAAAGAAGAAGTTAAAGTTTTACTTACTGAATATGAATTAAAATAAGCCGTTTTGAATAACTTGCAATAATCATAAGATGAAAATAGTAATAGTTGGCGGTACATCATCATTAGGAAGGGCTTTAAAACCAACCCTGTCAAAATTTAGCGAGGTTATTACTGCAGGTAGAACTAATTGCGACATTACTTTAGATTTATCTGATCCTATAGAGAAAATAATTTTACCAGATAATATTGACGTAGTAATAAATACAGCCGCACATTTTGGCGGAAATAGCATTAAGGAAATTCTTGAAGCTGAAAATGTAAATGTTTTGGGTAATTTAAAGCTTTGTAATGCTGCTATTAACGCTAAAACGAAAGAATTCATTTTGGTTTCAAGTATATATTCCAGCTTAAAAGAAAATTCCATTAATTACAGTACTTATTCTATTACTAAAAAACAAGCTGAAGATACTGCTAGATTATATTGCTCACTTCATTCTTTGCCCTTAATAATTTTGAAACCGTCTCAGTTATATGGCTGTGAGGATAGTTTTAGGCGGCATCAGCCGTTCTTGTATGATATTATAGATAAAGCGGAAAATAATCAAGATGTTGTTCTGTATGGTTCTAATGATGCGCTTAGAAACTATATTCATGTGGATGATTTAGTTAATATAATTGTAAGAATTATTCATAGTAAGTTGGTTGGAACTTATACTTGTATGTATACTAAGAATGTTACCTATTCTCAAATAGCTAAAGCGGCTTTTGTTGCATTTAGTAGTACCGGGCAAGTGCATTTCCTTAAAGAAAAGAAAGATATTCCTGATAATACTTTTGAAAAAGATAATTCTCTTTATGATAAAATAGGGTATTATCCTGAGGTTTCTATAGAAGATGGGATGAAAAAAATAGCTCAATATAGAAAACGACAAAAATGAAAAACATACTGGTTTCCGGAGCAAGTGGTATTGTTGGATATGGAATTTTACGTTCCTTAAAGAAAACAGACAGAGACTTAAGGCTTATAGGCACATCTATTTATGATGATTCAGCAGCATCTGCCTTTTGTGATATTTTTGAGAAAGCGCCTAACACAAATGAATCTGGCTATATAGACTGGCTTATTGAAATAATAAAAAAATACAACGTTGATTTTATAATTCCGGGAATAGAGATAGATCATTATAAATGGACAGACAATGCTTCGGTAATAAAACAAAGTGGTGCCAAAATTCTATTAAATACAATTGAACTTATTCATTTATGTAAAGATAAATGGCTTTTTTATGAGTATTTTAACCAAAATAACTCTTCTTATGTAATTGAAACCTCTTTAGATACTGACTATGATACTATTGTAAATAAATTTGGCCTACCTTTTTTGCTGAAACCCAGAATAGGTTTTGGTGGAAGGGGCATTGTAAGGATTGATAGCTTAGAGGCTTTTCTTAAATACAAAGATAAAATAGGTTCTGTTTTACTTGTTCAACCTATTATAGGTAATGAGAATGAAGAGTATTCTACATCGGCCTTTTGTGATGGGCAGGGTGGGGTTTATGCAAGTATGACACTAAGAAGAAAGTTATCGAGAGAAGGGTTTACGGAAAAAGCCGAAGTGATAACAGCGATAAATGATATTGACACTGCAATAAGTGATTTATGTCGTATCTTTAAGCCCATAGGTCCTACTAACTTTCAGTTCAGGAAACATAATAGTATGTTAAAGCTTTTGGAAATAAACCCGAGAATATCTTCAGCTACATCAATAAGGACAGCCTTTGGATATAATGAAAGTGAAATGGCTATTGATTTTTATTTAGAGGGTAAAAAGCCAGTACAGCCAAAAATAATAAAAGGAAAAGCAGTTAGATACACCGAAGATTTAATATTTTATGAGGATAGGAATAATATCTGATATTCATGGTAATTATGAGGCTTTAAAGGCTGTATTAAATGAATTAGATAGGCTTGGAGTTACAGAAATATATTGCTTAGGTGATGTGGTAGGTTATTATTCACAGGTTAATGAGTGTTGTGAAGAGTTAATACGACGTAAAATACCTTGTATTATGGGAAACCATGATTGGTATATGGCTGGTGGAGGATCATGTATTAGGTCAAAAAGTGTAAATGATTGTATTTATTATCAACGAACGATAATCACAGAATCAAACTTAAACTGGGTGAGAAGTTTTCAACTACAATTGAAAATTAATAATGTAAACATGGTTCATGGTGGTTGGTCTGATCCTATTGATGAATATATACAGCCAACTGAAGAGTATTTTGAAAAAGTGACAGGCAATGTTTTTGTTTCCGGTCATACACATATTCAAATGTTAAAAGAATATAAACATAAAATATATTGTAATCCCGGCTCTGTTGGACAACCAAGGGATAATGACCCAAGAGCTGCGTTTGCTATATATGATGGAGTATTTACTTTGCATAGAGTAGTGTATGATGTGAAACGTGTATTCGAATTAATGGATAGGGCAGGGTTTAATGATTATTATTATGGCTGCTTAAAAACCGGAGCCGAAAAGCTTTGTAAGCTTTAAGAACTGCGACAAGCTAAAAGTGTATAGTGATATGTTTAAATGGGACAAGCTAGGAATAATATTTAAGCCTCAGGAAATTGAGGGGAGAAGTTGGTTGAAGGAATTTGCCCAGGCACCTTCAGTTTTGATTTTTGATGACTTTATACGAGTTTATTTTTCGTGCAGGCCACTTCCAGATGAAAATAAGCAATATTTAAGCTATTCTGCTTTCGTTGATTTAAATAGGAATAATCTTTTTGAAATAATAAAGGTTTCGAAAAATCCAATTATAGAATTAGGCGAGATAGGTACTTTTGATGAGTTTGGAACTTACCCTGTTTCTGTTATAAGAAAGGATGAGAAAGTACTTGTTTATTATGCAGGATGGACAAGATGTGAATCAGTTCCATTTAATGTTGCTATAGGAGCCGGCGTAAGTGATAATAACGGTGAAACCTTTACCAAGCTTGGTAAAGGGCCAATTTTGTCATACACCCCCGATGAACCATTTATTTTGGGAGGGCCTAAGATTCGGGTTTTTAATAATAAATGGTATCTATGGTATATTGCAGGTAAAAAATGGTTGCCAAATGACGGGAAGCCTGAAATAGTTAATAAAATTCGTTTGGCAACTTCTGAAGATGGTTTCACTTGGCAAAGAAATTGTACTGATATTATTCAGGATAAAATCGAAGAAAATGAGTGTCAGGCTAGCCCTGATGTTTTTTTATTTAAAGGCTTATACCATATGTTTTTTTGTTATAGATATAGCTTAGGCTTTAGAGGAAAAGAGAAGGGGTATCGTATAGGTTATGCTTACTCAACTGATTTATTAAAATGGACCCGCGATGATTTAAAGGCCGGCATAGATGTTTCTGAACAAGGATGGGATTCGGAAATGATAAGTTATCCCAACGTATTTGAATTAGATGGGAACATCTATATGTTATACCTTGGGAATCAAGTAGGTAAATATGGTTTTGGATTGGCAAAGCTTAATGATTATACAATTTAGAAATTTATAGTATGAAGTGGAAAAAACTCGGTAAAATATTTAATCCTAAGGAACATAGCTTACCTAATGACTGTTATGAGTTTGCTCAATCTCCACAGGCATTGGTACTTAATGATTTTGTGAGAATATATTTTTCAACCCGGTCAAAAGATGAAACGGGTAAATACTTGAGTCATGTGGCCTTTGTTGATTTTGATAAAGATTTAAAAAAAATACTGAATGTATCTTCGAAAGAAGTTATTGAATTAGGCGATTTAGGTTGTTTTGATGAGCATGGTATTTTTCCTATAAATGTTATAAAAGATAAAGAAAAAATACTGGCCTATACTACAGGATGGAATAGGAGGGTTTCTGTATCAAATGATGCCTCAATAGGTTTAGCAGTAAGTCATAATAATGGGTTGACATTTCAGAAAATTGGAAGAGGGCCTGTATTAACATCATCGTTACATGAACCCTTTTTAGTGGCAGATGCCTTTGTGTCTGTTTATGATGGTGTTTATCATATGTGGTATATTTTTGGTACTAAATGGATTGATGACGTATCTGAAAATTGCCCACAACGAGTTTATAAAATAGCACACGCAACATCTGGTGATGGAATTACATGGCAAAGAGATAGTAAGCCAATTATATCTGATAAACTGAATGAAAATGAATGCCAGGCATTGCCGACAGTTTTATATTTTAATGGCAAATACCATATGTTTTTTTGTTATAGACAAGCCATTGGGTTTAGAAAAAATAAAGAAAATAGTTATAGGATAGGGTATGCTTATTCAACTGATTTAATTACATGGGTTAGAGATGACACCAAAGTAGGGATTGATGTTTCTGAAGGTTCATGGGATTCAGATATGCAGTGTTATCCTCATCTATTTAATTGCGATGGGAAAATATATTTACTATATAATGGCAATGAATTTGGACGTTGGGGTTTTGGAATTGCGATTTTAGAAGAAGCCTAATAAAATAGTATTATAAACAAAAATATTATACTCAATAACAATAGGTGCTACAAGATTTAAATCAAAGAAAAACCCACTTTAACCAATTAGATGGATTACGGTGTATTGCTGTAGTAGCTGTATTAATATCTCATTGGGTAAAATACTGGGCTGTTGTAGTAATCCCTTTAGGTTCTATGGGTGTGAACTTATTCTTTGTTTTAAGTGGGTTTTTAATTACCCGTATATTACTTCTAAGCAAAGATGAAGAAAACGTAAGTACTTTCAAAAGCATTAAAAAGTTTTATATAAGGAGAACTTTACGGATTTTTCCGATTTACTTCCTTACCATTTTTTTGATTATTTTACTAAATATTAAAGGTGTCAGAGAAAACATGTTTTGGCTATTAACATATACTCAAAATATAAAATTTGCAATGCCTGGAGTTTGGGAAAGTGGACAGATGCGTTATTTTGTTCATTTATGGAGTTTAAGTGTAGAGGAGCAGTTTTATGTGTTTTTCCCCTTACTTATATTTTTAATACCTAAACCAAAAATAAAACTGTTCTTTTACATTGTTATTTCTACTGGCGTCTTAAGCCGATTATTGTTGTATATTATTTCTGCTCCCAAAAACTCGCTCTATGTTTTCACGCCGTGCTGTTTTGATTCTTTTGGTATTGGCTCGTTGCTGGCATATTTGCTAATGTATGAGTTAGAAACATTGACAAGAATTCTTAATAAAAACTATTTCTTTTTGATAGCTGTAATTATATTTACAATTGATATTATTTATTCGAGATTATATATAGAGGGATATGGAGAATGCAGAACAGTTTTGGAGCGCTTTTTGTTTTCAGTATGTTGTTTTTGGATAGTGGGTAAAGCAGCGATAAACTCCTATACAGGTTTTATGAGGCATTTTCTTGAAAATAAATTTGTGATTTATATAGGTAAAATAAGTTACGGTATGTATGTGTATCATTTGTTTATATATCCATTCTTTGAGCATTATATTTGGACAATTTATACTAAATATTCTGCCCCTATTTTAGGCAGCTATATCTGGAGGGTGATACTTAAATATTCTCCTCCTAATTATGGAAATATGATGTATCAGACATGTTTTCTGTTTATTGTTACTATCTTTATTGCTTCTGTATCATGGTACCTTATCGAAAGACCCTTAAATAGATTAAAAGAGAAGATAAAATATTGATTTTTAACAATGAATAATAGAGACTATAATAAAGAACTTAAAGATACGTCAGATCGTAAGTATGGATATAACTTCGATTTTGATATAATGCACCCATTTATGCTTAAGTCATTCAAACCCTTTTTTAAAAGCGGGAGTTTACTTGAATTAGGCAGTTACACCGGTGCCTTTACAAAAAAATTTCTACCTTTTTTTGATGATATAACCTGTGTTGAAGCATCGGATGAGGCAATTGAAATTGCTAAAAAAGAATTAGGGAATAAGGTTAAATTTATAAATGGTCTTTTTGAAACAGTTAAGCTACCCGCAAAGTACGATAATATAATTCTTACCCATGTTTTGGAACACATTGATAACCCTGTTGCAGTTTTAAAGAGGATAAATGCTGAGTGGTTATCTGATACTGGCAGGTTTTTTTTGGTATGCCCCAATGCAAATGCTCCTTCCAGGCAAATAGCTGTTAAAATGGGGATAATAAGCCATAATTCAGCCATAACTCCTGCCGAAGCTGAGCATGGGCACAGAATTACATATACATTAGATACATTGGAAAGAGATGCAAAAGCGGCCGGACTGAATGTTATTCACCGTTCCGGAATCTTTTTTAAAGCACTCGCTAATTTTCAATGGGATAAAATTTTGAAAACCGATATTGTTTCACCTGAATATTTGGAGGGGTGTTATGCTTTGGGCCAACAATATCCGGATTTATGTTCAAGTATTTTTTTTATGTGCGAAAAAGGTAAGTAATAGTTGCATAAAACAGGTAATGGAGAGTGGAACTGAAAATACAACTAAATTAAATGAAGATGCCATTGTTCATGGCATGGATTGGCTTGCTGAATTGGATGGTTTTGAACTATCTAATTATAGAAAATACCAGTTTAATTTGATTGGTAAGCATATTGGCAAGAATATTTTGGAGGTTGGCAGTGGCGATAGAAGTTTTACAAATCAATTGGTTAAAAATGTACCTGGTATTGAGAAAATTGTTTCTATAGAACCTTCAGCTACACTTATGGAAGTATATAAAGGCAAATACAAACTTCCTGCTTATGTTACTCTTACAAGCGATAATTTATTTGACCTTACTTCTGATAGCTATGGCTTGTTTGATACAATAATTTTAATACACGTTTTGGAACATGTGGAAAAGGACAAGGAAGCACTAACGCACTTACATTCGTTATTAAAACCAAGGGGTAAGGTATTAATTGAAGTTCCTGCAATGCAATCTCTTTTCTCTGTACATGATAAAATGCTTGGGCATTACAGGCGTTATAATAAAGTTAATTTCCGGGCAATGGTTGATTCAACTTTATATAAAACGAAAAAACTTTGGTACCAGGATGCAATTGGAATGATCGGATCGTTCATTTTCTTTAAAATAAAAAAAATAGAGCTTAAATCAGATAAAGGCCTTGATTTGGTTAAAAATCAAGGAAGTCTGTATGATAAATACTTAATTCCTTTTGAGAGTTTCTATGAAAAATACATCAGACTCCCCTTTGGATTAAGTATTACAGGAATCTTAGAAAAAAGATAAACTCTGCTATAACAATATGGCTTTAATATCAATTTGTTTCGCGGTATATCAAAATGAAGGGAGTTTAACACTTTTGTATAATGATATTGTACTGCAAACCGGAAGTAATTTCCCTAATTATGATTTTGAATTTATTTTTGTAAATGACGGATCCAGAGATAATTCGCTAAAAGAGCTAAAGGAGCTAAAAGAAAAGACTGGAGACCAAAGAATAAAAATAATTTCATTTTCAAGAAACTTTGGGCAAATGGCGGCCATTCTTGCCGGATGGAAGTATGCGAAAGGAGATGCTGTGATAAATATGGCGGCAGATTTGCAGGACCCACCTGCACAATGTGTAGAGATGATAAAAGAATGGGAAGCCGGGAATGAAATTGTTATATCTTATAGAAAAAAACATAGAACTTCCGGATTAAATAAGCTTACATCATATCTGTTTTATAAAATACTATTGCCCAATGCACCGCCGGGTGGATTTGATTTTACTTTATTGGGCAGAAAGGCAATGGATGTAATTAATAACCTCAAAGAACGAAACCGTTACTATCAATATGATATACTATGGGCTGGCTTTACAATAAAATTTATTCCATATGATAAAGGAGAAAGGCCCATTGGCAAATCGCAGTACAATTTAATAAAACGCTTTGGGAATTTTATGGTTGCTTTTATAAGCGTTAGCTATTTTCCGCTAAGATTAATGACAACCTTAGGTTTTTTATTCTCTGTGGCTGGTTTTTTATACGCATTAAGTATTTTGAATGCCTATTTTTATCATCATACCCCATTTAATGGGTGGGCTCCAATTATGATTCTTCTTTTAATAATTGGAGGATTATTAATGCTTATGTTAGGTATATTAGGCGAATATATATGGCGAATATATGATGAGGTAAAACAAAGGCCAGTTTATGTAGTTGAAAAGGAATTATAGTAATTGTTTTAAAGGCTGAAAGTTTCTTTGAGTGTTTTTATATGGCAAAAATGGATAATTTTATTAGGGATACTAAAAATAGCCAATTCCTGAAATATTTATTAGTTGGCGGTTTAAATTTCTTTTTCGGACTAATAGTATTTTACGTGTTTCTCAAAATTTTATTGTTAAAGTATTCAATAGCCTTAACTATTACCTGGGTATTAGGGCTATTGTTGACTTATGTTATTAATTTTAGCTGGGTTTTTAAACCTGAAGATAGGCTTAGCTTTAAAAGACATTTTGTTAAATATTTCCTGGCACAATTACTTTGTTTTGGGCTTAATCTATTTTCTTTGCGGTTTATTTCTAACCACACCGCCTTTGATCCATATTATGTCCAGCTTGGCTTAATCCCTTTTATATTGGTGTTTAATTTCTTGACTACAAAGTTATGGGCATTGAAGGCAGAAAGAGATAATAGATTAACCATCTCAGTATGGCAAAATGTAATGGGTAAGTATTTAAATACATTTATGTTTATATGCATCATAGGTCTTTTTTTAGGGCAGCTTAGTTATTTTATTTGGGCGCTTAGCCGAGGATTTGATATATCAGATGAATCGTATTACGTTTTATTAGCCATTCATCCATCGGCTGTAAAACTTTTTAACAGTGCCCAACATTGGTTCACATCAATTATATGGCAGGTAACCGGAAGTTTATATTTATTCCGGTTAAGTGGGCTGGCAATCTTACTTTGTACCTCAATGCTTTTTACAAAGGGTGCTATTCATGCCTGTAAAATAATTTCAGTTATCGGAAGCCTTCAAAAGAAAGAAAAAATAATTGTATATGCCTGTTCTTTATCAGGGGCGCTTTTATATGGCACAACTACCAATTTTTCTCCATGCTACAATTTACTTGATGCAGCCACGGCCTATTCATCAATTGGTTTAGTTCTTCTTACTTTAGGCCGAGGGCCTGATTATAAAACAAAATTATTGTGCTTTTTCTCTGGTTGTATACTTGGTATTGCAGTATTAAATAAGTTTTCGGCAGGGCTTGCAATTATGGGACTGATCTTTATATTCCTGATATTTTTGAGTAATAATATACGTAGCAAAATTTCCGGAGTTTGTTTTGTTTTTATAGGAATACTGATAACATTGTTGAGTTTTATACTATACCATACTATAACGAGTAATGTAATTCATGATTTTCAATTTGGTATGGCTGTTTTTAAATCGGTTCAAACAGAGCCTACTTTAACCCGTTTAATCAGGTACTTTTGGGAATTTTCTTCACAAATATTTTGGTCCGGTATATTTTTTGTTCTTCTTTTTGCTCTTTCAATAAAATACTTAAAGGCATTTGATGCTCATTTACATAGAAAACTTACTCTTTTTGGGATTGTGCTTGTATCCTGCTATTATTTACCCCAAGCCTTTACCATTCTTGGTATTCAAGGAATACGATGGGTTTTCTTAACAGCATTACTGGCCTGCGTATTTGCTATTTCACTTTTTATTTCATTAAATAAATGGACAAAGAATAGTAAAACAACCATATTAACTATGGGGCTTGGTGTTTTGCCATACTTTACTGCTATAGGAACCGGGAATGGAATAAATACCCAGATAGTTGGTTCACTTGCTTTTTGGGGATGTCTTATTGCTATATTGTGGATTTCGAATAAATCACAAAATGAAAACAAGAATCTGTCAATAGTTACTTGCGTACTTTTTGTTTTTATCATAACATATCAGATTGTGGTATGTAGTTTTGCTCCATATCATTTAAATGGATCTATTTGGGAACAAGATATTCCAACTGAAATTGGGAGTATAGGCATGATTAAAACAGATCAAAAAACACATGATTTTATAGATGAATTAACATTGATTAAACGCAATTATATTAAATCAAGTACTGAGCCCTATTTATGCTTTTATCGCGAGCCAGGGATTGCTTTAATAATTGATGTTGTCCCTATTTTCTCTCCTTACTTGATTTTGCCCAAACAGTCAGAATTAATGCTTGCTCAAGTACCTCCTGCTGTTCTGAAATCAGCCATTGTCGGGATTGTGTTAAATGATAAAGGCGAAAGACCATCTTTACCCGCACAATTTTCAGATTTCCCGGCTAACTATAAAAAATGCGGAGAATTATTTTGCCCCTATACTTATAGTCGATTTCAAATATGGTTGCCAAATCAATAAAATAAGCGGTTTAAATGCGAAGCAGCTTGTGAAGTTATTATATAAAAAACATACAGTTATTTTCAATGAATGAAAATCAAGTTGTAAAACCTTTATTATCAGTTTGTTTAATAACATACAATCATGTAAAGTATATCAGGGAAGCTATTGACAGCATTTTGATGCAAAAAGTAAATTTTTCCCTGCAGTTGATTATTGCTGATGATTTTTCGACCGATGGAACTAGGGATATACTATTAGAATATAAAGCAAAATATCCTGATTTTATTAAGTTAATATTGCAAAGCGAGAATGTTGGAGCAAGAAAAAACTGGACAGAATTAATGACCAGCCCTGATTCTAAATACATTTCGTATTTTGAGGGAGATGATTACTGGACGGATCCTAATAAACTTCAAAAACAAGTTGATTTTCTGGAAGTGAACACTGATTACTCTATATGTACACACAATGTCTCAGTTATGTTTTATGATAGTAATGATAAACTAATACGGAAAGTAGAGTGGTTAGGGCAGGAGCATAGAGAAACCTATACAGTTAATGACCTATTAATGTATGGCAGTGGTGGCGCTACTTGTTCATTGCTTTTCAGGCGTAGTGCAATTGATCCATTTCCTGAAGGATTTAAAATATTGGGTGGCGGTGACTGGGCATTACAGATATTTTGTGCTGAGAAAGGGAAAATGAAGTATTTTAAAGAGATAATGGGTGTTTATAGAAAACATTCACTTGGATTGGTTTCTACAACTAAAAGTACGATAATTTACAAGGAGTTTGGCACTGATGTTTGTGGGTATTTTGATAAGTATTTTAATTATAAATATAATAAAGAAATAAGTTATCAAATGTATCATTATTTTTATCCTAATTTAGCTGATGCATATTTTGAAAACAAGAACTTTACTCTTTATTTAATAACGTGTTTGAAGCGATTTTTTGTAAAGATTAAATATATGTTTTAAAGTGAGTGGTGAGTTTTGTTGATGAATAAGTGATTGTGATTGATTATTTTTTTGAGCAATGTTTAATAGAGAGGAATACATTCTTACTGATTCTCCAATTAAAAATGATCTTTTAAGTTTATTTAAAAAAGATCAGAAATTAATAATATTGGATATAGGCGGTTGCGAAGGTGAAGAGTCAATTAGGTATTCAAGGATTTTTCCTAATTCATTAATTTATTGTTTTGAACCACTACCAAAAAATCAAAAAAGGATAGTGAATAATGTTGAAAAATATAATATAAAAAATGTTAGACTTATAGAATGTGCACTTTCAGATAAGGAAGGGCAGCAGTTATTTTATGTTTCTTCGGGACAGCCCAGCGAACAAAGCTCATTAACTGATTGGGATTTTGGTAATAAGTCAAGCTCTTTATTGCCTCCAGATAAGCACATAGATTCAGCACCATGGATTAAGTTTGATGAATCTATTACAATTTCGGTAAGAAAGCTGAGTGATTTTTTAACACAAGAAAACATCTTTAATGTTGATTTTATTCACATGGATGTTCAGGGTGCTGAGTTAAAAGTATTAACAGGCGCTGAAGTATTTATTAAAAAAATCAAAGCTATTTGGTTGGAGGTTTCTGATATAACACTATATCAGAATCAACCCACGAGAATAGAAATGGAAATATTTATGAAAAAAAATGGATTCGATTTAATTAAAACATTTATGGATGGTGGAATTGGGGAGCAGATGTATCTTAATAAAAGATATTTCAGGACAATTTCAATTTTCTCTTTAAAGAAGATTCATTTAAGAATAAAAAAATAAATTAGCTATGTTTTTTCCAGAGCGAATAGTTTCAATTAATCCGAGAGATAAAGTATTAGAGATAGGCCCTGGTGCTACGCCATATTTCCGTTCTGATGTTTTCCTTGAAAAGGAATACGAAACAGAAGAGGAATTAATTGCACAGTCTGGGTATGTGGGTATTTTGAAGACAGATAAAAGGAAAGTGACTTATACCGGTAATATATTCCCTTTTGCCGATAAAGAATTTGATTATGTAGTATGTTCCCATGTTTTAGAACATGTTGAGAATCTTGAGTTTTTTTTAAGTGAAATTCAAAGAGTTTCTAAAAAAGGATATTTTGAATTTCCAACGGTTTATTATGATTATATTTATAATTTCCCTGAGCATGTAAATTTTCTTTTTTATAAAGATAATGTTATACGATGGATGATGAAAAGTGAAAGTGGCTTGAATAAATATGAATCAATCCAAAAATTCTTTTATAGAACTTGCGAACTAGAGTATTTAGATGTAATTAAGAGTTTTAAGCAGTATTTTTTTCAAGGGTTTGAATGGGTTGAAACAATTAAGGCAGAGAAAACTAATAAAATTGAACTATTAACTTATTCAGTCGAGGAAATTAATTTGCCACGCAATAGCACTTTAATTTCAAATAATATGCTCGCTAATGCTTCACCTGATTACGCAAATATTTCACTAAGAGAACATTTAAAGTATAAAATAAAGGGGCTTATTAAATGAATTTAAAACAAAAAATAAAATCTGTATTTGGCTACAAGCCGATTCCTTCAACAACAGTTGGTACTTTTAATGAAAGCACAAGAGTAGCATGGCTTGAAAAAACATTAAAAAAAATACCCGAAGGCAGCCGAATTTTGGATGCCGGAGCCGGAGAACAGCCATTTAAAAAATTCTGTGCTCATTTGAAATATGTTTCACAGGATTTTGGGCAATATAAACCAGAAGAGTTAGAATCTGGCTTGCAAATGCCCAAGTGGGGTTATGCTAAATTGGATATTATTTGCGATATAGCTTTAATACCTGAAGCCGATGGTTCATTTGATGCAATAATGTGCACAGAAGTATTTGAGCATATTATTAACCCAAGAGAAGCAATGAAAGAATTCTCAAGGCTATTAAGAAATGATGGCTATTTAATTATAACATCTCCATTTTGTAGCTTAACACACTTTGCTCCATATCATTTTTATTCTGGTTTTAATAGCTTTTTTTATGTAGAGGAGTTAAAAAAGAATGGCTTTGAGATTATTGAAATGATTCCGAATGGCAACTATTTTGAATATATCGCACAAGAATTACGAAGATTGCCTTCAATTAGTGAGAAATATAGTCCTGGCATAGTATTAGAAAATGAGAAATTAAAGGAACTTTTATTTTTATTGGAGAAACTTTCAAAGGTGGATAAAGGTTCATCTGAGTTATTGTGTTTTGGTTATCATGTGTTTGCTCGGAAGCTATGATTATTACTAGGCTACAAGGTGGATTAGGTAATCAAATGTTTCAGTATGCAATTGCAAAGAAGCTTGCTTTGCTGTATAACACAAAAGTAGTTTTAGATACGACCTATTTAGATACGACCTATTATGATGGAAATACTATACGTAAATACAGTTTAGGAATATTTGAGTTTAATAGCACTAGGGTAAGTAATAACGAATTGTACTTATTTGGAATTGAAAATGATACCTTTAGGCCATCCTTGTATTATAGATTCCTTAAAAAAAACATTAATCCGGTTATTGTAAAAGAGAAACAGTTAAACTACGATGCTGAGGTCTTTACTAAGGCTAATAAATACACGTATTTAGATGGCTATTGGCAAACAGAGAAATATTTTTCTGATATTAGAGATCAATTAATGCTTGATTTTACTGTCAAGAAAATACTTGAGGGTGATAATCTTAAGTTTTCCAAACATATACAAGCAGTTAATTCTGTTTCAATTCATATACGTAGGGGCGATTACCTTACTAGCCCAATCGCATATAATACACATGGAGTATGTGATATTGACTATTATAATAAAGCAGTTGATTCTATTATCGAAAAAATAAGAAATCCAATTTTGTTTGTTTTTTCTGATGAAATAGCATGGGCAAAAGAAAATCTTAAAACACCTATTGACACTTTTTATGTTGAACATAATAATTCTGAAAAAGCCCACGAAGACTTAAGACTAATGAGCTTATGCAAGCATAATATAATAGCAAATAGTAGTTTTAGTTGGTGGGGGGCATGGTTAAATGCCAATAAGTCGAAAATTGTTATTACTCCTAATAAATGGTTTAAAACGAACAAGTTTAATTTAGTAGATATCATTCCGGAAAAATGGATTAAATTATGACCGCACCTAGGATATCAGTAATAATGCCTGTGTATAATGCTGAGTCCTATTTAAAAGAGGCAATTGATAGTGTATTAGGTCAGTCGTTTAAAGAGTTTGAGTTGATTATTATTGATGATGCTTCAATTGATAATAGTGTTGCCATTGTTGAGTCATTTGTAGATAAAAGAATTATCTTGATTAAAAAAGACAAGAATACTGGCATAACAGATAGCTTAAATAAGGCTATTCAGCTTTGTAAGGGTAAGTATATAGCCCGAATGGATGCAGATGACATTTCAGTGGTTGATAGATTTAAGAAGCAGTTTGATTATATGGAGGCAAACCCAAGTGTTTTGGTTTTAGGTACCATGTATAGATTTATTGACTCTGATACTAGGTTAAGTCATTTGCCGCTAAAGCACGATGAAATAAAACTATTTGCATTGACTCAGAACCCGGTTGCGCATCCCACCGTTTTTATCCGTAAGACTGTATTTGAACAATTTAAATTGAAGTATGATAAAGAAAGGCTACATGTTGAGGACTATGATTTATGGACCAAAGTGTTGAATATTGGAAAAATAGAGAACCTGCCTGATGTTTTATTGCTTTATAGAAGGCATGAAAATCAAATATCTTCACTTTATCAGGATAAACAGCTAGACGAGTGTAATTATATAAGGCTGGCGCAATTAAATAATTTGATTGATTTTAAAAATAAATCATATGATGGGGATTTTGCTGTAAGGGCCTTGGTTGAATATGGCTGGAATGAGATTACATCTGATGATTTGGTGAAAGTTAATCAACTTTTAATAGATATATGGGAGGCAAATAAGATAAAAAAAATATATAATGAGGTATTATTATTGGCTTTTTTAAAAAAGAATTGGACTTATTATATTTTAAGATTAAGAAAATATAAGATCAAAAATTTAGTGCCGATATTAAAAGATCCACTTAATATAAAGTCTTTTAATAAATTGTTTGCGTTTCATTTTATAATGAAAGCTCTTTTGAAAAACTAAGTTATACTGCTGATTTAGTAAGTAATTCCTTGTATAGCTTAGCTCTGTCGTTCAATTTTAGCATGTACATCAAACCATCCGTTAGGGTGGAAAATAGAAGTTTCACTTTTCTCTGGGCTTTTCCTGAACTTTTTTAGCAAAGAAGTGCCTTCTTGTTTAACTGGGCTTTTACCATAGAAATAATCTAAGTATTTCATAGAAACTTCGTCTATACCCAGCCAATCGCCCTGGAGTTCCTTCCCAAAAAGCCCGGATGTTTCTCCATCAAATATGAAATTGGTATACTGGCCCTCAAATGAGGGATTGGGGCATTTTAATAACCCGTTTTTAGATTGATCTGATATTAAAAATTTATTGTACCCCAATACCTTTAAATGGCATAAAATATCAAGGGCATCAACATTTGTACCCAAATTATTTGGGGTTAAAAGCTCTATGCTAATGTATGTTGGGTGCTCCTTCTGTTTTAATAATGATTTTAGGCAAAGGATGTCGGCCCCCTCGATATCTATTTTCATATAGTAAGGGGTGCCGTATTTTTCCAATAAGCTTTCTAATAAAACCGTTTCAACTTTTATAGCCGTTACATTCGAATCCATAGTACGGTTCCATAGAGTGGAGGTGGTACCCCAATCATCTTTATTCTCAAAAATGAAAAAATCAATAGCTCCTACAGTATCATTAATTGCTTTATCAATAATGTGTAATTGTTCAGTTTGTATTTCATTTTTGAATTTCTCTTTCCCCTTCTCAGCCAATTTTGGATTTGCTTCAACTGAAACTACATTAAATCCTTTTTTTAAGTAAAACTCAGTATCTCTGCCTGTATGCATTCCAATATCAAAAATCAAATTGGGTTGTATCATTTGTTCCTTAGTTTATGATTTTAATAGCAGATAATTATACTATATATAGGCTTATTCAAAGGTATAATATTTTAATAACCTTTTCTTGAATGCCTCATTCCCGTATTCGGCAATAATGGCTTTCGATATCTTTTCTTTGTCGAAATGCAGCATCCCTTTAATACAGCTATCTGTAAAGTCAAACATAGCTTCAGAGTCTCTAAGAGGTACTATTTTGCCATTAAAGTCTTTGATTAGCTCATCTACTCCACCACATTGTGTGGTGCATACAGGGAGGCCTGTGGCTAGTGCCTCTAAAATCGAAACTGACATGCCTTCCGATATAGAGGAAAGCAGAAATAAGTCAGATTCCTTTAACAGGTTGGAAACCTCAAGGCGGGTAGCCAGTGGGATAAGTTTAATGGTTATATTATGTAGGTTAAGTGCCTCTATTTTTTTGTTGACCATTGCAGTATGATCACCTCCCCATGCATTAAAGCCAACATAGGTAAACTCGATTTTCTTTTCGTATTTTATTGCGTCAAGGAGTTTAAGCATGTCAAAAATTGTTTGAACATCCTTTAAATGATGATAGGCTCCTATTGTTATAAGCTTAAAGACATTATCATCTTTCTTCTTCCCGGGATAAAACATACGTTCGTCAACATAGTTTCCAATTACCTTGAATTGAAGCCTAAGTCCTTGATTCAGTATTTGCCTGGCTTTGTCATGGCTTACCATAAGCATATGTTTTGCTTTATATAGCACTTGCTGTGTTCGGTCAATTTTTGATTGCGAAATACCTTTCAGGAAAAATTGATTATGTTCTGTTATGAGGTATTGGGTACCGTACGCTGCATTAAGCGCGTAACCCCAAAAGCCTGCATTGAAAATAGATTGTGCATGAACTATAATGTCTTTTGAGCTTGATAGCTTATATTGAGTGTTCAATACCTTTAACACTTTATCCCTGCAGTATCTGTTTATGCCTTTTGGAAGAAATGCAAACTGAGGATAAATAATTCTTAAAAATGGCAGCCCTTCTTCAGTCGTTATCATTGTCGACTTAGGTGAACTAAATATCCTGAAGATATCCAATATGCCAAAGGATTGAGGCTCAATATTTATAAGTGTTACATCAAAATCATTACTGATTAATTTGGCCTGTTCTGTAAAGAAAGGCGATAGTTTCCCATTGTATAAAACCCAAGAACAGATAATTAGAATCCTTTTCATGCTCTTATTATGTTAAGTTGGTCTATTAGTTTTCCACTTTTCCCTCATCCCTTTAATCTCATCTTCGGTATAAAAATACCTTATTTCTGCTGACGTATATAGCTTATCTAAGTAGCCGTGTGGGAATTGTATTTCCTTTTTGAACGAGGTATACATCGTAGCATAATCTTTATCTTCACCAATGTTTGAAGCAGTAAGCTTAAAGCCTTTAATACCGGTAAAGTCTTTTACCAGAGCGGCTTTCTTTACATCGCTTATTTCGGCTTTAAGTAGTAATAGTTCAATGTTGCCTTTTTTAAACATGGCCCAGCCTTCTTCTTTATTAAAGGGCTCTGCATATATGTCAATACCAAAGTGCTTCTTTATGTTATCATTGAACCATGTTACTGGTACATCGTGGTCCATTTTAGGACTGGTGAAGTAGATGGTGTTTAGTTCACTTTGAGCGTATTTGGAGTCCTGAGGTTTTATACCCGTAATAACTTCAAAGTTCTGGAAAAATGCCGATATGTCTCTGCCAACCGGGTCGCGCATAAGCGATATAAGGCGTAGAGGAAGCCCTTTTTCTACTACAAGCTGAAACAGGAAGCCATCTTGCCAGTCATCTACTGTATTCAGTACGTGTCTATGAAGGACTGTTCCTTGATACTGTTCTTTTAGTGAGTTATATATAGACATTGAGCCAACCTTCCCCATTTGGTAAACAATAATAGGGGTATGCGTAACTATGCTTTTCTTAAACTTATACTCTATAGTGTCCTCCCTTATTTTACGCCTTAACTGATGCAGTAATGAACCGATCGATCTCATTGGGGCAGGGGAGTGGCCTTAGTTTAGTTTAGCCAATAGCTTCTTGCACTTGTCTTTAACATCTTGTGCATCGTCGCCTTTAAAGGTAGTATTGCTTATAGCCTGTTGCAGCCAAATCTTAGCATCGGCATACTTATCCATTTCGTAATAGGTGTAGGCAAGTTCGTAGTAGTGAATCAACCAATCCGGTTCAGCAACAATTGCTTTTTCAAAGGCATCGGCTGCATCTTTATAAGTAGCCACAGGCAGGGTTGCGCCATAAAGAGCTTTAACGGCAAATTTCTCTACGCCACTAAACTCAGCTAGTCTTCTGCTCCAGCGGCCAAGCAGGTGGAACGCGCCACCATGATGCGGACTAAATTTCAGGCATTTGTCAATATGATCCTTCATTATTTTGGCATTGGCTATTTGCTGTTTGTTACTCGCTGTCTCATTTATAACACCCACAGCAAATGCATAAGCGTAGTTAGCCTCTGCGCTATTACTATCAATTTTTAATGCTTTACCGGCCAGGTATAATGCCTTACTGTAATAAGGCGCTGCAGCGCTTGCATCAATATCTGATTTGTCGTGCCATACTTTAGCTATAAGGTATGAAGTGTATTGAAGGTAGTTAAGGTTAGCTGAATCTTGTTTAAGAAGGCCTTCGAATATGGTAAGAGCTTCTTTACTCTGCCCTGCATTACGATACACCAAAGCCTTCTTTTGAAGGTCGGCATTGCTTTGCCCGGTTGCAATAATACTTAAGCCAATAAGCAGTGATAGAACAGTTGTTATCTTTTTCATGTAGGGGTTTATAGGTGTATTACTTCTCCGTATGCGGCAGCAGCAGCTTCCATTATGGCTTCGCTCATGGTAGGGTGAGGGTGAACCGATTTAATCATTTCATGGCCTGTAGTTTCAAGTTTGCGGGCCACTACTATTTCAGCTACCATTTCGGTTACGTTAGCACCAATCATATGGGCTCCTAAAAGCTCGCCATACTTAGCATCGAATATCAGTTTTACAAAGCCATCCTTAGCTCCGGCAGCACTTGCCTTACCCGAAGCAGAGAATGGGAACTTACCTATTTTAAGTGTATATCCTGCATCCTTAGCTGCTTTTTCGGTATAACCTACCGATGCAATCTCAGGTTGGCAATAGGTGCAACCCGGTATGTTGTTATAGTTTAAAGGCTCAGGGTTTTGTCCTGCCATTTTCTCTACACAAATAATGCCTTCTGCACTGGCAACGTGGGCCAAAGCTTGTCCGCCAACACAATCGCCAATAGCATGTATGCCCGGTATATTGGTTTGGTAAAAGCCATTCACTTTTATCTTTCCTTTATCGGCAATAACCCCAACATCTTCAAGGCCAATATTCTCGAGGTTAGCAGCAATACCCACTGCTGAAAGCACCACATCACAACCAACTGTTGTTGATACGCCAGCTTTGTCTTTTATAGTAACCTGGCATCCTGCTCCTTTCGTATCAATGCTTTCCACAGATGCTTCGGTTCGTACTTCAATACCAATTTTGGCAAACGATTTGGCCAATTGCTTAGATACCTCTTCATCTTCTACCGGAACAACGTTAGGAAGCATTTCCACTATGGTTACTTTAGTGCCCATGGTTGCATAGAAGTAAGCAAACTCAGAGCCTATAGCGCCTGAACCTATTACTATCATTGATTTTGGTAAGGTTGGCAATACCATTGCTTCGCGGTATCCAATTATCTTTTTACCATCTATCTTAAGGTTTGGCAACTCGCGCGACCTTGCACCTACAGCCACAATAATGTTCTTGGCTTCGTAGTCGTTTACCTTGCCATCGTCAGTAACAGATACCTTTTTGCCTGCTTTCAGTTTACCGGTACCTTTTATAATATCAATCTTGTTCTTCTTCATTAAAAATGCAACGCCCTTGCTCATGCCATCGGCCACAGCACGGCTGCGCTTAACAACAGCAGCGAAATCAGCCTCGCCACCGTTTACTTTTATACCATAGTCGGCAGCATGTTTCAGGTACTCGAATACCTGTGCGCTTTTAAGCAATGCTTTGGTAGGTATGCAACCCCAGTTAAGGCAAATGCCACCCAGTTCGCTGCGTTCCACAATAGCAGTTTTCATGCCCAGTTGCGATGCCCTAATAGCGGCAACATAACCACCCGGGCCGCTGCCTATTACAATCAAATCGTAGCTCATAAATCGGTATAAATTTGTAGGGTGCGAAAATAGTAAAAATGTTATTGAATAAAGAAATGTATATTTGTGCGTATTTCGCGCGTATATGAAGTATGTAGTATCGTACACCCCTCACCACCAGCATTTTATAGATATAGAGATAGTCGTTCCCGTTAGTGGAGACAAAACCAATGTGCAGTCTGCTGCATGGCGGCCGGGCCGTTACGAACTGGGTAACTTTACCAGGAACATAAGGGCTTGGGCTGCTTTCGACGATAAAGGCAAAGCGCTCACCTTCCGCAAGATCAATAAGGACCAGTGGGAAGTAGATACCAAAGGAATACGCGAACTGCATGTAAAGTACAGCTATTATGCTGCCGACCTTAATGCGGGCTCTACTTACCTCGACGACCGCCAACTGTATATGAACCCTGTTAACTGCTGCATGTATGTGCCCGAAAAGATGCACGAGCCCTTGCAGATGGAGATACTTTTGCCCGAAGGCTACCAGGTAGCTACGGCTCTTAAAAAGGGTAAGGAAAAGCAGGAGGACAAGCAATACCGACATGTGTTGTTTGCTGCCAACTTCGAAGAACTGGGCGATAGTCCGCTTATAGCCAGCGCCACCATTAAGCACAATGTATTTGTAATGGATGGTATTGAGTTCCACCTGTGGATGCAGGGCGAATGCAAGCCCGACTGGGCCAAGGTAATCAACGACTTTTTCATCTTTATAAATGAAATGGTGCTGATGATGAAAGGCAGCCCAATTAAAGAATATCACTTCCTGTTCCATATTATGCCATACAAGTTCCACCATGGCGTTGAGCATCTGGCATCTACCGTTATTGTTATGGGCCCTTCGTACAACATTATGAAGGACGACCTCTACAACGACTTCCTGGGTATATCGTGCCATGAGCTTTTCCATAGCTGGAACATTAAGACCATACGCCCTGTTGAGATGTACCCTTACGACTATACCAAGGAGAACTACTCCAGGCTGGGCTATGTGTACGAAGGCGTTACAACCTATTATGGCGATTACCTTTTGCTGCGTGCAGGCGTGTTCAGCGAGTTTGAATACCTGAAGGCTATACAGCGCGAGGTACAGAAGCACTTCGATAACTTTGGACGGTTCAACCTGAGTGTGGCCGATTCTTCGTTTGATACATGGCTCGATGGTTATGTGGCAGGCATACCATTCCGTAAGGTATCTATATATACCGAGGGCTCTATACTGGCCTTTATTACTGATATGTTCATACGTAAGCATAGCAATAATGCAAAGAGCTTAGATGATGTAATGCGCAGCCTTTACCACGACTATGCTTTGCAGGGCAAGCCCTATACCGAGGACGATTACAAAAAGATAATAGAACAGGCTGCAGGCACATCATTCGACGATATATGGTTTAACTATATAAATAAGGCTGCTGAGCTCGATAAGCCATTTCGTGAGGCATTGAACCATATTGGTATGGTATTGCATACATCTCCGGCTAAAAAGTATTGCGAACGCTACTGGGGTCTTAAGGTTACTGAAGAAGGTGCCCGCTACAAGGTCACTTCCATATCGCCCGGCTCTCCCGCTGAGGCTTCCGGTATATGTGTAGGCGATGAGATTGTTACAGTTAACGGCCATATACTTAAAGCCAACTTCCACGACTGGTGCTCGTACTACGATAGCGACGATGTGAGCCTGATAGTATTATCCGATCAGGTTAGGCGAGAGGTTAAAATAACCGCTATGCCCGGCAAAGAGTTCTTCCCGCTTTACCACATGACCAAAACCCGCAGTGCCAACCTCGAACAACAAGCTGCCTATAGGATCTGGTGCAACCGCGAGTACTAAATTCAATTACGAATTAAAAATTACGAATTAAGAATTTCGGGAATATATCTTTTAATTTATATGAGAGATAAAACTTCCATCGATTCGTAATTTTTAATTCGTAATTCTTAATTGTATTTAGTCTCTCGGCTCTGTGCTTCTACCCATACTTATTAAAATACCGGGCAGGCGTTTCACTTCCAATACTTCTTCGGTGGTGTACCTGCGGTCATCGCCGGGGCGGGGCTCCAGTTTTAAGCCGTCGCGCAAAAAGTACATGCCTTTTTTCCTGGTTTCTAAAAAAAAGAAGGGGCGAAACTCTGCTACAACTTCTACGCTAGCTTTCCCCATCAGTAACTCTTTCAGGTAATCCCTTTTCTCTGAGGGCTTCAGTGATTTGTTTGTTGGCCACATATTTTAGTTTTTCAAATATTTCTATTACTTCGTCATCGGTAAGCCTGTCGAGGTTTACCTCGGGCTCGGGTTTTATTTTTGCAAGGCCATAAGGGAGGAGAGCTACGTAAAACCGTACCTTTTCGGCTCCTTCAAGCTGGTTGAATTCTTCCTGTACTTTTTCAAAGTTGTCTAATAAAAACTCGCATATCTTTTCGCGCAGTTCTTGCTTGGCTTTGTTTACTGAGCCCTTTGGCCTCCCGGCCGGGTTACCTGATTGTCCTTGTTCGAATGGCATTGTTTTAATTTAGGTTGAGGCTAAGGTTGAGGTTCAGGTTTAGCCTTCGCCAATTATAGTGATGAGTGGGTTAATTAGGTTAAGGCTTAGATTAAGGTTTAGCTTGTTTGCTTTTTATTACTGAACCTGAACCTTAATCTTAACCTTAACCTCAGCCACAAAATTACGCTGTTTTGTATTATATGGTAAATAAAATGTTTATTAGTTATTAACAGGTCAATTCGCCCCGCCTAAATCCTCCCCTTGAGGGGAGGACTCAAGGATTTTTCTTCCTAAAATCTCTCCCTCAAGGGGGCACATGTACCGTCAGAACAGTAAATGAGTAATCTATTTTATCTATACCGTAGTACAATCCGTAGTAGAAATAGAAAACTATTGCTACACAGGTTTTTACATTTCTTGAAATTGGTAATAATAGGATTTTTCAGTGGCCTGTTAGGTACTTTACTAGCAATACACCTATTGTACCCAATGCTGCACTTAAAATAGCACCTAAAACCACGATAAAAATATCAAACTTCTTATTTCGTTTATTTTGTTGTGCTAATTGATTCGCCTCTTTTAATTCCTCCAGTGTTCTCTCCTCAATAGTTTTAGCCTCGGTGTTTTTTCTTGGCTCTATTTCTATTGTCGTACCTTCTAAATACTTACGGATTCTCCTACTTCTAAACCACATAGCTGGAAATTATAAGCAATTATAAGTAAATTCTTACATTTGCGTTATAGCGTTCAGCTATGCCTTGTATCTTGAAAGTCGAAAATTCAATACGTAACAAGGATATATGCACCCTACGGCGTGGGCGTGCTTTATCTTTTTACAAGGGTCTTCGACTACCTAAGATAGAAGGTGAGGCTATAAGCCCCACGCTATTGAAGAAGTAACTAACGCTTGCAGGGGCTTTAGGCAGTAAAGAGTAGTAATAATGAGTGTTCGTAGAAGAGATTACTGGCATTGGGATTTCATAAAGAAATATTCTCTAAAAGATAAGCTGTTTGAGATAGAAACACAAAACTGTACATGCAGGGAAGAATACAAGCTGTATCACAACGACCCTGATTGTAAAATACACAATGTACTTGATAATATAGGAGATGTTGTTAGGGAAGAAATAAAAGAACGCCAGCGTGAATTAAAATCATCCATAATTATTTTATTCTGGAGCATAGTAATATTTGTATTACTGTGCATCTTTGAATGGAATACGGATTGGGGTATTATAGGTAGATATGTACTTGCTATGTTAATAATAGGTGCAGGTTTTAATATATTCCCAAGTCGTAATGAAACAGAGTGAGTAAACTTTACTAACTTTGGGATATGAAGGTTAAGACCAATAAGCAGATAGTAAAGGATATTGAAGAAATCCTTAAAGGCAAGAAATCGAGACGACCTATCCCTAAGCTTTTGGAAAAAATTATTAGAAAATCTGCTAAGAAGAAAGCTGGGAAAGCATAATATCAAACATTTCATCAGGCCTTGCTCTGTTCTCATATCTGAATGTATTCTCAGCTAAGTATTTTGGTAAGTGTTTCGAACTAATATGTATATGCGTACCTTTTACCATTCGCTTGAACATACTCCAGTAATTTTCAACCGCATTAGTAGAGTACCCATTTTTATTTACGTACTCATTCTTTTCATGGCTTACTATTTCGTGCTTTGAATACTCTTTGCCTACTTTTCTATAGCCTCCGTGCCCATCGGTTATAAGTACCGAGGATTTATCAACAAACTTACTTACCACAGTTCCAAACTCATCCTGATTGGCTTTATCGCTTATCTGTAAGCCTATTATTTTGCCTTTATCTTCCATCATGGCTATAACTACTGTTTTACCTGAAAAGCCAATTACATGCTTCTTTTTATTCTTATGCCTGAACCTTTCTATTCCTCCCAATGCTGTTTCATCCACCATAACATCTCCTTTTAGTTTATTTATAGGCCTATTGCACATCATTTCCCTGATTTTATGAGCCATACGCCATGCAGTTTTATACGTAACGCCTAAAGCCCTTTCTATTTCTTTAGCCGATACTCCGTTACGGGTAACCACCATCATATACATAGCATAGAACCAAAACCTAAGAGGTGTGGTAGTCTTTTCAAATATAGTGCCTGCGGTAGGGTATAGTTGGTGACCACATTCTACACATTGATAGCACCTACGGGTTTTAATGCGCTTATATTGGGCATTTTCTACTGCACAAGCAGGACAACCCTTTAACTGGCTATACTGAATGTTAAATAGCTTTTCAAGGCACGAATCGTCAGTAGGGTACTCTTTTACAAACTGTGCTATGGTATACATATTATTCGGTTTTATATAAATATATAACCGAAGCAATCCTCAGAACAAGCTTTTTAACATTTATTTTTACTGTTCTGACGGTACATGTGCCCTCAAGGGAGAGGTTTGGAGAGGGCAATTTAGGTGGGCATACAAACAATCCCGGAGGGGTGACATGTTTGTAGCTATTACAATCAACGCGGATACAAACGCGTCGAGCACCTTGACTGCATCTGCACATATCGGCTGGCGACGGGATAAATAAATGGGTTGGGTATCTATTCTAGAAACATGCCGCCCCTCCGGGGCTCCATTGATAATAACAATAAATAACAATAGAATTTAGGAGAACTGTATAAGTGGTATGGAACGAATTATTGTATGTAATTAATTGATAATCAAATATTTGTGAAGCTATACTGCTGTATATGATTTTCTTTTATTATTACAAACTGAAAGCACCGTATGTAAAGTATGTATTTTGATTTTTTTTACTTCAATACATAAATATGAATATTATCGTAATCGGTACATAAGAGTAGTTTATAATAAGTATTTAATACCTCTTTTATTTCCGGGTTTTTATTTAAAGCTATTTCTAGGTTATTATATACAAATATATAATCAGGTCTTTTTTGGCCCTTATACTTTACTCCAATACTTGGCATGTTTGGGTTGTGTTTTAAGGCAAACCAACCTTGGTCTGGTTCATACCATTGAGTTATATATAATGGTTTATCTAAGCCAAGGTAAAAGCTGAAATATTGTTCTACCCAATTGGCATTTGCAGATATAGGTAAAACAACACTATTGCACTTTATTACTGTCGAAGCCTCTTGTATTGCTTTTATATCACGATTCATTAATTTAATTTTAGGGTAATGACATGTAAAAAAGAATAAAAAGTGTGTAATTACAACTAATAGGGAGAGTACATTAAAATACCTGAATTCGGTTCTTTGCAATGCTATCCATAATATTAAAAAGAAGAAAAAGTAATAGCAGAACCTGTTACACATAGCACCCACAGTTGCTCCATTTGGTACTATAAAGAAGCATGCCAATGAAATAAGGCAAATGAGCATAAAAATATCAGTGAAAAAGAATGTGAATAGTTTTTTTGCTTTATATCGATAAAACACGGCTATAAAGAATGAAATAACCACAAAACTTAAAATAAGACGGCTAAACACCAGCTCATCACCTGTATATATAAAGAGCGGCCTCATATTATAAAGCCAGGCCAAATGCTCAGAAAATGTAATGTCAGTATTATCTCCAGGAATATGAATGTATTTATTGAAAAGGTACAAACATACTAACCCCGGAAGCCAGGCAAGCCCAAATAATATATAGCGTTTACAAAGTTGTTTTATGGAAACCTGGTTGGGCGTTTTGCTACGCAAATAAGTTACAAGCATACTTATTTCATATATGCCTAATATCAAACCAAGGAGCAGGAACGCAATTCCATTGCTGAAATAACATGTTAGGGTAAGTAAAACAAATGTTATATAATTTACGATTGTATAAACTTCTTGTATAGGTGGTTTTTTTCTTGCATAATAGACAACCGAAGCAAGCATAAATACAAATGATAAACAAAAATTATACCCGCCCACATAAAACTCTAAGCAATGTGTTAGCGGAAAAATCAGTATACTTAATGCCTTTCCTTCTGGGTTAAAATGTGAAACTAAAGACCTGAAACAGATTGGTAGTCCTGCAAGATATATAAGTAAAAGAAGTTTTTCTGATACTGAAGAAGAAAAGAATAAGCCAAAGAAAGCAAGTAGATAATGGTCTGCAAGGTTTGGAACCGGTATTTTGTTAAAGACAAAGTATTGGTTCAGAAAGGTGTTTCCTGATAACATGTAATTAATTACCCGCGAGTAATACAAATGAGCAGGTCCATCATAGCTCGGATGAAATGGCTGACTAAATAGTAGCCAGATGTTCAATAACAGGCATAAATAAAAGAGGCAAAACTCTATTTTGCTTCCTGTGGTTTTAGTGTTGATTAGCACGAGGAGTGGTTTTTATTTTATAAAGCTCAGCCTTACTGGCGCTGACGAGTGGGTTGTTTAGAATTAAAAAGCAGTTTAAAAGCCTTTTCATTTAGTAATGAGTAGTTAAAGGAATTATAAAGATAAGAAATCCTCCTTACTATATCTGTGTTGTTTCCATGCAAATCATCTTCAGTTCTCACCGAATAATCTTCTATCCCAAGCGAATAATAAAACAAGTGGGAATTTTAATTTCACCGAAATATATTTGTAATAAAATGAAAAGGTTCATATACCCAATATCTAAAACGATTAACTAAGTGGCATGAAAAAAAGCGTTATAGTTGTTTGCATAGTTGTTGCCATAGCAGCTTTAACGGGTATGTTTATTGCCAGCCACGATATTAACCTGGTAACACAAGTAAGCCAGGTAAAGACTCCCGTTAATAAGTAGTTGAGCATTACAAGGGATTTCATTGCTTTTTCAAAAACATTACTACTTTTAATATCCAATCATTCTACTCTGTGTGCATGAAAACAAAACTATTCAAGCATTTACTCGTTTTTGTTTTTGCATGGTGCCTGCAAAGTAACCTGCATGCACAGGGCACATGGAAGCAGCTAAATAATTATTCGACCGATTACAATAACGGGGTTATGATATTGCTTACCGATGGCACTGTTATGTGTTTAACCAATGATTCATCGGGGACGGTTTCGCAGGAAGGTAATACATGGGACCTGCTTACACCCGATAGCACCGGCAGCTACCAGAACGGCACATGGTTTCAGCTTCCGCCAATGCATGATACGCGGTTGTATTGCGCAACATGGGTAATGCCCGATGGTAACGTATATGTTGCCGGTGGCGAATACGGAACCGGTGCCGGTAAAGGAGAAATATTTAACACCACTACACAAACATGGACCAGTGCAACTGGTGTCCCCAAAGGCTGGGCCATATACGATGGCAGCTCCGAAAACCTATATGACGGAACCATTTTGCAGGGTGTTGTAGAAACCAGCAGTTTCCAGATTATCGATAATTTACTTTATCATCCCACTACCAATTCGTTTGGCGCTGCTGCATCCTGCTTTAAAAGTCATGATGAATGTTCGTGGGTAAAACTGCGCGATAGTAGTGTTATGAGTGTTGATCTGGAGTCAATGACATCGGAGCGCTATATACCGCAACTAAAAAAGTGGGTGAAGGATTCGAGCCTGAAAAATTATATAATGGATTTTAAAACCGAAGAAACAGGCCCTGCATTTTTGCTGCCCAATGGAAAATTGTTTTTTTTGAGCGATAGTACTTTCACTGCTATTTATACTCCATCGGGCGATACAAGTAAAGGCACATGGGCGCAAGGCCCGGCTATGCCCATTGCCAATGGCATACAATTGGGTTGTACCGATGCCCCTGCTGCCATAATGCCTAACGGTAATATATTGTGCGCTATGGGCCCGGCACAGAGCTATAATAGCCCTGTTTACCTGTACGAATACAACTACATCAGTAACACCTTTACACAGATAAGCGCTCCCGGTGGTGGCGATACCATAAGCACTTTTGCGTTTGCCACCAATATGCTCGACCTGCCCGATGGTAGCGTTTTATATGGGTTTCAGGGCTCTAATATATATTACCAGTATGTTCCTTCGGTGCCGCCTATAGCATCGGGCAAACCGGTTATAGATACCATTATGGGTACTTGCCCGAATTTTAAAATTACAGGTAAGTTGTTCAACGGTATTTCAGAAGGCTCGGCCTATGGCGATGACTGGCAGTGTGCGAGTAATTATCCTATTGTGCGCCTCAGCAAAGGCGGCAATGTATATTATGCCAAAACCACAAACTGGAACAGGGTAGGAGCAGTAATGACCGATAGCCTGATGGATACAACCAGCTTTTTAATTCCGCCTATGCCGGCAGGTATCTATGCCGTGCAGGTAATTGCCAATGGCAATGCATCGAACCCATATACGTTGAACCTTACATGCACCACAGTGGGCATGGCAAACATAGCCAAGGGGCATAATGGTATTACTGTTAGTCCGAACCCGTCCAATGGTGTGTTCACCGTTGAAGTTAAAAGTGAAGAGTTAAAAGTGAAAAGTATAGAGGTGTACAATGAACTTGGTCAAATCGTGTTTTCTCAATTTTTAATTCGTAATTCTCAATTCGTAATTGATTTAAAGGATGAGCCTTCGGGTGTATACTACTATCGTGTTTCGACCGGCAATGGTGCATTGCTGGGTAGCGGTAAGTTGGTGCTGGAGAAGTAACTTTATATCCTTAAGGTCAAACCAGCATCAATAAAATAGGGTGTGCCTGCTGCGGCCTCAATATGAATACCAAAGGGCTCTTCTAGTAATCTTAAGCCAACAGGTATTTGAAAGCTGAGAGATACAAGATTACCATATCCTATGGCAGGGCCATTGGTGAAGTTTGCAACCTTAGAGGGTTGTACAATATCTGTCCATGATGACAGGCCAAAGCGAAATCCCCAATAGACCTGTATATGTGGGGTAGAGTAGATGTACGATAAAATGCGGGCGGTAAGGTTTAGCCTGGTAGTTGATTCAATAGCACCACCTGTATAATAGGCATTACCCTGCGGAATGCCTGAAGTGGTTTGATAAGCAATACCTGCGCCAAAGCTTAGTTTATGGGTAATACCATAATCAACTTCGGCGCTTTTAACATACGATTGGGTTAATCCATTCGGATCGTAGCCACCGATAAATGAGCCATAGACCCTCCACAAGATGGTGCTTTGGCCTATACCCGCGCTGGCATATAGTTTTCCTTTTATACTTAAGTGCTTTAGGCTGTCCTTGTGGCTTAATGGCTTGGGCTGAGCAGTATCTGCCTGGCTAAAGCCAACCAGGGGTAAAGCCAGCAGCAGAAAAAGATATATATGTTGTAAGCGGTATTGCACAGGGGTGGTAAAGATAATAATGGAACGCAGATAAAACTAACCACGGAGACACTGAGGCCACGAAGTTTCACGGAGTAATACAGTGATAAGTAATAACTCTTGTGTTTCTCTATGCTCTTAGTGTCTCCGTGGTGAGAATTTAAACCTCCGCTATTACCGATATCTCAACATTCACGTTGAGCGGTAAACGGCTAACCTGTACTGTTTCGCGGGCAGGAAAGTTGCCACTGAAGAACGAACCATAGGTTTCATTCATTTTGGCAAAGTCGTCCATATTGGTCATGAATATGGTAGTCTTAACAATGTTATCGAGCTTAGAGCCTGCTTCAACCAATACGCCGCGTATGTTTTCCATAACCTTTTTGGTTTCGGCTTGTATATCGCCCATTACCATGTTGCCGGTTACAGGGTCTTTGGCTACCATGCCCGATACATAAATAAGGTTACCCGATATTACTGCCTGGCTGTATGGACCAATTGGGCTAGGGGCGTTTTTAGTTGTGATGATCGTTTTCATTGGTTTGTTTTATTTTATTGTTTGTACTTTTTAACACAGAGTTCACAAAGACTTTTGAGTTACACAGAGCAACCTCTGTGAAACTCCGTTTACCCTGTGGTCTCTGTGTTGAATGTATTAGTCATTTGTCTTTCGTTTGTTTATTATAGATACTAGTAAAAACAAAAGTAACGGAATACACAACCAGCAAGCAGCCCTTCCAAAATAGTCGCCATATTGAGCATAAAAGGTGAGGCCACTATATACTACAAGCCTATCGCTTAGTACCGCCGGTTGCCACCATTCGGTATGCTGGGTAATATTGCCTTTTGCATCAATAAAAGCCGATATGCCTGTATTGGCTGCACGGGCAATACAACGCCGGTTTTCTATTGCACGTAATCGGGCATAACAAAGGTGCTGACGGTAGCCAGGGGTATCTTGCCACCAGCCATCGTTGGTAATGATAAAAATGAGGTTGGCTCCCTTCTGTACATACTCGCCGATATACTCCCCGTAAATTGATTCGTAACAGATGGCAACACCTACCTTTATTTTGCTGTTTGGGTTATAAAAAACCGAGGGCTCTTTTTGGGTGCCAAGGGTACCCGAAGCGCCGCCTAATTTAAAGGCCAGATCGGCAATAGGGCCAAGCAATTTTTGAAAGGGCATAGACTCAACACCCGGTACTAATTTACTCTTGTGGTAATACTGTAACTTGTAATTACTATTCATCTGAATAGCAGTGTTATATGAATCGTAATAACCACCACCGTCAATATACTTACGGGCGCTCTCGGGCAGGCTGTCTCCCTTACTATAATCGCGATTGGTACTGGCACCTGTAACAAGGCTTAAATGGGGGTGGCGGGCCATGTAGTTTTTTAACACCACTATACTCGGATTTGCATCCCAATTGTTCTCCCAAATATTAGGGTCGGTAAGGGCCGTTTCGGGGAACACTACATAATCGGTTGTTGAGTCAACTTTTGAATCAGCTAGTGCAAGCATTTTATTAAGTTGTGCCATAAAATTCCCGCTGAACTTTTCGTTGTAAGGGTCTATGTTTGGTTGAACCACTACTACATTGACAATATTGGGGTCGCGGATACCTTTTTTTACCGGCACTTTAATTATTACATGGTTTAAGTCATAAACCATTCCTACTATAGCTGATAGTATTAGAGGAACAACAACAATAGAAATAGCTGCTAATATTGCATTCCTCTTGCTCTTCTTCTGTACAGTCTCAGCCTCAGCCTCAACCTTAACCTCAGTTTTATCTATCCAAATGCGTTTTACAAGTCTGGTAAAAACAATATTAGAGCCTAGTATCCATAAGCTGCCACCCAACACGCCTGTGTATTCGTACCACTGTACACAGTTTGCCCAGTTGGCAAAACCGTTACCAAGCGTTAACCAGGGCCAGCTGCATTGCCAGTTCAGGTGAAAGTACTCGAACGATACCCACAGTATTATAAAAGCGGAGTAACCTGTAAGGTTATTGGTCTTCATACGGACATAATGGAAGAACACCAATACCAGCGCCATAAACAGGGCATTCAGTAAAATGGCTGCTATACCGCCCACAATGGTGGCATTAAGCACCCACCAGGTGCTAAGAATGTTCCAACTGAACATACTTATATAGGCATACTTAAAAAATGCAAATGGCCTGTAGTTCTGTCTTTCGCGGTAATAGTATTCTTCGACCAATAAGAGTGGTACAAATGCTATAAGCAGCAAAAACGAAAACCCGTGTGCTGGCCAACCTGCCCAAAGCAAAATGCCTGTAAGCAGCGATAAAAGGTATAAATGCTTTTTTGAGATGAATTTCACAGAGGCAAATGTAAAAGGATTGCTACAGATTCACAGATTAAGTATGAAACTTATTACCCGACACGAATTACACGAACTATAAGAATGATAGGCACAGATTCACAGATTAAGTAAAAAATAAAAGAATGATATTGACTTATTATCAGTGAATCTGTGGCCATTTTTCGTGTAATTAGTGGCTTGTTTTCATTTTTTTTGCTTGTTTTTAAAATTAAGCTATCTTTACGGCACCATATTAATCCCTAAATACAATTTTTTATGGCAAAGAACATTCAAGAAGACGCATCCTTAGTAAACCAGATCAAAGCTGGTACGCATATTGAAGGCGAGGTGAAATCGAGCGGCGACATGCGCATTGATGGAACCATGAAGGGCAAGATACAAACCCAGGGCAAATTAGTTATTGGCCCCACAGGTAAAATTGACGGTGAAATATCATGCCAAAATGCTGAAATTCACGGTGTTGTAAACGGAAAGATTACAGTAAACGAACTGCTTTCATTAAAAGCCAGCTCGAAATTACTGGGAGATATAGTAGTAGGTAAATTAGCCATAGAGCCAGGTGCCCAGTTTAGCGGTTCATGCGTTATGGGCAATGCTGTGAAAGGCTTATATAATGGAAACGAACAACAACACAATCACAAAGAACGAGCAGAACGAAAAACAGAAACCGTCGCCTAGTGCCTACGCCCGATATTCGGGTATGGCATTTCAACTTGGTGGGGCAGTAATCCTTGGTGTACTCATCGGTAAGTGGCTGGATGCTCAGTTTGACACATCCAAACACGTTTTTACAATATTTTTTTCAGTAATGGGAGCCGCAACAGGGGCTTATGCCATTATAAAAACTGTAGCTAAGAAATAAGTCCTAAGGGACTTGTGTATGGAAACAGATAAGCAAAACAAGCAGGAAGAGAGAGAGAAAGAATCGCGCAGTGCTTTGGGCCGTTATTCGGGCCTTGCTTTTCAAATGCTGGCTGCTGTAGTAGGTGGCTACTTTCTGGGTAACTGGATAGATGGCTTATTAAACACAACCAATTCTCACGCTTTTTTAATTACGTTTACCCTTATTGGTGTAATTTTGGGGATGTATATGACCATAAAAGAAGTGCTTAAAAAATGAAACAGAGTCCTATAATGCGGTTTGTTATGCAACTGGTAGGTATTACTGCCGTACTGTGCGGCATAGCTGTTATGCTTTCGGCAAGCGGTAACCTGGGCCTTGCAGTACAGCCTATTGTTTGCATATTTGGGGTGCTGTTCAGCATCACTTCATTATCGTATTACATGGTGGTAAAAGCGGCTACCAAAAGTCCTCGTTCGTTTACAACTGCATTTATGCTCAGTAGCAGTTTGCGCTTGCTTATATATGGGGCATTTATAGCGCTCTATTGCCACCTGCATAAAGATGTGGCTATGACCTTTGCTCTTACCTTTTTTGCCCTCTACATAATCTATACCGGTTTCGAAATAAAATCGGTGTTGGGTTTTATGAAGGGGAAATAGGGGCATGGCCTATATAATCCCATCGGGATGACCTCTTTGTAGATTATTCTAGCAATCAAAACACCTCCCGCCGACTTCCATCGTTGCATTTGCAATCTGTTTCTTCGGCGGGTATTTGTATGTGGGTTGTTCTTCTACAAAGATGACACCCCTCCAGGGTTGGTAACAACAAAATAAATCCCTTTATACTCCGTTATTACCATAGTAGTAAGTAGTAACCTTAAAAATATTTATCTTTAACCTCCGTAAAACTAATCTCCATGAAAAAACTAAATCTCTTTTCCGGAATAAGCCTTTTAGCCATTTCAGGCTTTGTTGTATTTGCTGTTAGCTGTTCGAAGGATAGGGTGAAAGCGAAGTTAAATACATATAGCCCTGTAAGCACTTACTTAAACAGTAAGGAGGTAGCAGAGCAAACATTCATTATCGACAGTGCAGGCAAAGGGCCTATTATAGGTAACCAGGGTACTGAAATTTGGGGTTCGAAGAATTGCCTTATGTACCCTAATGGCGATACCGTTGCTTACCCTTTTATGATAAAACTGGTTGAGTTGTATACCGCTAAGGATATGATATATTACCAAATGCCTACCGTTGCAGGTGGAACCATATTAGAAACATCGGGCGAAATAAGGTTGCGTGCTTTTGCAGGAACAACCCAGTTGCAATTAAAGCCAAGCGGATGTAGCTTCGAAATACAAATGCCTTGTGCAAGCCCGCTTAGCGGTATGGCTGCATGGTACGGTATTACTACCAATGGTTACCCCGATTGGACCAATACTCCGCCTACGCCATTTACAACCAATGTTAGCAGTTATACTGCATACCCATCGGTATTGGGCTGGATAAATTGCGGACAACTTGCAGGCAGTAATTCTAACTCGATTATAAACTTTACATCTACCACCGACGACCTTACCAACGTGGGTATATTTGTATATGTACCGGCTACCAAAACCGTTATGCAGGCCTATAACAGCACCACTACTGCCATACCTAATGGCTCGGCAGTAGAGATTGTTGCCATAGGTGTTGATGGCGGCGGAAACCTGTTTAGCTTTTATCAAACCCAAACCGTATCTGCTAACAACACGGTAAGTATTACACTTAGTGCAACTACAGATCCTGCCCTTACAGCAACACTTACAGGTTTATAGTATTTTTTTGATGAGGGGTAACAGATCAATTCTTTTAACAGCGCTGGTTTTTATTATTCCCTTTTTTTGCCGTGCTCAAAATTTGGGTATAGGTGGCGATGTGCAATACAATTTTGAAACCAACGGAGTCGGTTTTGGTTTGCGTGCCGCTATATTCCCGAATAAAAAACTAAGTTTTACACCCGAAATATCATATTACCCCGGCTTTAACCAGGTGCAGGAATTGCTAATTGCAGCCACAGCCGATTATACCTTGTTTAAGGTTAAGAGCTTTAATTTTTATGCCATTGGCCAGCTTGCCTACAACGACTGGATTAGTTATAAAACATCGCCCGAAGTAGGCGCAAAGCAAAACAACCTCAACCTTGAGTTAGGTGGCGGCGTTACTACAAACAAATGCTTACGTCCGTTTTTAGAATGGAGGTATAATGCCATATTCCGTGAGGCCAACATACGTATTGGCCTAATATATGTTATCGGTTGCAGCGGTGGCGGCGGTTCAGGCCCAGGAAGAAGTTCAGCCGATTGTCCTACTTTTTAATGCCTTGAATACTTGCGATAAAAAAAGCAGATTAAAAGAAGTAGCCCGTTTATTTTTAAAACTTGGCTTTACAGCCTTTGGCGGCCCTGCTGTGCACATTGCCATGATGCGAAACGAAGTAGTTGACAAACTAAAGTGGTTCGACGACCAATACTTTTTAGATATGGTTGGCGCTACCAACCTTGTGCCTGGCCCTACAAGTACTGAACTTGCAATTTTAATAAGTCAGAAACGGGCAGGGTGGAAGGGCCTGCTGATTGGTGGCTTATGTTTTATAATGCCTGCCGTAATTATTACAGGTATAATAGCCTGGTTATATAAACTATATGGTTCAGTACCCACCATTCAGCCTTTTGTATATGGTATAAAGCCCGCTATTATTGTAGTAATACTGGGCGCCATTTATCCATTGGCAAAAAGATCCTTGAAGTCGGTCGAGTTGGGTATTATTGGCATTGCAACACTTGCCCTTTGCATATTGGGTTATAACCAGCTTTACATCATGTTCGGAGCGGGCTTTATTGCACTGGCTATAGCTGCATTAAAAAACAGGAACACAACCGCAAGCTTTTTACCACTTGTGCTTTTGCAAGCTCCGGCACAGAGTATAATAAGTCTGACCAATACACGTTTGTTCTTCAGCTTTTTAAAAATTGGCTGCATACTTTATGGTAGCGGCTATGTGCTGTTTGCCTTTCTCGATAGCGAGTTTGTGCAACAGGGCTTTTTACAACGCCAGCAATTGATAGATGCTATTGTAGTTGGGCAGTTTACTCCCGGTCCGGTGTTCTCGTCGGTTACATTTGTGGGTTACCAAATGAATGGCCTGCAGGGAGCAGTACTTGGCACCATTGCTATTTTTCTGCCTGCCTTTGTGTTTGTCGGGTTGTTGAGTACAGCCATATTAAAACTCCGTGAATCAACTTTGTTTGCCTCCTTCCTCGATGCTGTAAACATGGCATCGGTGGCTATTATATTGTCGGTGTGCTATCAATTAGGCAAGGATAACATTGCAGACTGGCGAACCATAACTATTGCAATAGTATGTTTTATAGTTGTTTTTACTTTTAAGAAGCTAAACAGTGCATGGGTAATATTGGGTGGAGCATTGCTGGGTTATATTCTCTATCTGGTTTAAGAATAGTACTTCGTGTTTGCCCCATCCCGATAGCTATCGGGACCCTAAAGGGGCTTTGATTAAGTTGTGTAAGTAAGTTGAGTGTATTTTCAAAGCCCCTTTAGAAGTTTGGGGTTAGTGGTAAATGTAAATTCGCTATATTTGATAGAATAATAACCACCATGCACTTAAAGCATAAACTTATACTCGTTTTAACTGTTTTGGCTTTGCAGGGCTTTGCCCAAAGGGATAGTTTGCGAAAGCTACATCCAATATATGTTAGCGCTAATATAGGTGTCAGTATTCCATTAGGATTCTACGGCAGGGATTCAGTAAGCGGAAACCCACCTGAGGGCTGTGCAGTTATTGGTATTAATTATAATATATTGGCGGGGATAGCAATAGCTGAACAGACTGCCGAGTTTCAGGTATTGCTGAGCCATACATCAAATCCTTTTAATATTAATATCTTTTTTGAAGGATATAATTATTGGACAGGGAATACATTTTCACAGGTTGGACCATTAGGTGCCAGGTATGAGTTTACTAGCGCTATGGCGGGGTTTGCCCGGACCTATATGGGTGAACATTTTTCTTTTGACATGCGGTTTTTAGCTGGGTATATGGTGGGAGGGATTCCCCAAGTAAGCTATTACCAAACTAATGAATGGTGGTATCCTGGGAAAGCTACTTTGATGACAATAGATCAATCAGAGTATGACTCATTTGTTTTTGATCTTGGCATTGGCTTTAAAATATTTGTTTCACCTAAATTATTTATAAGCGCCAATATTGATATGGCGTTAGCTTCTTCAATTTCTTCCAGCTCTGCTGATTATTCAAATTATATTCTGAGCCCAACTAATACTATAACTGTTAAATTTAATAATCCAGTTCGGGTATCTGATGTTTATCCTTATCATGATATTACAAGTGTTGCTATTCCATATTCAATCCCTCCGCCTGCTCAAATGAATATGTGTCTTGGCCTCGGTTACGCCTTCCCATACCAGAAAAAAGGGTAGGTTCCAAGTTTATTTGTATATTTACCTAAAGAATTTGAAATGAAACCACTGTTTCTTTTTATTTTATTTTCAGCAGGAACTATTGGTGTGTATTCGTGTACAAAGCATAATGATAATAAGCCTAATAAACCTGCGCCAAATGTTATAGCCACTGTTAATGATCAATGCTTTAATAATCAAACGTGTAATTATAATACAACTTCCGTAACATATAAAGGTGGTATTTTCTATTTTTCAGCAGCTGATACTTTTAATTCTGGGACCCGTAATGTGGGTTCTGAAAGTGTTTGGATGAATGTAAGAGTTACAGATACGGGAAAAATAGCATTCATTATACCTAATTATGCAGGAAGTAGTGGAGGAGGATTTGGTGCATTGGGTCCAAGTTATTATGGAACTACTGACAGTACTTCTATGGGTTCAGTGATATTTACCCAGTTTGATACGATAAAACATATTGCTTCTGGTACTTTTAGTTATGTCACTCAGTCTCCACCAATGTCCATGTCTAATGGTTCAAGTGTTATCCAAAATGGCACTTTCACTAAACTTACCTGGTAATTAAGTCTTCGCTAATTAAAGTGCGACAAACCACCCTTTTTTAGCTACCAAATCAACTTCTCAACCTTAACCTAAACCTCAGCCTTTATAGGCCTTTCAGGCTATTTTTTGAATAATGTTAAAAGTTATTCACATTCAATTATTTTTGAAATATAAATATTCTATATTTGCAGCGGATTTGAAAAAATGACCGCATAATATAGGGGGAATGACTACTGGAATCAAGGGTTTTAGACATATTAAGAGCTTAATAGTTGCAATAGGTTTAATGTTGGCTATGCCCACTTTTGCCTTTGCAGCCGATTCTACATCGGTAAAGGAGGCTCCTGAAGCCAAAGAAAAATTCAATGCCGGAGATGTAATTCTCGAGCACGTTAGCGATTCTCATAGCTGGCACATTGCCGGCGATCTGTCACTTCCGCTGCCTGTTATACTTTACAGCAAAGACCGTGGCTTAATGATATTCTCTTCTTCAAAGTTGTGGCATGGTAATGTTTATAAAGGTTTAGAAAGAGACCCCAATGCACCATCCATATCGAACTATAGCTTTAAAGAATCGGGCATACATATTGTAGTTGTCAACCCCGATGGTACCGTAAATAAGGCCGAAACAGATAAGATCTGGGATTTCTCTATTACCAAGAATGTAGCTACCATTATGCTAGTTGCCGTGTTATTGCTGCTTACCTTCAGCGCAGTTGCTAAAGGTTATAAGCAACGTGCTATGGCTGCTCCAAAAGGAATACAGTCTTTCTTCGAGCCTATTGTAATGTTCATTCGCGATGATATCGCTATTCCTTCTATAGGCCATAAAAAGTACGAAAGGTTTATGCCTTACCTGCTTACCTTATTTTTCTTTATACTATTCTTAAACTTATTGGGCCTTGTGCCTTTTGCTCCGGGTGGCGCTAACGTTACAGGTAACATTGCTGTTACACTCACCCTTGCTTGTTTCACCTTTGTATTGATGATGATAAACTCGACCGGTACCTTTTGGGCACACACACTATGGATGCCGGGCGTACCTGCTCCGGTTAAAATACTCATACTTACCCCATTAGAAATTTTAGGTGTGGTGCTTAAGCCCTTCACCCTTATTATACGGATGTTCGCTAACATTTTGGCGGGCCACATTATCGCCCTGTCGTTAGTTAGTCTCATATTTATATTCGGCGCTGCAAGTGCAGCAGTAGGTTACGGAGTGTCGTTATTCTCCATTCCTTTTGGAGCCGGTATGCTTTTGTTAGATGTGTTAGTGTCTTTGATTCAGGCTTATGTGTTCACCCTTTTGTCGGCCATATATTTTGGAATGGTAACAGAAGAAGCGGCACATCACTGAGAATAATGAATATTGAACAAGGAATGTCGAATTTTGAAATAAATAGCTATAACAGGGTAATAAAGTCATTACTTCGGACTTCGTTATTCAGCATTCGTTATTCGATATTTTGTATTACGTTGGATTCTTTAACCTTAAATAAATAAACAGTATGTTATTATCAACTTTATTACAAGCGGCTACTACAACAGCTAGCGGTTTTGTCGGACAAGGATTAGGAGCTATGGGCGCAGGCCTTGCAGCAGTTGGAGCCGGTATTGGTATCGGTCAGATTGGTGGCAAGGGTATGGAAGCTATGGCACGTCAACCGGAGATCATGGGCGAAATTCGTACCAATATGATCATCGCGATTGCGTTCGTAGAGGGTGCTGCCTTCTTCGGCCTGGTTATCGGCTTTATCGTTGCTCTTAAGTAACGCTACAAAAATTGATCTTGCGGGCATCAACGCTTGGTTGGCCCGCAAGGTTTATTAAAAAATAGAGTAGATTAGGGTTTTTAAAGAATATTGAAAAAGGTAATTAACTAAAAAAAAAGAGTGATATGGATATAATGATGCCTTCAGTAGGTCTTATTTTCTGGATGACACTTACATTCTTAATTGTATTTATCCTCCTGCGTAAAATGGCCTGGAAACCTATCCTTGGTGCATTAAAGGACAGGGAGCAGTCAATACAAACTGCCCTTGATTCGGCTGAAAAAGCGAAGCAAGAGATGGCTCAGTTACAAGCCAGCAACGAAAAAATATTGATGGAAGCCCGTGCTGAAAGAGATAGTCTTTTAAAAGAAGCAAGGGAAACCAAGGATGCTATTATTAATGAAGCAAAGGGCAAAGCGCAAAAAGAAGGCGCTAAGCTTATACAAGATGCTCGCGAAGCAATACAGAACGAAAAAGCTGCAGCCCTTAGCGAACTGAAGACCCAGGTAGCTAACTTATCTATCGAAATTGCTGAAAAGATATTGAAGTCAGAATTATCTTCTGGCGATAAACAAAAGGCTTTAGTTAATACAATGCTTAAAGAAGTTAGTTTAAACTAATCTCAACCCAAACACATGTCTCAAACCGCAGTTGCCATACGTTACGCCAAATCGCTGATTCAGATAGCCAATGAAAAAGGTATTCTGGATGCAGTATATGATGATATGCGCATGGTGCTTGTTGGCTGCCGCAAGTTAAAGGACCTTCACGCTTTGCTGGTTAGCCCGGTGGTTAAGACCGAGAAGAAAGTACAGGTGTTCAAAATGATATTCAGTGGTAATGTAAACCCAACTACCGAAGACTTTATTATTCTGCTTGCTAAAAAGCGCAGAGAGAGCTACCTCGAAATTATTGCAGTTGAATTTATTGCACAATACAAAGAACAAAAGCATATTGTTACCGCTACGGTTACAACAGCTATTCCGCTTGACGAAGCTACCCGCAACAATGTACTTGAAATTTTGAAGAAGTTTTATAAAACAGAAGTAGAGTTATTGGAAAAAGTAGATATGCAACTAATAGGCGGCTTTATTATTACCGTAGGTAGCAAGCAGATAGACATGAGCATACAGCATCAATTAATGGCATTACGTAAAGATTTTAATCAATCATATATTCTTAATTAATACAAAAGACAATGGCAGACATTAAACCGGCAGAAGTATCTGCAATACTCAGGGAGCAGCTATCAGGATTTAAAACTGAAGCTCAACTGGAGGAGATTGGTACCGTATTACAGATTGGTGACGGTATTGCACGTGTATATGGTTTAAACGGTGTTCAGGCCGGTGAACTGGTAGAATTCGAAAACGGATTAAAGGGTATAGCCCTTAACCTGGAAGAAGATAACGTGGGACTTGTATTGCTTGGCGGATCGGGCGATATTAAAGAAGGCGCAACCGTAAAACGTTTGGGCCGTATTGCATCGGTAAAAGCAGGCGAAGGTTTACTTGGCCGTGTGCTTGACGCATTGGGCGAACCTATCGACGGCAAAGGCCCTATACAAGGCGAAACCTACGAAATGCCTGTGGAACGTAAAGCTCCCGGTGTTATTTACCGTCAGCCTGTAAATGAGCCATTGCAAACCGGTATCAAATCTATCGATGCCATGATACCTATCGGCCGCGGACAACGTGAGCTTATCATTGGCGACCGTCAGATTGGTAAAACAGCAATTGCTATAGATACCATTATTAACCAGAAAGAATTTTACGAAAAAGGCCAACCCGTTTATTGCATTTATGTAGCTATCGGGCAAAAGGCTTCTACCGTTGCAAATATTTACCGTACACTCGAAGAGAATGGCGCAATGCCATATACCATTATCGTATCTGCCAGCGCTGCCGATCCTGCTACCATGCAGTTCTACGCTCCGCTATCGGGTGCTGCTATAGGTGAATTCTTCCGCGATACCGGCCGTGCTGCACTTATCGTTTACGATGATCTTTCAAAACAAGCTGTGGCTTACCGTGAAGTATCTCTGCTTCTTCGCCGCCCTCCGGGACGTGAGGCTTACCCTGGTGATATATTCTATTTACACTCTCGTTTACTGGAGCGTGCTGCAAAAATTAACGCCGATCAAAGCGTAGCTAGCAAAATGAATGACCTTCCTCCTTCACTTAAGAACATTGTAAAGGGTGGTGGATCACTTACAGCTTTGCCAATTATCGAAACTCAGGCGGGCGACGTATCAGCATACATCCCTACCAACGTTATATCTATTACCGACGGACAGATATTCCTGGAAGGTAATATGTTCAACTCGGGTGTTCGCCCTGCTATCAACGTAGGTATCTCGGTATCGCGTGTGGGTGGTAATGCTCAGATCAAGTCAATGAAAAAAGTAGCAGGTACACTTAAGCTCGACCAGGCTCAATATCGCGAACTAGAGGCTTTCTCTAAGTTCGGTTCTGACCTTGATGCTGCAACTAAATATGTATTGGATAAAGGTTCGCGTAACGTAGAAATACTGAAGCAGGACCAGTTTTCACCAATGACCGTTGAAAAGCAAATTGCTATTATTTACCTTGGTACAAAAGGCTTATTGCGCGATGTGCCTGTAAATAAAGTGAAGGAATTTGAAGCGGAATACCTGGGCATATTAGAGGCACAACACAAGAATGCGCTTGCTGAACTGAAGGCCGGTAAACTGCCTGATGAAGTAATTGCAACCCTTGAAAAAGTGGGATCTGATTTAGCTAAAAAGTATAAGAAGTAAGCAGATATGCCAAACTTAAAAGAGGTACGAAATCGTATAGCTTCAGTAAATTCAACGCAGCAGATAACCAGCGCCATGAAAATGGTGTCGGCATCGAAGCTGAAACGTGCACAGGATGCAGTAATACAAATGCGTCCGTTTACTGCCAAGCTGAAAGAAATACTCGATAATCTTATTCTTTCGGTTGGTGCCGAGGGTAGCGTATATGCTGCTAATCGCCCTGCCGAGAAAGTATTGATAATAGTAATTACCTCGAACCGCGGCCTTTGTGGTGGCTTTAACGCATACATTGTAAAAGCGGTTAACGCTCTTATAAAAGAAAAGTATGAAGAGCAGGCTAAAAAAGGAAACGTATCTATTTTATGTGTGGGTAAAAAAGGCCACGATGCATTCCGTAAGACTACTTATAAGGTAGATGCACACAATGAATTATGGGATGGCATTACTTATACCAAATCTGCTGCAGTAGCTGAAGAAGTATTGAAAAGGTTTGCTGCCGGAGAGTTAGACAGGGTTGAAATGGTGTATAACCGTTTTAAAAATGCTGCCACACAAATTATTACTACCGAACAAATGCTGCCTTTTGCTGCTGAAGTAGCTAAGCCAACCAAACAAACAGAAAAAACTATTGGCAGAAAACCAGATTATATATTTGAGCCCGATCAGGAAACGATATTACAGAATATTATTCCGTATGCGCTTAAGGTTAGGTTCTATGGTTCATTGCTCGATTCGAATGCTGCCGAACACGGCGCACGTATGACGGCTATGCACAAAGCTACCGATAATGCAAAAGATTTGTTGAAGGCATTAAGGCTTTCGTACAACAAAGCCCGCCAAGCTGCAATTACCAAAGAAATATTGGAAATTGTTGGTGGAGCTGAAGCGATAAATAACTAGAGTTTATAAAGTTTTTAAAGTTCATAAAGTAAAAAGTAGAACATTTTAGAAACTTGGTGAACTTTGTAACTTTACGGACTAACTGACTTTATGAACTTTACAAATTTTAAGAACTTTTAACTGGTTTAAAATGAAAGAGGTTACTCCCATAGAGCTTAAGAAGATGATGGATGCCCATGAGGACTTCCAGTTGATAGATGTTCGTGAAGATTACGAAGCTGCTATTGCCACCATTGGCGGTAAGCTTATACCTATGGGGACTGTAATGGAGAACATTGATGAAATTGCAAAAGATAAAAAAGTAGTGATACATTGCCGTAGTGGCAAACGTTCGGCTACTGTTATAGAAGCCCTTGAACAACAACATGGTTTTACCAACCTGTATAACCTTAAAGGTGGCATATTGGCTTATGCCGATGATGTTGACCCTAAATTGGCTAAGTACTAATTAGCCTCGCCTTATTTTTATGAGATTATTTTTATTGCCCCTGCTCGTATTAATGCCTTTGTTCACAGCTAACCCAACAGCAGTGGAACAGGTTAAAGCTATGAAACAACCTGTAATAGTTATTATACGCCACGCTTCGCCAAATAAATACGATGGCGGTTCTTTTATGACCGTGCAAGATGGCGATGGCAACTTTGTTGACCTGAATAAGGATTCTACCTTAGTGTATTTGGTAAACAAATACAAAGGCGGCGATACGATAAGGTAAAGCCCCTCCAACCTCCTCATTAGGGAGGCTTTTTAGAATTTTGCTTTTGCTATCTTTGATATTCTAAGTCATCTTGGATAAATGAAACCACTTTACATATTAATACTATCCGTTCTTTTCTTTGCATGCAGGCATGGAAGTGTCGATAATTCTAATAAAGCGCCTTCAATGCCTAGATTAGTTAAGACACCTGAGCCTTGCCCCGGTGGTGATTGTAGTGGATATATTCATCACCCGTTTAGTACAGATACTACATGTATAAAAGAAGTAAAAAGAGCAGAAAAAGATGTTGAGGCAGGTAAGATATATTTTGCCGAACCTTTTGACAGTGGTGTTGAACATGAGGATGAATTGAGGTGGTTATGCAGGAAGCATGGTCTTCATATACATGTGCCGCTTGAGCGTGATATTAGAGTAGAAGGGCAAACAAAGTATTGTTATGAAGTTTATATGGATAGTGTAGTTGAATACAGGTTCGGTAAGGATTTTAAAAAGAACCTGATTAAACAAGCAGCAAACATGGATGTAGACCCTAATGATACAGTTAGCTTTTGTGATTGCGATGATAAATCATTTGACGAAGGGAGTAATATAAAGATTGACACCAATATTTATATAAAAATAAGCAAGGAATTAAAATTGAGTTTTAAGGATAAGTACGAAAGAGAAAACTTAGAAAGACTTGTCACTTTTTATGTTGATACCTCAGGCAACGCATCGGGATACTTTACTGGTTATGATGATTTTTTTAGCAATGAAAATAAAAAACAAGAGAATCAGCTTTCAGATATGGCGATTGAGAAGATGCGGAAAATAAGGAAATGGTATATTGGTAAAGTAAAAGGGCGTAAACATATAACGGAACATTATGTAGATGTGCGGTTTAAGTAATCTTCAATGAATGCTTTTCTAAGATTTAATTTAGGTATATGGCTGCAAAAAAAAGCGGAGCATGACCTCTTATTAGATAAGAGGCTTAACCCCACCACTCAAGGGCTGCTCCACGCGGCAAATGTATAGTAATAGGTTTCGGTTTGTCTTATCAAATGGTTGCTCGTTATATGACTTTAATCATGTGTCATTGGTCATACCTTTTACAGTAAGGTATATATCTTATTTTATGTACTCTGCATCTATAGAATAATCATGTTCAACTAATAAGCATAATTTTGTTAGGTTAAAATATATTGGTGTAATATGGCACAAAGCAATTTCGAAAAAATGATGAAGCTGGCAGACGAGGTCTTTGACGTTCGCAATGACCCTGACCAGCTTAATGTAGATGAGAAGATAATTAAGCGCTTGCAAAAAATGCATCCTGCTGCGGTATCGGAATATAAAGATGCTGTATGCTGGATATTGGTTATACCAACCACGCTCGACCTGATGAATAAGTTCCTGAAGAACAATATCACCGAAAGCGAACTGTTTGAATTAACGCCCCTTAAAGCAAAGTACGAAGCTATTTACCTATGCTCTGCCATGGTATTACCCGAATACAGGAGCAAAGGCATTGCTAAAAAACTGACCATAGAGGCTATTGAAAGCATTAAGAAGGATCATCCTATAAAGGCGCTTTTTGTATGGGCCTTTAGTAAAGAAGGCGAGGGACTTGCTGAAAATGTAGCGCTAAAGACAGGATTAGCTTTGAGTAAAAAGAAATAGTGGGCTTTTCTATATCACCCCTACAGGGCTTTAAAAATGTTTGATTATTTTATTCTACCAAGATAGCACCCCCATGGGGTTAAGTGTTACTTGTATTTAGTCCCGTTAGGGACTGGATCTTGGTAGAAGATGCAATTCACAAAATTTTAAGCCCCATTCGGGGCGGCATAGTACCATCTATTCCAACCTGACCCCAAAACAAAATTCTGCTGATTCTTTAGGCTTTAAAATAATTAATCCGTTTTTATTGTTGAATGCATCGGGTGCACAGGTCATAGGCTCTATAGCGATTGACTGCCGATCGGGTGGGGTATAGGCCTGTATGAAGCCATAGCCTTGTTGCCAAATTACAATACAAATATTTTTGCTCTGGTCTAGTAGTCTTGTTTCCACAATGCCATCGGTTTTATCTAATTCAAAGCAATGGTCCAGCTGAGTGGTATACAGTAGTGTAGGGCTTGAAAATTGATTGCGCTGCAAATAATTGCCGGTAGGAATAAGGCTTTCGCTTAGTTCTAATTGTTTGGCGCCTTGTGGTAATTGAATTTTCAGGTTGTTTGTTTTTGAGCCCGTTGTAAAGTAAGGATGCCACCCGTCGCCAATAGGTATGGGTTGTTCGCATTTATTGGCTATTCTTGTTGTGCATTTAAAATTACTTTGCTCCAACACATATTCTATCTCTATTTGGTATGTAAATGGATAACCTTTATGCAAGGATTTGTAAACAGCAGTTAGCACCAGTTTTGCAGAACTGTTTGTTGCCAATTGTTCTTTTACAGCGAAAGGCAAATTCCAGCAGAGGCCATGTAAAGCATGGGGCGGAGCATTTGTTTCTAACTGGTACTCTTTGCCACCAAATTCATACTTGCCTCTATTAATGCGGTTTGGGAAAGGGCTTAGTTTGGCTCCACGATAAAAATTGGTTGTGTTACCCGATAATGATTCTAAAGTCTCATCACCTGCAATAATGCTGTGAAGCTTCCCATCTTTTAATAGCGCTAATTCATTCAGATTACCACCAAATGCAGGGATAACCGCAAGGTATTCGCCTGACCTGGGATTCAAAAGCTTTATCTTTTCTATTCCAAAGAAGTCTGTAGTGGTTATGGTATACATTCTTAATAAGTATAAATGCCTGCACCATTAACCGATTGGTAAATATTTATCTCGGTTTCTATATTGAATTTTTGCTTGTACGCTTGCTGAATTTGTTGGCTAAATGCATTCGCATCTGTTTCTCTTACCAGATTAATGATACATCCCCCAAAACCACCACCCATCATGCGTCCACCTGCACAATAGCCTGTGGCAAGCGCTTCCTTTACCAAAAAATCAAGCTCATTGCAGCTCACTTCGTAATCATCTTTCAACGAATAATGCGAAGCTGTTAGTAGTTCGCCAAGCGCTTTCATATCATTACGTTCAAATGCATTTAGTGCATCTTCTGTCCTTTTGTTTTCAGTAACGTAATGTTTTATTCGCTTTTGTTGATCAGGGTTTTCCAAAAGGGCAATGTGGTTCTCTTTTATATCTCTGAAGCCTTTTATATTCTTATCCTTTTCTTTTAAAGTAGATAAAGCGCTTTGTGTTTCTTCAACCCTTTCGGAGTATTTGCTGCCTGCCAATGATCGTTTTACTTTAGTATCGCACAGCACCCAAACGTAACCATCGGTATCAGCAGATATATAGCGGTGTGCAAGATTCTGAAAATCGAGTAGCATTACTTTTCCTGCCACCGAAAATTGCGATGCATACTGGTCGAGCAGACCACTCTTGACCCCTAAGTACTGATGTTCTACCTGCTGGCAAAGTTTTATGAGCGATAAATCATCTATCCCTGCTTTCGAAAAATGATTCAGTGCATTCATAAAGGCTACCTCTAAGGCTGCAGAAGACGATACCCCTGAACCTATTGGCACATTACCCGATATTACTGCCTGAAACCCACTTGGAATAGGCTTTGCCCCGCTGAATAGTAATATACAACCGTAAATATATTTCTCCCAGGAATTCTTGGGCCCGTAGGGCTGGCCAAGCACGAAATTCATTTCGCCTGCAAAATCTATGCTCTTTACCGTAACATGCTTGCTCTTGTTTGCCGACATACTTACAGTAACCCAGCGGTTAATGGCGCATGGCATCGACAGCCCTTGATTGTAATCGGTATGCTCCCCTATAATGTTTATCCTTCCCGGTGCATAGGCTGTAAATACAGGAGCGAATGCAAAATGCTTCGTAAAGGTTTCCTTGTTCTTGGAAACTAATGCTTCTAAGCCAAGTGTTTTTATACTCTCGATCGTGTTGCTGCTTCTGCCCATTGTAGATCTTCTAGTGTGTTTAAGCCAACCAGTTCTTTGTAATCATCAATTTGTAAGGCTTCTACCTTTAAGTTTTTTGCCAGCATAATTCCAATAATATCGGTTAGGTATAGCTCACCGTTATCGTTGTCAGGCTTTATTTCGCTGAGGTTTTTGAATAAGTGATCTCCCTTAAAAATGAAGTGGGAGGTAAGCAATTCCCGCACTTTCAATTGCTCTGTAGTGGCATTCTTTTCTTCTATGCAGGCAATTAATTCTCCCTTATCATTTCGTATTACACGGGCATAAGGCAGTTGTATGGGGAATTGGGCAGTTAAAAATGTGCAGCTTGCTCCAGTTTTTATATGTTGGCTTTCCAGTTTTTTAATGGTATCAGCAGTAATAAGCGGACTATCACCCACAAACACAAATACGTTTGAATTCAGTACTGTACTTGTTTCCGGTACTTGCATTACAGCATGTGCAGTTCCTTTTTGTTCGGCCTGGTAAACATAGGTCACATTGTTACCTATTTTCTCTTTTACATGCTCAGCGCCATAGCCAACGATCAGGGTTACCTCACTTATTCCTGCCTGTTTAAAGCTTTCTATAATATGGGCAACAATGGGCTTACCCATAAACGGCACTATCGGCTTAGGCAAGCCCGACCGCATTCGTGTTCCTTTTCCGGCAGCTAATAGTATGGCTATTGACATTGGATAGGCGAGTATTTTATTGCTTAATGAACTTGCCTGTAAATTCTTGTGTATTGTTACTTAATACTTTTATTAAATACATGCCGCCCGGCAACGAGTTTATATCGATGGTGTTGATATACTGTGCATCAAGCTTGCCCGATAATACCATTTGCCCTGTAATGCTATAAACCGAATACTCTACGTTACCCGCTAAGTTAAGCATAACTTTTAAGCTATTGGTTGCAGGATTAGGGAAAATAGTTACCTGGTTTGTGTTATTTACTTCGTTTACATCGAGTGGTTTTGATGTGCAAACCTGTGTCAGTTTTATTCCGGTACCTGCCGCTGCCGATACTGCAAAAAAGTCGGCATGAAAAGCCTGGTAGTATTGGTTGGCAATAGATGAATCGTGCACAATTACTGTGTTCTCATCATTATTGGTTTCCGCAGATGCACTCCAGTTATGCGAACCTGTTAATACCAAAGGATCGGCAACCATATCGCAGGGATCAATAAGCATATACTTACTGTGGCATATTCCGTTCGAATCGTAACCTGGCAGACCCTTATAAACTAATAAATTGGCTCCCATTTGTGCGCTTAAAGCTGTGTAGGGAGAGTAGGTGGTGCTCGACTTATCAAGTATGCCGTATAGTTTAATGCCGGCTTTATTGGCTGTTATCATTTGAGCGTCATCAGTGGTATAGGTAAAAGTGAACATTTCAAAGTCTATTTCGCTTTTTGCTGCTTTTTGAGCCGACACAATATGGTTACTTGTCGAATCATCTGACTGTGGGCTGAACCAAGCCTCTACTAAATGTCCGTCAATGGTAAAGCCATGCTTTTTGTTGGCATTTTTCTTGTTGGCGCCGAAGACAGCCTTAGCCGAGTTGGCTGCTCCACCTTCAATGGTATCGCCCCACATTTGGTTGAATTCAGTCAGGTAGCAATGTGCTAAACCAGAATCCTGGAAAATGATTATGTTGTTAATGTCCTTATTTATCTGGCCTGGCTCCCAGTTCATGCACCCTGTCCACACTATAGGGTAGCTGGCGTTAGTTGACCTGCCATCTATAACTACAAACTTATTGTGCATTATGCCTTTGGTGTCGGTACGGGCAAAGGTGTGGATTGATTTATTGATGAGAGCCAGGCCATAGTTAGGCGTAATTGATTTAACAAAGCCCAATGATGAATCGGTCGGGTTGCTTAACCAACGGATCTTTACACCTCGGGCATAGGCATTGTTAATGGCGGTGTGTATAGGAGGCACATAGCCACCTTCGTACCATAAGCTGTCCTCTACATAATCGTAAAGGGCTATATCAATGCTGTATTTTGCCCTGTTTATATAGGCAATCAATGTATCTCCACCCTTATGTATAAGCGCTGTGGCATTGTTATTCGGCCTGGCATACGATACATCTACCGGATGGGTAGAGTAGGCTATAATGTGGTGGTTAGGGCCAAAGATCTGGGCCTGGGTACCCATGTAAATAAAAAGTGCAGATAACAGGGTAACTAGCTTTTTCATCAGGTAAAATTTAAGCGGGGGCGTTAAAGTCCTTAACTAAGCCGCGATTTTACCAAATAAACATTACCTCAGTA
>JABDCA010000018.1 GCA_013288345.1 Bacteroidota bacterium | reverse complement strand
TAGGTACGCATACCATGCGTAGGAGTTGTGCCACTATCTTATATAAAAAAGGCGTTGAACTCTTAACCATAAGCAAAATACTTGGGCATAGTAGTACTGATATAACAAGAAGATATATAGGTATTGATGAAAGGGATATAAAGAAAGGGTTAGATAAGCTTATGGAAGTAACCAATCGTTTTAGTTTTGTCAAAGCAGCCTAAAAAATATGCTGCATTGAGGTTTCACTAAAGCCTGACATAAATTATGTCAGGCTTTTTTTTATTTAAATAATCCAAAAGCTTTAAACAAAAATCAACATTTAACGGACGTGTTATGTTTTAGTTACGTTAGTGACAACTTATTTATAATAATTGAGAATAAAGCCTGAAATATTTGCATATGACTGATTTACAACTTACCTATGCAACCAAATTACCGCTCACGCCATCATATACTGTATAAAACCATTTACCATGAAAAGACTTACACTATTAGCCACCATTATTTTTGCACTTCTATTAAGTAGTATAAATAGTAAAGCCCAATCCTATGTGCTTTATGGTACTACTGAAAATGGTGGAATTAATGGGAGTGGAATAATACATCAATACAATATCTCCTCTGGAACGGATAGTATATTATATAACTTCTCCGATTCAACCGGAAGTTCTCCATTAGGCAGTATAGTTATAGACACTAACAATGGATTATATTATGGTGCGGCAAGTGCAGGTGGAAAATATGGATATGGAGTGATTTACAACTTCAATCCTACAACAGGTCAATATATTGATTTATATGACCTGAAAGGTTCGGATGGGGCTAGTCCTCATTTAAACGACTTATCTTTTTATAACGGCCTGTTTTATGGCATGACCTATTTAGGAGGCACTTCTAACGAAGGTGTGATTTTTAGTTTCAATCCTGCCAATAATCAATATTTAGATTTAGTAAATTTCACCAATTCTACAGGTAGCCCCACTTTGCCATTTGGGCAGGGCTTATGTTTATATAAGAATATGTTTTATGGTGTAACCCAGCATGGAGGTACAAACAGAAGAGGGGCGAATGACGGTACCATTTTCAAATTCAATCCGGCAACAGGGAAGGATAGCATTTTATTTACTTTTACTGGGGCTAACGGGTTTCAACCTGAAAGTGGAATTCTCGCTCTTGATACTAAAAATGGGTTGTTTTATGGAACAACTGCTTTTGGTGGAAGTAAGAATCAGGGGGTGATATATAGTTTTAATGTTTTAACTGGGCAAGAAAAAGTTGTATATAATTTCTATCAGGCTACTGGATTTCAACCAGATGCTGGCTTACTCTATGATTCCGTTGCAGATATTTTTTACGGGAATACATCGTCTGGCGGAGCATATAGTGCTGGTGTAATTTATAGCTTTAATCCCAATACCAATAATTATAATGTTTTAGCTGATTTTAATGATACGAATGGTTCTACTCCACTTTCCGACCTTACATTAGGGCCTTGCGGAGTTCTTTATGGAACTGCCATATACGGAGGTGAGCCTACCCATAACGGAACGGTATATAGCTGTGACCCCGTTAGTCGCCAACTAAATGTGTTATTTGTTTTTCAATATACTGATGGCTCTTTACCATATGGCAATCTTACTTTGGTTCAAATTAGCGGCCCACCTCATGCACCACTTCCAAGAGGGCCTAAAGCAAGCTTTGTCTGCTCGCCAAATATTATTTGCGGTGGTTCTCCTGCAACACTCACTGCTAGTGGACTAAATTCCTATTTATGGAATACTGGTGCTACAACAAGTTCTATTACGATTTCTCCAACTGCACCTACTGCCTATAGTGTTATTGGGTCAGGTTCTAATGGATGTTTAAGTAATTCAATAGATACCGTTAAAGTTAACCCTATACTTACTATTACCGCATCAAACAATAAAATATGTATTGGCAATTCAACAACACTTACTGTTAGCGGTGCGGATAGTTCAAATAATCAAGGTACATATTTGTGGAGCAATGGCTCAACTAACAGCTCAATAACTGTTTCTCCCACTACAACTACAACATACAGTGTATCGGGAACAACAATTGGAGGCTGTACTGGAAGCACACTAGATACTATAATAGTTAACCCATTACCAGTAATTACAATTACCGCTTCACAAAACCCTGTGTGTGCTACTGGTGGGGTAACACTTACTGCAAGTGGTGCCTCAACCTATTTATGGAATACGGGTGACATTACAAGTTCCATCTTTGTTGTTCCTAATGGAACAACAGTATACAGTGTAATAGGTACTAATGCTTTGGGATGCTCAAATAATGCAATAGACACTATAGTAGTTAATCCTTTTCCGATACTTACTATTTCATCGTCTGGTAATTTAATATGTGCTGGTAATTCAGTTACGCTTACTGCAAGCGGTGGAAGTAACTATTCATGGAGTGATGGCGAAACCACGAGTTCCATTATAGTTTCTCCTTTAAATACAACTATTTACTATTTAATAGGGTCAAGTCCATTTGGTTGTGTAGGAATTACTTTTGATACTATAGTAGTTAATACAACAGCAACGCTAAATATTTCGCCATCTGCTTCAACAATTAATGCTGGTGGCTCAACTACCCTTACTGCAAGCGGTGGAGTAAGTGGTTATACATGGGCACCTTCAACAGGTTTAAGTGCAACAAGTGGAGCTTCTGTAATTGCTAACCCAACAAGTACTACAACATATACTGTCAGCAGTACAAATTCCAGTGGATGTATTTCAACACAAACTGTTATAGTAACTGTAAATACAGGCCCTATCTTTATTAACCCTCCTATTACTACTATTTGTTCTGGCAATTCAGTCACTCTTACAGCCAGTGGAGGGAAAAATTACATATGGAACACAGGTCATGCAGGGGCAACATTGACCATTTCTCCTACAGTTACTACAACATATACAGTAACAGGAAAGGTTGGTGTTTCTCCTTATTCTCAAACTGTAGTTGTTAATGTGAACCCTACCCCGACAGTTAACATTAGCCCTACTTCTGCAACAATATGTAATGGAAGCTCCACAACACTTACCGCAGGTGGTGCCGATTCTTATTCTTGGAGCCCTGCAACAGGACTAAATTCTACCACAACAAACATTGTAACAGCTAACCCTATCTCAAATACAAATTATACAGTTACCGGAACAACTAATGCAGGTTGCAGTGCAACACAAACGGTAAAAGTTACAGTAAATGCTTTGCCTAAAGTAAAAACAAATGACAGGGATTCTGTATGTAGTGGCAACTTTATAGCTATAAATGCTTCGGGTGCCTTAACTTATGTATGGAGTAATGGAGCAACAACCAACACAATAGAAGTATCGCCAACAAGTAATACTATATATACAGTAATTGGAACAAATGCCAATGGCTGTAATGGCACAGCTGGTGATACTATAACAGTTAACCCAACGCCTATAGTTACTATAACTTCTTCTTCGCCTACAATTTGCAAAGGCATCTCTAATGCCGTGCTTACAGCAAGTGGTGCAAACACCTATAAATGGAGCACAGGCAGTACTAATGATACTATTATAGTTTCTCCAAATGCTACACATACGTATAATCTAACAGGAAGCGGAATTGGTGGTTGCAAAGCAAGTTCGAGTTATTCTGTAATTGTGAATAACTGCCTACCCGGTAGTACGTGCATTACACCAATCAATATTCCTGCCGAAGGTTCTGCATGTATAAATAATCAGGAATTACAAGGGAATACCAAGTGGTATAGTTTCACGGCAAGTGGTAAATATTTGAATTTATTGGTCAGCAGTTTTAACACTGATAGCTCATCAGGAACGATAAGTAAAGCCTATTTGTATAGCTCCTGCAATGGTATGCCTATGGATTCAGCAAGCCCTTCTAATACTGATTCAAGTACGGTAACAATAACAGATACAAACATAATAATTGGGAATACGTATCTAATCAAATTAAGCCACACGCTAAATTCATGTACAAACTGCAATAGTAATACCGTTGTTTTCAATGTATGCCCTACGGTTCTGACTGTATATACTCATCAACCGACTGCTGTTAGTGGAGTTCTTGAACCTGCCTTAGTTCTGTTAAATGTTTGCGGATTAAATTATGTTGAGGCTCATCAATTAGTTGAAACCAAAAGCCAGACATCGCCAATTCCTTTCAATACAAATGGCACCGGGCTTCCAACCTCGGTAACACTTAAAGGGTTACCTACTATTGCCCCATGTCATGGAGCTATATTAAAAGCATATTTATATTTTATGTCATCCTATTATTTTTCCTCCCTTCCATTTGGGAATATTAATCCCTTCCCCACTGTAACAGTATCTAATTCGGGGGGTGTCAAAACTACTTTCCCTGTTAATTATTTAGGATTGTTCAATATTCCTGAATGCTGGGGTGACGAGGGTACTTTTGCAGGGAGTGCAGATGTCACCAGCATTATAAATGGAAATGGAATTTATAATATTAGCTTTAGCCCTGGAGCAGGCCTTTCAGGCAATGATATGTATGGTGTCTCTTTAATTGTTGTCTATCAGGACTTGACAGCGAGTTATCAAGGTAATATAGAAATAGATGATGGTAATATCATACAAAATTATTTTAGTGCTGTATATTATACGATGACAGATTGTTTTAGTAAAAGCAATGTATGTTTACCGGGTACACCGGGTACAGCGAAGGCCTTTTCTATAATGTCTGGTGCTAATAGTAATTACGCAGGTAATGTGCATGTTGATACTTACAATAATACTACCGTTTCATTTCCAAATTTATTTTGGAATTTTGATGTAACACCAATAACTCTTACTTCAGGCCAAACCAGTGTTCCTTATGCTTTTTATACCAACAATACTTCTCAGACCGCAGGAGGAGATTGTTATGGCGTGGGGCTAACCGGACTATATTGGCAATCGAGTTGTGCACCTCCATGTCCTGTAATAGCTATAAATGCCTCACCCTCTCCAAACATTTGCATAGGTAGTTCGGTAACTCTGACTGCCAGCGGTGGAAACAACTATGTTTGGAATACGGGTGCAACTACAAGCTCAATTACCGTATCACCTACATCATCCCTCACTTATTTCGTTACTTCAACTACAAGCACAGGCTGTACCCAAAAAGTCAGTATAGTAGTTAATGTAGGGGCAATTAATATTGCTGGGCCTTCCGCTACTTGTGCCGGAAACTTAGTAAATGTTGGCGGGAAAGATTATGCCGCACTGAATCTAACATCAACCATTTCAGGTTTTGCTTGTACCAATCCAACTTATACATGGAGCTTATCAGCCAATGCAATAGCCAATGGGGCTTATGTTCAGGCAGCTCTTTCAGGTTCAAATGCCACAGTTTATGTACCGTATCTTGTAAGCATATTAACAAAGCCTTTTACTGTTACACTTGACGTATGCTGTGGTAGTAATTGCTGCACACAAACCTTTCTCGTTGGAGGATGCTGCGACCAATTTGAAGCTGATGGCTTTACTGATTTTAATGCTAATACGCTTACAAGCTCTACCCCGTTGGGTAGTGGAACAATAGTAAAATCTGGAAATAATTACACTATACAAGGAGACCTGAACATGAATATCAATGGGTATTTCATAGTAAATTCTGGCATAACATTAACACTTAATGAATGTGATGTTTTAATGGGTTCGTTTTCAAATATTCTTGTTCAAAATGGAGCCAACTTGATAATAAATAATAGCCATATCCATTCATGTGATGAAATGTGGCAAGGCATTGATGTGCAGCCAAGCGGAACTATAAACGTTGATAATTCACTGATTGAGGATGCTATTGATGCTATTACATCTGAGAACGGTGCATTATATACTATTACTGCATCAGACTTTAATAAGGATTATGTAGGTTTAAACATAATGCCATATAATGGAACTCACTCTGGTAATATAGCGCAAACATATTTCAGGTGCTATGATGATACCTACACTTTTGGTTCCAGTCCCGGCTTTATATTGGGCACTACTCCCCAAACACTTGTCAGTCCTTCGCCTTATTTAGGACATAGGGGCTTAATAGGTATTAACATAGCGAGCGTGAAAAGCCTTACTATTGGCTTTGCCAATAATCTTACATCTACAAATACTTTTGATAATTTAGATTGTGGTATTCTCATTTCAAATAGTAGTGCGGCTATTGCGAATAATATCTTTCAGAATATTACCACCAATACTACGCAAAACCCAACTGCTCAATTATCAGGCATAGCTGTTATAAACAATACAGTTAAAAATACTGTGACTGTAGGGCAAAGTGCGACTACAAATAACAATACTTTCATTAATTGTAATCGGGGTGTGAACATTAACAATAACACCAAACTTACAGCCAGTGCAGTTTACAATTCGTTTAATGATTGCCAATATGCTGTCTTGGTTGGTAATACTTTTGGGCAGAATAATACTGCAAGCAAGTTCAGCATTACAAACAACACAATCAGTAATAGTAATGCGTTCCTTACAGCTAATTCGCCTAACGGTATTGGCTTATTTGGCAATCAGGCTACGTCAAACATTTCAGTTTTGAGTAATAACCTGAATAATTGCATGTTGGGGATTGTCGGATTTAACAATGCTACTTCAAAGATTATCGCCAATACAAATACACTTGCTATAACTGGTACAATACCTGCAACTGGGGCTAACTATGGCATTGGTATATTTGAGAATGCACTGAGTACTACTACCAGATATACTGCTATAAGTAATACTATCAGTACTTACAATAATGGCATTTATACAGTGAACCTACAGGGCGCAGTAATTGATACGAATATTATTAACCTTAACTCTCCGGGCACTACCAATATTGGTATAGAAATGGCTGATGCTTTTTCTTGTACAGTTATTGATAATGATATTACAGGCTTGGGAAATGCGGATATAGGTATTGATTTGAATACCTGCCTCGCCAATAACTTTTTGGGCTGCAATATTGCCAATAGTACCTATTATGGTTTATCGTTTGAAGGCCCACAGAGCCTTAATACTTTTGTCACCCAAAACCTGATGATTAATAATAATACGGGGTTAATTTTAAATGCAAATGCAATTATAGGCCAACAGGGTGATGCAACAGCTCCACTTGATAATACATGGGATGGGACATACAGCTTTGCTACTTATGCAAATAATTCTTTTGGCTCGCAATCCCCGTTTTACGTACAAAATAAGCCCTTCTATAATCCACCACTAAATAAGCTTAGTTTTAACAAAGCACCGTATAACATTACTCCAATGAACAATGCAAATTCAGGTGCACATAGTTGTTATTACTGCAAAAGTAATAAGTTCAAAAATTGCCCCCCTCCGGTTGCTCAATTAACCCTTGCGCATGCAATAGTTAACAATACAGATACTTTTAATTTATATCCTGAAGTTGCACATTGGGTAGAAAAACATGCATTATATAAGTTCATTAAAGATACTGGTAGTTCATTGTTAAGTGATTCGCTTATCAATTCGTTTTACGATAGTTTGCAAAACTCTAACATCGGCAAAATTGATAGTATTGATAACTTATTGGCGGACACAAATGGGCCAAGTAGTGCGGAGTTAAATTCCGCACTGGCAATTAACACATCCATAGTGCCTATTAATGCTCCGGAAGGGACTTACAAAGCTGTTGGCAATATTATAATAAGCATGTTACTGAACGGGCAATTAGTGCCTGATAGTATAGAGGCTGCAACCTTACGAACAGTTGCACAAGAATGCCCTGAGAAATATGGCAAGGAAGTATTTACAGCCAGAGCGATTATGGATATAATGGACAATACCCTGTATCATAATACTTGCAGCAATAGAAGCGATAATGCTATTAAACCTGCAACCAAGAGTGCATTATCTAATGCTAAGGTTTATCCGAACCCAGCTAATTCTCTTCTAAATGTAGAAATATTATTACAGACTGATGAAGTTGCCACTATATGTTTATACAATAGCATGGGACAGGTAGTTAAGTGTGAAAATTTGAATAGTAGTATTACAGTACTGCCTATAGGTGATTTTGCAGTGGGTATTTATTATTATCGTATTACCGATAAAAATAACGACCTGATAAAAGCGGATAAAATAATGATTGTACATTAAGGTATTAGCTCTTTTTCGTATATTTATAGAATGAAGAGGCTTTTATTCATATCATTTCTTTGTGTTATTTCAATGGATTCTCATTGCCAAACATGGCTTCCTGTGGGCGGAGGCATGAATGGGTTTGCCGGTTTATTATGTGTTTACAACAACAAATTATATGTAGGTGGCTCATATACAATGGCAGGTGGGGTTCCCGCAAATGATATAGCTGTTTGGAATGGCTCAAAATGGGATTCCTTGGGTTCAGGTATAAAGTATAAAAGCGGAGGTGGCCTTGATGATATTATGGGATATGATTCAGTTTTTTATGTGTCTGGACAATTTTATGGTGCTGGTAATGATTCTGCAAGAAGCATTGCCCAATGGAATGGACTAAGCTGGGATTCAGTTGGTGTTGGAATAACGAATAAGGTTGGATGGAATGTTGAGGGATTGTGTGTGTATAAAGGAGAACTTTATGCAGGTGGGAATTTTATAGCTTATGGATGTGGAATACAGTATATTATTAGATGGAATGGTGTTAAGTGGGATTCGGTTGGAAATGGAATATATGGTGTTCCATTTGCATCTACTGTTTATAATGGAAAGCTATATGTAGGTGGAGAAATGGATAGTGCAGCAGGTAGTAAAGTTAATAATATTGCTTCATGGGATGGCGCAAAATGGGATTCTGTAGGTTCAGGATTAAATGGGATTGTTTTTTCATTAAGTGTTTATAATGGTAAACTTTATGCAGGTGGAACATTTACAAAGGCTGGTGGAAAATCCGCTAATAACATAGCTGTTTGGAATGATACAACATGGTCTGCTCTTGGTTCAGGACTTACTGGATCACCAGTACAAGTTAATGGCATTTGTGGTTATAAGGGTAACATATACGCTGGAGGGCAACTTACAAATGCCGGAGGTACGTCGGTAAAAAATATTGCTAAATGGGATGGTACAAAATGGTCGCCAGTTGGGGCTGGGTTAGGTGGAGGTGCTTTTAATTTAGTTTGGAACATTGCTGTTTATGATTCAACCCTCTATGCTGGAGGTGGTTTTGATAGTTCTGGTAATACAGCAATAAGTAACATTGCTATGTTGAATGATACATTAACAGGAATAAATGAGTTGACAAATAACAAAGAAAGGGTACAAGTTTACCCAAATCCAAGTAATGGGACGTTTACTATTTCAATTGATAATATAACAAGCAAAGCAGAAATGGAAGTATATAACATGCTTGGGCAAAGTATATACCAAGATAGGCTTAACAAAAATACAACAGAAATAAACCTAACCAGTCAACCTGCGGGTATTTACTTGTATAGGGTTGTTTCGGAGAAAGGAGAATATATGTCAAGCGGAAAGCTTATTATTCAATGAGTTTCCTAATAGGGTATTAAAATAAAAAGGCTCGGTAAACTACCGAGCCTTTTTTTATTTACTGGTTCATTTGATAAGGCTTATTTGTCTTTTTTATCCGTACTGCACGGCTTATAAATTGCTCCGTCAGCAAAATCAATAGCAAGCCAAAGCAGGCAGGGTTGTACAATAATATCGCCTACCAGTGCTGCTACCCGTATTTCACGACCTCCTTTTTCAGGTTTGTGCTTTTGACAGTCGGAAATATGACCGCCGAAAAGAGTGCCGCAGCCTGAGCTAATAAGTATAACTAATCCTATTGTGATAATAGATAATGTTTTCATTTGATTAAGGTTTTAAATTTTATGCCTACTCATAAAGTCTTTCGGCTTCCACTTTTAATTGAAAGAATGTTTTGTTTTATGGCATGGGCTTTTTGTGTTTATACCCCAACATCCCTAAGTGGTGTTTATAAAAAAACAGCGTGGGACATTCACTTATCGCATCTGAGGTACTACGACGCACCCAATCCACAAATAAGTAAAGCCCACGCCTTGACGTGAGCGAATAACTTATCCTTGTGAATCTTTGGATTGTCGTAGTTTCCAGATACAAGTAAGCTAACGCTGTTATGTTAGTTCCTTTGAATTATTTATACCAATATTTTGTTTTTATTAGTTTATATACCAAAAATAACATTTTCACTCTAAATACCTGACCTTATTAAAAGAAGTTTTTTTTGCCAAGTGCCAACGAAATTGCCATATTACGTAACGTCTGCTTACGTTACGTTAAATAAAATTCCGTAACATAACGTAACGTGCCTTTTGTTATACGTAACGTAGCGTTACGTATGATATACTGCGTTACGTATATTAACGTGGATATGCAACCAAGTAATGCCTTTATGATGAGCTAACAGAAGAAATAATCTGAACCTTTTTAGAATTTGTGTTTTGACAAAAAAACTACCGACCTTTGCAGCAATTAAAACAAAAACAATTAATATATCTACATTATGAGCGACGTACCGGATATAAATAATAATGAAATGGCTGTCATACTAAATCAAATCTATCCAGACGTTCCTACGTTTAAGAAACACCTTATGCCATTTTTCCATCCTATGAAAGAGGATTACAAATCCTTTATGAAAATATTAGAAAAGATGGGAGTTAAATCCTTAGATGAATACTTGGAGATACTTCTAATGAACTTTAACATTTCAGGAATGATACAAATGAAAGTTATTAATCTCCTTCAACAGATTGAAAAACAATACGGCGATAAATTCGTTGAGCTGTCTACGGAAAAACTATTAGAGATACTCGGAAGTCATATATCATTTGACAATAGTTTTTCAGATATAACGAACGTACAAAAAAAAGACAGCAAGGTAATGAACACTGATGAGTTAGATGCCCTTGCTTCAAGACTACCGGAAAATGAAAATGCACAATACGAATATTTTAATTTATTTGTTGTAAAAATATGGGTCAGTTATCTTGTAATCAATTATACATCTATTGATAATGCTTTGGGGCATTTCTCCAAAGAGTTATTGGGACAGTATTATACCCGCATGAACCAATTATATGATAAAGATATTATCCCTCAGAAACTCATAGATTATATTGAGCAGATAAAAGTTCCCAAATTTGAAGAAATACAACCTGAAATACCCAATAAAGGGCAAGCGTTACTTGCGGTGAGTATTAAGATACCTGTATTTTCAGAGATAGAGAAAGTGATTGAAGTATTAAAGAAGTATTTTGACCCAAATCAGCACGAGTTTCTTCTGGCTGCATTTAACGGAAATAAAATAACAGATAAACTACTGTTCAAATCTAATGGCAATCAATTAGCAGATGCCTTTAAACGTTTGTATAACGCCAGCCTCATTACAGGCTGCATAAAGACTGAATTAGCACAATGGATAGAACAAAACTTTACGTATAAAGGGAAGGGTGGTAAAATAACCGTATTCAAAGAGAAATATCTCAATGAGATAATCTCCTCCGACCAAAAGATTTGTAAGAATCCGATAATAGAGATAAAAACTGAGCAGGGGAAATATTTAATATTCTCTGCTGAGAAACAATCAAGGGCTAAGTCCTAACTATTTAAGGGGGTTATAGTTCTAATCCTTTATCCCTCTTGTATCTCTCCTTGCGTCTGGGCTAAGCTTGCACTCTATAACAAGAGTGTACTATGGCGAAATTAGCCCCGAAAGACCCACAATTTGGAATACCTGTTGCAAGCCGTATCGATGAAGATATGGCTTTCAGCATGAATAAAGAAGCCCTGAAAGCAGGAAAGACTCTTTCACTATATATATCGGAATATCTCAAAAAAGCCGCTGGGTTTGAAAAGAAAATAGCAGAACTACAAGTCCAGCTCAGTAAAGAAAAAGAGTTGAACGAAGCCCAAAAGAAAAAGATTGCGGAGTTAACTAAACAGCTTGCGAATGAGAAAGAGTTTGCCAAAAAAGTTGCAGGCACATTCATTATTGAATTAAGCGAAGGAGATAAAAGCCACGCCACTCAATTAATCAAAACCTATAATACCATTTTAAAAGATGAACAATCAAACCGCAAACACTGAGGAGCCTGTATATGTTGCAGTTCCTGTTAAAGATTACAAAAAAGAAATTGCCATAGCAGTTGGAGCAGGCATATTACTTATAATCGTTGTCGGGTTCATGCTGAGAAAATCCAAAGGAAAAATTGGATTAGGCGATGTAATGGCGCAAATGGAAAGTTAAAACCTAATACTTAGCTAAATGACCATCCAAGTAGTTACAATAAGTGTTCAGGATTTACAGGGTTACATCGCTGAGGCCTACAAGGATGGTTATGTTAAGGCTCAAAGAGAATGGGAAGCAGAAAAGGCAGCAGTAATAGCAACACCCAAGTTCAATGAAATACTAAGGGGTGTTAAGGAACTAAGGCAATATTTGATATTTAAGGGCTATTGGAGTGGCTCTGTGTCCACTTTGAGCAAGGTTGCGCCCCAGCTATTAGCCGAAGGCGATAAGCAGGGGCATGGGCTTATTTTTCGTTGTGGTTGTATTGACCATGATTTTACCAACGGGTTCCGTTTTAAGCCCCTCATAAAGAAGCAGAAGAATATCAAAGCACGGGCATAGAAAAACAGCATACGTTAAGAACTTTCTACTTCCTATATTCATGTTTTTGCTATATTTAAAACATGAATCGCACCAATTACAAGCAATTTTCCTTTATTTACAAGCAGTTCATCACTATTTGCTTTAATTCACATGCTATCACTTTGCGACTAAATATTGCGACCAACTCTTGCAATTCCCCATGTTTACAGGCCTTTCAAGGTCATCGTTGTAATCAACAATGATTTACAATGAAACGCCAATATGACTGAGAATCAATAATATACATAAAGTATTGATAGTCAGAATATTACAAAACACAGTACTTACTATACTAAAGCCTTTTCCATTTTCGGTCTTTTTGGTTTCTCACCTTTAGTATACATAACTAATTCAACGGACCTAAGCTTAGACATTTTTTGTTCTATTTTTCGCTCTATTGATTCGTGAATACTATTATACTCCTGCTGATTTGCCAGGAATTCACAATAGCTCAAATATTCCAAGTAAGCAGTGGATATCTTTTCATCGTTAGGTATACTACTCCTAGTTAAGTAATACCATACTCTACTATCTAAAATGGCAAATTTTTCAGGATTAACAAAATGCAAAAGCTTTGATGACCCTACTAACGAATTATTGAAAGTCCTTTTTAAAATAGAAAGTTCGTTAACATCAGGAACAATGCCCTTTTTAGCATTATTTAGTATCTCCAAAGGTTTTTCTAGTTCAAGGGATTTAAAATTTAAAATAGTAGGCATCCACCCATAAGTGAAATTGATTCCAATTATCAAATTATGTCTGCTAAGCTTTTCAATACCCTTGAAATATTCAATAAATTCAGGATACGAAACATAATAGGTGGCTTCAGAAAATTCGATGTTCTTTGCATCATATAAAAACTGCTCTGGTAGTTTCTTGATGCTATAGGGGGCTTCCAATTTTTTAGCCATTTCTGTCTTTTTCCAAATTTAAGAAATTATTAATGGGCAACCCACTCATTTTTCAACACAGAGTGCACCGAGTTTTAAGAGTTTCACAAAGAAATAACAAAACTCTGTGTAACTCTGTTTCCTTTGTGGCTTCTGTGTTGGAAATTCAACAAGAGTCCCGGAACCAAAAAATACCCTATTTTTGCCGCCTCTTATGGCAAAACAACAAAACATACGCAACTTCTGTATCATTGCTCACATCGACCATGGTAAAAGTACCCTGGCCGACAGGCTATTGGAATTTACCAAGACCATCAATAAGCGCGATATGCAGGCGCAGGTGCTCGATGATATGGATTTGGAGCGTGAGCGTGGCATCACTATCAAGAGCCATGCCATACAAATGAACATTATACATAAGGGTGAGGAGTTTACCCTTAACCTTATCGATACCCCGGGCCACGTAGATTTTTCGTACGAGGTATCACGTTCTATAGCTGCCTGCGAGGGCGCACTGTTATTGGTTGACTCTACACAAGGTATACAGGCACAAACTATATCGAACCTTTATTTGGCATTAGATAATGACCTGACCGTTATTCCTGTCCTGAATAAAGTGGATATGCCCAATGCCATGATCGAGGAAGTAAAGGACCAGATGGTGGATATTATTGGTTGCAAAAGAGAAGAGATAATGCTTGCCAGCGGTAAAACCGGGCAAGGCGTTGATGAACTGTTAACTGCTATTATAGATCGTGTTCCAGCCCCTAAAGGAGACCCCGATGCACCATTCCAGGCGCTGATATTTGACTCTGTTTTTAATATTTTCCGTGGCATAGTAGCTTATTTTAAGGTAGTTAACGGTACCATTAAAAAAGGCGATAAAGTGAAATTTGTTGCCACCGAAACCGAATACATTGCTGAAGAAATAGGTGTTTTGAAACTGGCTTATAAGCCTACCGATGCCATTTACCCCGGCGATGTGGGATATATAATATCGGGTATTAAAGCAGCCAAGGAAGTACGTGTTGGCGATACCATTACCCACGTTGATAGGCCATGCGAAAGTGCCATACAGGGCTTTAAAGAAGTAAAGCCTATGGTGTTTGCCGGTATTTACCCGGTAGATACCGATGATTACGAGGAGCTTCGCGGCGCTATGGACAAACTGCAGCTGAATGATGCTGCATTAGTATTCGAACCGGAATCAACTGCGGCACTGGGCTTTGGCTTCCGTTGCGGATTTTTGGGCATGCTTCACCTTGAAATTATACAGGAGCGTTTAGAGCGGGAGTTTAACATGACCGTTATTACTACCGTACCTAACGTTTCGTACTTTGCTTATACCATGAAGGGAGAGAAGCTCAATATAAATAACCCAAGCGATCTGCCTGACCCAACCTTTATTGATCACGTAGAAGAACCATACATAAGGGCCAATATTATTACCAAAACTGAATATGTGGGTGCTATTATGTCGTTGTGTATTGAGAAGCGAGGCACTATAATGAACCAATTATACCTGACAACCGACCGCGTTGAAATGGTATTTGAAATGCCATTAGCAGAAATTGTATTCGACTTTTACGACAGGCTAAAGAGCATATCTAAGGGTTATGCTTCTTTCGACTACACACCTGTTGATTACCGCCAGTCGGAATTAGTAAGGCTTGATATACTAATTAATGCTGAATTGGTAGATGCCCTTGCAGCGCTTATACATAAGGACCGCGCACAGGAGTTCGGCCGTAAAATTTGCGAAAAACTAAAAGAACTTATACCACGCCAGCAGTTCCAGATTGCCATACAGGCCGCTATCGGAGCCAAGATAATTGCCCGCGAAAACATTAGCGCCATACGTAAGGACGTTACTGCTAAATGTTATGGTGGCGATATATCGCGTAAACGTAAACTGTTGGAAAAGCAGAAGAAAGGTAAAAAACGTATGCGCCAGGTGGGTAATGTAGAAATACCACAATCAGCTTTTATGGCTGTACTTAAGCTGTAGCACATGCATCTCTTTTTTGTTCCGGATGTTATTGGTGATACCTGTACCCTCGGTGCAGAAGAATCTCACCATTGCATAAAAGTATTGCGCCTGCAAACAGGCGAACACGTTAAAATTACGGATGGCAAAGGCGGGGCTTATAAAGCAGAAATAGAAACTGCAAACGCTAAAGCCTGTGTATTACGAATACTCGAACATCATCAGGAGCCTGCACCGACTTGGCAATTGCACGTTGCCATTGCACCCACAAAAAATATTGCCCGCATTGAATGGCTGGTTGAAAAACTAACCGAAATAGGCATAACAGAATTCATTCCGGTTAATGCGCATTATTCCGAACGAAAAGTATTGAAGAACGAACGCCTGAATAAGATTGTGATCGAGGCCATGAAACAATCGAACAGGAATTATATACCAAAGCTGCACGAGCTTTGTTCGTTTACCGAAATGCTTGAGCAAACAAAAGATTTTAAAGGACAGAAATTTATATTGCACTGCATAGAAAAAGAAAAAAGTACCTTCTCTAAAATATACACAAGAGGCGGAAACGCTTTAGTACTTATCGGCCCTGAAGGCGATTTCCATAATACAGAAGTAGAACAGGCAATAGGGCATGGCTTTATTCCTATAACCTTAGGCGACCACCGCTTACGCACTGAGACTGCTGCTTTAGTTGCTGCATGTACCTTGCATGCGCTGAATGAGTAGGCTCTATCCTATGCTTCGTTTCTGCCCCAAACCCCTAAAGGGGCTTTAACGTTCGTCACACTGAGCTTGTCGAAGTGTCAACGGAATATGTTTCGACAGGCTCAACATGACGCACTATTATTCAAAGCCCCTTTAGGGGTTTGGGGCAGATAGAATTTGATTAACTTTGAATTTATGAAAAAAGGCCTTTTTCTTCTGCTTATTTCTATCACACTCTTTTCTTTTAAAGCAAAGTATTCGAACAATTATACCTATCAGTTAGCCCGTATGAAGTACAAAGGCGGAGGCAATTGGTACGATGGAAAAACCTCTTTGCCTAACCTTGCTATTTTTTGCAATAAGAATTTAGGTATGAACATTAACCCCGAAGAAGCATTGGTAGAGCCCGGCAGTGCTGAGATATTCAATTACCCTATGGTGCACATAACAGGTAATGGCAATATTCTGTTTAGCCCTGAAGAAGCTGAAAACCTGAGGAACTATTTAATTGGCGGTGGCTTTTTAGAGGTGAATGATAGCTATGGATTAGACTCAGCTTTCAGGAGAGAGATCAAAAAAGTATTTCCTGAATTGACATTGGTAGAGTTACCATTCAGCCATCCCATCTATCATCAAAAATACACTTTCGAGCATGGCTTGCCCAAAATACATGAGCATGATGGTGGTAAGCCTGTCGGCTACGGCTTAATATACAATGGCCGTTTGGTGGTTTTTTACAACTTCGATTCCGACTTAGGTGATGGCTGGGAAGACCACGACGTTTATAACGACCCGCCTGAACTGCATGAGAAAGCCCTTGAAATGGGTGCTAACATTTTGCAGTACGTATTGATGGGGCAGATAGATAATACCAAAAAGCCTTAACGGCAATTTCTATTTTACAATGTAATATCTTCCAAAGTAGCTTTATGATTGTGTAACAATCCGTAGCCTTCAATTATACACACATACACAAAAGAAGTAAAGCATAGGCTCAAGACTACACTTTGGCTTGCTCCTTGTAACCCGCCTGCATTAAGTACCGTAATCAGCAATACAATAAAAGCAATAACACTCGCACTGATATAAAACACTGCCTGTACAACCCTTGATCTCTTTTCTCTTATTTCCTCCACAGCGCCAATTACACCTTCAGAAAATGATTCAGGTATCAGAACTGATTCCATTTCTTTTAATGAGCCGAAAAGAATCTCGTATTCATTTTTTTTAGCCGTGCATAAAGAACAAGCATTGAGGTGTTCGGACTGCTTTTCGGTTGCATAGCCCGCAGCTTCTTCAACTATTTGCTGCAACTCTGTATCTGTTAGATGGGTATTCATAATAGATCTTCTTTTTTATATTTTTTAAGTATCGAGTTCTTTAAGTTACTCCTTGCCCTAAACAAATAACTTTTAACTGTTCCAATAGGTATCTTGACTATCTCTGCAATTTCTTCATAACTCCTCTCCTCCTGATGATACAAAACAAGAATAGTTCGCAATACAGGAGAAAGCAATTGCATTTCAACCTCAAGATGTTGTTTCATTTCATTTAAATACAATACTTTATCAGGGCGTATAGCATTTGTATCTTCTATAAAATCAATAGGGTTATTTTCATCTATTCTCTCTTCATCACTACTATGTATTACGTCATCCAGTAACTGTATCTTATGCTTTCTTAAATGGTTAATGCATGTATTATAAGCTATTCGGGCTATCCAGGTAGATAATTTAGAATTAAAATTAAAGCCGGGCAGGCTTTGATATACTTTGATAAAAATGTCCTGGCATACATCCTTGCTGTCGGCATTATTATTAAGCATTTTGAAAACAATGCTAAACACCAGGCGCTGGTTGTCTTTAATAAGCACACGAAATGCTTCATCATCCCGCTTTAGAACCTGTTCTACAAGCTCCCTGTCTTTATCATTATTTACGTTTTGCCCTAACATCTTAACTATTAGACAAGTCTATGACTATTTTTGTTGCACTATATTTTTTATAAGCAATTGCAACATTTATTGAACTCCGCTTGTCATATTGGTAAAAATATCAATTAAACTCAATTATTATGAAAACGAAACATTTGACACTCCTGCTTAGCTGCTCTCCTCTATTGGCATTCGCACAAGAACAAAACCCGGCATACCAACATGCTATTCCCGATAAAGTATTTGAATTGGGGATACCCTTAGTAACAATCATCATTATATTTTACTCCATAATATCATTATTCCGAATTGTAACAGACAACAGAACAAGGCAACGCCTGATAGATAAGGGAGTATCGGATGAAGCATTAAAACAGATGTTGCTTAACGGTAATAAGCGTATTCCACTTGAAGCTCTTAAATGGGGCCTTATACTGGGATTTACAGGGCTTGCATTAATAGTATGCAGTTTCATACCCTTTGGATATTTAACCTTTGCTACCTTATTTCTGGGTATTGCTGCAGGGCTATTGCTCTTTTCCTTAAAAAAAGTAAAGTAATAGAGCTATTTTAGTTTGCGGCATATTTCCCAAACTACTATGCCCACGCTAACAGATAGGTTAATGGAATGTTTTGTTCCATACTGAGGGATTTCGATGCAGGCTGCGCAGGTATCTATAATGGCCTGCTCTACCCCACTTACTTCATTACCAAAAACAAGAGCTATTTTTTTAGCAGATAAATCTAATTTATCAAGCATGGTACTATTTTCAGCCTGTTCAACTGCATAAACAGTATAGCCCTCTTTCTTCAAATCATTTACTGCATCAATAGTTGCAGGAAAATGTCTCCAGCTAACAGATTCTGTTGCACCAAGGGCAGTCTTCTGTATTTCGCGGTGAGGAGGAGTTGCAGTAACACCGCATAGATAAATACCCTCTAACAAAAATGCATCAGCCGTACGAAACACCGAACCGATATTGTTCATACTCCTTACGTTATCTAACACAATTACAATCGGAATCTTAGAAGCACTTTTAAACTCCTCTGTGCTTTTTCTGTTAAGCTCATCTATCGATAATTTCCTCATGATACTTGAATTCTCTTAGAATATTTTTTGCCACGAAAACACTAAAACACAAAATCCACAAAATTGTTTAGTGTGTTATTTATTAGTGTTTTTGTGCTTTAGTGGCAAAATTGTTTATTAAATCATGTTTACCTCACGTTCAAGTATGACTCCGAATTTTTCTTTAACCGACTCGATGACTTTTGTAGAAAGATCATAGATTTCCTTTCCGGTTGCATCGCCATAGTTCACCAATACAAGGGCCTGGTCCTTATGCACTCCCGCATCACCAATGCGTTTACCCTTCCATCCACACTGTTCTATCAGCCAACCGGCAGCCAGTTTAGTATATCCATGGTGCATAGGAAAAAAAGCTATGTCAGGAAATTGTTGTTTCAGTTTTTCAAAATCCGCATTTTCAATAATTGGATTTTTGAAAAAACTACCCGCGTTACCCAATTTCTCAGGGTCGGGCAATTTGCTGGAACGTATTTTAATTACTGCATTACTTACATCGGCAATAGTTGGGTTCTTAATTCCCATATCTTCCAACTCTTTGCTGATAGTACCATAAGATACATTTACCTTTTTAGGATTCCTCTCTAACTTAAATGTAACAGCAAGTATAACATACATACCTTTCTGCTCTCCTTTAAAAATACTGTCCCTGTAACCAAACTTACACTCGGCATTCGAGAATTTTTTTATCTCGTATGTATTAATATTCATGGTCTCTACCTCGTGCAATGTATCCTTCAATTCTACTCCGTATGCTCCAATATTTTGTATCGGCCCTGCTCCAACTGTACCGGGTATTAACGAAAGGTTCTCTACTCCGCCATAATTATTACTAACGCAATACAAAACAAAATCGTGCCATTTTTCACCGCCATTTGCTCTTACATAAATAGCATCTTCTTCCTCTTTTACTACTTCAATGCCCTTTATAACGTTGCGAATTATAATTCCGCCATAATCTCCGGTAAATAGCACATTACTTCCACCACCCAATATCATAAAGGGCTTGCCCACAATTACAAGCGACGATAATATTTCTTTCAGTTCCTCGACCGAAGCAAATTCAGTATACTCATTTGCAAATACCTTAGCATGAAAGGTGGTAATATCTTTAAGCGGATAATTTTCGTGAAGTTTCATGGGGCTAATTTTTAGAAGCCGCCCTGCGCTGCTTTTCTTTTATAATAAGGCTCAGCTCTCTGCCTGTCTGTCCCTTTACCGATGTATTTTCTTTTGCACGTCGTATCAGGTAGGGCAACACATCTCTTACCGGTCCGTATGGTACATACTTAGCAACATTATAACCTGCATTGGCAACATTAAAACTAATGTGGTCGCTCATACCCAGCAACTGCGAGAACCATATATGCGAATGGTTAGCCGGGATATTATTCTGCTGCATTAACTTAACCAGAAGCATAGCGCTGTTTTCATTATGTGTACCTGCACACAGGGCAATTGTATCAATATTCTTAACGCAAAATTCTATTCCTGTATTGTATTCTTTATCTGTTTCGGCTTTGGTATTATTTATGGGCGAAGCATATCCCATCTTCTCGGCCCTTGCTCTTTCCTTTTCCATGTAGGCGCCCCGCACCATCTTCACTCCAAAGAAATATTTCTTCTCGCGGGCATCTTTCAGTCCGTTATCTAAATAAGCAAGTCGGTCGTTGCGGTACATCTGGGCAGTGTTGAATACAATACACTGCTCTTTATTATACTTCAGCATCATATCATGGGCAAGGTCATCAATAGCCACCTGCGTCCAGCTTTCTTCTGCATCTATCAGTAATTGTACTTTATGCTGATGCGCTGCAGCACATATTTTATCAATACGCCCTTTTATTCTTTCCCAGGCTTGCTGCTCATCACTCGACAAAGAAAGTTTCGCGCTTACTTTCTCGATCAGATCAATTGCACCCACACCGGTAGGTTTAAATACTGCAAACGGAATATGTTTATTCTTACTTGCCAGTTCAATGGTCTTAACAATTTCTCCGGCGGTGTGGTCAAATACGTTTTCTTCTTCTTTACCTTCAACTGAATAGTCGAGTATCGATCCTACATTATATTTACCAAGGCTTTCAATTGTCTTCAGGCATTCGTCAATATCTTCTCCACCACAAAACTGTTTGAAAATAGTTGCTTTTATAAACGGGCGAATTGGCAGATGTGTTTTAATGGCAAAGTCGGTGAACTTTTGGCCGAAGTTTACCAGGCCCGGATTACCTACTAACTTAAAAAGCCAATACGAACGCCTTAAGTGGGCATCGCTTTTACCTGAAAATGCTATGGCTGTATCGTCGAATGAAAGCATACTAAATAGTGCGGCAAATATAGGGAATAGTCGTTAGTCGATAGTTATCAGTCGTAAGTAAGTACAATTCTGATTCTCTAAAAAAAGATATTTACTGCGGAAAAGTTTTACCTGCAATGATCATAGCCTCGGTAAATGCCTGCATATCGAGTGAAAGAGAGACATTGTGTTGTTTGAAATAACCTATCAGGTTTTCGGTAGGCATATTACCGGTAAGCTTATCGCTTGCCATAGGGCAGCCGCCAAAACCTTTAATAGCACTATCGAACCTGCGGCAACCACTATCATAAGCTGCCTTTACTTTTTCTTCCCATTTATCAGGGGTGGTATGCAGGTGGGCGCCAAACTCTACATCTTTCAGTTCGGGTATAAGGGTGGAAAAAAGTTGAGTAATATTTTCAGGATTAGAAACACCAATAGTATCAGACAATGCCAGAATGCGAATACCCATATTATGCAACTTCCTCGACCAGTGAATAGCTATCTCCGGGTTCCACTCTTCCGCATAAGGATTCCCAAAGGCCATAGATATATATACCACCAGTTCCTTATTATGTTTCACACATAAATTCTGTATCTCCTCCACTCTTATCAATGATTCTGCAATGGTAGAATTGGCATTACGTTGCTGGAAAGTTTCAGAAATGGAAAATGGAAAGCCCAGATATTTTACCTGATCGAACTGCACTGCATCCTGCGCACCCCGGAGGTTTGCAATAATGGCAAGCAATTTGCTTTTAGTACCTGTCAATTCAATTTTATTCAGCACCTCCGCAGTATCCTTCATTTGCGGAATAGCCTTTGGTGATACAAAGCTGCCCACATCAATAGTATCGTACCCTACTTTGAGCAATGAATTTATATAGGCAACTTTTTTATCGGTTGGGATAAAGTCATGTATCCCCTGCATTGCGTCACGTGGGCATTCTATTATCTTCATAGCAATTATGAATTATAAAACCGACTTGAATTGCGATAAGAACCGCATATCATTTTCAAAAAATAATCTCAAATCTTTTATCTGGTAGCGCAACATCGTAATACGTTCAATACCCATACCAAATGCATAGCCGGTATATTTATTACTGTCGATACCACAATTTTCGAGCACCTTAGGGTGTACCATACCACAGCCTAATATTTCTACCCAACCGCTTTGCTTGCAAACAGGGCAGCCTTTGCCTTCGCAAATAATGCAGGTAATATCCATTTCGGCACTGGGTTCAGTAAACGGGAAGAACGAAGGGCGGAAACGTATCTTAATGTCTTCGCCAAACATTTCATGTACAAAGTAGTAGAGCGTTTGTTTAAGGTCAGCAAATGAAACACCTTCATCTACATACAATCCTTCTACCTGGTGAAACTGGCAATGCGCACGTGCAGAAATGGTTTCATTCCGGTAAACCCTGCCCGGTGATATAGTACGAATAGGAGGCTTTTGGTTCTTCATCACTCTTACTTGTACAGATGAAGTATGAGTTCTGAGTAGCCACTTTTCAGCATAGTCTGATTCCACAAAAAAAGTATCCTGCATATCGCGTGCCGGATGATCATCGGGGAAGTTAAGCGCCCCAAAATTATGCCAGTCATCTTCAATCTCCGGCCCTTCAGAAATAGTGAAACCTATTTTATTAAATATATCTACTATGCTTGTTCTTACTAATGAAATAGGATGCCTTGAACCTAAATCAACAGGCTCAGATGGCAATGAATGGTCAATACTTTCCTTGGCAGAAGAACCATTGTTTGAGGACAGATCTTTTGCCTGCGCGAATTTCTGTTCAGCAAGCTGCTTAAGTTCATTCAGTTGCTTACCAACCACCTTTCGTTCTTCAGGTGCAAGGGTTTTAAACTCATCGAACAATACAGCAAGTATTCCCTTTTTACTTAAATATTTTAAGCGGAATTGTTCCGCATCTTCGGGGTTAGTTATACTTACCCCACCTACTTCTGCTGTTAGTTCTTTTACTTTGCTTTCCATACTGTTACTTCACTATTTCCATACTCAATACTCGTACATCTTCAACAGGCCTATCACCAGGGCTGGTTTTAACCGCAGCTATTTTATCTACAATATCCAATCCTTCCACAATTTCGCCAAAAACGGTATAGTTATTATCTAACTGCGGTGTACCACCTATTGTTGTATAAGCCTTTCTCTCCTCAGGGCTGAATTTAAATTTATCGGCTTTTTCAAACATAGAATCAATAATAGGTTCTATTGTTTTAGTGAGTGCCTGCAAACTGTCAATATTACTCTCGTTCTGGTATTTGATAAATTTTCTTTTCATTTCGGTATTTTGAGGCATGCTGATAATCTTGGTAAAAATCTGTTGCTTTATGCCAAAATTCATCCGTTGTTCCATAGTATCTAAAGCCCCGTTTGTAAATACTTTGCCTTGTACAATGTAAAACTGACAGCCCGATGACGCTTTGGTCGGGTTAACCTGGTCGCCTTGCCTTGCCGTTGCCAAAGCACCCTTTTTATGAAAAAGGCCCGGTACAATTTCAGCAGGAACAGTATAACCGGCATCGCCGCTACCCAACATTACACCCGGTTTGGCATTTTTTGAGTTTGGGTCGCCTCCCTGTATCATAAATGTATGTATAACCCTGTGGAACAGTGTGCTATCATAGAACTTCTGCTTAACCAGCTTAATAAAATTATCCCTGGTTTGAGGGGTTTCGTTATAAAGCTTTACCACCATGTCGCCCATGGTAGTATGAATTTTTATTTTGGTCTCTTTTTCGCCTGTATGCCCTGCAAACGTTGCAGCCATGCCAAGGGTGGTTACCCCTAAAACCATAGCTGTTATGAGATTTCTTTTAATCATTTCAAAATTTGTTTATTTTTGTACGTCGTAAAGGTACATGATTTTATTTTTGGATGAAAAAATTAATTACACTCTCCTTCTTTCTAGTGGCAGTAATATTGTTTTCGGCAGTTGCTGTAACACAATCTTCCTGCCAAAAAAATACAACATGTGATGCAACCATTTTGGTTGTAGATACTACCGGCACATCGGGTGTTCAGGTTCCTGTTGTTGGCGCTACTGTTTATTTATCTGCTTCAGGATACAAAGGCCCTGGCCAGGTAACAGGTACCGCTACTACCGACAATAATGGACATGCCTATTTTTCATTTAAATTACCGGCCATATTCGATATAGCTGCCAGCAAAGGTGCTATGACAGGTAAGGGCTTGTTACAGTTAAATGTTGGCGGTACAGCTACCACAACCGTTATTATTCACTAAATCTTATTTTTTTTGTGGGGGGCTGCTTTACGCGGTTACTTTGCCTATGTAGCTAAAAGCTATTCAATTAAATACCCTACTTAAGCATCATTACCCAGCCCTTTTGGTTAAGGTACTCGCCCTTGCTCGACAAGTATGTAATACGATAAATATACACACCTTCCTCTACCTTGCGGCCGTGGAAAGTGCCATCCCATCCCTGAGTATCGTCGGTTGTTTCGAATATTAACTGGCCCCAGCGGTCGTATATGGTAAAGTCGTAGTTCTGAATATTTACAAACACACCTACAGGTTTAAATATCTTATTTATCCCATTCGGGTTAAAAGCATTGGGTATATATAAACGAGGGTCCTGATAGGCTTCCGCAATGTTAGATATGCTCGTATCTACAAAAGTATAAGTCGAAGGAACTTCAATTGCCTGTATATAATAGCCAAACACACCTTGCCCGGTAATGATAGCACTTACATCATCAGTATAGGTATTAACACCTGCCGTTGGGGCCAATGCCGGACTGATCAATGAAAACGCTCCCCCGTCTTCATTCCTATAAATAAAGTATCGCGCAACGCCATTGGCCCAATGAATGTAATTATTCCAGGTCAGCACGTTCTGCCCAGTATTATTACCCATTGCACTAAGGAACATAGTTTGGCCAATATTGGTACTATCAATAATATAATTGCAACTATCCTTTGCAAAAACCCTATAGGTATAACTATGATTATTAGGATTAGCGATAGGATCAATGCAGCTATAATAAACCTGATGGGCAACAGCAGGTACGGTTGCCACAATAGTTTGTAATCCACCTATCGAGTCCTCACCTTTAACAAGGTATTCCTGAACCCCAGCTCCAGTATCTATATACCAGTTGATTTGGTTTTTTGTTGAAACGCTACCATTATTTAAAACCGTTGCAAACTGCAGGTAACTAAATTTTGGTGGTGGTGGCAATGTTGTCTGGTAGCATATTATATTGGAAGAAGCAGTTACACTAGGGTTATTCTTATCTATAACCTGTACAAAGTAACAAAGCGTTTCTATGGTATTCAACCCGGTTTCCTCGTAAGTAGTTGTATCGGAAGAATTAAGTACAGTATACTTACCGCCGTTAACACTTTGATAAAGCACATACTTTCCTACACCCGGAATAAGATTGACATACGCGTTCCAGTTCAATGTGTTTTCCTGTGCACATTTATCCGGTACATTTTTTATAAACAGGGTACGTTGCAGTGCGCTTATTGGGCTTAGATTTTGGCAACTATCAAAAGCGGCTACACAAAAATTCTCGGAACCGGTTCCAGGAGAACCTCCGGTAAAATTATAATACGTACTGCCTATTCCATGAGTAGTATCAATGGGCACCCATTTGTTGTTTATGAGTTCATACACGATATAACCTGTTGCCTGAGCCGAACTGCTTTTGTACCATGAAATTTCAACATTACCGGCAGCCCCTACACTTACAGTATCCATAACAGGTGAGGCCGGTGGAAATTTACTTACAAAGCTTCCTGCAACCCAGTTTGAGTTAGATTGGCATCCTGAGGCATCATCAGTTACAATTTTATATTTCAGTTTGGCATTGCAATAGGTTATAGTATCCTTATAAATCAATCCCTTGGTAGAATCAATCAATGTCCATTTAAACAAGTATTCACGATATATTTTATACCAACCGTTAAATCCTTTAAGGTTAGGGGTATGCATAGCATTCCAGGTCAATTGTGCTACACCACCACCAACTAAAGGTGTCAAAATAAGGTTAATGCTTTGTACCGTATCACCCACCGCATTTCCTTTAGAGGTATTGGTAACTCCAAAAAAGTATATAGAGCTTATGTTGGCATTTATGCCTGTAATATTGGTTGTGTTTACATTGTCGGGCCAAACTGCCGGGCCGCTGGTATAGCCTGCACCTGCAACATTACTCGAATTAATGGTGTATGAACTGAATGTATTATTAGTATCACTGGGTATTGTCCAGGTAACTGTAGCTGTTGTTCCGGCTGAGTCAATTGCTATGCAGGTAATAAGTGGTGGCCCAATGGTTGATTGTGCAGCAATACGCGAACTAATTGCCATTAAACCAATAATGCAAAAAAGGGTAACTATTATATGTTTGCTTTTAGCCAACAGTATAGGTTTAATCTACAAATTTAAGAAAATAACGTGAGGTTTTGCTATTAATAACGCATAAACAGCCCGTTTATTGTACTCTGGTACAGGCTTTTGTATGGCTTATCGGGGAGTATATTCCTTAACCGTGTCTACAAAGCACTTTACATGGTCAACAGGGGTATCGGGGTAAACACCATGGCCCAGGTTGGCTATGTAGTTTCTGCCACCAAATGCATCAAGCATCGTTTCTGTGGCCTTTTTTATTGATTTTGTATCAGCATAGAGCATACATGGGTCCATATTGCCCTGCAAGGTCTTGTCTTTAAATATTTTTCTGGCCTCGGTAGGGTTAACTGCCCAGTCGAGCCCTATTACCCTGCAATTAACTTTTGCCAGTTGCTCGCTTGCAAAATATGCTCCTTTGGGGAATACGGTAACAGGCGCAACTTTACTTAGCTCATCTGCAATACGTGCCATATATTGAAGTGAAAACTCCCAATAGGTATCATGCCCTAGTATTCCTCCCCAGGAATCAAATATTTGCACCAAGTCAGCACCAGCATTCACCTGATCCTTCAGGTAACGAATAGTAGTTTCAGTTATCTTTTCTAACAGGCTATGGGCCAGTTTTGGCTCACTAAAAATCATCCTTTTTGCCACTGAAAAGGTCTTTGAACCACTGCCTTCGGTCATATATGCAAAAATGGTCCATGGGCTACCGGCAAAACCCAGCAAAGGAACCTTACCATTCAATTCCTTTTTGGTAAGTTTCAGTGCATTTACCACATAATCCCAGTTTTCGGTACTGCCTACTCGCAGGGCCTCAATATCTTTTACTGTCTTAATGGTTTTTTCAAAATGCGGGCCCTTGCTTTCAATCATTTGGTAGGGCAAACCCATTGCCTCAGGTATTACCAGAATGTCTGAAAAAATAATGGCTGCATCTACTCCAAGTACATGCACAGGCTCTAAGGTAACTTCGCAAGCCAGTTCAGGCGTTTTTACCAGTTGGGTAAAATCTTTTACCGATGCGCGCACTTTGCGGTAACCCGGCAATATACGCCCTGCCTGACGCATTATCCACACCGGAACACGTGATGTTTCTTCTCCTTTGGCCGCTTTTAACAGTAAATCGTTCTGCATATATCCATTCGTAATATGAAGCCACAAACTTATCGATTTTATAAGTACTAAAACTTTCAGCCTTGCAGATAAAAGCGTAATTTTGCAAACTCAATTGAATACACTTTTATTACGATATGGAAGCCGCAGCACCGATTACGCCGGTAATTAATATAGAGCAGGAGAAGAAAGAGATACTGAACAGGTATCGCGGCTTGTTGCGTTCATCGCGCCGTAAGTTCGACGACGATGACAAAAAAATGATACGCAAGGCCTTTAACGTAGCTGTTGAAGCGCATAAAGAGGCCCGCCGCAAATCGGGTGAGCCTTATATATACCACCCTATTGCTGTAGCACGTATTGCTGCTGAAGAAATTGGCCTTGGCGCAACTGCTATTGTATGCGCCTTGCTGCACGATGTGGTAGAAGATACCGACATTACCCTTAAGGATATTGAGGGAATGTTTGGCAAAAAAGTTGCCTCTATTATTGACGGGTTAACAAAAATATCAGGAGTGTTTGATGCTTCTTCTTCATTACAGGCAGAGAACTTCCGTAAAATGTTACTTACTCTTGCCGACGACGTAAGGGTTATACTTATTAAGCTGGCCGATAGGTTGCATAATATGCGTACGCTTGAGTCGATGGAGAGGACCAAGCAGTTAAAAATAGCATCTGAAACACTTTACTTATATGCTCCACTCGCCCACCGCCTAGGTTTAAATAATATTAAAACCGAGTTGGAAGACTTGGGATTGAAATATACCGAGCCGGAGATTTACAGTGACTTAGATAAAAAATTAAAAGATACCCAGGCTGAGCGTGCCCGTTATATACACAGGTTTATTATTCCGCTACGTGAAGCCTTACACGAACAAAAAATAAAGTTCAGAATATTCGGAAGGCCGAAATCTATTTACTCCATATGGAGTAAAATAAAAAATAAGAACGTACCCTTCGAAGAGGTGTACGACATTTTCGCTATTCGCATATTAGTTGACTCACCACCTGAACAGGAAAAAGCAGATTGCTGGAGAGTTTATTCGATAGTTACTGATTTTTACTACCCTAACCCCGATCGTTTGCGCGACTGGGTTTCTACACCGAAAGCAAATGGCTATGAAGCATTGCATACTACCGTTATGGGGCCAAACGGACAATGGGTTGAGGTGCAGGTACGCAGTGAGCGTATGAACGAAGTAGCTGAAAAAGGTTATGCAGCACACTGGAAATACAAACAAGGCGGACCGGAGCATACTGAAGACCCGCTGGAGGAGTGGTTGAGAAAAATACGTGAGTCGTTATCGAACCCAGATAGTAATGCACTGGACTTTATTGATGATTTCAAGCTAAACCTTTTTGCCGACGAAATATTTGTGTTTACACCAAAAGGCGAAATGCGTTCTATGCCTGTAAACTCTACCGCACTCGATTTTGCTTTTGATGTGCATTCAGAAATCGGAACCAAATGTATTGGAGCTAAAGTAAACCATAAGCTTGTTCCGCTTAGCCATAAACTGAATAGCGGCGACCAGGTAGAACTACTTACATCGAACAAGCAAACGCCAAAGGCCGACTGGATGAACTTTGTGGTTACGGCCAAAGCCAAGTCGCGCATAAAAGAGTTTTTGAAAGAAGAAAAGGTCAAGCAAATTGCCCTTGGAAAAGAAACATTGCAAGAAAAATTTGAGCAAAACAAACTGGAGTTTAGTGATGTTTTTGTAAAGCGCTTGGCTTCGTTCCTTAATCTTTCCGATGTATCTGAATTGTACTACAGGGTTGGGATGGGCAACCTTTCCACTAAGGAACTGAAAGACTTTATTAAAGTAAAAGATAAAAAGATAGAGCCACAAGTTCCTGCACAAACACTTGAGCAACTTGTATCGAACAAGCGTGGCAAATCAGACTTTTTGGTTATTGGTGACAGCATTGATAATTTAGAATACAAGCTATCGCCATGTTGCAGCCCAATACCCGGCGATGACGTTTTTGGTTTTATAACCGCACACGAAGGAATTTTAATACACCGTGTAAACTGCCCCAATGCTATAGAGCTTATGTCGAACCATGCCTATAGAATTGTAAAGGCAAAATGGACCAGCCAAAAGCTTATCTCATTCCTGGCAGGTATAAAAATTATTGGTATCGATAAAATGGGCCTGGTAAATAATGTTACCCAGGTTATATCGAACGAACTGAACGTAAACATGCGTTACATCAGTTTCGATACCAACGATGGCACCTTTGAAGGAAATATTATAGTGTTCGTACACGATACCGCTCACCTTACCAGCTTAATGAAAAAGCTTGAAAAGGTAGATGGTGTTATTAAAGTAAGCAGGGTTGACACGAACCAATAAGGTTGAGGTTGAGGCTAAGATTGAGAAATTATTGTTCGAGCCTGAACCTAAATCTTAACCTAAGCCTTAATTAGCTTTAATCGTAAAATGAAAGCTTTCCATAATAGGGTTAGCCAATAATTTCTTACAGGCTTCTTCTACTTTCTGCTTGGCGGTTTCTTCGGTGCCGGCTTCTACTTCAACAGTAATATGCTTACCCACACGAACATTTTCGAGTTCGCCAAGGCCAATATTTTTAAGTACGCCTGTTACAGCTCTTCCTTGTGGATCTAAGAGTGCCTTCAAAGGCATCACATCTATTTCGGCTATAAATTTCATCTGGTATATAATTGAGGTGCTAAATTACAAATTCTACGTAATGTATCTTCTTGCCTATCGCTAAAAATGTCGATTCGTAATAAGTTTGGATTTTGGTCAGCAATTCCTCCCGTTCTTCTCCTAACGTTGAAGCATCGCTATACACATCTGCCGAATTAGCAAGTAACTTATACTTATGTTCCTGCACCTGCTCCATAGCATACGCATATAAGTCAGCATTATCACTCTTAAAATGAATTATTGCTCCCGGTTTTGCAAGGTTACGGTAGCGTTTTACAAAAGATGCCGACATTAGTCTTTTTTCTGTCTTTCCTTTACGTGGGTATGGATCCGGAAAAGGAATCCATACTTCGCTTACTTCGTTAGGGCCAAAATACGATTCAATAAAATCGATACGGTTACGCACAAAAGCAACGTTGGCCATTTTTTCTTCCACGGCAATCTTAGCGCCTCTCCAAAGCCTGGCACCTTTAATATCCATGCCAATAAAATTCTTGTTGGGGAACCGCTTTGCAAGCCCAATGGTATATTCTCCTTTGCCGCAACCCAATTCAAGAATAATAGGGTTATCGTTCTTAAAATAATCTGCATTCCATTTGCCCTTAAGCGGAAAGTCAATCGGCTCTCCTGCTGCTTGTGTTGGTTCAAACACATTGTTGAAGGTAGCTACCTCAGCGAATTTTTTTAGTTTACGATGGCCCACGTTACAAGTGAATAGTGTATAGTGTATAGTGACAAGTTTTCATTGGAACTATGCTTGTTTAACGCTTCCGATGTGTTGCAGCATGTCGGCTGTCATTTCCGGCAGATCGTACTTATGTTTCCAACCCCAATGTTCGCGGGCAAGTGAATCATCAATGCTATGTGGCCAGCTATCGGCAATAGGTTGGCGGTAATCAGGTTTATAGGTAATTGTAAATTCCGGAATATGCTTTTTTATTTCTGCTGCAATATCCTTTGGCGAAAAACTTGTCCCTGAAAGATTATAACTAGAACGTATCTTCACTTTATCTGCCGGTACTTGCATAAGTCCTATAGTGGCCCGCAAAGCATCGCTCATATACATCATTGGCAGAGCAGTGTCTTCCTTTAAAAAGCATTCGTACTTTTTGTTTTTTATTGCTTCATGAAAAATATGTACCGCATAATCTGTTGTGCCACCGCCCGGTGCCGATTGCCAGCCAATAAGTCCTGGGTACCTTACACTCCGCACATCAACGCCATAACGGTTATGGTAATATTCGCACCAACGCTCACCTGCCTGTTTGCTTATGCCATACACAGTACTTGGCTCCATTACAGTATACTGAGGTGTATTTATTTTAGGAGTGTTGGGGCCAAAAACAGCAATAGAACTTGGCCAGAACATTTTATCAATCACCTTTTCGCGCATTAGTTCTAATACACTAAGTAAGCCTTCCATGTTCAGCTTCCAGCCCTTTTCAGGGTATTGCTCAGCCGTAGCAGAGAGCAAAGCTGCCAGGTGATATATTTCTTTTACGTTGTGTTTCTTGATTATCTCAACCAGTCGTTTGGTATCTAATACATCCAGCGCTTCGTAAGCACAGTCAATATCATTATCGGGTCTTATGTCGGATGCTACAATTTTATTGCTGCCATATATGTTGCATAATTCCTGTACAAGCTCTTTCCCAATCTGCCCTCCGGCACCAATGACCAGTATCTTTGTATCCATACCCTGTGTTTATGTGAAGATGGGCGAAAGTACTAAAATTTCGGTCGGGGTTTTAGGGTAAGCCTGCCTAATTCGGTGCATTTTTAGTAGATTTGTTTCAGATACTTATTCAAGCGCTTAAGTCAATATTAATCATATTGATTTTCAATTACTTGTATAGATATTTCGGTAATATTCAAAAATCACCCAACCCATTGACCAAGGCCCGCGTACTAGTTAGTAAATTGATGTAAGCCCGTATTGCAATAATGAATGTAGAAGTCGACTTAATTACAGCCTGCATACGAAAAGAGCGTAAAGCGCAATACGAGCTTTATAAAGAGACCTATAGATACCTGATGAGTATTTGCATACGATATACACAATCATACGAGGAGGCACAAGAGGCTTTGAACACCGGTTTTTTAAAAGTGCTGAACAACCTGGAGAAATACCAATCGCATATACCTTTTAAATCGTGGATACGCCGGGTTATTATAAATGTACTTATTGATGAATACCGCAAGGAGAAGAAACATAAAGAGAATATAAAATACGTAGAGGACTTTGAGGAACTGCCCATAGCGGGAGCTTTGAATGAAGCCATTTCGAAAATGAATGTAGAGGAAATACATAAGCTGATAGTACAACTGCCACCCATGAGCCAAAGAGTATTTAACTTATATGTGGTAGATGGTTTTGAACACAAGGAAATTGCCAATATGCTGGGTATAAGCGAAGGAACATCAAAATGGCATTTGCATTTTTCACGGGAACAATTAAAGGTAATGCTCCATAAAATGGCGTTTACAGTTAAATCATTTTTATTGTAATGAACGAACAGGAAAAATTTGACGACCTATTGCGCTCCAAATTATCGGAGCGTGACTTTCCTTTCGATGAAACGAACTGGGACAAGGCCGAAGGCATGATTGAAAAATCGGAGAAGAAAAAGAAATATGGTTTTATCTCTCTTGTGTTTTTGGCAGGCATTATAGTTGGTGCAGCTATCATGTATCCGTTCATCTATAGCGCTAACACCTCTAACCAAGCTACTAATACCTCGGCGCAGCAAAACAATAATGCTGTTGTACAAAGTCAAATAAATACAGTACCTGCTACTACGTCTAAAACTAAAGCTGAAAACTTGCAGCCTTCGCCTGTTCCAAATCATTCTGTTTCAGATTCGGGTACACACCTAATTGTTGAAACTGTAACTACCCAAAGCACAGGAAATACTAAAAAGAACAAGCACCAAAAACAAACTACTGCTGACTCATCTGCAACTGCATATAGTTATGTAAGGCCTGAAACAGAAAAAAGTAAGAGACAAAAATCTCATGCTACTCAATTGGCAAACAATAGAACTTCATCATCAACTTATACTACAACTCCGGGCACCTCTACAGTTACCGATAACAACAAACCGGTAACCAATCAAAATACCACTACTGCAAATGAAAACAATACAAGTAACAATACCACACAGGTAGCTGATGCAGGAAAAACTGCAGAGCAAAATCTTAATACTTCTGCCCAGGCAACTACTAATACAAATGCTGCGCAGGATACTGCAAACAAAAATCAGGTAGTTACAACAACGGCAAACACAGCTAAAAAAACAGATTCTTCCACCTCAAACAACAGCGCGGGTAGCAATCAGCCACCCGCGCCGGTTGTTAAATACACCCACACCTTATTTAGTATTGATGCAGGTGCAGGTTACTCTTTGGGATGGATGAAAGCAGGTGCAACACAAGGAAGTGGAATTAGTCCGATCATAGGCCTTAGTGTAACTCATTATTTCAACACAAACATTTCAGCTCTTATTGGACTACAGTATAATAGCCTTACGCATGTAAATACACTTTATTCGGGCACTACTGCACAATACGATTTTGGCTCCGTTACGAATGTTACTTCAGTGACACTCAAAACACTTTATTATGTTGCAATGCCCATTAAATTCCAATACAACATCGACAGTAAGAATATAGTAGCACTGGGCGTTAATGTATTGTACTTACTAAACTCGAATAGCAATGTAGTTAGTTACAACCAGAATTATTTTGGTACTTCCGGTTACACTTCTTCAGATAAAATGGGCTATACTGATGGCATAAATAGTCTTGATGCACAAATCACCTTAGCCTATCGCAGAAAAATACAACGCTTTACAATTAGTGCCGAAGGTTATTACGGCTTGCTTGATATTGAAAATAATTCCTTTTTCAACAACAATGTTTTTGAAAGGAACAGCGGTTTACGATTAATACTTTCATACGATATTATAAAATAGTAATGAAAAGAATATCTCAGATAATAACTCTTTGTTTGCTGGTAAGCTTATTTACACCTGGCTGCAAAAAGGAACATATAGCTACTCAAAATGCAAGCCCTGTATTTAGCTTTACAGGCATTGTGGGTGGTACTGCTATGAACCTCAGAGCAGGCTTAAATAACTATTACATGTACTCATCCTATACTCAAGATTCTGCAAATGGGGTATATAATTATACAGGCAACCTGAAAGAATATAATTGCACCAGCAACTGCCCGCCAAGCATCGAGTTTATTATTAATAATTATCATACCTTACCTTTAGGTGCAAGTGAAACTAATATTGGGCATTCGTTAGCAACAGGGTATTTAAGTTACTTGGTACCCGGTGGTAATTCAGATTCTATTTTCGTAACTTTTACTCCTACTGCTGATACTTCGGTAAAGGTAAAAAGCTACGCCTGGAATTTTGGTGATGGTACTGTAACCACTATAAATTCGTCTGCACTAAGCGCCATAGTCCATACATATAGCCATGCAGGAAGCTATAATTCATCGCTATTTGTAACATTTAGTGACAATACATCCAAAACATTGAGCAATCCATTACAAATGGGCAATACCAATGTTAGCCTGAATTGCTCAATTACAGATAGTGGAATAACTTTTATGCCTACCACCTATGGTGGATCAGGCAATTACTCGTATCACTGGGATTTTGGAGACCCTGCCAGTCTTACAGTAAATGATACAGCAAACACAACAAACGCAGCACATACCTTTAGTGATTCAAATCCACACACGGTAACCCTTACTGTACATGACATAACAAACAATATCAAAGCCAGTTCAACTGCCTATGCTGCCACTCCTAATAGTATAGCCTACTCGCATGTTTTTAGCTATAATATATCTTCACCTATTTTAGCACCTAACCCACAAGGTCTGGCTAATGCCACAATAATTTATACCGATGCTACCGGTGATCAGTACACTTCTAATAATCCTGCACAGCCCGATAGCAGTTATTTTCAAATAACTTCGGTAACAAACTACCAGAACAATGAGAATAACCAAAGCACCAAACAACTACATGTAAAGTTCGATTGCATATTATTTGACTATACAGGCAAAACCCTGGCAATCAAGAATGGAGATGCAATTATTGCGGTGGCCTATAAATAATTTAAATTAAACCCAACCCTTTATATAAAGGTACCGTATCTGTGTATAAAGGCCTAAACTGAAAACTAATAATGCAAATAAGCATAACCCAAACCAACATGAAAACAAAAAACCTACCCACAACGCGCAAAAAACTGATGAAGCTATTCCTGCTTGCATTAGGCATTTGCTTTATCAACTCTGCCTGGGCTTTTAAAGCCAGCTTTACCTACACCACCGGTAGTAGCGGGCTGGTAAATTGCACCAGTACATCTACAGGTACTTCCCCAAATACTATTTATACCTGGAATGCAGGTGATGGCAGCCCCGTAGTAAACGGACCTGCGGTTAGAACATTTAACCATACTTATGCATACAATGGCTCTTACACTATTGTGTTGTATATTTGGGACAGTACAGGCAACCCATTTGACAGCGCTTCTACCACAGTAACGATATCAAACAGCGGCACTTGTAGCCTTAACCCACAACCAAGTTTTACTATGGGTGCAGCCGGATTAGTAAACTTCTCTAGCGCTGGATCAACCGGGGTTGGTGTAGGAGCAACTTACCAATGGTGGTTTGGCGATGGAAATTCCTCAACAAACGCGAATCCATCTAATACTTATGTAAATAATGGTTATTACTATCCTTCATTAACCATCACCAATGGTTATGGCTGTACAAGTACGGTTTATGACACTGTTAATATAACAACTGGCACAGGAAACCCGCCGTGTAACCTTAACGCAAGCTTTACAGTAAACTATGGCGTTAACGGGCACATGAGTTTTACCAGTACCACAACAGGTATAAACGGATATGCATACTATACCTGGAACCCGGGTGATGGAAGCGGAAGTACAAACTATGCTCCTACAACATATAGCCATACTTATACTGCTAATGGCAACTATACGGTTATGCTTACTGTATATGCCGATAGTACTACTTGTATATCTACCGATACTTTACAAATTAACGTAACTAATATAACCACACCTTGCACTCTTAGTGCGAATTATACCTATACCGTTGGTGCAGCTGGGTTGGTAAGCTTTACCAGCACATCTACAGGAACCAACGCTAACACCTTGTATTATTGGAATGCAGGTGATGGAACCCCTACAGTGCATGGAACAACGCCTACCTTCAACCATACATACGTATACCAAGGCAACTATTATCCATGGCTAACTGTAAGAGATACAGGCTCTGCTTACTGCGTTGATTCTACCTACCAATATGTATCGCAATATACTGCAGACAGTAACGAATGTCATTTGGTTGCTCACTTCACTTATACAGTTGGTGTAAACGGTCACGTATCATTTACCAATACTTCAAGTACAATCAATACCAATTTAAATTCGTACTGGAATTTTGGTGATGGTGGTAATGATTTTACAAACAGCAATACCGATAAGCATATCTATACTGCAAACGGTACTTATACAGTTACACTTACTGCTTCGGCTGATAGTTCACTTTGCTTAGATTCTACATATACTGTTATAACTATCAGTAACATTACTACACCTTGTACACTTAGTGCAAGCTTTACTGTAAGCAATGATACTACCAAAGGAATGGTTTATGTGAGCAGTACCAGTACAGGCACTTATGGTGGTACACAGTATACATGGAAGTCTGATAGTTCTGCTACAATTTTAGGCACAGGCAGCAGCACCAACTTAACTTTCCCATCTAACGGAAGCTATAACGTATGGCTGATTATCGAGAACACAGGTAGTGCATATTGCATTGACTCTGTAATGGAAACCATCAATATATCTAACCAGGATTCATTACATGCCAGCTTTACTTCAACTAACTATGGAGATACCGTTGGCAATTACCTTTACATTTTCACAAGCACATCAACCGGAACCAATGGGGTAACCTACTACAGATGGGATGCAGGTGACACAACAGGTGCCGATAGCGGTATAGGTATGACTACTTATAGCCACTATTACCATAACACCGGCATACATACTGTTACCTTATCACTCTGGTTCACCCAGTATCCGGGTATACAACACCATAGAAGCACAGGCGTAAACGACAGGTATGACTTTACAACCTTTAGTATGCCTATTGATATAGAGCCTGCAGGTGTTGCAACAATTAGCAACCCGAATGCCGACTTCAAGCTATACCCTAATCCTAACAATGGAGCATTCAGAGTTGCCATTACCGGAATAGAAAATGCGCAGAATGCGGAATTGCAAATAACCAACCTGCTGGGTGAAGTTGTTTATCAAACACAAACACATTCGAGCAACGGGATGATACAGCAAGATGTTAACCTTCAAAACATTTCAGGTGGAACCTATTTTGTAAGGATTATTACTGCTGACAGAGTATACAATACAAAGACTGTGATTACAAGATAAAGTTTGAGGTTGAGATAAAGTTTGAGTAAAAAAGCCCCGCATTACTGCGGGGCTTTTTTATTTAGTACCCCAAACCCCTAAAGGGGCTTTAACGCTCGTCACACTGAGCCTGTCGAAGTGTCAGTTGAATATGCTTCGACAAGCTCAGCACGACATATCTAATTTAAAGCCCCTTTAGAGGTTTGGGGCTGAGTAATACCATTATTTCATAACTTTGTTATTACAGAATAGATTAAACTTTTGTTTGATCAATTTGTCATAGTATCATGAAAAAAAGTATTCTTTTACTCCTTGCCTGTTATATTTCTATTCAGGCATTTTCGCAGAACATCAACCTGTCTAATTCTATTTATTGGGATGGGGAATGTTATTTGACAGCCAATCCTAAAAACCCAAAGCACCTTGTTAGCGCATGGATGTATTTTTCTACCAGCAATTTGGAGAATGCCATGGCCACCCGCTCCTCGTTCGATGGAGGAAAAACATGGAGCAGTCTTCAACTATTACCGCATGCATCGCCTAAGTTTACCTGTGCCGACCCAACTATGTATTTTGGTAAGGATAGTTGTGTTTACTTAGCCTATATCGACCTTTCGGGATTAAAGACGAATGATTCAGGTTATATTATGGTTACACGTTCCGTAAATGGTGGCATTACCTGGAAAGCTCCCGTAAAAGCTATTTCATATAAAGCGCAGCCTAACTTACCTATAGACCGCCCATGGATAGCAGCCGACGGAAGCAATGGCCCATATTCAGGAAGGGTTTACCTTACCAGTCAAAATGCATACTTTACACCTCAACCCCATTATCCATGGCTTACCTATTCAACCGATAGTGGTGCAACCTGGTCGCCAATAAAACGAATGGACGATAGCATTCCGACAGGCTCCATAACTGATGCAACTGCTTTTACAACAGTTTCTGCCAATGGTACTTTATATGCAGCTTATTTTTCATACTACACCAAGTATTCTGTTTATCCAAGATTGGTAGTTATTAAATCATCGAACGGTGGTAATACTTTTACTCCTTATATTGCTGTTAATTATACTACTGCCGATGCTATTCCCGCAGCCGACTCACTTGTTAAAGAAGGTATAAGCATTGCATCGAACCCTGCTGATACCACTAACCTTATTATAACTGCCGTATCGAACCATTTTGGCGAACCCGATGTAGTATCCTACAATTCTCATAATGCAGGAAAAACCTGGGCAGGGCCTGTCCGCCTGAATGATGATAAGTTAGGCGCTTATGATACTGCCCATGATTTAGCATGGGGAAGTTTTGCCCCAAACGGAACTTATGCAACTGTATGGCGCGACAGGCGTAATACAGGCGCAGGTGATACTGTACCTTTTCAGATATACGGTACCATCTCAAAAGATGGTGGTAATACCTACGCTCCGAATTTTAGAATTAGCGATGCAGTTTCTCCGGCTGTTACCCTTATTCATGGTGACGATTTCCTTGGCTGTGCCGTATCTGATTCGACTGTTTATGCACTATGGAGTGATATGCGCACAGGTAAAGAGAACACCTTTTTTAATGCTACATCTATAAGTAAATTACTTACTTCTGTTCCTGTTATATCTGATAATCCGGCAATAAAGGTTGATGTGTACCCTAACCCGTTTCATAACCAAACCAATATAATGATCCACACTGCCCAATCATTACAAGGCAGCACCATGCTGGTATTTAGTATAGATGGCAAAAAGGTTGATGAACTACCTATTGGAGAAGGCACCATGCATACTATTAAAGTCCATTCTCTTGCAACAGGTACCTATGTATGGTCGTTAGTACAAGGCGAAAAGACACTGGCAAGGGGTAAGTGGGTTATAGAGTAAGCTTTTAAACGTAATTGAATTTCTCTTTTTCAATTTCTTCAATTGCCTGCGTACACAATGAATTAACCTTTTGATTTAATTCCTTTATTTTATCCATATTCATTGCTTCTTTTGCCAGGTTTTCCATTTCCTGCAAAATGGGCTTAAGCACTGCAATACCCATTATAGATACAGTTGACCTCATGTTATGAGAAAAGTTCATAATAGCCGGGTAATTTGTTCTGGCTATGCCATCATTAATACCATTTATCTCTTCTGGTATCTGAGTTAGAAAAGTATTCATAATTCCTGCTATCAAAGGTTTTTTTCCTCCCATCATCTCCGTAAGATACCTGAAATCGCATATCTTTTTAACTGAGCTTTCTTCTTTTACCATTTCTTGTTCCCCCGGTTACTAATCATATATATACTTTTTATCTGTATTATTTCATCATTTGTAATGCACAAAATACTACTATACCAATTACAATAAATGCAGTTAGCAGAATGGCTAATTGCTTTGATATACTGAATTCTTTCACCATAAGCCTTATAGGTGCTGTAACAACATGGTTAACCAGTTTGCCTACTTTTTTCCATGAGCCCGTGCCTTTTATTACGTAATCTTTAGCGCCCGATTTAAATGACTCTATTGACAAGGCCATATCCTCATTACTCGACAACATAATAACTTCTGTTTTTGAATTAACCGCTTTGATAGACTTCAAAACTTCCAGGCCATTTTTGCCTTCCATTTGATAATCAAGAATAACAATATCCGTTTTTTCATCAATTTTCTCCAAACAGCTTTCTCCACTGTTAAAGGTCGTTATATGCATACTGGGTCCAAACCTGTTCTGCAGGTATTGGCTAAGTGTTGCAACCAATAATTTGTTGTCATCCACTATAAATAAATTTGTGCCTTGCATTTCCATATTTTGAGCCCCTCTTTTTAAATTCCGGTGAGTATTAAATCATTACGGAACAAAGGTGAGAATACACTGCCTTTAAAGCATTACAGTAATAGTCCATACATTTACATAATTCACAGATTCTGCAATCTAAAGGTTGTATGTATGAATATGTTACCCCTGAATAAGATAAGGCTATAAAATGAGCAGTTTTAGCCAAAAACGCTAAATTTGCACCTTTCAAGGATATACATGTTTCTATATAACAGGGTAAATAAGAAAGAATTACGCGAAAAGGTAAAAGCGGAAACGTTTAAAAGGATAACACTTTCCTTTTATCGCTACGTGAATATTGAGCACCCGGTAAACTTGCGCGATGAATTATATGCCTACTGGCAAAGTCTTAATGTATTGGGCCGCATATATGTGGCTAAAGAAGGTATCAATGCCCAGTTAAGTGTACCTGAGCACAATTTTAAAGCTTTCGAGGAACACCTTTACCAGATACCTATTTTTAAAGAAGTGCCTTTTAAATACGCCATAGAGGATGATAACAAATCGTTTTTTGCGCTTATAATGAAGGTAAAGAAAAAGATTGTGGCCGACGGGTTGAAAGATGATGCCTTTGACACTACCAATACAGGGCAAAGGCTTGATGCACTTACCTTTCATAAAATGGTTGATGAGCCTGAAACAGTGGTGGTTGATATGCGTAATAACTACGAAAGCGAAGTGGGCAGGTTCTATAATGCTATTTGCCCCGATGTTAAGAATTTCCGTGATGAACTGCCAAAGGTTTTAGAAGTATTAGAAGATAAAAGAGACAAGAATATACTGCTATACTGCACCGGCGGAATACGCTGCGAAAAAGCCAGTGCATGGCTTAAGCATAATGGATATGAGAACGTGTACCAGCTACATGGCGGTATAATACAATATGTACACCAGGTAAAAAAACACGGACTGGAATCGAAGTTTATTGGAAAGAATTTTGTGTTCGATGAACGGTTATCGGAAAAAGTAACCGACGATATTTTAAGTAAATGCCATTGTTGCGGTGTGGTTTCAGAAAGGCAGATAAACTGTTCGTATGAACCTTGCCATACCCTGCATATACAATGCGAAAAATGTTCAGAAGAAAGAAAAGGCTGCTGTGGCGATAAATGCCTTGCTGATTACGACAAGGTTATGGCTAATACTATTTAATGGAAAAACGCTGGAACGTAAAGGAACAGGCTCCTGAAGACAAGGTGCTTAAACTGGTTGAGGCTATACGGGTAAGTCCTGTTATAGCGAACTTGCTTGTGCAACGAGGGGTAGAGACATACGACCAGGCTAAAGAATTTTTCAGGCCCGATCTTAAATCCTTGCACGATCCTTTTCAAATGAAGGACATGGATAAGGCAGTGAAGCGAATAGCCGACGCTGCAATAAACCATGAGAAGATATTAGTGTATGGCGATTATGATGTAGATGGAACTTCATCGGTAGCATTAGTATATACCTTTTTGAAATTTTTAGCGTTGAATTGTGGCTATTATATACCAGACAGGTATGCTGAAGGATATGGCATTTCGTTTAAAGGAGTTGACTATGCTGCCGAGAACGGATATAAACTTATTGTAGCGCTTGATTGTGGTATTAAAGCGCATGATAAGGTAAGCTATGCTACTGAAAAGGGAATAGAATTTATTATTTGTGACCACCACAAACCCGATAAAACATTGCCGGAGGCTGTTGCCATTCTGAATCCTAAACGTACAGATTGTGAATACCCTTACAAAGAACTGCCCGGTTGTGGTATTGGCTTTAAACTGATACAGGCTCTTGCCATAAATTATGACATGCCATTTGATATGCTGGAGCAATACCTCGATCTGGTTGGCCTTAGCATTGCATCAGATATAGTACCTATTACAGGAGAGAATCGTACACTCACTTTTCATGGGCTAAAAAGAATAAATAGTGCACCAAGGGCTGGCTTTAAAGCTATTATTGACCTAGTGCAATTGCAAAAACAAATTACAGTTAATGATCTTGTATTTGTATTCGGGCCACGTATTAATTCTGCCGGAAGAATTGAAACCGGTAAAAATGCTGTGGAGTTACTGATAGCCGATAACCCTGAAAAAGCAAAGTTCAGCAGTGATTCGGTAAACAAAACAAACTTCGAAAGAAGAGATGTTGATACCATGATTACGCAGGAAGCAATAAATATGCTGGAAGCGGATCATTCACTGAAAAAGAAAAAGACAACAGTCCTCTACAACCCTGAATGGCACAAAGGAGTAATTGGTATTGTAGCATCTCGTCTTATCGAAAAACATTATTACCGCCCTACTATTATACTTACCAAATCGAATGGAAAAATAACTGGTTCGGCACGCTCGGTAAGAGACTTCGACCTGTATGAAGCCATTGATGCATGTTCGCATTTATTAGAACAGTTTGGCGGACATAAATATGCTGCAGGTTTAACTATGGCCGAAGAGAATCTGCCTGCGTTTATTGCGCTATTTGAAAAAGTGGTTTCAGAAAGCATACCTGAAGAATTGCTTCGTCCTGTAATTGAAATTGATGCGCCATTGCCATTATCATCTATCAACGATGGCTTTTACAAAATATTAAAACAGCTTGCCCCATTTGGACCTGGAAATATGGCGCCTGTTTTTTATTCAGATAATGTAATTACTAAATACGAACCCAAAGTTGTAGGCAGTAACCACCTACGGATGAATGTTATGCAAGCGGACAACCCTAACACTTCGTTTAACGTTATAGGCTTTGATATGGGTGAACACCTGAAAATAGTGGCATCAGGTAAGCCATTCCGTATAAGTTACAGCTTGCGCGAAAACGAATGGAACGGCACTACCAGCATTGAATTGAACCTGAAAGACGTTAAGGCTTAAGCTATTCATTATATTTGTAATACCAGTTAACAGAAAAAATGCACGCAAATACTCATCATCTGGAAGAACTTGAATCGGAAGCTATTTACGTATTACGTGAAGTAGCTGCCCAGTTTGAGAAGACAGCTTTGCTTTTTTCGGGTGGGAAAGATTCTATAGTAGTGAGCTATTTAGCGCGTAAAGCATTTTTTCCGGCAAAAATTCCGTTTGCCTTAATGCATATTGATACGGGCCACAATTTTGGCGAGACGATTACTTACCGCGATGAGTGGGTTAAAAAAATTGATGCACGCCTTATAGTACGTTATGTACAAGACTCGATTGATAAAGGCCGGGTAAAAGAAGAGACCGGATATAATGCCAGCCGTAATTTATTGCAAACTGTAACCTTACTCGATGCTATTGAAGAATTAAAGTTAGATGCCTGTATTGGTGGCGCCCGCAGGGATGAAGAAAAGGCAAGAGCAAAAGAAAGGTTCTTCTCTCATCGTGATGAATTCGGGCAATGGAACCCTAAGAACCAACGCCCTGAATTATGGGATCTCTTTAATGGCAAAAAAAATATAGGTGAGAACTTCCGTGTTTTTCCTTTAAGCAACTGGACAGAGCTTGATGTATGGCAATACATAAAAGATGAAAATATTCCTTTGCCATCTATTTACTTCTCGCACAATCGTGAGGTCGTAAGCAGAGACGGACAGCTATTGGCAAAATCTCCATTTTTAAAATTAAGAGATACAGAAAAGTACGAAGAAAGGATCATACGTTTTCGTACCATTGGCGATATGTCATGTACCGGAGCAGTTGAATCTACCGCATCGAACATTGATGAAGTGATTGAAGAAATTGCTGCATCGCGTGTTACTGAAAGAGGCACACGGGCAGATGATAAGCGCTCTGAAGCAGCGATGGAAGACCGTAAAAAAGCAGGATACTTCTGAGAAACTACAAATATCGAATACCCAATAAGGAATATCGAATTATGAAATTAACTACAATAGAAAAAAATCAAAAGTCCAACACTTCGAAATTCAGCATTCGATGTTCGATATTCGATATTATTTCATGAAAGACTCTACTATACATAAGCCATTACCTGCAGCCACTCGTGGCCTGTTGCGCTTGTTCACCGCAGGCAGTGTTGATGATGGCAAGAGCACACTCATTGGGCGTTTGTTATACGATAGTAAATCTATTTTTGAAGATCAATACGAAGCTATAAAACGTTCGAGCGAACAGCGAGGTGAAGAGCAAGTGAATCTTGCTTTACTTACCGATGGCCTCCGTGCCGAGCGCGAACAGGGTATTACCATTGATGTGGCTTACAGGTATTTCTCTACCCCGCGCCGCAAGTTTATTATTGCCGATACTCCCGGGCATATACAGTACACACGCAATATGGTTACCGGTTCATCAACCGCTAACCTGGCCATTATTATGATAGATGCCCGCAATGGCATTACCGAACAAACACTCAGGCATACGCTTATTACTTCGCTTATTGGTATCAGGCACATTATAGTTTGTATAAACAAAATGGACCTGGTTGGTTATAAAGAAGAGGTATTTGAAAAGATACGTGCAGAGTACGAAAAGTTCTCATCGAAGCTGGAAGTAGTAGATGTGCAGTTTATACCTATTGCAGCGCTTACAGGCGATAATGTGGTAGATAAATCGACCAACATGCCCTGGTATGGTGGCAGTACACTATTATACTTACTTGAAAATATTCACGTGGCAAGTGATGAAAACCTGATCGATTGCCGCTTTCCTGTTCAATATGTTATCCGTCCGCAGTCTGATGAGTACCATGATTACAGAGGCTACGCCGGTAAAGTGGCAGGTGGTATATTTAAAAAAGGCGATAAGGTAATGGCACTGCCTTCAGGTACAGTAAGCAAAATAAAAGCGATAGATACTTACGATGGGCCAATAGAAGAAGCTTACCCGGGTATGTCGGTAACTATGTTGCTGGAAGATAATATAGACCTGAGCCGCGGCGATATGCTTGTGCGTGAACATAACCAACCAAAAATTGAGCAGGACATTGACATGATGATCTGCTGGCTGAATGAAAATAAACTAATTGTGGGTGGCAAGTATATGATAAAGCATACTACTAAGGATGCCCGTTGCGTAGTAAAGAGTATTCAATACAAAATAAACATCAATACCCTGCATCGTATTGAAGATGATAAAGAGATAAAACTGAACGATGTAGGCAGAATAACCATACGCACCACCAGCCCTTTATTCTTCGACAGTTACCGCAAGAACCGCCGCACAGGCAGCATTATACTTATTGATGAAGCCACCAACGAAACCGTTGGGGCAGGGATGATACTATAAGCACCAATAAAAAAAGGCGATAAATACCGCCCTTTTCTATTCTGTTTAAATCAGATTATTTCAATCCCTCCAGTGTCTTCTTTATTCCATCAAAGTCAGGGTAATCGCCTGCTACTTCAAGTATTTGCGCAAAACGAATAACACCTTCCTTATCAATTACAAACGATGAGCGCTTGGCAACACCTTTTAAACCTGCTACCCAGGTATCGTATTTACAACCATAGGCTGTAATAGCTTCCTTATTAAAATCAGAAAGCAGAGGGAAATTCAATTGATTATCAGCTTTATATTTTGCCAATGTAAAAGGCATATCAACCGAAATACCAAATACTTCTGCATTCATTCCATTAAAGTAAGAAAGCTCATCACGGGTCTGACACATTTCTTTAGTACAAGTACTTGTAAACGCAGCCGGGAAGAAAAGCAGAACTACGTTCTTGCCTTTAAGTGACTCCAGTTTAACAATATTCTTATTCTCATCAGGGAGTTCAAAATTGGGGGCTTTTTGCCCTACAGTAATTGCCATATATTTTAAATTATTAGTTAATAAGCTTGTTAGAAAATTCTGAATGCAATGATACAAAATTAAAGAATTCACTATACTTTTACCTAAACTTAAAAACTGCATACATGAAAAACTTATTAGTCGAATTTATAGGAACTTTCTTTTTGGTTTTAGTAATCGGGCTAAGTGGCAATCCATTAGCCATTGGTGCTATCTTAATGGTAATGGTGTATATGGGCGGCCACGTATCGGGCGCACATTATAACCCTGCTGTAACGCTAGCTATTTTAATGCGAGGAAAGATAAAAGCTAACGAAGCTATAATGTATATGATAACCCAACTACTAGGCGCAACTGCTGCTGCATTTAGCTGTTACATAATAATGGGCCACACATTTGCACCTGCACCTGCTGCCGGTATCAGTATCATTAAACCTTTGCTTATTGAAATTGCTTTCACTTTTGCACTTGCCAGCGTAGTACTGAATGTTGCTACATCTAAAAAAACATCAGGCAATTCATTTTATGGCCTTGCAATTGGTTTTACTGTTTTAGCAGGCGCTATTGCAGGCGGCCAAATATCGGGTGGAGCATTTAATCCTGCTGTAGGTACAGGTCCAATTTTAATTGATTGTATCGTAGGGCATCACTCCATGCAAAACTTATGGATATACTTAGTAGGCCCTTTTGCAGGTGCAGCAATTGCAGCTATGGTATTCAGGTTCCTTAACCCCGACGACCTTTAGTATTTAGTTTTTATTTTACGATTGCAATTTTCTTTACGGTAATACCATCGTTGGTTATCATCCGTAAGGAGTAGATGCCTTCTGCTATATCACTCAAGTCAATAGCTTGTTTTGATGTACCTGCATGTTGATTTGATAATTGCTTCTCGTAAACAATGCGTCCGAATTCGTCAATTACACTTACTGTAATGTTGTCATTTTTGAGTAAGCTGTAAGTCAACGTTACTAAGCCATTTGCAGGGTTAGGGCTTATTAACAGTGAATTGGCTGGAGATACTATTCCGTTAATACCAACTACATTTATAAATACAGTAACCGTATCTGACACGGTACCGCATGGGGTAACAGCACTAACAGTATAGGTAGTATTTCCTATCGGGTGTGCATACGTATATGCCGAATCGGGAGAGGTAACAGTTGCAGCAGGCGACCACGATAGTGTATAAGGGCCCGTGAATAAAGAACCAAGCAACGAATCGCTCAGGTAGGTGTATAAATTAGCGCTGTCACCCACCAATATTGAAGTTGGAGTAGCAGATATGCCAATTGCAACCTGATCTTTATAAACTTTAACTGAATCGGTATAACTACATCCCTGAAAATCTTCTACAGTTACAGCATACAATCCGGGTATAAGCCCTCCTATAGAATCTGTAGTTTGCCCTCCTTTACTCCATAAATAGGTATATGGCGCTATGCCCCCCGATGCGGTAGCAACAATATAGCCTCCATACGCCGGGCAAAAATATTCTCCACCTGAAAAATTAGCAGTTGTACTGCAACCTATAAATACGGTAACCGTATCCTTATATGTACCGCAAGGGGTAGTAATTGTAACAGTATAAAGTGTGGTGGTGGCTGGATGAGTATAAGTAGATACTGAGTCAGGATAAGTAACCGCTGTTGTTGGCGACCAGGAAACAGTGTATGATGATGCATAGGAAGAGTTGGAAGCAGAATCATAAACACTCACAGATAAAAGAGAGCTATCGCCAACCTCAATGGTACCCGGGGATGCTGATACATAAAGCGATATCCCGCCGCGCACAATACCATATTTTTGCGATGCGCCGCATCCATTCGAATCTTTTACGGTTAGCGTGTAAATTCCATTAACTAATCCTGAAATAGAATCTGTAGTTTGTCCTGTATTCCAGGTATAGGTATATGGAGGCACACCATTATATATGTTTGCTGTTGCAGTTCCTTTAACTGAAGAACAATAATAAGGTGTTGTTGTTACTCCAACTGAAATGGTACATCCGGTAGTAATAACTAAAGTATCGGTTACGGTACCGCAATATGCATTGGTTATAGCTACTGTATATGTTGTAGTAGTTGCTGGATGTGCATAAGTATAAGATGAATCGGGGCTGGTAACAGATGATGAAGGTGACCAAATAACAGTAAACGAGGACATAGAAGAAGATGTTCCTGCAGATGAATCTACTGTTACATATATATAAGAGCTATCTCCCGGTTCAACAACAGTTGGCGAAGCATAGGCATTCACTACACATGCTGCACTTTGTGGTTTATGTTTTGGGTAACCATTCCCGAATACTTGAAAAGTAAAGAATGAGACAAAAAGGAGTACAAGTAATTTTAACTTCATGCAAAGGGGATTAATTAAGTATTACAAATGTAATACTAAGTATAGTATCTTACATTATTAGGGCAATTACTTCTATTTATTTTTCAAAACAATAAGCTTCTTTACCATAATACCATCATTCGCAATGATCCGGAGAGAGTATATACCTTCTGCAATATTACCTATGTCAATTGCTTGTTTTGATGTACCTGCATGTTGATTTGATAATTGCTTGTCGTAAACAGTACGCCCAAACTCATCAATTATACTTATGCTAACATTCTCATCTTTTAGTAAACTATAGCTCACAGCAACAAGGCCATTCGCCGGATTAGGGCTAATTAGCATTGAATTCACTAATGACACTATATCTACTAAACCTACTGGCTTATGTGGTACACCACCATTTGAAAGAGAAACCGATGTATTTATATTAGACCCGTGTGATTTAGAAATAAACCGATGTGTAGGTACGCAACTACTTGAAGGATTTACTGCTTCAACCAAATATATAGAACCTGCTGGTGGTGCATTATCTAAATAGGAAAGCGAGCTTCCTGAAACAGAGTCAATCAGAGTAAGTGCATTTAATGAAGGGCCTCTGTATATTCTGTAAACAGGTGTTGCAATGCCAACGTATTCTGTCCAGTAAAGGCTATCCTTACCACTAAGTTGAACTACCTGCAAGTAAATGGTACTATTAAATGGACTTAGTGTAGATTCCCCACAAGAATCGACAGTTGAAATGCGATAACTATATGGTCGCGAATTAGGATTTGAGGCGGTATCAATATATTCACTCAAAGCAGTATCAGGCACTGTGCCAATTAATGTCCATCCAGATGCTGTTGAATCATAAATATTAAAAGAACCATTGGGTGGTGAATTATTTCTTCCCCATACTATTACATTCTTATCAATGGAAGTATCTGTTGTTACAATGCAAATAAACTGGTCATAATTATTTGAACATGATACAAATACAGTTACAGTATCCGTAATTATTCCACAAGGTGTTGTAATAGCAACAGTATAAGTAGTTGTAGCAGTAGGGTAAGCATTAGTGCCCCATGAATTAGGATTTGTAACTGAAGACGATGGGGACCATGATACAGGATATGAATATGCTGAATCACCATTAACAAAGGACATTAAATATGTATAACCACCTGAAACTATTATATTTGGATATGCATTCGCAGTAAATGATAAAGTGCTATTATAAATGGAAAATGTATCTTTAATAGTACATCCAATTGAATCCTTTACAGTTACGGAATAATTCCCCACATTTAATCCTGTAATACTAGCTGTTGTTTGTCCATTGCTCCATAGGTAGGTATATGGTGGTAATCCGGGATATGGATATACAATATAAGTAGTTGCAGTACCGCTATCAGCTGTGCAATAAAATTGGGTAATAGATGTAACTGCTTTAAATGCACATCCAATATAAACAGTCACTGTATCCGTTATTACACCGCATGGAGTGGTTATTGTAGCTGTATATGTAGTTGTAACACTAGGATTAGCTGACGTATTGAACGAATTGGGGTTTAAAACCGAAGAAGACGGCGACCACACAATACTAGTAGAAGATGAGTATATAGAATCACTTACATAAGCTTGCAAATTAGAAATTTGACTAGGTTCAATAGTCACAGGAGTGGCGTAAGCACCTATTAAAATCGTGGATGATTTTATTGAAAATGTATCTATAGCATTACAACCATTTGAATCCATTACAGTCAATGTATAACTTCCTGCATTTAATCCAGTAAGGGCAGAAGTTGTTTGCCCGTTGCTCCATGTATACGTAAATGGCGGCACACCTGAGGTATATGCAATAGCCTGACCAGCAGCTGATGAACAATAATACGGATATGTTACCATATTTATACCTGCTATGCATCCCACAAAAACAGTAACCGTATCAGTATATATTCCACATGAAGTATTTATAGTGGCAGTATATGTAGTAGTAGTTGTGGGATGTGCATTTGTACCAATCGAATTCGGGTTAGTAACTGATGCTGATGGCGACCATGCCACTGAATAAGAAAATGCGTTCAAAGAATCATTCGTATTGATTTGCAAATTTGTATTTTGTCCGGGTTCAATAATACGGGGAAATGCGTATATATTTATTGAAATTGGGGTGGATGCAATGGAAAAACCACTAGTAGTAGCGCATCCATTGGCATCATTTACAGTTACAGAATATGCCCCTGGTATTAATCCTGAAATAGAGTCGCTAGTTTGTCCATTGCTCCAACTAAATGTATAAGGAGCTACTCCATCATATGCAGTAACCTTTGCACTACCAGCAGCAGATGAACAATAATACGGGGTGGATGTTATTCCAACACCTACTGTACATCCAACAAAAATAGTTATAGTATCTGTTAATGTTCCACAAGTTGTAGTGGCTGTTACTGTGTATGTTGTGGTTGTTTTAGGATGAGCATAAGTGGATGATGCATTAGGGCTTGTTATTGAAGATGCAGGTAACCAGGAAACATTAGAGCCAGCAAAAGATATATAAATATATGTACTGTCACCTATTTCTACTGTTCTATGAAAAGCATAAACAGACATTGTACATCCACCATTGTTTTTTGGTGCTTCTTTTCTGCAATTTCCTTTACTAAGGGTTGGGAAGGTTACTAATAATACAACAAGAAAAATCAGTAGTGATTTAAATTTCATGGTGAGTTGGTTAAACCAGTTCAGTCAAATATACTGAAATTTTTGATGTTTTCCAACAAAACATCAATGAAAAATATTCCCAAAAAAGAAAGGAGGGATAGGGCTTACCTTTACATATTCCTCCTATACTGTCCTCCTACCTCGAAAAGCGAATTGGTAATTTGTCCGAGTGAGCAATACTTAGTCGCCTCCATCAGTTTATCAAAAAGGTTCTCGTTATGTATCGCTGCCTGTTGCAAATCCTTAATTAGTTTCGGTGCCTTATCGGTGTTGGCCTTTTGCAGGGTATGTATCATACCTATCTGGTACTCTTTTTCTTCTTTGGTAGATCGTATTACTTCCCGTGGTATAATACTCGGCGAACCCTTAGATGAAAGGAACATATTTACACCAACAATAGGATACTCACCTGTATGCTTCAAGCGTTCGTAGTAAAGGCTTTCCTCCTGTATTTTGCCACGCTGGTACATCGTTTCCATTGCGCCTAATACACCACCACGTTCAGATATGCGGTCAAATTCTGCCATAATGGCTTCTTCCACAAGGTCGGTAAGTTCTTCAATAATGAATGAACCCTGCAATGGGTTTTCATTTTTTGCCAAACCAAGTTCCCGGTTAATAATTAGCTGTATGGCAATTGCACGACGCACACTCTCTTCTGTAGGTGTAGTTATAGCTTCGTCGTATGCATTGGTATGCAACGAATTGCAATTATCGTAAATGGCATACAAAGCCTGTAGTGTAGTACGTATATCGTTAAAGTCAATCTCCTGGGCATGCAGTGAACGGCCCGATGTTTGTATGTGATACTTCAACATTTGTGAACGCTCATCAGCTCCGTATTTCAGCTTCATGGCTTTTGCCCATATACGTCGTGCCACACGGCCTATTACTGCATATTCAGGGTCTATACCATTCGAGAAGAAGAATGAGAGGTTAGGCGCAAAGTCATCTATCTTCATTCCGCGCGACAGGTAATATTCTACAAATGTGAAACCATTGGCAACAGTGAATGCAACCTGCGAAATAGGATTAGCGCCTGCTTCAGCAATGTGGTAGCCCGATATAGATACCGAGTAAAAATTACGGACTTTATTATTAATGAAATATTGCTGCACATCACCCATCAGTCGCAGCGAAAACTCAGTCGAGAATATGCAGGTGTTTTGTGCCTGGTCTTCTTTTAAAATATCAGCCTGAACGGTACCACGCACTTGCGATAGTGTAAATGCTTTTATCTTTTCATATACATCGTGTGGCAAAACCTGGTCGCCTGTAATACCTAGCAGCATAAGCCCTAGGCCATCATTACCTTTTGGCAATGCACCCTGGTAAGCAGGACGTTTTACGCCTTTCTTTTTATATATCGCATCTATCTTTTTCTGGACATCTTTTTCAAGCTTGTGTTCTTTAATATATAACTCGCACTGCTGATCAATAGCCGCATTCATAAAGAATGCTGCGATGATTGAAGCAGGCCCGTTAATGGTCATCGATACCGATGTTTTGGGGTCGCATAAATTAAAACCCGAATACAATTTCTTTGCATCATCTAAGCAGCAAATAGATACACCCGAGTTGCCTATCTTTCCGTAAATATCAGGGCGATGATCAGGGTCGCGGCCATATAATGTAACAGAATCGAATGCAGTAGAAAGCCTTTTAGCAGGCATACTCACACTCACATAATGGAAACGTTTATTGGTACGTTCAGGCCCGCCCTCGCCGGCGAACATACGTGTAGGGTCTTCTTCAGAACGCTTGAATGGGTAAACACCTGCTGTGTAAGGGAACTTACCCGGAAAATTTTCCTGCAATACCCAATGCAATATTTCTCCCCACGATTTATAACGCGGAACGGAAATTTTTGAGATGAGTGTATGCGAAAGCGATTCGGAATGTGTTTTTACTTTAATATCCTTACCACGTACATTATACACATAGTACTCATCGGTATAACGTTTTATCTCCTGCTCCCATCCGGCAAGTATCTGCCTGTTTTCAGCAGTAAGCTTTCCTTCTATTTCCTTTTTCTTCTTTTCTATCTCAGGCTTTTTACCCAGCATTTCTTCAGCCTTGTGCAGTGCATATAAATTCTCTGCTAATTCCGATTGGCTCACAGCCCATTTGCCATAACCCCTGACTGTATCCGTTATTTCAGATAAATAACGAACTCTATCAGGCGGAATGATAAATATTTTTTGCGATTGTTCTTCCGCATGTTTGTATGATGAATGCAGGTCGGCTTTGGTTTTTGCCGCAACTGTGTCCATCATCGTTTTATACAAACTGTTCATACCCGGATCGTTGAACTGCGATGCTATGGTACCAAATACCGGAAGCTCTTCGTCTTTTTTAGTAAACAGGTTATGGTTGCGCTTGAACTGCTTCTTCACATCCCGCAATGCATCTTGTGCACCACGTTTATCGAACTTATTTATGGCAATAACATCAGCAAAGTCAAGCATATCTATCTTCTCTAACTGCGATGCAGCACCATATTCAGGTGTCATTACATATAACGATACATCTGAGCAATCTACCACTTCAGTATCTGATTGGCCTATACCGGAAGTCTCTAATAATATCAGATCGAAATTGCAGGCCCTGAGTATATCTAATGCCTTGGTAATGCTTTGCGATAATGCCATATGGCTTTGGCGGGTAGCCATAGAGCGCATATATACACGAGGATTACCTATTGCATTCATACGAATCCTATCGCCCAATAATGCTCCACCGGTTTTACGCTTCGAAGGATCTACGCACAAAATAGCAATGCTCTTGCCTTCTTCTATATTGCCTTTAGCTGAAAAATCAATTAAGTAACGGCGCACTACTTCATCTATCAACGATGATTTACCTGCGCCACCCACACCGGTTATACCCAATACAGGTATTACTTTTTTACCCGACAGGCCCTGTATCTTTTTATGTACTTCTTTAGCCTTATCCGGGAAATCTTCCACCAACGATATAAGGGCAGCAATAGATTTGGCATCTTTATTCTTAAGCCCTTTAATATGCTTATCAATATCTGAAACCTTAGGCGCCACATCGCACTTTTGCAATATGTCGTTTATCATTCCCTGCAGGCCCATTTTGCGGCCATCGTCAGGAGAATAAATGCGGGTTATGCCGTACTTATGCAAATCTTTTATTTCATCGGGCAGAATAACACCACCACCGCCGGCAAATATTTTAATATGCCCGCAACCTTGTTCTTTTAGCAGATCGAGCATATATTTTAAATACTCATTATGCCCTCCCTGGTACGATGTCATAGCTATTGCATTGGCATCTTCCTGTATGGCGCAATTTACCACATCAAGCGCACTGCGGTCGTGCCCAAGGTGAATTACCTCGGCGCCACTGGCCTGCATAATGCGGCGCATAATATTTATAGACGCATCATGCCCATCGAAGAGCGAAGCGGCTGTTACTATACGTATCTTATTCTTGGGGATATATGGACTTACTTCGGCTTGCATACTTGTCTGTTATTTTACAAATGTATAAAAAACCTTCCTCGTTAACTATAGGCTTTTCATTCTGCTAAAAGTAGCATTTTTAAGCGGTTGTTGATATTTTATTTATTATTTTGTTACATATAGTTAACTTATAGCTTAAATTTGCATTATTAAGACCTCACCCCTACCCCTCTCGTTACTCACAGGGCGTTTAATTTTACTTGAGTTCGTGATTGCTTCGCAATTGAGCAATGAGAGGGAAGGAATTTTACATAATTATAATTACTCTGTGAAACTCTCTGTTGTTTTATACTCTGTGCCCTCTGTGTTAAAACCTTTATTCACTATTTACGGGGGTAAAAACATAGACTATTTACCGCCAAAAACCGCCAGTTTCCGCCAATTATTAAGCCTCGATTAGAATTATAATAGCTTAATAATCATGAGCTCCAATAAAATTAACCG
>JABDCA010000017.1:6106-56008 GCA_013288345.1 Bacteroidota bacterium | reverse complement strand
CTGACAGCCTATTTTTATTTTTGTAGAATGAATACCAATAACCTTTGTTTATAATGGGAGAAACCTTGAAAAAGCGAATGCCCTTGCCCTTTGTTGCTTTTGCAGCCGCTATTATGCTTGCAGGTTGCATACTTGAAAACATAAACGGAAGGTTTTCGCTTTACGATTTTAAAGTTTACTACGAGGCATCACATGCAATGTTAAATGGTAGTCAGGTATATGGAGAGCCTTTTTCATTGGGTTCGGGTTATTATAAATATTCACCATTTACAGGTTTGTTGTTTGCTCCGCTTTCATTACTTCCATATAAAATTGCTTGTTTAATACAATATGGAATTCTTGTTTTTGCAGCTATTGCAATGCTTATTATGACTTACCGAATTGTTTCAGAGTACCTTTTTGATAGTAAATTGAAAAGTGTGAGTTTGTTTCTTTCTGTCGTATTTATATGTTTTATTATTCACCTTGTGCGCGAACTGCATTTAGGGAATATTAACCTGGTTCTATTGTTATTGCTTGTGCTTTCATTGCAAAGCATATTACATAAACGTTATTTACTGGCTGGTTTTTTGTTGGCACTTGTTGTAATAACCAAGCCTTTTTTTGTTTTGTTATTAATGCCATTGGTATTGCATAAATATTTTAAAGTTGTTCTTTCACTTTGTGTCTCTCTTATTGTCTTTGTTCTTCTTCCTATAATGGTTTTGGGGTTTTCAAAAAATCTGGAATTACATAAAGCATGGTTAGAAACTATGGTTGGCCATGCAGATGCATTCCCAAGTAATAATACGTTGGATGCAATAATTAACAGGTATGCTTTTAATTCAATGCACAATAGCATGCAGTATGTTATCCTGTTTAGTATTTGCATTGCTTATCTGCTTTTATTCTATTTTATAAAAAGGAATAGAACGGAACAATTGCTAAAGATGGATTTTGTAATGGAATGGTTCCTCATTATAGCCCTTATGCCAACTATATTCCGGACCGATACACAGCATTTTCTTTTGTCGGTACCCATAATACTTTTTACATGCTATTATTTGTTCACTTCCCGAAATGTATGGGCTATAAGTCTGTTTGGTATTTCAATACTGATGTATGATATTAATTCTACTGACTTGCTGGGTAAAGATTTATCGGCTCATGTAAATGAAATGGGCATACTCGGTATAAGTAACATTATTATTGTAACAATGGCTTTAGCAGTTTACTTTAAGAAGATTAGAACAAAAAGTAATACATAAATCACTCAAAAATGAAACCAGCAAAACCTTCTGCGTATCCATCTCATAAGAATAGAGTACTGAAAGAGGGATTTAAAACAAGTAGTAATTTTTATGCGAGCGATAAAATTTTAAGGAATTATCTTAAAAGCAATATCTCGAAAGATGGGCTCTCTTATATGCAAGACAAGCTTGAATTGCAAGGTAAAGAATCTGCCGGTAGAATGAATGAGCTTTCGTTAACTGCCGATAAAAATGGACCGGAACTGGAAAAGCGAAACGCTTATGGCGAAACTATAAATGAATTTAAATTCCACCCTGCGTATTGGCAACTGAGAGATATAGCTGTACAATCTGAAATGTTTAGGGTTAAGTGGGAGCCTTCACTTAAAGCGCGGTTTAAGCATGAAAGGCACAGCCTTGGATTTAGTACCGGGTATTTGTATGCTATGAGTGAAAGTGGTTTATACTGCCCCCTATGTATGACAGATGGCGGTGCCCGCCTTGTAGATATGTATTGTGATGAAGAAGATAAGGAAAGAATATTGTCTAAAATATACACCAATAGCCCTGAAGAGTTATTTACAGGTGCTATGTTCCTGACTGAAAAAGCAGGAGGATCTGATGTTGGTAACAATATTGTAACTGCATCGGAACTTAATGGGAAGCTGTATCATTTAAATGGCGAAAAATGGTTTTGCAGCAATACCAACGCTGATTTTATTTTTGCATTAGCCCGTACTGATGAGAATGTTGCGGGCACCAGAGGCCTGTCTATTTTCTTAATTGACAAGCATTTGCCTGATGGAACCAAAAACCCTATAGATGTAATAAGGATAAAAGATAAGCTTGGGATGCGCTCTATGGTTAGTTCGGAATGCATGCTTACAGATACTATTGGTAAATTGGTAGGTGAGGAGCAAGGCGGATTTAAGATAATGGCTGAAATGTTGAACATAAGCAGGTTGTATAATTCGGTAGCTGCTCTAACATGTGGCCGAAGGGCCCTAATAGAAGCTTATCAGTTTTTGAGTTATCGTAAAACATTCGGGAAGGATATATTGGAGCATGCTTTAATAAGAACAAAATTGACTGAATTGGGTTCGCTCCACGTGGCTAACTTTTACCTCGTATGGCGAGCAATAAAAGCACTCGACCTTGCCGATAACGGAGATGAGAAAGAAAAAGAACTGTTCCGTTTAATAAATCCAATGTCAAAAAAATGGTCAGCCGAAACAGGCGTTTACATTGTAAGAGAAAGTATGGAGTTGATGGGCGGGCTTGGGTATATTGAGGATACCTTGATTCCGAAAATAATGCGCGATGTTATGGTAACTCCAATTTGGGAGGGCTCAGGAAACATTATAGTGTTGGATATGATGCGGGCCATGGCAAAATCAAAAGGTTTCGAAATGCTATGTGCCGAAATAAGCAAAAGCGCAAAAGGCAGTACACAACATGGAACCTGGTTGATGAAAGAACTAGAAGTGCTTGCTGCATTTCCAAAAAAATTGACTTCACTTCCTCAAGATGAGATGGAAGCTACTGCAAAACCATTTTTTGAAAAACTTACTTCGCTCTACCAAATTTCTCTTTTAATTGATGCAATGAATGAGGAAAGTAATAAATGGCTCAAGCCAGCAATAAATTATTTGATAGGTAAATATGAGCCTTCTGTTTTAAAAGAAGAGAAGCCCATTTCAGTTGAGGAAGTGAAGAACCTTATTGCCTGGGAATTTTAGCAGCTACAGACTCAAATGACAATAAAAAAAGGGCTTGCAGTATATACTGCAAGCCTTTTTTTGATTGATGAATTATTAATAAACTAAAATCTTCTTTTCGGCTTTTGTGTTTTTACCTTCTATACTCATAAAGTAAACACCTTTGTTATACCCTGACATATTGATGTTCCCGGTATACTGCCCTGACACATGGATGTTGTAAGTATAAACAGACTGGCCAAGCACATTAACTATGTTTAAATTATAGTCACCATTAGGAACATTAAGAACTATTTGAATATTTCCATTGGTAGGATTAGGATATGTTTCTACCAGATTATTAATGGAGATTTCATTTACAGAGGTAACTGAAGTTACGTTAAAGGCCCCTGTATCTGAGGCACAGCCATCAGGATTTGTTTCAATAACCCCGTAAGTTCCAATTGTTATACTTCGTGACTGGGTATATGTTTGCGATGTGGCGCCTCCTATAGGTACTCCGTTATAAAACCACTGGTAACTTAAACCAGGTGGGTTACAAGTAAGTACATTGCCTGATTGGGTTACTGTTGGTGGCGCAGGAATTGGGTTTACAGTAATGTAACCTGTTTTGTTAATCGAATCGCTTCCAATAACATTGCTGGCTTTAAGCGATACAGAAAAGGTTCCTGCTGTAGAGTAAATTACCACAGGGTTTTGCGCTGTAGAAGTAGCGGGGTTGCCATTTTCAAAAGCCCATGACCAACTTGTTGGCTGGCCCGATGAAGTGTCGGTAAACTGTACTGTATCATTTATGCAATAGGTGGTAGGGTATCCGTTAAACATTGCTGTAGGCGCTACAGTTGGAGGAGTCCAATGTGGTGTGGCCCATGTTCCTCTGCCAAATGTTGCAGCCATTAATGTGTGCGTGGCATTATACATTACAAGTTGCAATATCACTACATTCGGAAGGCCGGCACTATAATTTACCCAGCCCCCGGTAGTGTTATCCATGTAATAAACACCACCATCCATTCCTATATAAACGCCATTATTTGTGCCGCTTTCATAAAACACACAGTTTACAGGTAAGTTAGGTAACCCGGCTGATAAATTTGTCCAGGTTGGAGTAGCTGTATTTCCATTAGCTGAATAATAAACTTTTGCAGCGGCATCGTATCCCGAAAAGGTAACCCATACTTGTGCAGGGTTCTTTGGGTTTACAGCTATGGCGCTAATTGCTGCACTTGCTGAAGGTAATCCGCTCGTTATGTTCGTCCATGTTGGTGTTGCAGCAGTAATGTTTGATGTAAATTCAATCTGACTGCCTGAGCCGGAGTAACCACCTGCATACACATCTGTATTAACTGCAGAATCTATTGCAATGGCAGATATTTCATCTAGCCCTGCTGTGCCACCCCATGTGCTTTTCTGTGTCCATGATCCGCCCTGGTTGGTTGACTGGTAAACATCGCTGAAACCGCAATACAGTGTATTCGGTGTGTGTGGGTCTTCTAAATATTCAGTAACCCAAGGGCCACTGTTTGGTAAGCCCGTAGTTGCCCCGTTAAACCCACCACCACCAATGTTTGCATATAATGTACCCATCGGATAAGAAGCATATTGATTATTGTCATTGGTATAATCAATGAAACATAAAGTTCCATCACCACCAACAACCTGGTTCCAGGATGTACTACTTGCAGCAGATAAGTTAGTACCGTTATCTTGCCAGCCTGTAAGGTATAATGATGCATTTTGCTGAGAAACACCAATGCCGTATTGTTGAGCAATACTTAAATTATGGTTAATATCCATATTAGCCTGTGCCACAGAAGTTGTTGGAACCGGAAGTGGAACTTTAAAAACACCGCCATCGGTAGCTGCAATAAAATATTTTCCTCCACCCGGTTCAAAGATTATATGATGCACATCAGCATGAACATATGGGTTGTTATCCCATTCGGTAATGTCCTTACTTCCGAAGCTAACACCATCGTTAGCTGATGCCCATATATCAACCCCACCAATTATAATACTATCCTTATGGGTTGGCGAAACAGCAATAGACAGATCATACCATGCCTGCCCGGTACTTTTATCTGTACCATTATCGCTCCATCCCATTGGGTTAACCGATAAACTGCTGGTCGATTTTGCAGTAAACGTAATACCTCCATCGGTCGATAAATATATTCCATCAAAACCACCTGTACCTGCATCACCTGCTAATATGTAAACATATTCCGAATCTGCAGGAGTAACACCTATCTCAAGTCTGTCAGACGAGGTCCATCCACCTGTGATTTGGGTAAATGAAGTACCATAGTTGGTAGATCGCCAAAATGTTCCGTCGAATCCGGAAGCAAATACAACATCGGGGTGGTTTGCCATAAATTCCACATCGCGTATATCGTGGTTCTGTAAAACATTTGTCCAAACCTGTCCGCTGTTAGATGTATAATATAACCCAGCCGTTGTAGCAGCAAAAACTATTCCTGTATCTACAGGATTAATGAGCAATTGTTGTATAGTAGTAACAGATGGGCCTGTAGTAGGTAATTGTAAATAAAGGGCAGTAGGATTCCATGTTACTCCTCCATCGATTGATTTTAAAACACCAACCGAACTTGGTGTATAGCCTGCATATCCGCCATCACCATCACCCATACCGATATATTGAACATTGGTATTAATCGGATTAATAGCAATATCATCTACAGCTAAGTCAATCAGCTTATCAGTATTCGTTGTCCAACTTGCACCACTGTTGGTCGATTTCCACAATCCACCTGAAGGAGTACATGCGAAAATAGTATTAGGGTCACCAGGCATGAGTCTTATGTGGTTTACCCTACCTACTCCTGAAAGGTCTGAGTCTCCTGTGCTTCCCACATAAGTCCAGCTTGATGTTGCATCCGGATGTTTTGAGGGTTTTTTTGTATTAAGGCCAGCAAGGTAATTTTTGTAATCTCTTTCAAGTACTGCCGGATTTGGGCGGTTACCTGATGGGAACGTACGCTGAACATAAAACCACTCCCAGCGTTTAAATAAGGTAAAGGCCCCATTCTCTTCTTCTTCGTCTTCACCTTTCTTTGCTACAGTGCTTTTTGCATTACTGCTTTGTGGCTGTGAGGCATACCATTTATAGAATGCTTTTTGTACATCGTGCACATTGTATTTAGGATCATTCATCATAACTCTCCAATCTTGACCAAATGAACTAAAGGAGATTAGCAAAGAAATAATAGCCAGGGAGTAAGAATACTTCTTCATAGGACTTGTAATTTAATATCGAATATACTAAATCAGTACATCAATTCCAAATTAATAGCAATTGACCTTTAATCCTACTAAGCATATGGATGTATAATAGAATCAGAAGTTTAGGTTTCATTAGTGGATTAATCCTGATATTGCTCAGGACTTACAGTTATTTTAAAAAGAGATTGACCATTCTTATCTCTGTAGTTATATACCATTGTAACCTTTCCATCGCGCAAGGCTTTTGTACTTGGGTTTGTCTTCATGTTTTCAAGCAAAACAGGTTGAAGTCTACCTTTTAAATTAGTAGTATCAACTTCAGTACGTTCCTGATTTATGAGTGTATAATTACATTGTACCTTATCACTTGCCAGTAGTTCAGCACCATCAAGCCTGGTTTCTTTATCTAAATTCATTGGGCACGATTTATTTATCTGGTCAACCATAAGCGTTACTATATCATTTCCGCCTGTTGTACTACTTTCAGTAATGGTGTTATTCTTCATAGTATTCCTCGCATTTATCATTGATATAGCTGAAGTAAATGAGGAACCAACACCATTAAATACATAAAGTTGCAGTAATGTAACTGCCGTTAATCCTAAAATAAAGCCTATAAAAGCTTTTATTATTCCTGGTTTCATAATTTAAATTTTGTTGAATTTATTTAGGTAGGAATTTTGAATGGTCGTCAGTTGAAGTTATATCCTTAAGTGTAATTGGTTCTGTTGCTATTGTTTGCGCACCGGGCAATGTGCCAAATGCCCTCACGCGTTTAGTTAGGTTAGGATGTGAGGCAAATTTCTCCGACATCCATTTTATAAATCCATCTTCGGTTTCAATTTGTTCAGTATAAGCAGCTACATTTATTTTTTTTGATAACCCTCTGCCCGCAGCAAGTAAAAGCATGCCGGGTCTTGCGCCTTCAGGGCATAGGGCAAAGCCTATTCTGTCGCAAGTATATTCACAAGCCCTTGAATATGCAGAGCCAAGGAAGGGAACTAATGCTCCCGGAAGCAGCAATAAGCGCTTTGTAATGTGCTTGCGTTTTATATGTCCCATTTCGTGGCCGATTATAAACTCAACCACTTTAATATCTTGCTCGTAAGCAGCTGCAAGCACATCAGAGTATATTACTATGTAATTAGTACCAACAAATCTTGTGGCAAATGCATTCAGTACTCCCCCTGCTTGCAAAATATATACATCGGGTATAGTGGCCATACCCAATTTTGCTGCCTGATTCACTGCAATATTGTATACATCAGGAAACTGCCTTGGAGATACTTTAATAGCATTACCCTTTAAATAACCCACCATTATAATAAACAGAAAAAGCAGATATAAAACGATTAGTATACCATATATAAGGAATATAAAGCCAAAATGAGTGTTGGTTACATCGCCCATTACCCACAAACCCTGTATAGCTTTAAAAATGAGGTAATAACCAATAACACTAAAAAATACTTTTATAGCAAAATAAGTTTCTTCTTTTGGATGCACCTTATAGGTTGCAGGCTCGTTGGTGGTTATCATATAGATTAATTTACTTGATCAAAGATAATAATTAAGCGATATTATTTCCCAATATAATAGTCGTTTTTTTTCTGGCAATGATTGTGCTAATACCTTATTGGAGTGCAACAAAGCTCTTAAAAAGAGGGTTTATTATTTACACATAGTAGAGACTTCGACAAAATCATCAACTTTGAATTATATAATAGTTCATTGGCATTATATAATATTCACACGATAGATATGAGACATCTTTGCGGTATGGAAATTAAATCAATAATCGAAATTAAAACAGATACTATGGAAAACTCAAATGATTCATTAAAGGTAATTGGTGCATTAGTGGTTGGTGCAGCAGTAGGTGGTATATTGGGAATACTTTTTGCCCCAGCCAAAGGAACAGTAACCCGTAGGAAAATTGTAGGGAAAACAGAAGATACCACTGATGCTATAAAAGAAAAATTCGATAATTTTCTGGAAGAAATAAAAGAAGAAATTGAAGCTGTGAAACATAAGGCGAATGATTTTATGAAAGACGGGGCATCTAAAACTGAAAAGGTTAAATAAAGAGTAAGCATGGTGACCAAACTAGTAGCCTTAATCTTTATTGCCCTTTTATCTTTTGCGGGTATTTTATTTGAGCAGTCAAATAATTCAGATAAGAAAAACTACACTTTTGCTACTTCTGTTTCGGCAAGTGGAGATACAATTTATGTTTCTACTGTTTTCTGTTGGACTTGTAGTTCGAGTCAACCATGTAATGGGGTTATTTATGGAGGTAATTCAAAACTTCCGTGCGATTTCATGCAGAGTTGGGCCATTTCTAGTTTTAAAAATAGTCAGCTAAACTTTAAAGGTAAAAACACTACTGTTGCTTGTGTAGCCGAAAGTTTAACTATGTATGACTTTAATAATGAGGATAGTATTAAGAACAGTAGAAACAATGTAATTAATAATTATAGAAACAAACAGCATAAAGCTGTAATTGTTGTGAATTTCCCTCTGTGCAAGGACTAGGCATAAGAAGCATATTTTAGGTGCTTTTGTATGTATTAATGGAAAAGCACCTAAAAGTTTAATCTTTAGGTGCTTATCGTTTTATGTGGTCCCGTAGGGAGTCGAACCCCAAACCTTCTGATCCGTAGTCAGATGCTCTATCCAATTGAGCTACGGAACCATCATTATTTTACCTGTTTACTCTTCTATAGCCGCAGTTAATCCTCTTTCACCCAAAGCTTCAAATAAAGGCTTTAATTGCTTTACTGTTCCTCTTTTAACATCGCATTTCCCTTTGTAATGAATCAGCATAGTACACTGCTCTGCTTGTTCGGCAGTGTGCCCGCATAACTCCTTCAATGTGTCTATAACATGGTCAAATGTATTAAAGTCGTCGTTGTAAACAATAAGCACATGCTTACTGATCTTACGAGTTTTTTTAATTACAATTTCTTCTGTTTTAGTATGATTCATATCCAAAATTGGGCTGCAAATATAATAATTTGTATGTGTTGCCTATTTATTTGTCTGTGATTGTGCTTCCTGTAACGAAATTTTCTTGCCATTATGGTATGCTACCACAAAGCAGCCTGGGAATCCATCTTGCACTAATTCCTCTTTTAATGTCTTTGCTGAAGCATAGTTTGAATACGAGCCCAGCGTATAGGATGTAATTCCTGCGCCTTCCTGGTGGGTAGTTACGCCCTGGTTGGCAACTTTAAGAAGGCTGTTTGCTACATTAATTGGTATCTGGCCAGAGTATGCCCCTACCTGAACGCAGAAAATTACTTTGCCTGAGGCTGTATTTGAAGGGGTAGCATCGTTGCTTGCTGTATTATTTGTTGTTGGCGATAGTGTAGTTGTTGTAGGTTGTATCTGAGTTGGGCTATTGTCGTGATTTGCGTTGACCGGAGGGGTAGTATTTGTTCCATGAGCGTTGTTTCTTCCATTACGTTTTGTAGTAGGCGTAGGGGCGCCACCATTATAACTCATTGGCTGGTCATTTATGTATTCAACAACTGTGGCTTCAGCAATAGTAGTTATAATCAAGGCTTTTAAGGAATCTGCAGATTTATACTCCTCATATTTCCCGACGGTGTAAACGGTCCTATCATTTTTCTTATGAACCGTTATTCCTTTTTGCATAGCAATGCCAAGTACTTTACCCTCCATGTCTCCTGATAACTGACCTGAGAAATCGGCAATTTGTACGGTGAAAATAGATCCTTCAGGGAAAGGCGTAGTGTCTAATATAGCTTTATCAAGATGAGTCGCTGCAGCTGGTGCAGGTATTGGTGCAGGAGTCGGGTTAGGAGGATTTGTGTTACTTCCGGCGGGAGTTTTATCTAAGTCTGAGTTTTCAGATATAGTGGCGCTCTTATTGCTCAAAAGCTCTTTAGCTTTTGCCAGTGGAATGCGTTCTCCATTATAATAAGCCGTAACAAAAGCATCTTTAATAGGTGTTTTACCTACAATAGCATCCTTTGCTGCTGAAGCTTTCGTCACATCGCTATATATACCGCAATTGTATCGTATAAACCCGTTGGCAGCGTTACTTGAGAATAGAGGACTCAGGTTATAAAGTTTATCAGATGTAACGGTTGTTTTATAAGCTCCGACCTGCACCGTAAAAAACAAACCTTTTACCTGGTTAACAGGTATTGATACTGCAGTATTACCCGGTTGCTGAACAGGTGTGTTTGTGTTAGTAGGTTGGTTATTAGTTGCAACTGGTGGCGTATTCGATTGAACAGGCGGAGTTGAGTTTTGTAGGCTGGCTGCATTTTTTATAGAAATACGCTTGCCATTATAAAATGCTACAACAAAAGCATCTTTATAGCCAATACTACGAACACGGCTTTGAGCGTTATTGGCTTTGCCCAGATCTTTAAATACACCTGCCGTATAGCGTGTAAGGCCTTTGCCGGTTGTTTCTCCTGAAATAGGTTCAAGGCCTTTAAATGCAGTTTGAGATATTGGTTTTTTAAATGCCCCTATCTGAACTTTATATATCAAGCCTTCCGGTAATGGAGGGTTAATAGGTATAGGGTGCTTATTGGAGTATGGCGATCTGGGTGATTCTTTTATCTCATCAATTTTAACTGATGTACCTAACTCAGGGAAGTTAACTAAGTCGGTAGAATTTTGTTGCTGATGGCTGGCGATAGCGTTATTAGCGGGTTGAGTATTGTGCCCGCCATCTGTATTGGCGTTCGGGTTAGTTTGTGGGTTGTTACTTGCAACCTGATTGTTAGGTTGAGTAGTATGCCCACCATCTGTATTAGCATTCTGGTTATTCTGTGTAGGATTAGTTTGAGGATTATTGCTTACAACCTGATTATTAGGCTGAGTATTATGTCCGCCATCTGTATTGGCATTCGGATTGGTTCGAGGATTGTTATTTGCAACTGCATTACCAGGTAGGGTATTATGACTTGTGTCAATAACATTGCTTGGGTGGTTCTGAGTAGGATTAGTTTGAGGATTGTTATTTGCAACTATATTACCTGGTAGGGTATTATGGCTTGTGTCAGTAACATTGTTGGGGTTGTTCTGAGTAGGATTAGTTTGTGGATTGTTACTTGCAACTATATTGCCCGGTTGAGTATTGTGACTTGTGTCAGTAGCATTGCTTGGGTTGTTCTGAGTAGGGTTGGTTTGTGGATTGTTACTTGCAATTGCATTACCGGGTTGAGTATGGTGGTTGGTATCGGCAACGTTGCCGGGATTAGTTTGAGTAGGGTTGGTTTGCGGATTATTACTTGCAATGTTGTTACCAGGATTGTTTTGGGTTGGATTGGTTTGAGGATTATTGTTTGCAATTGGATTACCAGGTTGAGAAGCAGAAGTATCTATAACATTCGAAGGTGTTACGTTTTTCAGGTCAGGATTAGCACGTAACAGAATATCATGCGCCTGTTGTTGTTTACTAATTGCTATTTCTACAAACTGCCTTGCATTATCCAAATGCAATTGTTTTTGAAATGGTACAGTAGTGTTATCAGCCTTTTGCCTTTCTAATACCGATTGGGTGTAATTCCCTTTTGCATCGAGTAATACCGATTGTGCTAGGGTAACAGAATCAGATATGTTGTTCTTTACTGCTGTTTGCCATGCTCCTAATTGTTGCTGGTTTGCCTTGTATTGGGCGCTATCGGCAGTGTTTACATAAATAGATGACACAATCCTTTGTTCCTGCGATGCATCATCAAGCGAATCGGCCTTATGGTATAATGCTTTGGCCTGGCTCGGATCGGTAGCCTGTTTAGCCTGATTTCTAACATCAGTTGCCCTATTTGATAATACAACTGCATCCTTATTAAAATCTATAGCACTCTTAGTTGATTGAGAAGCTTGCGGGCTTGAATAATTAATTAAAGGGTTTTGTACATAGTTGTTTGCTGCTGTATTGCCCGGTTGAGCATTATGACTTGTATCCGTTACGTTGCCCGGATTATTCTGATTAGGATTTGTCTGCGGGTTGTTACTTGCAACTACGTTACCCGGCTGAGAGGTATGGTTGGTATCTGTAGCATTATTCGGATTGTTTTGAGTAGAATTATTTTGTGGATTATTGCTTGCAACTACATTGCCCGGTTGAACATGATGGTTTGAATCTGTAATGTTAGTTGGATTGTTTTGAGTGGAATTATTTTGTGGATTATTACTCGCAACTACATTGCCGGGTTGAGCATGGTGGCTTGTATCGGTAATATTACTTGGGTTATTCTGAGCAGAATTATTTTGCGAATTATTACCTGCTACTATATTACCGGGTTGAGCATGGTGGCTTGTGTCAGGATTATTGCCTCCGTTATTTGGATTGCTCTGAGATGGATTAAAATTCTTTATATCTTCTTTTAGGCTGATCGCATCAGCTCCTGGAATTTGCTGTGATTGCGGATTGCTTTTTGTAGTGCTGTCAATTTGCTTGGCCTGAACAATCAGATCATTGTATTGATCGTGCAGTTGTGTAAGTGTTTTTTGATTTTCTGTTATTTCATTTTCTTTCTCCTTTTTGCTCGATGCTAAATCTCTGGCTTGTGCAAGCAGCGCTACTTTTTCATTTGCGTTATCTGTTTTTTGTGCTTGTGCTACATAATTATCTGATTCCAGTTGAAGGTTATCAGCCTCTTTTTGAAGGTCTACATTATGCTTTACTACCTCTACAGAGTCTTGTTTTGCATTTTGGGCCTGCAAGCGTATAAGGTCCCCAGCGGTAGGAGTTGTTGGCAGATTATTCTCATCTTGTTTCTCAATACTGTCATGCTGCGCTTGTAGTTTCTTTATTGCCTTTTCTTTGTTTGGCGATTTTAAAGCTGAGTCGAGGCTGGCAACATAACTGGCAGCATGGTCGGCTTCTTTTTGTTTTGCAATAGCTTGTATTTCCTGTTGCGATGCAAGCTGGAAAGCTTCCATTGCCTTTTTGCCGATCTCATCCGACTGCTGTTTTAATTGCGCAGCCTTAGCAAGTGTGTCATTTTTTTGTTTAGGGTCAGTTAAGTTATCTGCAAGTGCAGTTAATTGTTTTGATTGCCTTGCCAGTTGTTGCGATTCGGTTAATTTATTGGCGGCATATTCTATATCTCTGTTGGCATCTTCTTTTTCACTCTTCGCTTCTGTTTGCCTTTGTTTTACATCATTAATGGCAATCTGTTCAATTTGATTACTGCTTATGCCTCTTTTGCCTGTAGTATCAATAGCAATGTCCGATGAGGAATCCACTTCATTACCGGCAGAAGTATCGGTAGTTGGATTAGCTGGATTGTTTGACTGTGGGTTGTTAGATGTAATAACAGGATTGTTAGAGTTTGTTGGATTGGTTGAGTTATTTGGATTCGTTGCAGTAGCTATAGGAGTGTATGTTTTTCTTGGTTGTGTGGTATCGATATTTACATCCATTATCGCATTCTTCTGAATCACATCCATGGCCAATAAGTAATTCGAATCGCTGACTGCGCCTTCTGAAATATTTTTCACAATAAGCCTGTCGGTTGTAGCTTCGTAGCTTATCTGTTGTTGCAATGGTGTTATCTCATTTTGCAATGGCAGTGTAACCGATTCTGACTGGGTCTTATGGTTAGGCGTTTCAACGGTATAAACAAAATGCCCGCCATTGGCAAGGTTCATTACATAGTTTCCATTATCGGCAGTAGAGCTGAATACTCCAATGACTTCATTAGTTTGAGAATTTTTTACAGTAATGCGCGATGCCGCCAGGGCGCTTCCGGCATCGTTATAGGTTGTTCCTTTTACAACTAAATAATCCGGCGGGTGGGGTTGTACCACAATTTTATAAACAGCAATTCTACCATCTGGCGATGAACGGGTAGAGGAGAAGAATGCCGTTTCGTTCATTGTATCAGCAATGAACAAGATATCGTCACCAGGGGTGTTAATAGGGAAATTCATGTTAACAGGCGCCGACCAGCTATTGCTTATCTCACTGTACTGCGATCTGAAAATATCGTAGCCACCCATACTATTGTGCCCCATAGAACAGAAGTAGAGTGTATGTGTAGGCGCATCGTAAAAAGGGTAATCTTCATCGTATTGTGTGTTTATAGTAGTACCAAGGTTAGCTGGCTTTCCCCATGCACCATTAGGAAGGCGATAGGCCATGTAGATGTCTTTACCGTTTTTATCATCATCACCATAACTGGCAAAAAATAACTGGGTCCTATCAGAAGAAAGATAAATAATAGAAGTAAGCCCTTTCTTTTTATCTACCTTGGTTTTAAAATCTTCGGGTTCAACAAGCAATGTGCCACCATTCGAACTTAGGTCGTAAGCTTCATAATAGTCTGTCATGTTCAGTTCTTTCTTCCTTAACACATCAAGGTCATGCAGGTTGCCCAATAAATGTTTTCCGTTGGTACACATTTCTATCAGGCGGTCAACCGGATGCTTTTTAATATCGGAACCTGATGCATTTTGTTTGAAATGCTGGTATGCTTTTATAGCATCATCAAAGCGGTAGTTTAAATGATACGCCCTGCCCATGTAATAATATGCAAGGTTATCTACCGATGGTTGCTTAAGAGCTGTTTCAATATAATCTACAGCCTTTTTCTTATCTGATTGAGAAAAGAGTATACAAGCGCCAAAGCGGTAATTGTAATTTGGGTCCTGCGGGTATAAACTTAATAGTTGAGAATACTGAAGATAAGCTTTGGCATAGTTTTCATCCTCGAAGAAATTGTTGGCCTGCTTTTTTAGCTGAGCTTCGTTTGCAGGATTCTTTTGGGCAGTAGTTTTAGTGCTGATTATTAAAGACAAAGCCATAATGAAAACTATTATGGCTTGCTCAAATTTTGTCTTTATCCTATGTTTCATCACTAACTGCTTCCCCGACACAAATAAACTTTAAAGCGGTTTATATAGCTTAAACTACAAAGTTAACCATTTTGAGAGGGCGTAGGCGCACATATTTTTGCCTATTCTCCCTTTTTATTGAACAGTTTAAGCTCTGATTCTTGTCTTTTAAGCAACCGCGAAATGTTTTTGCGGTGCATAATAATTACCATTAAGGGCAACAGTAATGAAAAGGCAATGAGCCATGAGTATACAAAACCCGAGTAATGATTCTTAAATATAGTAGTTACCCAGAAAGGAAAGCTTGCTACGGCCAATATAGATGCAAGTGACACATAGTGCGAAACAATAAGAACTATTGCAAAAACAACCATGCAGAGTAGTGCAATTACCGGCGAAATACCAATAATAATACCCATAGTAGTAGCTACTCCTTTGCCGCCTTTAAACCCAACATAAATAGGGAAAATATGGCCAATAATAGCAGCAAAAGCCATTGCTACTTCAAGGTGTATGCGTGCGCCTGAACCAGGCTGATAAGTGCTTAATACTACTAGGGCAACAGCCAACCAACCCTTAAATATGTCGATAAGTAATACTACAAAACCGGCTTTTTTGCCTAAAGTCCTCAATGTATTGGTGGCTCCGGCATTACCGCTACCATGTTCCCTTATATCGGTTGAGTAGAATCGCCTCCCAATCCAAACCGATGTAGGTATAGAACCAATAAGATAAGCCGCCAGGAACAATATAACATCTTGCAATTCAATCATAAACAAGGTTTTGCTTATACAAAGTTAAGCAAATACGAAGAACCTTGCAAATTTGGCTTACCCAAGGTACGTTTTAAGAATAGCACTCCTTGAATTATGGCGCAAGCGGCGTATGGCCTTATCTTTTATTTGCCTTACCCTCTCAGGTGATATATCAAGTCTTCTGGCTATTTCTTCTATTAACATAGGTTGTGTTATTGCACCTAAGCCAAAATAGAACTTTAATACATCAGCCTCACGTGGGGGTATGGTAGATAATGTGCGGGTTACCTCTGTTTTTAATGACTCTTTTAAAAGCTCATTTTCTGGGCTTACAGCACCTTTATCTTCGGTAACATCATACATATTACCATCATCATCTTCTCCGCCCAATGGTGCATCCATTGAAACAGTACGTGCATAGTTCTGTATCGACATCTTTACGTCAGCTTCAGTCATCTTGGTTATTTCCGCAACCTCTTCAGCAGTGGGTTCACGCCCGTATTGTTGTTCAAGCCTTGATGTGGCCTGAGTAATTTTGTGCATACTGTTTATCTTATTAACAGGTAAGCGCACAAGACGCGAATCTTCAGCCAATGCCTGATGAATAGTTTGCCTTATCCACCAAACTGCATACGATATAAATTTAAATCCTTTAGAAGGATCAAATCTTCTGGCTGCTTTTAGCAGGCCGAGGTTACCCTCATTAATAAGGTCTTGAAGGCTAAGGCCCCTGTTTTGGTATTGCTTGGCAACCGATACCACAAAACGTAAATTCGCCTTGGTCAATTTCTCAAGCGCATCCATGTCTCCGGTTTGTATTTTCTTGGCCAAATCAACTTCTTCATCAGGGGTAATCATATCTACACGGCTTATGTCGTGCAAGTATTTATCAAGTCCCGGTGTTTCCCGGTTGGTTACTTTTTGCGATATCTTTAACTGTCTCATGGTGTTTCTAATTTGATACTATATATACGTATAGACGATACCATTGGTTACATATTTTACATCGCAGGAAAAAGAATAGTTTTGAACATTTAAAGAACTTATGAAAAAGCGAAAACCACAGATATTAGTAATAAACGATGATGGCATTACATCGCGTGGAATTAAGGCTTTGGTTGCTGTAGCTTCTGCTTTTGGTGATGTTACCGTAGTTGCGCCCGATAAGCCCCAATCGGGCATGGGGCATGCTATAACTGTTCATTCAGGAATTACTGTTTCTCCGGCCCATTTTGAGGGTGCAAAAAAGGCGTTTAGTTGCTCGGGAACACCTGTAGATTGTGTGAAAGTGGCTATGTATCACCTGCTTAAAGCAAAACCCAATCTATGCCTTTCGGGCATAAATCATGGTTCAAATGCTTCGTTAAATGTTATTTATTCGGGCACCATGTCGGCTGCTTTAGAAGGTTCGCTTGAAGGTGTGCCATCTGCCGGTATTTCGTTTTGCAATAATGATGTTGATGCAGATATGGGAGCTTCACTTAAAGCTACAAAAGCAGTTATAGAAATGATACTCAATAATAATACAGATAAGAACCTTTGCCTTAATGTGAACATACCAGATGTTCCGTTAAAAAATGTTAAGGGAATTAAATTCTGTCGCCAGGCTAAAGGAAACTGGCATGAATTTTACAAAGAACATAAGGATAAAAAAGGCAATGAGTTTTTATGGCTGACCGGTAAATTTGAAAACCTTGAACAAAAAAAGACAGATACCGACCTTTGGGCAATCGACCACAACTACATATCTGTAGTTCCCATACATGCTGATATGACTGGCCATAGTGAGTTAAAGAAAATAGCAAAATGGAAAATAGATTGGTGATTTTTATTTTCTAAATAGTTTCATACTATTTAAATTTATTACTTTCGCATCGTAATGGTTCTCCAATGGTCGTAAAAAACCAAAGGGGTGAAAAGGGAACCGGGTGTAAGTCCCGGACAGTTCCCGCTGCTGTAAGCTCTTTTACTGAGAGTTGGCAGATTTTCGAAAGAAAAACTGCTTACTGTCAGTTACGCCGGAGAAAAAGTTTTTGAAAACTTTATTTCTTCGGTGCAATGTGTTTTTGAATTCTAATAGCCACTGTTCCGCAATACTGCTGAATGGGAAGGCTTCAAAAACCGAGTAAGTCAGAAGACCTGCCAATACAAAAATTTATAATTCAACGCTTTCGGGTAAAAAAGCGACGGATAGGAAACTATAGCTATTTTCTATTCCTCAAAATCATCCGTTAAGCGTGTTAAAAACAATTTAATGTTTAACACCTTAAAACAATTTCAAATGAAAAAAACAACAATGTTTTTGTGCATTGGCATTTCACTATGCATGCATGGCAAGCTCTCAGCACAATCAACCGGCGATAGCCTCGAGCGGTTGAAGGATTCAATTAAAATGGTAACAGTTACAGCCACCCGTACAACTAAAGATGTTATGGATGTGGGCCGCGATGTAACCGTTATAAGCCCTGAACAGATAAAGAACAGCTCGTGTAATACATTGGCTGAATTGTTATCGCAGCAGGCAGGTATTGATATTGTAGGTACCGGGCAAAACCCAGGTTCAATTCAGAGTTTGTATTTGAGGGGAGCAGATAATAACCATACTACTATAATGATAGATGGAGTTCCTCTGACCGATCCTTCAACCGATGGTGGAGAACTTGACCTTTCTGAATTATCGCTTGCCAATGTCGATAAGATAGAAATTGTTGGTGGTTCTCATAGTACCTTATATGGTTCATCGGCCATAGGCGGAGTAATAAATATTATTACCAAAAAGAATTATACTCCTGGTTTGCATGTCTCTGCATCGGTTACAGGTGGTGAATTTGGACCACAAACATCCACATTCGATGAGAGTGTATCGCTTAATTATACTTTCACTAATGGCCTTTACTTAACAGGCGGATATCACAGACAAGATGTAAAAGGGCTTAATGCTACTGTAGATACTCTTACTCATCCTGCTTCATATCAAATGAATCCTGACAGGGATAATTATGCCAAGTCTGAGCCATTTGCCAAGCTGGGCTATATAAATAAGCAATGGGATATTTATTTTGAGTATAAAAACCTGATGCAAACTGCTGATAATGACGCCAGCGCTTTTAACGATTTGAAAAATGCAAGCGATCATTTTGTACGCGACTTTTACACCTGGGGTGCAGCATACAAGCTGAGCCAGAACTTCCATTTACAATATATCGGCTCATATTCGCATGACTACAGGGCTTATGTACAAGGTATAGATACAGTTGGTGTTGGTGAAACATCATCGGAGAATGACCTGTTCAAAGCATCAGCTATGTTTCACGATATAAAGGCAGAGTACGATTATAAAACATCCAGTTTTATTTTAGGTGGTGGCTATTCTAACCAATCAATGGGCCTGGTAACAACCAGTTATAACTCATTATTTGGCACGTATACCGATAACCCCGATACTGTTAAGTACCAACAATCGACATCGGATGTATATGCTCAGGCAGATATAAATAGCGGTACATTCGATTCTGCCTGCAAAGCATATAATTTGTTGTTGGGTGTTAGATACACGCACAATTCTGCTTACGGAGGTAATATAAGTTACGAAATAAATCCTTCGGTTAAGGTTAGCAAAAACTCACTATTATACCTGTCATATTCTACAGGGTTTGCAACTCCTTCTCTGTATGAATTATATTCTCCTAACAAATATGGCGATGACCCGAATACCTCTGCTACATTGGGAAACCCATTATTAAAGGCAGAAACATCATCGTCGTTTGAATTAGGTGTTAAACATTCAGTTTCGAGTAATTTGTTTTTCAGCCTATCATGGTTTAGGACAGTAGTAGATAATCATATTGATTACGTTGCTCTTTGGAATAGCCATAAACCTGTTGATTCACTGGGAACGTTTGGCGATAATCTGGGATACACTTATATTAACCTCGGTCAGGAAATTACACAAGGTTTCCAGTTAAATGCGGCTATGAAACTATCATCTAAGCTTAGTGTTACTGGCAATATAAGCCTGCTATCAAGCACTTTGAGCTACAATGCAAGCAAAATAGATACAGCACAAACACATAATGACAGGGTTCAGATTTATGATGGCGGAGTGTTTGTTGGTCAGTCGGCACAAAGCACAGGATTGTTGAGACGCCCGGGTAGCCTGGCCAACTTCTCTATTACCTGGAGGCCAATTAATAAGCTTGCACTTACTATGCGTGTTAGGTATGTAGGAGCCAGTTACGATGCCCAATATAGCTCATCGCTGGGGGTTAATTATTATGGTGCAATTGCTTTTGTTAATGTAAACGACTACACTTTGGTTGATGCATTTGCATCGTATGAAATAACCAGGCAGTTTGCTGCAACTTTGCGTGTGGAGAACATTTTTAATACCCAATACTATGAGATTTTGGGCTATAACACTCTCGGCAGAAGTATCTATATAAACCTCAAATATGCGTTCTAATTAATCATTATTGTATATTTACACTATAAAACCAGAACAAAACGTATGAAAACGATCATAAAAACAAGAACAATAGTAGTAGTGGCAATGATATTAGGGGCTTGCGCATGGAGGCTTATTTTTACAGCTTTCCATAGTCCATTGAGCGGTTATACCCCTATTGGAGCTATGGCTCTTTTTGGAGGCTGTTATTTTTCTGATAAATGGAAAGCATATCTAGTTCCTGTACTTACCCTTTGGCTTAGCGATCTGGTATTGAATTACTTCTACACTCATCAGTTTAGCTGGTTTTATAGTGGCTTTGCATGGACATACGGAGCCTTTGCTCTGATGGTTATGATTGGCACTTTTATTAGAAAAGTAAACGTACGTAATGTGGTTTTGGCAAGTATTGTTACAGCTTTAATTCACTATGTAGTAACCGATCTTGGCGTATGGCTCGATGGCACTATGTACCCTTTAAACTGGCAAGGTTTCACTGCATGCTATGTAGCTGCGCTTCCTTACCTGCAAAAGATGCTGACCTCTAACCTTATGTTCGCAGGGTTAATGTTTGGCGCTTTTGAATGGGCACAGAAAAAATATACTGTTTTAGCGGCATAAAGAACATGACTTTAAAAGTCTGCTCATTTCTTCCTGCAGCCACAAGTATGATTCATCATATGGGGCTGCAGGATTTTTTATGTGGGGTAACTTTCGAATGTCATTCCGATAAGCCTAAAGTAGTCCGTTCATACTTAGAAGGCAATACCTACAGCAGCGAAGAGATTGAGAAAATCGTATCGGAGTCAAAGCAAATGGGCAAAGGCCTATATTATATTGATGAAGAACTATTGCAGGAAATTGCTCCTGATATTATTTTTACGCAAGATGTATGTGATGTTTGCCAAATAGGTACAAGTTTTGCTGAAAGAGCAATATTTAAGCTAAAAAAACAACCTCTTGTTATACCACTTACTCCACGTACACTTGATGATGTCTATGGCAATGCAATTACTATTGCAAAAGCGCTTGGTAGGGAAGAAGCTGCTTATAATTTGCTGGCCCAATTAAAAAAACGAACAGACAGCATTACGGATACTCTGCGTAAAAACCGTGCCCCCTTAAAGCGGGTAATGGTAATGGAGTGGATAGAACCAATTTATAATTGCGGGCACTGGATACCTTACCAAATTGCACAAGCAGGTGGAGTTGATATGCTCTCGAATCCTGGTGGATATTCTATTATTAATCCTTGGGAAAAGATTGCACGATATAATCCTGAAGTGCTTGTTATTGCTCCTTGCGGATTTAATATTGAAAGAGCAGCAAAAGAAATTGATAAATTGCAAAAGCAGGAAGGCTGGAATGAATTGGCCGCTGTTAAGAATAATGCGGTTTTCCTTGCCGATGCCGACCTTTTTACTTGCCCGAGTACTCATTTGGTTGATGGTATTGAACTATTGGGCTATATGTTCCATCCCAATATTTTTCCGCCTCAAGAAGAATTCCGTGGTAAGTGTAAACAAGTATATACGGGGAAAGAATGCCCTGAATGTGGTACTGCATTTGCCTGTTCTTCAGCAAACTGCTGGTGTGGCGAACTTCCGCAAATTATGCCTATGAACCCTGAAGCAGGATGTCTTTGCCCTTCATGCCTCCAAAAGGCTATTGATAAAAAGATTGCTAAAACTACTGTGCAATGATAGTTGTTACCGGTGCAGCAGGATTTATTGGAAGTTGCTTGGTTCGTAAGCTCAACGATGAGCGTTTTTTCGATATAGTAGTAGTCGATGATTTTTCTAATAAGAGTAAGGCACATAATCTTGAAGGCAAGAAGTTTGTTCAGCAAGTGCACCGTGACGATTTTGCAAACTGGCTGAAACAAAACCACCGTTTTGTTCAGTTTGTATTTCATATTGGCGCCCGCACGGACACTACGGAAATGAGTACACTTATTTTCGATAAGCTCAATTTGAATTACACCAAAACAGTTTGGCAATTGTGTACAGAATATGGATTACCATTGGTTTATGCATCATCGGCAGCAACTTATGGTGGTGGTGAACATGGTTATGATGACAGCCACGAAGTAGTTGAGAAACTGCACCCGCTTAATCCTTACGGGGCATCGAAGAACGATTTTGATAAATGGGCATTAAAGGAAAAGAACTCACCTTACTTTTGGGCGGGGTTGAAGTTCTTTAATGTATATGGCCCTAATGAGTACCATAAAGCTAGAATGGCATCTGTAATATTCCATGCATACAATCAAATAAAAAATGAGGGAGAAGTGAAGCTATTTCGCTCACATAGGCCAGATTATAAAGATGGAGAGCAAATGCGCGATTTTGTATATGTAAAAGATGTGGTTGATATATGTTATTTCCTATTGCATCACAGGCGCGATTTAGGCATATATAACCTGGGTTCGGGCAAGGCACGCACTTTCCTTGATCTGGTAAATAATATTTTTTATGCACTCAATAAAGAACCTAAAGTGAACTTTATTGATACCCCTATTGATATTCGTGATAAATACCAATACTTTACTGAAGCCAATATGAATAAGATTCGCTCTATTGGCTACGATCAGCCTTTCCATACCCTTGAACAGGGTATAAATGATTATGTGAAGAATTATTTGGTGCCGGGTAGATACTACTAAGGAGTAAGGAATAAGTCGTAAGGGATAAGGAAAACAATAACCTTAATTAGCCACGAATTTTTTGTCACACTGAGCTTGCTGTCTATCGTCAGATAAATCGAAGTGTCTTCCATTTATTTTTCCCCTTTTTGCATTTTCTTTCCCCTTTTTGCACTTTTTGAGGGGGTGGTATTTTGCATTTTGGTGGTTATCAGTATTTTACATTTTCACTCTTTTTGCCCTTTTTGCAAACCATTGGTTCTCATGCTAATGTAATTTGCCCATTTTTGCAATGGTTTGGTTTGCAAATTGTTATACTTATATTTATATGCAATTGATATTACCCGATTTTCATCAAGCTATTTCGCGGGTAGTCTATTGGCAATTCATTATTTCAAAGAACTGTTACAAATATAAACTATAAGTTTATTATATGTAATAAAAAACAAAATAATTAGTAACAGACCCCAAAACTTATTAAAGTTTAGGTCTTAATAGCGTTGTTAGTCAAGAAATTGTATACTTACTAGCCAACTTGGGTCAATTCCGTTGTCTTTTTGTTGTGTTATTGTTAAGATGATGGAACAGGGCTGTGGAAATCTTGAACGAGGGAGTAGGTAGTGAATCTCGTTTTTATTTTCTTTATTATCATACCATCGTTTTGTAGCAACCTTGCTGATTTTATTATCAAAATATTGAAATTCTTGTTTCGCACTTTTTGTTTTATTGGCTGTAAAAGTAAAATTGAAGGAAGGCATTGGCTGTTTTTCAAAATACATCCTCATATAAGTAATTGCTATGGTATCTGCGTTTTCTTTGGGCGGTATATTTTTTAAAGTGAAAGTGTAAATTGAACATAAAAAGGCTGAATCCTTCCTTTTCAAGCTGTAATATTTATAACTAAAATTCGTATCAGACTTAATGTCCCTCAATAACGCAGTATCTATTTTACCTGCATAAAGGTATTTATCGAAAGTTTGAGATGTTATGTTTTCTTGGGTATATAGTCCTATTGAAAATAGTAAGCAGAGATATAATAATAGGAATGGTTTCATTATATAGAATGTCTAACAAATATAAGAAACTTGAAAGGGAAAGATAACTTCTAAGAAGAAACCTTCTTCTTCAACGCAATTAATTCAGCCTTTATCTTCTCAAGTGATTTGTATAGAGAATCCTTATCGTTTGCTTCTTTGCGGTTTTCTTTTTCCTTCAAGTGCTTTTTGGCTCCATCTAAGGTAAAGCCCTGCACCTTTATAAGGTCGTGCAATATGCGGAGCTTTGAAATATCTTGTTCGGTAAACTGGCGGTTGCCGCGTGTGTCCTTAGAAAAATGAAGTAATGCAGAAAATTCTTTCTCCCAGAAACGGATAAGCGAAGGGTTAACATCAAACATTTCACCCACCTCGCCAATGGAGTAAAACAATTTCATGGTTTCCTTCTCTTTGTATGGCATTATCTTACACCTTGTTTAAATTTCGAAATAAAGTTCCTTGTAAATTCTGATAGAACAAGTTTACCGCTCATTTCTGCACGCTCAATTAAAAGCTTATCCCAATCTTCTGTGCCCTTCCAGAATACTTGCTTAAGCAGAGCCATTGCTTCAGGATTACTTTGTGCCAGTCTTATTGCAATTTCATCTACTGCTTTATCTAATTCTACAATGGTTGGGTATACGTTCACATACAATCCTTTCTCCCTTGCCCATTCAGCGCTCATCCATTCCGCAGCATTTATCGACATAGAAGAAAAAGCTGAAGTACCTATCTTTCTTTCTACAGCAGGGCCAACAACAAATGGGCCTATGCCTACATTTAACTCGCTCAGTTTTACAGATGCAGCTTCGGTAGCCAATGTATAATCGGCAGCCGATGCAAGTCCAACTCCACCACCTACAGCTTTACCCTGCACACGGGCAATGACAAATTTGGGCGTCTTACGCATTGCATTTATAACTGATGCAAAGCCCGAAAAGAATTTTTTTCCGGTTGCCAGATCAGCAATAGACATTAACTCATCAAAAGATGCTCCTGCGCAAAATGTTTTCTCGCCTTCACTCTTCAGCACAATTACATGTGCTTCTTTATTGTTCCCGGCCTTCTCAATTTCTGCAGCTAAATTCATTAATAATACGCCCGGCAATGAATTGCTTTGCGGGTGCATAAACTGCACCGTAGCCACTCCATTTTTTACCGATGTTTCTACTTTTCCTTCACTCATAGCCGTATATTAAATGGTAGTAGTTGTTTTTGATTGATGGTTTTCTTCAATTACTTCACCCTTTTCGCAACGCAATGTGCGGGCAGGAAAACGTTGTGTAAGCAATAAATTATGTGTTGCTAAAATAATAGAACGCCCTGTTTTACTAATGTCTATTAATAGTTTCATAATATCTTCTGAGGTATCAGGGTCTAGGTTACCTGTTGGTTCGTCGGCAAGTATAATTTCGGGGTCGTTAAGCAATGCACGGGCAATGGCAACACGCTGCTGTTCTCCACCCGAGAGCTCATGAGGCATTTTAAATCCTTTGGTTTGCAGGGCCACTTTATCAAGCACATCGTTCACCCTATCGAGCATTTTAGTGGAGTCATCCCAGCCTGTGGCGCGCAATACAAATAACAAGTTTTCTTTAACTGTACGGTCCATCAATAATTGAAAATCCTGGAAAATAATGCCGAGCTTTCTTCGTAATAGTGGTATTTGTTTCTTTTTAAGTGTTTTAAGGTCAAATTCTGCAATGCGTCCTTCGCCTTCAGTAAGTGGTAGTTCGCCATAAAGGGTTTCAAGCAAGCTGCTTTTGCCGCTGCCTGTTTTGCCCATCAGGTAAAGGAACTCTCCCTTTTTTACTTCCAGGTTAACGCGGCTTAATATCAGTGCATTATCCTGAAAAATCGAAACGTCTTTAAAACTTATGGTAACATCTAAGTGCATAGAAACAGGTTAAATAGGACAAAACAATTTTACGAAAAATAGTAGATGCCCCGTAAGCTATCAGAACATCTTTTTTAACACCCTTAGGGTATGGGTGTAACGCTTCTGTGTTTCGCTGTATATGCCTAAATGGTCAAACTTATCAACATGCACTTTGCCCGAGGCGTGAATTATCTGGCCTTTTTCCAGCACTATTCCTACATGGGTAATAGCTCCTTCTTCATTATCAAAGAATGCAAGGTCTCCTGCTTCTGCTTCTTCTGGAAAATTCAAAACCGTTCCTTGTTCCACCTGTTGTGATGCATCTCTTTTAAGACTTATGCCATTTAAACGGTAAACCATTTGTGTGAAACCGGAACAATCAATACCCAGCGGTGTGCGTCCACCCCATAGGTAAGGAGAGTTAAGAAAGGTAAAAGCATCTTCTACCAGTTTACTACGTTTTACTTTGCCAGCAGGCGCCATAACGTTTCCCTGGTAAACGTATTTTCTCTTTTCAATATGAATTTCCTTGCCTTTGGTAAAATGCAGCAAACTTCCTATGGTTACAGGGAAAGATACGCTATCGGTTTCATCGGTAAGTACACCTAAAATATCGGCCACATAGGTTGGTGTATGTTTTTTAATGCTTTGGTAGGTTTCTTTTGAAACGGGTAGCTGTTGCTTTCTGTCTATCCAGCCTTCGTAGCCATCAATACCCGAACGAACATGCAACCAAGTCTTAGATTCGTCAAGCACTTCAAAATATTCTCCGAACAAAAGCTGTGTTACCATCTCGCTTCTGTCCGATGTATCCTTCCGGCAAGGTACTATACTCAAGTTGCAATAACCGAAAGAATTCATGGATTGAATAATTACATATTTTCAATTACAATAGCGCTTGCACCACCGCCACCGTTGCATATTCCGGCTGCACCGTATTTGCCACCATGTTGCTTAAGTACATTTATAAGTGTAACAACTATGCGTGAACCTGAAGAGCCCAATGGATGGCCCAGTGCAACTGCTCCACCATGAACATTTACCTTTTTAGGGTCGATCTTCATTTCTTTGTTGTTGGCAATAGCTACAACAGAAAATGCTTCATTTATTTCGAAAAAATCAATATCGCTTATTTTCAAATTTGCCTTGGCAAGTGCCTTTGGCAAAGCTTTTGAAGGGGCAAGTGTAAACCATTCAGGAGCTAGAGATGCGTCAGCAAAACTTACAATTCTTGCCAACGGCTTTAAGCCAAGCTTTTCCATCTTTTCCTTACTCATTATTACCAATGCCGAAGCGCCATCATTTAGTGTAGATGCATTTGCGGCAGTTACTGTCCCATCTTTCTGGAATACGGCCGGAAGAGAAGGTATCTTATCGAAGTTTACGTTTTTATACTCCTCATCCTCTGCAAATACTATAGGGTTACCCTTACGTTGAGGCACCTCAACGGGTATTACTTCATTTTTAAAATGTCCATTTTTCCATGCTTCAGCAGAACGCTTGTATGATTCAATAGCATAAGCATCTTGTTCCTGACGGCTTATTTTGCAATCTCTTGCGCATAATTCGCCGGCGTTGCCCATGTGCATATGGTTAAATGGGTCGGTAAGACCATCGAACACCATACCATCAATTAATGTGCCATTGCCCAAACGATAACCTTTACGAGCTTTATCAAGATAATAAGGAACCATTGACATGTTTTCCATACCACCGGCTACAACTACATCAGCATCGCCCAGCATTATGCTTTGCGCCGCCCACATAATCGATTTCATACCCGAAGCACATACTTTGTTTACGGTTGTACCTGGTACTGTATTTGGTATACCTGCTTTTAAAGCAGCTTGTGTTACAGGGGCCTGGCCTTCGCCAGCTTGTAATACATTACCCATAAAAACTTCGTTAACCTCAGTAGGATTAAGGTTTATTCTATCCATTGCTGCTTTTATAGCAATAGCTCCTAAATGGGTTGCAGGCATTTCTGATAGGGTACCGGCAAAACTACCAATAGGAGTTCTTACCGCTGATACTATATAAACTTCTTTTGTCATAAACTTTTGTATGTTAAAGGGAGTTCAAAAGTAATCTTTTTGGTGTGATTGCAATTTAGAAATAAAGGCTAATTTTGAAAAAACCTGCTAGGTTATCGCAATAGTAAGTATGGCTAATAAAAAGGCTGTTCCCAAGCCAAAATCTTCTTTAATTGAAGAAACTCCCTCAACCCCTTTCCATTTTAAAGGAAGAAGCTTTCATTTTGTGTTTATTGGTACAGTAATAGCCCTTTGTTTTGCATTATATGGCAATAGTATTCCCAATGGCTACTCATTGGATGATGAATTTGTGCTACATGGCGATACTACTGTTCAAAAAGGTATTGAGGGAATACCTGCTCTTTTTAAAAGCCGCTATGCATGGGACCAAAAAGGGACCTATGGCTACAGACCGGTTGTAAAGACCACTTTTGCCGTAGAATATAAGTTTTTTGGTGTTTCACCCCATGCAGGCCATGCAATTAACATCTGTATTTATGCCTTACTTATTATCTCCTTTTTTTACTTCTTCCGTAAAATTTTGTATGCCCATGCAAGCGATTACTTTTTATTACTTGTAACGGGTATCTTTTTGGCTCATCCGTTACATACCGAGGTAGTGGATAGCCTTAAGAACCGTGATACCATGCTGAGTTTTTTGTTTGGCCTTTTAGGTGTTTATGCCCTTGTTAAATGTTTTGAACCCGGCAGTAAGCGTATTATGCAGGTTGTATTGATCATAGCGGCATGCATTTTTTTTAATCTTGGTTATTTGGCCAAGCCCGATGCCGTTTTATATAATGTGATTGCAATATTGGTGCTTTACTTTTTTATTGCAAAGCCTTTAAAGCCAATAGGTATATTCTATGTTTGTATTTCAATTGCTGTATTTGCAGAAAGAAAGATAGTTCATACTATTTTACCTTCATCAAACTATCATCGTACATTCTTGTTTTTTGAAAACCCGCTTTTAGGTACCCATTGGTATCAGCACTTTCAATTGGGCTTTGCTTCGCTGTGGTTTTATATGCATAAACTCATTTTTCCCAAAGATCTGGTTTCTTACTATGGTTATAATGAGTTTAACCCTTTTCCGAAGTGGACAGATGCGGATGTGTTGGCTGGCTTAGTGGTGGCAGGAATTATTGTTTGGGTTCTTTATAAAATGGCAATTGTGTTTTTTAAGAACGATAAAAAAATGAATATATGGTTGTTTTCCTTTCTGTTATTTGTTGTGCCTTTAGCTGCCTTTGTAAATGTATTTAAGGTTGGCCCGGGCCTGGTTGCTGAAAGATTTATGTTTATACCTTCCATAGGGTTTGCTTTAATGGCCTCATTGCTTCTTTACAAGCTTTTTAAGGTTCCACTAAAAGGCGAATTGTCGTGGAGTAAGTACAAGAATATTTTTATAGCTTCATTTGTAATCTTTGTAGTTTACTCATTCAGGGTAATTGAACGAAACCCCGATTGGAAAACACACTTATCGGTATATGAGCATGATGCTAAGGAAGCTCCGCATTCGGCTAAACTCCAGTCCTTGTTGGCTGCTGCTTATGTAGATGAAATAAAAAATAACAAAAACCTTAGTCCTGATGAGAAAGGTGATTTATACCGTAAAGCAGAAAAAGCTTTCCTGGCCTCCATTGATATTTATCCGAACTACGCCACCTCGTTAAATAATGTGGGTATGATAGAATATATCTATTATAAAAACCCCGGTGCGGCCCTCGATTACTTTAATAAAGCCATTGCCTGCGATAGCAATTATACTGAAGCTCTTTTCAATGCCGCTTCATCGTACCGTGAATTGAAGAATTACCCAATGGCAGAAGAATACTTTTTGAAAACGTTAGATGTAAATCCGGCGTATGATATGGGGTATACATACTTAACAAAACTCTATACATCAGAAGGTAAGTATGCCGAGGCATTAAAACTTAACGAAAATGCCATAAAAAAAGGGCATGGCTCGGATGGAGTATATATTAATATAGGGAAAATTTATATGGAGAATGGAGATACCGGAAAAGCTATAACCTATTTTGATACAGCCCTAACATACTTTAGTAAAAACCAAATACTGTGTCAATGGCTTGCTAATTATTACATGCACAAAAAGGATTCAGTAAGGGCTGAACATTATCTTAATATGTTGAAAGCAGCAGATAATTTCACGAATGAAGCTATTAAAAGGCAATAATACGATGCTTCAGTTGTTAGTTAAATATCTTGCCAGTATAAGCATCTGGCGATATTTTTCTACAAATAAAAATCGAATTTTATGTCCATCATTTGGCCATCATATTTAAAACATAGCTTTGGAATATGGATATAAAAAAAATAATTGTATCATTCATTTTAATTTGTTTTTTTTCTGGTAGTAATGGACAAACATGCAATGTCCCGAATATTGTTTTTAAGTCTGGTGAACAGGCTACCTATAAAATATATTATCACTGGCATTTTGTATGGATTGAATCGGGCGAGGTTACATTTAGTGTTGCTAATTGCAAATACCATGACATCCCTTCTTATTACTTTGAGGGGTTAGGCCATTCATATGCAAAATACGATTGGTTTTACCAGGTTCGCGATACTTTTCAGGCTTATGTAGATACATTCGGTTTTACACCCCTAAGATTTGCCAGATACAGCAACGAGGGGTCTAATCATGTAAAAAACGATAACCTTTTTGATAACCTTCACCATAAAGTATTCTGCTATTCAGGCGATAAGGATAGAGCCTATAAGCGAGATTCTGTTACTATTCCTGCGTGCACCTTCGATCCGCTTTCGGGTATTTACTATACTCGGTGCTTGAACATTTCGGGCCTTAAAATAAATGATACGTTGCCTCTTACGCTGTATCTCGATAATAAGATATATCATATACACATTAAATACATGGGTAAGGAAGTTGAAACTACCCAGTTTGGCAATTTCAGATGTATAAAGTTCAATGTAAGCCTTATAAGTGGCACTATTTTTAAGCCGGGTGAAGAAATGACTGTATGGGTAACCGATGATAAAAATCGCTTGCCGGTTTATATAGAGGCGCCAATTATAATTGGTTCAGTAAGGGTTGAATTGTTATCATTTTCTAACCTGAGGAACGCCATGGACGCAAAAGTCAAGTAGCTTTGTATTTTATGGTTATAAAAGCTTATAATAGTAACTGGACAAGAGGTAAGTATTTACTGGTATTGGTATGTATTGTAAGTGCATTCCTATTTACAGCCTGTAATCCTGCAAAAAGATTAGAAAGCGGCCAGCACCTGCTTACTAAAAACAATATTATATACAGGCCACTGCAACAAGAAAAGCCTCAGAAGAGTAATTTGATAAATAATAAAATAACTGCTATTCCGGGAGGAGAAATTGCAAAACTTGAATTACCACCAGAACTTACAGTAGCCCAGCTTAGTGCATATATAAAACAAAAACCAAATACAAAAATTCTTGGCCTTATTCCGCTTCACTTGCTGGTATATAATCTTGTCGACCCAGAAAAGATGAATGAGAAAAGGGTTTTAAAGGATAAAAAGATTGATGCAAAGAATAGCAAAATTGCAGAAGAGAATAAGATCAGAATTCAACAAGGGAAATCTCCAAAATCATATAAGTCGAAGGAACCAAAGGCCTTTAGCGGTGAGTGGGTAAGGTCCGTAGGTGAATCACCTGTAGCTTTCGATTCTGTATATATGGCTGGCTCGGTTGATCAGATAAAGCGTTACCTGCATACTAAAGGGTATTTTGATGCTAAGGTTACTGATTCTGTTGCCATAAATGGTAAGTATGCTGAAGCTTTTTATATTCTTCGTACGGGAAAGCCATATATCATCGATAAAGTTACGTATCAGATTGACGACAGTACATTAGCGGGAATCGTTTACAAAGATTCGGTTAATTCGCTTATAAATATTGGCAATGATTATGACGAAGATATTCTGAAAAATGAAAGAGACAGGCTTACAGGCGTTTTAAAAAATGATGGCTATTATGCGTTTTCTAAAGAATATATCTATTATGATTATGATACCAATGCATCAACTAAAAAAGTTGAACTGGTAATTGGTATTAAAAAGTTTGCTTATGTAGACCCTGTTAAAACAGACTCTGTTATAGAAACTTTGCACCATAAATATTTTATACGCAATGTAATTATACAAATGGGTTATAATCCTGCTGAGTCATACTATACAGCAACTGATACTACGTTTACAAATGGATATATAATTACATACCCGCATACCTTGCCGGTTTATCATCCACGCTCCATACTAAGTAAGATATACATAAAGCCCGGCGAAATGTTCGAAGCATTGAATGTGGAAAATACCTACACAGGCCTTTCGCAGTTAAAAGCTTTTCGTTATGTCAATATCCGTTGGGTGGTTTCACAAGATTCTAACAGACTTGATTGTTACATTCAGCTTATGCCGAATACGAAGCTATCGCTGGCACTTGAGTCGGTGCTCAATGAAACGGGTGGAGATTGGGGAGTACAAGGTGATGTATTATATCAGGATAATAATTTACTTAAAGGTGCAGAAGTATTGCAAGTGAAATTCAGGATGGCATGGGAAGCACAAACTCTTATAGAAGATAATAGTAGTTCTAATGTCTCTAAAGGATTAACGTTAAATACGTTTGACCTTGGTCCCGATATAAGTCTTTCTGTACCCAGGCCTTTAAATGTGTTTGGCTCAATCCCTATCAATCCTGCAGTGGCTAATCCGCTTACCGCATTCAGGATTACCGGCGACTATCAGGACCAGCCAAGCTACCAGCGCTATATTATTACCGGATCGTATGGGTATGACTGGAATTGCTGGAAGCACGACCACATGAATATTACTTTATTCGAAGTGAACTATGTTGATGCAATTAATTCTCAATTGTTTATTGATGATATTATAAAAACAAATAATTTTTTTTTGCTAAACAGCTTTACAACGCACGTAATCACTGATGCTCGCGTTACCTGGATATTTAATAACCAAGCCCTGGCAAAGCTTAAGAATTTCAATTATGTAAAAATAAGCGCTGAATGTTCCGGATTGGTTTTTCTTCATGCAATAGATCATTTCACATCGCAGACTGATAATATTCTTTCGCATCCTTATTCGCATTATGTTAAGGGCGATATTGACTGGAGGCCTTCTATAGTGCTTTCTAAGGATGATAAATTAGCTTTTCGGGTACTTGTTGGTGCTGGCATACCGGTGTTAAATGATGCAGGACATGAACTTCCATTCGATAAGAGTTACTGGGCGGGAGGCTCGAACGATATACGTGCCTGGACTGCCAGAACGCTTGGCCCGGGAGCCAGTGGACAATCATTTAGTTTTGCACAGGTTGGTGATGTAAAAATTGAACTTAGCCAGGAGTACAGGCTTAATGTTATCAAATTCTTTGGTCTTGGTTTCTTTTTTGATGAAGGTAACATATGGTTGTTGAATAGTAACCCCAGCGTGCCACATGGTGAGTTTCAAGCAAGTGGCAAATACTCATTTTATAATGAGTTTGCAGTTGGAACGGGGATGGGCTTCAGGTTCGATTTTACGTATTTTGTATTCCGGCTCGATTTTGGCTTGCCTTTGGTTGATCCATCAAAGCCAGACTCATGGACTTTCAGGCAAATCCACACTACTGCTGCATTTGATAAGATTGTTGTGAACATTGGTATTGGCTTCCCTTTCTAGTATATTTGAAATTAATAAGAAACAGTCAATAAAATGAGCATTTCCGCGTTATTATATACTTAACTCTTTCGTGAAGATCAGGTTTATTATAGCAGCTTTTATTGTTGTTTGCACCATTAAGGTACAGGCTCAGAAGAAGTTGGCCCTTATTGTACTGAATAAAGACTCAGTAACTGATAAAGATTTTAAAGTACCTGATTATCAAAAAAAATTTGACCAGCCTAATCAGCGCGAAACTGAATTACAAAGGGTTTTATTTGCTCTCTATGATGAAGCCTATCTTGCTGCATCATTAGATAGTATTGTACAAGATACGGTTAAGTTAACTGCCTTTATCAATCACGGTAAAAAATACGAATGGGCCAGTTTAACCAAAGGTAATGTTGACGAAGGAGTGCTAAGCCAGTTGGGGTATAGTGAAAGATTATATCAAAAGAGGCCATTTTATTATAAAGATGCATTAAGACTGATGGATAGGTTACTTGGTTTTTATGAAAATCATGGTTACCCTTTCGCTCAGGTTAAACTGGATAGTGTGAAATTAAATGATAATCAGATTTCAGCGGCACTGTTTTTAGAAAAAAAACGACTTGAGAAAATTGATAGCGTAATAGTAAAAGGAGACCTTAAAGTTTCACCTCAATATCTATATGGGTACTTAGGTATAAAGCCAGGTGATTTTTACGATGAGTCGAAAATAAAGGCAATTAGCACCAGGCTTAAATCACTGCCCATTTTATACGAGACTAAACCCATGCAGGTAATTTTTGTGGAAAATAAGGTTAAAATATTTTTGTACCTCAATAAAAAATCGGCTAACCAGTTTAATGGTATAGTAGGAATTTTGCCTGGCAGTACAGGGCAAATAAATATTACGGGTGATGTTAGCCTTGATTTGCAAAATACCTTTCATCATGCCGAAGACCTGGGCTTTCATTGGCAGCATATTCAGGCCCAGACAGAAAACCTAACAGCTAATTTTAGCTACCCTTATATTTTTAAAACCCCCTTGGGATTTGATGAAGACTTTAAGCTCTTTAAACAGGATACTACTTATTTACAGATCGATGAGAAAATCGGCTTAAAGTATTTAATGGCTGGTGGCAATTATTGGAAAGTATTTTATGAAAATATTACATCAAGCCTTATTGCCATCTCGCAGCTCGAAAATCAAACTTCCGGCCTGCCGCCCTATGCCGATGCTACCACTCAGTTATTTGGTATTGAATATAAAGCAACTGCGCTCGATTATATTTATAATCCTACAAAAGGCTATGAGTTATTAGTAAACGTGGCTGCAGGTACAAAACAAATTCGCCAGAACCCGAAGCTCAATCCGGCATTATATGAAGGACTACAGCTTAATTCGGACGAGTACAGGGCCAATATAAAAGCTGCCTGCTTTGTACCATTTTTATCGCGAAGTACTTTCGAATTTGCAGTAAATGGTGGTTATATAAATGCGCCTTCACTGCTGCTGAATGACCTTTACAGGATAGGTGGATTTAGTATTCTACGGGGCTTTGATGAACAATCTAAGTACGTTTCTACATATGGAGTAGGCACGGTAGAATACCATTACCTGCTGGAGCAGAATTCCTTTTTGTTTTTGTTTTATGATCAGGGCTGGTGCAGAGAGACCTTGACATCCTCTATATCGTACTTTAATGACACCCCTTATGGTTTTGGTGCCGGAATGGATTTTCAGACAAAGGCAGGCATATTTTCAATATCCTATGCCTTGGGCAAAGACTTTAGTACCCCAGTAAGCTTTAAACAGGGGAAAATAAATTTTGGGTTAATAAATAATTTCTAAAAGAGAAGATATTAGTGATGTGAAGAGCCTTCACCATGGCCTTCTTTCTCCTTGTCATCCTTTATAAGGTAGTAGATACCTGCCAGGATACCAATACCACTGAATAGTATACCTAATGCGCTTGCTGCATGGTGGTCAGCATCAACATCAATTACTGCAAAACGAAATGGAACAAAGTATGTTATTGCAAATATTACGAATGCTATTAAATGGCTCTTCTTCATAACAAGATAGTTTTGTTTTTCTGTTGGGCAAATGTAATAAATAAAATGATTCTGCAACGGCAATTATTTGCCGAAATACCTGTCCACAGCCAGGACAAAATCCTTATGTATAAGCCCATTGGTAGCTATAATCGTCTTCCCGAAAATATAATCAGCACCGCTATTAAATTCAGCCAATTTACCCCCTGCTTCCTTAACTATTAATGCTCCTGCTGCTACATCCCATGGCTTAAGGCCATATTCATAAAAAGCCTCGAAGCGGCCACAAGCAACATAGCACAGGTCAACCGAAGCAGAGCCAATACGACGCATACCCTGTGTACAGGTCATCAGGTATTTGAACAGGTCCATATAATTGTCCTGAAGCTTAAAATCATTGTATGGGAAGCCAGTTGCAATAAGGGAGTTTTCGAGTTTACTTTGTTCCGATACCTTTATACTTTTCCCATTGACGTTGGCGCCTTCACCCTTAATAGCGCTAAAGCATTCTTTCAGGTTAAGTTCATTTACTATACCTAGTATAGGTTCATTGTTTTTCACCAGGGCAATACTTATAGCAAAGCAAGGCAATTTGTGTATGAAGTTGGTAGTGCCGTCGAGTGGGTCAATTATCCAGGTGTATTCTTTCTTTTCTGTTTCGCCACTTTCCTCGGCCAATATTCCGCTGCCGGGTAATATTTTAGCCAGCCCTTCAATTAATGCTTTCTCTGAATTTTTATCTACGTAGGTAACAAGGTCATTAAACCCTTTCTTCTGAATATCGGTATTCGAAAACTTAGTCTGTTCGGTTAAAATAAAATGCCCAACTTCGTTAGTAAGCTCAATTACCTGATTGCAGATACTATCAAGATGCAATTTGCTCATTGGCCTTTGCCTTTTTGCGGAAATAGTAAATACCCGATAAGCCCAACAGGAACAATAGAGGGGCAATTAGCTGTGCCTGAGTAATTTCGAAACCAAATATGTTGTATTTAATATTAACGCGGATAAGCTCTATTAAAAAACGTTCTACACCATTCATCATCAAATAAATGCAGAACAATACTCCGGGAGTTTTTATCTTTTTTCTGATGCCCCATAAAATGAAAAACAAAATGGCGCACATCATTGTTTCGTAAAATGGAGTAGGAAACACAGGCACATCGAGCACTGTGCAATGTACATCTACACAACCGGGAATTTGGTGTCCGGCATTCGTTACGTTATGTGGGAAATCAAAAGACCACATCCAGTTAGGTAAAAAGCTCAGCCAGCCCGGTTTGGGTGCAGTGTTTGCAATACCCCAGTCTCCGTCTCCTGCTAATTGGCATCCAATTCTTCCAATGGAATAAGCAATCATTATAGCAGGTGCAGCGGCATCTACTAAATGCGTAAGCGATAACCCTTTTTTACGTGCATAGTAAAGTACAGCAAGCGCACCGACAATTAAACCGCCGTACATAGTAAGGCCGCTGAACGAGAATAAATATTCGGCCGGGTGCTGGAAGAAATCTTTGTAATTCTCTAATCCGTCAAAAAGTTTGGCCCCTAGTAAGCCACCACCGGCTGCAATAAGTGTAATGTTGCCAACCATTTCGTATGGATGTAGTTCTCGTTCCACTATTTTAGGTTCAGGCAAACTTTGTTTTGCTTTTTCGCGATAACGGAGGTATGCATAAATGCCACCTAATACAAGGCCACCCAATAAATTGCCTCTGGTCGATAATAAATATCCTTGAGTATCGGTTAAAAAATCGTTGAAATTCAATGCAATTAAAACCCCTTTAAAGCCGACTATAAAAGCAATTATAAATGCCTCTAAAAGTTCCATTACGGTTGCTTTCTGGCCTATCATTACCTTTTCAATAAAACTATGCATCAAGCCTTCTTTTTCCTTTCTTCTCAGTTCTAAGGATAAAACATAGCTTGCAGCAAGGAATGAAATAGCGACCATGCAGCCAAACATCTGGAATGCTTTAAGGAAACCTATTTTTATTCCAAACAGGTCATCAAATAAGTAATATAATGATGGGTACATAGATCAGGTAGTTGCTAATAGATTTTCTTGCAGGTGAAATTGTTCCGATGAAATTATTTCGGCAGCAACTGTTCCATCATCGTTAATAGTTGTAAGTCGCACGCGCGCGCTGCTATGCATAAGCTCAGGGCTGAATGCCTGTTTTACCTTTACATAATTGCCGGTATAGCCATACAGAAAGCCATCTTTACTAACTGCCTCAAATAAAACGGTTTGCTCGGTGCCTGAATTCTGCTGGTAAAAGTGTCGCAGTTTCTTTTCTGAAAGTATATGCAGCATGCGGTTCCTTTTACGGCGGACGTCCATAGGCACTACATCCTTACTTTCTGCTGCAAGCGTATTGTTACGTTCTGAATATGTAAATACATGCAAGTATGAAATATCAAGTTCGCTCAGGAATTTATAGGTCTCATTAAAATGTTCATCTGTTTCTCCGGGGAAGCCCACTATAACATCAACCCCAATGCAGCAATGCGGCATCAGAGATTTGATTTGTGCTACCCTGTCAACATACAGGTCGCGTAAATAACGGCGGCGCATTTTCTTTAATATCTCATCACTGCCCGATTGCAGGGGAATGTGAAAGTGTGGCACAAACTTTTTCGATTGGGCAACGTATTCAATAATTTCATTCTTAAGCAGGTTTGGCTCTATTGATGAAATACGGAAACGCACATCTGCATCGGTATTATCTAATGCCTTTACCAATTCATAAAAAGATTTTATATGTTCACTCGAATTAGGGTCGCTTATGCCAAAATCACCCAGGTTTACACCTGTCAGCACTATTTCTTTAACTCCACGGTTTGCAATTTCGTAAACGTTCTTAACCGCATTTTCAATGGTATCGCTACGGCTTTTGCCACGGGCAAGTGGTATGGTGCAATATGAGCAATTATAATCGCAACCGTCCTGTAATTTCAAGAAACTCCTTGTCCTGTCACCTGAGGAAAAGGCTGAATGGAAAGTAAGTGGCTGTTCTATTTCACAAGAATGTACTTCTGTTTGTGCTTTCTTATCAAGGTCTTTTAGGTAGGTTGCTATATTGAATTTTTCTGAGGCACCTAATACCAAATCAACGCCTTCAATCTTTGATATTTCTTCGGGCTTTAACTGGGCATAGCAGCCAATAATGGCAATAAATGCCCCAGGGGCATTATTTAAAACCGAGCGTACTATAAACCTGCACTCCTTATCTGCCTCGTTTGTAACAGAGCAGGTATTGATTATATATACATCGGCCTTTTCTTTGAATGCAATTTTTTCAAAACCTTCTTCAGCCAATTTTTTGGCTATGGTAGAAGATTCGGAATAGTTGAGCTTGCAACCCAATGTATGTATGGCAAATGTCGGGGCCTTATCCATATAACAAAAGTAACATTTGATTGGTAATAAGTAGCCAGATTATGCAGAATTGCTCCCTGTATTTTTTACTACTTTAGTCGGGTAATTAATTCATTTGCCGCATGTTTAGAAAGTTATCTGCCTGTATTGCTTTGGTTTCATTGGTATTCCTTGTTTCCTGTACTCATAATAACCATGAGGAAAACGAGAACATTTTCAGGTATAATGAACTGGGAGATGTTACATCACTTGACCCTGCATCGGCACGTAGTTTCGAAAATATATGGGTGGATGACCAACTGTACAATGGCCTTGTTCAAATGGATACGGCTTTAGCTATTCGCCCGGGTATTGCCAATTCGTGGGAGATAAAGAATGAAGGAAAGCTTTATGTGTTTCACTTGCGCAGCGATGTCTACTTTCAGGACGATTCAGCTTTTACAGGAGGCAAGGGCAGAAAGGTGGTGGCTTCTGATTTTGTGCATAGCTTCTTCAGGTTGTTCGATGCCCGTATATCTGATGCAACTACGTTGTTGACTGATGTAGACAGGTCTGCTGAAGGCACTGTTCAGGGCTTTAAAGCACTTAATGATACTACATTGCTTATATATATGAAAAAGCCATTTGCTCCATTTATGAGCATACTTACCATGCGGTATTTCTCCGTTGTTCCTATAGAAGCAATAGATAAATATGGACAAGATTTTGGCGAACACCCTGTAGGGACAGGTCCATTCAGGTTGAGGAGATGGGAGCACGGTAATAGGTTAGTGCTTATCCGTAACGAACATTATTTTGAGAAAGATGCACAGGGAAATGCTTTGCCTTACCTGAATGGGGTAGTGGTAACATTTATAAAAGATGCCGAAACTTCATTCCTGGAATTTATGGATGGTAACCTCGATATGGCTTCAGGTTTTGCAGCTATGAACCCAAGGGAGGTGTTTACTCCTAACAGCCAACTTAGGACTGAACTGAAAAGCAAATGCTATTTGCAGCGCATGCCTTTCCTTAAGACCGATTATCTGGGCTTTATGATAGACCCTAAGCGCATGGATGAGAAGATACCTATCAATTTGAAAGCAATACGCCAGGCTATTAACTATGCTATAAATAAAGAAGAACTTGTGCGCTACCTGCGTTTTGGAGTAGGCATACCGGCTAATAATGGCTTTGTGCCTCCTTTTTTACCGGGCAATAAAAATGAAAAGGTAACCGGATATAGCTATAATACGGATAAAGCAAGCGAACTGTTAGCACAAGCCGGGTTCCCCAATGGAAAAGGATTACCTGAAATTTCGGTGTTTGTTTCAAATGAAACAGCATCTATAGCACAAGCTATACAGGCCCAGTTACAGCATGTGGGTATTAAACTTAGTATTCATATTGAGCGCCCGGCAGTGTTGGCTGAAGGTGTAGTAAGCGGACAATGTTACTTCTTCAAAAAATCGTGGGTAGGCGATTACCCGGATGCTGAGAATTTCCTTTCACTTTTTTATTCTAAAAACTTCTCTCCCGAAGGCGTAAACTATTTCCACTACTCCGACCCTCAGTTTGATTCGTTATACGATAAAGCAGTTACTGAACCTAATGATACTATTCGTTTTGCTGAATACAGAACAATGGATAAAATGGTTATGGAATCAGCTACTGTAGTCCCCCTATATTACGATGAGGTAATACGCTTGGTTAATAATCACATTTCAGGTTTGCCAATTGACTCAAGGAATTCACTTGATTTGAGGAGGGTGAAGAAAGGCTGAGGCCCATTCAACCTCCCCGATAGGGAAACTTTGAAATACAAATAGCATTTCATACCTTTATATAATGAAATTCAAAACCCATTCACGTTATTCGCTAATACTATTATTCATTGTTGTTATTTTACTTGTTTCCTTTTCGGAATATAATTCAAGGGTAAATAAGCCGATAATTCTAAGAGCAAGACCTTTTTGTTGGGTAAAGACCTATACAAAAAATGACAGTGTATATTCCTTAAAAGTAATAGTCAACATTGAGAATCCTAATAATGATACAGTTAGTTATAGAACGATCTATAATTGGCAATCTGCGTTTATTACAAATAGTGAAAATTTGCATATTGCACAAGGGAGTAGTAACCAGAACCCTAGTATCGTAATAATACGGCCACACGACAGTGATGTGCATGCAATTTTTCTCACATTGTCGAGGAAAGATACGATAGATGGAAAAAAATATAAAGATGATCCTTTTATAGAGGCAGGTAATATTGATGAGAAAGAAAGAGAGAAATTGATTGGGTTAGTTTTTAAAATAGGGTTTTATAATATTTCAGATTTTCGTTCGCCGGAATATAAGAATAAGATTATCTGGAGTAATGAAATAGTGATAAGTAAAGGTATACAGATGGGATACACGACAAATACAAAAAGCCCCAGCTTTCACTGAGGCTTGTATTGTTTTCCCTCTTTAATTAGGGTTAGGTCGGGCTTTTTACGCCTTCACCAAAGACATATTCTTAATGATCTCATTGCCAAATTCAGAACACTTAAGAAGTGTAGCTCCTGTCATTTGCCTTTCGAAATCGTAAGTAACACGTTTGTCGGCAATGGCTCTTTCAAGGCCACTGTAAACCAGGTCAGCAGCTTCCTGCCATCCAAGATGTTCCAGCATCATAGCTCCTGAAAGTATTACTGAACCCGGATTAACTTTATCCAGGTCGGCGTACTTAGGCGCAGTACCGTGTGTGGCTTCAAATATAGCGTGGCCTGTAAGGTAATTGATGTTAGCGCCAGGAGCAATGCCAATACCACCAACTTGTGCAGCAAGTGCGTCAGATAAGTAGTCGCCGTTCAGGTTCAATGTTGCTATTACATCAAAATCTTCAGGACGGGTAAGTACCTGTTGTAAGGTAATATCAGCTATCGAATCCTTGATTAAGATTTTACCTGAAGCAAGTGCAGCTTTTTGTTCTGCATTAGCAGCTTCTTCACCTTTTTCTTTCTTGGTCTTTTCCCATTGCATCCAGGTGTATAGCTTAGCGCCAATTGGCCCTTCTGCAATAGCATAGCCCCAATCGCGGAAAGCGCCTTCGGTATATTTCATAATATTACCCTTGTGAACAAGAGTAACAGATTTCTTTCCATGCTTAATTGCATATTCTATAGCAGCATATATTAAGCGTGTGCTTCCGGCACGGCTAACAGGCTTAATGCCCAAGCCAACCAATACATCCGATGGCCTATCAACTCCTGCTTCTTTATACCATGCAGCATTTTTTGCAGCTGTTCCGAAACGTATCTTTGCGAAGTCTTTAGGAAATTCTTTAGCAATAAAGTCAAGCACCTTTTGTGCTTCAGGTGTGCCCGGAGCAAATTCAATACCGGCATAAATATCTTCGGTGTTTTCACGAAAAATAACCATGTCCACTCCTCCCGGGTTTTTAACAGGAGAAGGAACTCCGGTGAACCAACGTACAGGGCGTAAACAAACATACAGGTCTAAAAGCTGGCGAAGTGCCACATTCAGCGAACGAATGCCACCACCCACAGGGGTAGTAAGAGGGCCCTTGATACCCACAATATATTCTTTAAAGGCTTCAACGGTTTCATCGGGTAACCAGTTGCCTGTTTTGTTAAAAGCTTTTTCGCCTGCAAGCACTTCCATCCATGCAATCTGGCGTTTGCCGTTGTAGGCATTCTTTACCGCTGCATCAAGTACACGTACCGAAGCGCGCCAGATATCGGGTCCGGTGCCATCGCCTTCAATAAAAGGAATAATAGGATTGTTAGGTACATTTAGTACTCCGTTTGTTAGTGTGATCTTTTCTCCGTTCATAGCTTATATAATTTGTGTTGTTTTTAATATCCAAAAATATCCTGCATAGTCAGGAAGGTTATTTTGCCATATTTCTCGAGTGCCTTCAGGTCTATGTCTTTTTTATTTCCCATTACAAGTATAGTGTGTGGCTGGTTCGCAATATTCCCTTTATGGAAGTTTTCAACTTCGCCAAAGGTAAGATTTGGGAGCTTATCATACACTAATTTTCTTGTATCATAATCAATACCCAGCCTTCGGGCATTTTCGTAGTTGAATAATATGCCTTCACGGATAATACGGGTGGAGGCTATGCCTTTCATTACTGCATCTTTGGATGTGGCCCAAAGTTGCTGAAACTCAGGGATGCTATCGTTCAATAACTCCGTCATGCCATCCACTGCAAGGCCAAGCTTATCTGCTTGCGAACCAATATAGGCAAGGTTGTAATAATGCTGGGTGCTATCGGCAGGGACATTATATCGGCAAAAGGTAGAGTACGCCAGTGCCTTTGATTCCCGCAACGATTGAAAAGTTATAGAAGCCATAGAACCACCAAAATATTCGTTGTATAACGATATTACCGGATTCATGCCGGGCATATAGTGCGCACTGCCTCTTTCCAGAATTATTATTTCAGTTTGCTTCATATCGTGGTCGACCACATAAACCTGGTTGCTGCAAGCAAGTTCTTCGAAATGATCACCCTTAGGTGCATCTTCAAACTTAGCAGGCATTTTATGGAACCGCTCAAGGGTGCTTGCTAATTCTTTTTCGGGTTGCGAACCGTAATACAATACATGATGATTGTAACTGCAAATTTTGTGCAATATATCGGTAAGCTCTGTTGGCTTCAAATGCATAAGCTCATCGTTGCTGAGTGTATTTGCAAATGGCGAGTGGTGCCCGTAAATACCATAACTATACATGGCGCTAAACAGAATAGTGTTCTTATCTGTTTTGCTGTCCTCACGTTGTTTTAGGGTAACGTCAACCAGTTTTTGCAAAGCAAGGGTATCGGGTTGTGCATCCGATATAAGGCTTTCGAAGAGTTGCAGGGCAGGGGTAAAGTTGCGGGTGAGCCCTGTAAGGTTAAGGTATAGCCTGTCCTTATCACAAAAGGTTGTATAGGAACAAGCCATTTTATAAAATTCCTGTTGCACCTGTTCTGCTTTCATTTTCGATGTGCCTGCATACTTAAGGTAGCTTATGGCAGGTTGCAATAATTTACTGTTCTTGCTGCCCATATCGAATATGTAATAGAGGTTGAAGGTGCTATCCTCATTATCTTTTACATAATAAACCGGCAATTGGTTCTTAACTGTAAAGGTGTTTATGTCTTTTTTGTAATCAATAAAAGCAGGAGATACAGGCGCAACCTGTTCTTTTTCTATTTGGTGCAAGAACATTGACGACGCGTTTGGGTTTGTCTGTACCGGAGTAATAATTGGTTTCTGCACTTTTTCAACAGTAGTATCAATACCGACTTTTTTATAAACCACCACGTAGTTATTGGTATAGTGGTTGCTTACAAAATCCATTACATCTTTTTTTGTGAATTTGCTCATGCGGTTTATTTCGCCCACAAAATCGCCCCAGTTTTCTCCTGTAGTAAATGAAATAATAAAAGACAGCGCCCGAACATTATTATCGCGGAACTGCTGTATCTGTTGTAACTTTAAGTTGTTTACAGAGGCCTCAATCAGCCAGTCAGGGAAGTCCCCTTTTTTTAATTTGTCTAGTTCAGTTAACACGGCATCTCTAGCAGCTTCCAACGATTGGCCTTCTTTCGGGTAAGCCTGGAATTCCTGCTCTGCGTAATCCTTCATTATGTTGTTATTCACCGCAGCATTCAGTACTTTTTCCTGTTGTATAAGGTCAAGGTCGAACAGGCCTGCCTGGCCATTGCTTAACAACATTTGAATAAGGTCGAGCATGTCGGCATCGTGGCTGCCTGCGCCTGCAAAGCGGTAACCAATGGTAACGGTTGCAGCATTAGGGCCATAGACTGTTTTGTAAATAGGAGCGGTAATAGGAGCCTCGACAGGAGGGTTAAATGTTGGAACAGGCTTTGAAACTAATTCGGAAAAATACTTGTCAATTTCTTTTATGGCCTCATCAGGGTTTACATCTCCGCTTAGCGCCATTACCATATTGTTGGGAACATAATAGGTATGATAGTACTCCATTATTTTTTTTAACGAAGGATTTTTCAGATCATGAATGGTACCAATGGTAGTTTGAGTTCCGTATGGGTGTTTTTGAAAAAGCCCCGATAACATTGCTTCTTCGGTCTTCTCGTTATCATCATCCAGGTTGCGGTTCTTTTCTTCATACACTGCTTCTAATTCGGTATGGAAAAGCCTCATCACCGGATTCCTGAAACGCTCAGATTCTATGATGAGCCAAGGAGTTAATTCATTGGCAGGTATATCTTCCTGAAAAACGGTTTGCTCAACGGATGTAAAAGCATTTGTTCCGCGTGAACCGATAGAACTCATCAGCTTGTCGTACTCGTTGGCAATGGCATAACCCGATGCCACATACGAAACGCTGTCTATCTGGTGGTATATCTTCTTTCTGGCCTCGGGGTCGGTGGTGTGGCGGTAAACTTCATAGAGATTTTCTATTTTATCGAGTTCAGGTTTTTCTTTAAGGTAATTCTGGGTACCGAATTTATCGGTTCCTTTAAACAGCATATGCTCAAGGTAGTGGGCAAGGCCTGTTGCATCACTCGGGTCGAACTTGCTGCCTGCTTTAGTAGCAATATAGGTTTGTATACGTGGCTCCGCTTTATTTACGGTAATAAAAACAGTCAGTCCATTATCAAGGTGATAAATGCGACCATGCAGTGGGTCATTGGGAACAGTATCGTATTTGTATTGTTTATCGCCACCTGCATAACAAGCCAGGGAGTAGAAAGCAAAAAGACAAAATAATAAATGGCGTAAACTCTTTTTCATACAGAATAAATTAAACGAATTAAAAGGTACATATCAATCAATACCAAGGTCAAGCTGATCCTTTAGCTTTTCAACTACAGGGTTCTTTTCTTTCATAGCCATAAATTTTTCAGCTTGTGTGTATGGCTTGCGCTGTGTTTCTGTTTTCGATATGTTTATAACGAACTGCAATTGCGGGTGCTTTAAATTCCTCCTTAAAAAGTCGAGCAGGTTCTGGCGGTCCTCTTCAATAGATTGCTGCTGAACCGAACTGGGCACTACCACTTCAATAAGCGATTCTTTTTCTGTCGATTTTTTTGGAACTACCTGCCCCAATACACTACAGAGGCTTATCTTTTTTGTTTTGTTAAGTTCTATGTATTCAGCCCATACCTTTTGCACGTCCTCATCCGTAAACGGCTGACCTTCTTCCTGTTTTTCTGCTGCTTTTTCGGCTTGTTGTTTAGGTGTATCGCCCAGCATTTTAGTTATCGATGGCATACTAACCTTTTTAGCGGGTGCCACTGCGGCAGGTGGGGGAGTAGGTTCAGGTTTGTATTCTTGTTTTGGCTCTGCTACTTTAGGCGCTACTGTTGCCGCGGGTGTTACCTTCGGTGCAACTGGCGGGGCACTCGGTGCAGGTGCGGCCTGTTTTGTTATAGGAGGTGCAGTTGCTTGAGGTGCAGCCGGAGCAGCAGCTTTAACAACAGCAAGGTTGCACAATTTCATTAACGTAAGTTCAACCAGCAAACGCTGGTTGACTGCCATTTTATAGCTTACATCGCTTTGGTTCAATATACTTAAGCCATTAAATAAAAGGCTATCGGGGTACTGTGCTGCCTGTGCAACATATTTCTCTTGTAGTTGTCCGCCTTTTTCAAGTAATACTGCTGTAGCAGGGTTACGTGCTACTATCAGGTTACGGAAGTGTTCACCCAGGCCACTGATAAATAAGTGCCCGTCGAAACCATTGTTCAAAATCTCATCGAACAGCAATAAAGCAGCCGGAATGTCGGTTTGTAATATAGAATCGGTTACTTTAAAATAGTAATCGTAATCGAGTATGTTCAGGTTATCAATTACCTTTTTGTATGTAAGGTCCTTGCCTGCAAAACTCACCATCTGGTCGAAGATAGATAGTGAATCGCGCATAGAGCCATCGCCCTTTTCTGCTATAATATGCAGGGCTTCAGGAGCAGCATCTACGCCTTCCTGGGTAGCTATGTAGGCCAAATGTTCTGCTACATCTTTCAGTTGTATGCGCTTAAAATCGAATATCTGGCAACGTGAAAGTATGGTAGGGATTATCTTATGCTTTTCGGTTGTGGCTAATATAAAAATAGCATGTGCAGGTGGTTCCTCTAATGTTTTAAGGAAGGCATTAAAAGCAGCCTGCGATAGCATGTGAACCTCATCGATGATATATACTTTGTACTTGCCAAGTTGCGGAGCAAAGCGTACCTGCTCAATAAGTCCGCGTATATCGTCAACTGAATTGTTCGAAGCGGCATCTAACTCATGCACGTTCATAGAACGGCCATCGTTAAAACTTACACACGATTCGCACTGGTTACATGCCTCTACTTCAGGTGAAAGATTAGAACAGTTAATGGTTTTTGCAAGGATACGGGCACAGCTTGTTTTACCTACACCACGTTGGCCGCAGAACAAAAAAGTTTGAGCCAGGTGATGGTCGGAAATGGCATTTTTTAATGTATTTACAATGGCCTTTTGGCCTATTACGCTTTTAAAGGTCGAAGGGCGGTATTTACGGGCCGATACTACAAAATCTTCCATGGAATAATGTTAAACTTCAAATATATAATAAAATGGTGTAAAAGGTATGAATTAAGAACTAGGTTTTACCGCAAAGGCACTAAGACGCAAACTATGTCCCCCGCTGGAGGGGGCAGGGGGAGGATTTTTACCGCAGAGGTTCGCAGAGATTTAATGGTAATGTTTTTCTCTGCGGCCCTCTGTGCCTTCTCTGTGCTCTCTGCGTTTATGTTTTATTTTTTTCTTATATTCGGTAATAATTAAAATCCCCACACTATGAAATGGTATCATTATTTCTGCGCTTTTTGGGCAGGCATGTTTTTAGCAAACTTTGTACCACACTTTATTAACGGCGTTTCAGGCAATGCGTTTCCTACTCCATTTGCAAACCCACCCGGCAAAGGGCTTTCTTCTCCAGTTATAAATGTATTATGGGCTATGTTTAATTTGCTGGTTGGCTATTTGCTTTTAAGGTTCAGCAAAACCACTTCCCAAAACAAACTCTCCATGCTTCTATTATTTATTGGTATTATTTGCATGAGCGTTATGCTTAGCCTGACCTTTGTAGATAAGATGAAGGTGTAGAATACTATAAAATAAGTATAGTTCTATATGATACCTATTCAGGAGATTTATACTGTTTTGGGATATTAATGACCTCTGACACCGGCTTTGATTTGAATATAGCCCCAAATATTAAGGAGCAAATAGCCCCAGTAATCACATAACCAAATATTGTAACTAAGTTGTTACTAATGTTGAAGATCTGGTTTCCGGTGATGGAATATAATATCGTGTTGAATTCAAATACACCAAGGGCTACTAATGCGGCGATAGAACCTGCCTTAAAGGCCTGTTTGAAATTTAAAAATGAACCAGGCATAATTCTTTTGGCTCCTCTTATGCCGTAAAATATTGCACCTGTAAAAAATAAAAAATGAAATAAGACGGTTGAGTAATTGTAAGTATCGTAATACAAAATGCGAATATTGGCATCATTAGAAGGCATAGAAAGGCCAAATAATGGGAGTATTACAGTCCTTATTTTGGCATCAAATATACAAAGCAATGCACCTCCAACCAGCCCCGTCTTAACTGATGGTATAGTGTAGTAAGGCAATTTACTTTTAAGCGATTCTATATATGAAGTAGTCACTGTCATTGATGAGTGTAATAATAAAAATGAGCAAAGAAATTATTAATAATATGTGCCAGAATAACCGGCCATAGTTTTTTATAACGAGAATAGTATAGTGTTAAAACAATTCCAAATGGAAGAACGAAAAGGAGGCAAGCCCAACCTAGGTAGGTATGATAAGATATCCTTATGGCAAGGCTTATTAGAATGACAAATTTGGGCTTCAGTCGTTCGAGGCGTTTAAATAAATATCCGTTAAGGAATATTTCTTCTGAAATGGGGCCAAGAAGGAGAAGCAAAAAGATGCTTAACATGCTTTCTGTTTCCTTATGTGTTACCTGGTTATTGGCAAAATTCAAAAAGGATGGTGCAATTAATTTAGAAGTCGAAAATATTATGTGGATAAATATTACCATTATATAATAAAGTAGAAAGCCATATCCAAGTTGGCTCCATGAGAAGCGAAGATTAAAGTCGCCTAATTTATAGTCTCTATTTTTAAGAACAAACCAGCCAATAAGCAGAGAGGTAAAGCAACGAAGACTTAGACTTAAAACTCCCTTCGTACTTATTTTGTATATCCATGTAGATTCTGAGCGAATGAAGAGATGATAATAGAGACTATAGTTTGACAGGTATATCGAATAGCCGAATGCTATTCCTAGTACTAGAAATAACTCCTGATTACTGCTTAATGACTTTATAAAGCTTTTCAAATTGAATGGTAATTAGCGTTAATAGCCTTTGCTAAAATACAAATTTTGAATTGAAAGTCATGAAATGAGATTGTGTTTTATCATTCCCCCTTCTGCAACCAGGCCAATACCATCCTCAGCTTCCCCCATGATATTTCAGCAGGTACGCGTTCTCTGATTACTGAGAGTGAGATTTTATTGCCATCTGCGGCAAAATAATTGGCAATTTGCTGTGCTTCGCTGGTGGGCATAACCTCGTTAATTTCTATAAGTCCGTTGCTGATGGCTTTAGCCAAATGCCCTTCAATAGTGCTTTCTACATAGTTGCGTTCTTTGGCAATCTCTGCAATGGTCTTGCCGCTCTTTAATAAACGCAGTGTATCTTTTACGGTATCTGCCTTGTCTATCTTCTTTGCTTCAAGGCTATTTTCTTTGCAATAGGTATTTACAACTTCTACGATCTCATCGGCATACTGCCTTATTTTATTGGCGCTTACGCCTTTTATAGCAACCAACGATTCCCTGTCGCAAGGCAGGTTCGCGCATATCTTTTCTATAACTCTATCGCTGAAAATCCGTGATGAGATAACGTTGTGTTCCCTTGCAAAGCCTTTCCGCAATTCGTTTATACGGTTATAC
>JABDCA010000017.1:0-6096 GCA_013288345.1 Bacteroidota bacterium | reverse complement strand
TACAAGTTCGGGTGTCCTGCCCCTTTGCTACCTAAACTAATTTCCCTATTGCCAAGGTACGATGTACGTATTTGTTGTGGTGTTCCTGCCTTTTTCCGGTTTTTCTCTAAATAGGTTTGCAGGATAAAGCCTTCTTTGCAATAATCTATCTTTTGCAGAATATCCGTAACAATGGTGCTTATCTCTACCAACGATTCATCTACTACGTTCGATACTTTCTTTGTCTTTACCTGCAAGGGATGTGCCAGAAAATCCAATTTCCATCTGCTTATCTCCTTCGAGAAATAATTGGCTGCATCTTTTATTCTCTTTTGTAAAGCCTCATTCGTTTCTACATCAGGGTATTGGTTTACAACACCCGTCATATAGTCCTTGAACTTAGCAGCTACTTCATCCAATGTCTTGTGTTCCTTTTTCAGTTTTTCTATCCATGTAAAGCAATCAGGAGCAAAACTCTCACCATTCTTTTGCATTGTCGAATCCAGGTCTTTCAATTCGTATAGCCAGTTCCTCCAGGTGAATATACGTTGCAATTCATTTTGTATAAAAGCCAAACGTGCATCTTCAAAACGCTGTGCCAGTTTGCCTGCGTTCTGGTTCTTCTCGGTCCATTCGGTAAGGTTTTGGTGTGCACCCAAAAAACGCTGATTGATATGCGAGGTAAGCACCAAACCTTCTAACGAAGTGCAACGGCTGAGCGCCACATATACCTGTCCGTTGGCAAAAGCATTCTCTGCATCAATTATCAGTTTATCGAAGGTAAGCCCCTGACTTTTGTGTATGGTAATTGCCCATGCAAGCCGCAATGGATATTGTTTAAAGCTACCCAGTTCTTCTTCTACAATCTGTTTGGTATCCTGATTCAGGCTGTAGCTCGTGTTTTTCCATTCATACGAATTTACCACGATCTCTTCTTCCTCACCCTTGCATTTTACTTTTATGGTCTCTCTGTCCAATTCAGTGATAGTGCCGATCTTTCCGTTGAAATATTTTTTGCCTTCGGTATCGTTCTTTAAAAACATAACCTGCGCACCTTCTTTCAGTTCAAGTTCCTGTTCAGCCGGGTAAATATGTTCAGGAAAATTGCCTTCTATCTCTGCCCTGAAAATAAATTTAGAGGTATGCAATGCATTCAGCTTCCCTTTGTTTATGGTATCGCTCTGGTGGTTATGTGTAGTAAGGGTAATAAAGCCGGTATCATCGGCCGGAATGAAATTCTTTTGGTAACGCGAATTCAATAATTCAAAATGTTCCAATGCGAGGGTATTGTTCCGCACCCCGTTCAGTATTTCAATAAATGAATTATCCTGCTGGCGGAATATGGTTTTAAGCTCCACCATTACCGGTACATTCTCTAATAAGACTTTGCTGTCGAAGAAGAAGATGGAAGGATAATAGTTCTTTAGAAATTCCCACTCTTCACGCTTTACTACAGGTGGTAACTGGTGCAGGTCGCCAATGAATAATAATTGCACTCCTCCAAAGGGTTCGTGGTAACGCCTGCGGGTGCTGCGTAATATGGTATCAATGGCATCGATGGTATGCGATGCAACCATACTTACTTCATCAATTATCAGCAACTCAAGGTTGCGGAATATATCGAGTTTGGTTTTGTTGTAATGTATCTGCGATAAAAGCGAATGGCTATTAACAGCATCCACTAGTGTTGAATCTTTAGAAGGAATAAAGGGCGCAAAAGGCAAATGAAATAATGAATGCAAGGTAACCCCGCCAGCATTTATGGCTGCCACGCCTGTTGGTGCAGCCACTACCATATTCTTATGGCTGTTCTGGCGCAGGTATTTTAAGAAAGTGGTTTTGCCTGTTCCTGCTTTACCCGTTAAGAAAATGTTCTGGTTGGTCTCCGTTACAAAACGATATGCAAGGTTGAACTCTTCCGTTTGCTTAATTTCCATAACACCTTTTAAAAATCGTTGTAAAGATTACCCAACGAAGTTTTTATGCCTATGTAAATATAAGGCGAACTTGTGTAGGTGGGGCCTTGCTTTTCGAGCCTTTCGCTCATGCCCAGTTCGGCTTTCACGTGCATTTTTGGCGAAATGATATATGCAAAACGCAAGCCCACAATTGCGTAGTAGGTGCCTACACCTTGCCCTACATAATTACCATATTGGTTAGGTTGGTTATTTATAGCATCATACGAAATAAACATATTTTGCCCCCAATCAAATTTTGAATTAGCAGTATCGTAACCTACTTTGTATAATAATAAGCTGCCCTGCACAATAAAATTTTTACTGAACCAGGTTAAAAACGAAGCGGACTCAATAAAGTTAGCGCCCATAGGGTCTCCAAGAGGTTGGCCATAGTTCGAATAATTTTGGGCCGGATTGCTTTCTGAATAGGTATACGGACGAACGTAATTGATCTCTGTCTGGAAGGTTAGGTTCATTGTATTAAAGAGATTGAATTCTTTAAAGCCAAATTGCAGGCCTTGTTTATTGGTCCAGTAGCCATTATGTGTTAATGTGTTGTGTACAACAAAATCATCAATAAGTACTTGCCCATAAAACTGCCCGTTCTTCGATGCTTTTATTTTAAATGTTCCGCCTACCAATTCATTATCAGGTGAGCCTAAAGAGAACTCTACCGGGCGGTAAAAGATTACTGGGTTTAAGTAATCGGGCTCAAAGCCACGAAAGGTACCCAATGCATTGTCGTTACCATGCCATATTACGGCTTCAAACAAACTGAAGTTAAAACGCTTCGATGCATTCCAGGTTAAAAAATGGAATGAACCGTATTTGATCGGGAAATTTTTGGTTGTGGTTTTTGCATTGGGTTCTACATCTTGCATTACAGTAAACAGGTTGGTATACTGTATATGCCACACATTGGTTGTGATTTTAAGATAAGGGTAACTACTCGAAACATCAGATAGCAAAAGTGAGCGGTAGCCATCGCCCCAAAATTGTTTGCCTTTGCCCAATTCGAAATTGAAAATATTATTCAGTTGGTAGGAAACATATCCATCCCAATACTGGTATGAATAACCCGATTTGGCATTGCCATACGCATAGCCCATACCTGGTACAACCCTATCGCTTTTAATTATGCTATCGAGGTACGATGGCCCATTGAGGTAACCGCTAATGTAATTTACAGAGTAGGAGAATTTGCCATTGCTTGTCGACCCATCGGTATGCAGGCCGGCATAGTAGTCGTGCTGCCCGGCAGGTCCATAATCGCCACTGAATAGTGGATATACGTTGCCCCTAAACGAACCACTTTTAAACATATCTCCGTTGTTCTTGAAAATATAATCGTGGTACGAAATGCTGTCTGTTTTATACTTAACACCAATATTGGTTGTTGAATAAATAGGGCAATTCTTGTCATTAAGCACTTGCTGGTAGGGCAATGCAAAATCCCTGTCCAGGTTATTCTCAGGCAGTGCATAGACCTGAACACCTTTTACTGTTTGAAGCGCATTAGGTTCATAAGGAACAGAATCGTGTTTTGTTTTAGATTGGCTAAATGAGGGTAATGCCTGAATAAAAAGGAAAAGGAATAAGTAATACTTATGCATCATTAAATAGCCTGGTGGCGCTCCATTTCTTTTACAATGCCAATTTTATTTTTGCGTTTCCGGGCACGTATAAAGAGTGGTATTTGTAAAATAACTACCGCCAAACCGCCTACCAGTATAAACGCCCAGGTAGAATCCATTGACTTAACAAGCACCGCAGAAGCAATTACGAATATGGTATATAAATAAAGAATGATTGATATTTGACGGTGGCTCAATTGCATATCGAGCAGGGCATGGTGTATATGGTTACGATCAGCTTCCAATGGCGATGTGCCCTTTAAGCTTCTTAAAATAACAATACGCAAGGCATCTAAAAGCGGGTAAGCCAATACGCTCATAACAAACAATGGCCTCGATATGCTTACTATCGATTCGCGTAACTGTGCCGGATCGAACTCAATAAGCTTTATGCCTAGTACACATAAAATAAGCCCTATTATAAGTGAACCCGAATCGCCCATGAATATTTTAGCCGGAGAGAAGTTATAGATGAGGAATCCTAATAAAGAACCGCATAAAGCAAAGGCAAGTGTGGCAAGCATAAAGCTATGCGCAAAGCCAAACCATATTCCAAATGCAGCAGAACCAATAAAGCCAACACCTGCGGCAAGGCCATCAATACCATCGATAAAATTGAATGCGTTAATGATTACTACGTAGGTGAAAATAGACAGGAATACGCTGCCCCAGTACGGAAGTGTGTAAACACCAAACAGCCCGTGGAAGCCGGTAATACGAATGTTACCCATAAGTACCAATATCATACCTACTATAATATGGCTGAGTAGTTTAAATATGGCAGCAGTGCCAATAATATCATCTTTTATACCAATAAAGAACAAGAGCAGAATTGATGCAATAAGGTAACTCGAATCAGATACGGCGCCATGTATTTCTCCGTCGCTGCGTAAATGATCGTATATTGATGGGAGAAGTAAGGTAAAGGCAAATATGGTTCCGGCAAAAATCATTACACCGCCAAGTGTAGGAATACTGCGCGTGTGTAATTTTCTAAGGTCCCCTGGTTTGTCGGTAAGGTTTTTACGAAGCGATACTCTTATTAAAGGAGGGGTACAAATAAATACAACGAGGAAGGAAGTAAGAAATATTAAAATGTACAATCCCATGTTTTATTTATTGCGCATATGCTCTTGCAAAGATAGCTAAATCAACGAATCAGGGTTTTTATACGCCAATAGAATGGATAGTTACGATAAAATGGTAATTTTTAATAAATTTTACTTGACAAAAGCTTAAAATCAATCGATTATTGTGAATTTAGGCTAAATTTGGTGTTGCATTAGCAACATTTAGCCACCAAAAGCGTTAAACTAGTAAAAGAGAAATTGAAAAGGTATTTAGCTATATTATTTGCCCTGTTTGGCTTAAGTGCAATAAGCCAGGTAAAGCCTATTACTAAAGCATCGCTTTTAAGGCATTTAGGAGTAAGGCTACCCGCAACCATAATAAATGGCGATACAATAGGTATAGTAGATATGTGCGAGGTGCTTGTTTGTGGCCACCGCACATTTGCCAATTGTACCGATGCAGCCAACTATTATATACTCGAACAAAATGTAAAAGTTGTTTATCCTTATGCGGTAATGGCGCAGGCCACATTTGACCAGTGCGAACAAACCATGAGCACTATGACTGATAAGAGGGAGAAAAAGAAATACCTAAAGCAAGTCGAAAAGCAATTAATGGACCAATATGAGGAGGAACTAAAGAGCCTCACTGTTTCGCAGGGTAAGCTGCTAATAAAGCTTATTGACAGGCAAACCGGCAGCACATCTTATGAAATGGTTAAGGAAATGAAGGGCAGTTTGTCGGCATTTATGTGGCAAACCGTAGCATCACTGTTTGGCAATAGCATGAAGGATACTTATGATGCTACCGGTGAGGACAGAGATATAGAAAACATAATCCACCTGATTGAGCAAGGGCTTATTTAATGTTTATAAAACCCTGCCAGGTTTCCATTTTTTGTTCCCTACTTGTTTAAATTTGCAAACTACCTGAGGTACTGCATCGTTTTATGAAACAACCATACACACCATTCTTTTTTAAGCATTTTATCTCTCTCTTTTTCGTTTTTATACTTCTTTCTGTTTGTAATTCAGTAAAGGCACAGGATGCTGAATGCGTTGCTATTGATGACAAAAAAGCCCTTGACCTGTATAAAAAAGCTCAGGATATGCAGAAGTATAAACAGCAGGAACGTATGGCATTTTTAAAACAGGCTATAGAACTGCAGCCCGATTATGTAGATGCTATATTTATGTATGCCGAAGAACTTATTAAAGTTGAGAAATACGAACAAACATCATACGCCCCTGCAGCAGTTTACTTTAAAAAGGTTATAGAGTTATGCCCTAAATATCATTCCGACCCTTATTATTTTATTGGCAGAAGTAGTTACGATGACGAGAAATATGAAGATGCTATAACCTACCTGCAGAAGTTCCTCAATTTTAAAGATGATAACGAAAAGAAGTTCTCAAAACGATACGATGACTATATCTACAATGCTAATGGAATGA
>JABDCA010000016.1 GCA_013288345.1 Bacteroidota bacterium | reverse complement strand
AATATAGGGTATTGAACCCAACATTGGGCTTTCGAGATTCGTTTTACTTATAAAAGAGGAGTTTATTGGGTAAATTTTTACATGAAGGTTGAAACAGAAATAATAACCGCTTGCATAGCCAGGGACGAAAGAGCCGAACATGAGCTTTACAGGGCTACCTTTGGTTATTTAATGGCCATATGCCTGCGGTACACCAATTCGCGCGAGGAGGCAAGGGAGATGTTGAACCTGGGCTTTTACCGCATTTTAACCAAACTTAAAAAATATAAGCTCGAAACATCCTTTAATGCCTGGATACACAAGGTAATGGTAAATGTGCTTATTGACGAGTACCGCAAAAAAAGGATACATCGCGAACGGATAGAGTATGTAGAGAGCTATGAAGATATAGAAGAGAATACAGAGGTTAACAACGCCGTTAAAAAAATGGATGTGGAACAAATACACGCCCTTATTGTGCAACTGCCACCGGTAAGCCAAAAGGTATTTAATCTATATGCTATCGATGGGTTTTCGCATAAAGAAATAGCCGACCTGCTGGGCATAACAGAAGGCACATCGCGCTGGCACCTTAATTTTTCGCGCCAGCGCCTGCAAGAAATGATAATACAGATAAATGCATCTTTTAAATTAGTAACAGAATGAAAAACGCAGAGAATTTCGACGATATTCTACGCGCCAAATTTAGCGTAGAACAACCAGTTGATGAAGCTAATTGGGAAAACGCAAGGGCGCATATAGGTGGTATGCGTAAAAAGAAAAGGCGTGCTATAATATTTTTCCTATCGGGTACAGCTTTGCTTTTGGGTATAGGTGCATATGAGGCTGTTACCATATATAACAGTAAGCCTGCCGCTTTATTGGTTAAAACACAAGTAATAAGCCCTGCTAATAATGAAGTTGTTCCGGTAAAGCCTACGAATTCCAGTCCTGAGAATGTAAAACCTATTGTGGCAAATAATGACGCAGTAAAAGAACCTACAGCTAATAATGCTTCTGCGGTTAATAGTAACACAAGCGAGCCAATAAAGAATAATGCTTCGGTGGTACAAGGGGAATCTGTAAATGTTGTTCCTCCGACCACTACAATTAATAAGCACCCTAAAGAGGCTAAGAGCTCAAGCCCTACAATTATGGTAAGTCCTAATTTGGCGGATAATAACAAGGATAAACAAAACACTTCGAAAGTATTGCCAACGAATAATACAGCCACTGCGATAACTAAAACTGATGTTAAAGCAGAGCGAGTTACAATAACAAGTAAAGACGAAAAGACAACCGATGCCGTAAATAATATAACTGCGGCTGATCAAACTCCTGTGAAGGTGCAGCCTCCTGTAATGCCTGCTAAAACAAAAGAAAAGAATATTGCTGAAGTTAATCCTATTGCGGCGAATACTACCCCAGTTAAAGAAACAAACAAAGTAGAAAAAGTTACAGAAGCTAAAAATGATGTAAGCTCAGTAGATGCTTTAGCTTTAGCAAATGTACCTGTAACAAGCACTGAATATAAAGTTGCCGATACTGTTTCCCCAATAATTCCCGGATGGCAATACAGACCTGTTTTTGTAAGGCCTATACCTAAAAGCCAGCTTACAGTTGAACTGGGTGGTGGCTACAGCCTTGGCTGGAAAAATGGTGATACAGCACAAGGTAACGGACTATTCCCTGTTATTGGAATAGGTTATACCAAAGCTGTAAGTGATAAGCTGGCTGTGAAGACGGGACTGCAGTTTAGCACTCTCGGTAATATGGGCACATCTCAATACGTAATAAAGCATGTTAATTACGATTTTCAGTATAACGCTAAAGATACTGCACTTACCACACAGAGGTTTTATTACATCACCTTACCTTTGCAGGTAGAATATAAAATAGGGGAGAAGAATACTATTGGCTTTGGTGGAACCTTATCGTATATGTTTAACAGTTACGGTTCGGTTAGTGTGTATAATATAACGGGCAATGCGGTTACTAAAATAAATAGCTATTCGCAAAATATGGATGTAAAGGGCTATAACCCATGGAACGCATCGGTATATGCATTATATAAGCGAAATATTACCAATAGGCTATCGGCTTGTTTAATCCCTTATTTTGGATTGATGGATTTAAAAAGCAATGCGTTCTTTGGCGAAAATAGTTTTGAAAGAGATTCGGGTGTGAAACTCATACTGTCGTATAATATTTTATAATGAGAATTATGAAAACAAAATATTGGATACTATTGCTGGGTATAGCTATTATAGTAAACGCTTGTAAAAAGACGGATTACTCTAATACATCTACCTCATCGCCTGTTACATTTTATTTTAACGGAAGCATAAATAACGCACCTGTTAGCATACAGGCTGGCGTAAATAACTATGCTATGGCTACAACTTATACAACAGATGTAAATGGTGTGTTTAATTATTCGGGCGAGTTTATGAATGGTACTTCTGCTACCGGGCCAGGTTCATTACAATTATTTTTTAAAGATATGAGTAAGACCCCGCCGAGTAACTCAACTCATATTGATAGCGTAATAACACCGGGCTATTTTAGCTTTTCGAACCCGGCGGGTATGCCAAGTGCATATAGTGTGCAGTTTCAGGACTATTTTAACCAGACAGCAACTGGCTATTCATGGCAATTTGGTGATGGACAAGGTGCCAGTACCAATGCACCGCTCCATACGTATTCTCGTCCCGGTGTTTATATTATTGATATGTATGCCTCTTCAACTTCCTGTTCTGCTTACGATACAAATGATGCACCTGTTGGGCGACAATTAGGTAATGCTTTTCAAACCGGTTTTTCAAACGGTAGTTGGTCAGGGTTAACTACCACTTTTTCAGCCGTAAATACTGGTGGAATTGCTCCTTTTAAGTATATATGGAATTTTGGCGATGGTACTACATCTTCTTCTGCATCACCGGCACATAATTTTCCTGCTATAGGGGTTTACCCTGTTACCGTATGGGTTACTGATGCTGCAAATTATACCGATAAACAGTTTATTGATGTTTCAACACCTGGTGCTACAGGTTGTGCCGTAGGTTTTTATGCCGGTACACAAACTGCTATTGCAAATCCTTATAACCTGAATGACGTGGGCATTAATTGGTACGATAATGCCGGTACACTATGGACATCGGAGAATAATCATCAGCACATGAACTCGATGTTTAAGGTTACTTCGGTTGCTAATTATAAGAACAATGCTGCAAACCAGCCTGTCAAAATAATTGGTGCTTCTATTATTTGTGAGCTATATAATACCGCCGGCGATAGTATTCCGCTTACAGGTAATGTGGTAGTAGGGGTAGCACATTTTTAGGCGGAATTACCATTTGCTTATTGAGTTTGTCTAAATATTCTAGACCCAACCCAACATTCTTTAAAGTTTCTTCGTTTTTCCTCTTGAAAGCGGTTTGTAAACCTATAAAAATAATACCATGAAACTAAATCTATCCTTTACAGCAAAACTTTTTGCCATAGCGTGCCTTATTACTAATGCTGGCAAAGCGCAGGTTACTTTTCAAAAAACGTACGGCACCCCAAGCGGTGAGTATTTTTACGATATGCAAAAAACCTACGATGGAGGTTATATTCTAGGTGGAACTTCAACTGGTATTCTCGGCCCGCGCAATTCGAGTTATATTGTTAAAACTGATGCCAATGGCGATACCTTGTGGACTGTTGGGGTTGTGGATACATGCAGTTCTACTTCACCTACCAATGGGCAGTATGTAAATGATATAATTCAAACCTTCGATCATGGATATTTAAGCTGTGGTGGAAAAACTGCCGTTTGCGAAGCAATAGCAGGTGGGGGCAATATTGTGAAGATGGACTCTACAGGAAAAGTAGTATGGGCCAAATACTGCACTGCCGGTGAAGATCCATACCCATGCATACAAGATAAAGCAGGTAACTACATTGTGGGTGGTTATTTAACTGGCCTTGGCGCAGGCGCTGAAGATGGCTGTTTGATGAAACTGAATAAAAATGGCGATACTATTTGGTCGAGAACTTACGGTGGAGCTGCTAACGAATGGTTTTATCGCATTCTGCAGACAAAAGATGGCGGATACCTGGCTTCCGGTTTTACTTCAACCTTTGGCGCTGGAGCTAACGACATATATATTGTTAAAACCGATTCGAACAGCAATGTAAAATGGTCGAAAACCTATGGCACAGCCCGCAATGAAATTGAATTTGGCCATGGACTAGAACAAACTAAAGATGGTGGCTATATAATAACAGGATCTGAGGGCTCAGGCGGAACAGGGGCTAAGGGAGTTATTCTTATGAAAATTGATTCGGTTGGTAATTTGAAATGGTCGAATGTTTATGACGGTACATTTGGCCATGCTGTTAAGCAAACACCTGATGGTGGCTATGCGGTAGTTGGCTCAGTTACCGGTACAGGTGTATTTCTGCTAAAAACAGACTCGGTAGGGAAAGCGCAATGGGCTAAAGTATACGGCTCAGGTTCGGGTGGCTATCAGGGTTTCTTTTTGCAGTTGACTAATGATGGCGGCTATGCATTAGGCGGGCAAGAGGTGTATACCACCAATTTTAAAGACGCATTCTTTATTAAAACAGATGCTAATGGCGTTTCGGGCTGTAGCTATAGCGTATATGCGTCTACTGATAGTGCTATTGCTTATACTGTTACAAGCCCTACTACATTGGTAGGTATAGGGCCCAATACCATAAGCTACCCAACACGTGTAGGGCATGGTGGTGCTGTAAATAATATTTGCAGTTCTGTTAGTGTACCAGAAGTTACAGCCATGAAGGAGAATGTAAGTATTTACCCCAACCCGGTTCAATATTCTGCAACCATTGTGTTCGATGGCTCGGGCACAAGGTCAATAGAGGTGTATGATATTACGGGCAGAAAAATAAATGGTTTTGAAAGTAAGTACGAAACATATTCAATGCCTTGCAATGGCCTGCAACCGGGAGTTTATTTTGTGAAAGTAAAGAGTGATGTAGGTACACATACGGTTAAATTCATAAAAGAGTAAGTAACCTATTTTTAATAAAACGTTGGTTCCAATGCAACCATCTTCTTTGTAATCGCGTCTTATAAAATAGAGTGAAGATTTAAATACTAATACAAATGGAACATACATATAAAGGTAAACTGGGATATAAGATGAAAAAAAGCTTCGACTATGAGAATACAGATAACACAGGGCTTGTTTTCTGGCTTTTTATAGTAGCAGTTGTTTCTGTAGTTGTTTGTATCCTGGTGTCGTAAAGGGTTAGTTTGGTTTGATAAGGCTGATGCAGCAACTATGTTGTTGTAGCAGCCTTTTTTATTCAATTTCCATAATAAGCTTTAACTGCTTCAAAAAAATATTTTCCTTCCCACCCAACATTCTTAAAACTTGCTTCGTTTTTCCTTATGAAGGGAGTTTTAAACCTTAAAGACGAAATACAATGCCTTTACTTATTATAATATGGATTCTTAGAATGATGAAAAGAAGGAGCCTGATTCTAAAGGGTAAAGATTTAATGTAATAGCAAAACAATATAAAATAGATCATATGAATACAATTCTACATTTTGTAAAAAAAATCGGCATTATAGTAACTGTAATCCTATTGCCTATAATATCTTTTTCACAAACAACCATGTTTCAGGAATATATGGGTGGCCCCGGTGAAGATTATGCTTACGATTTACACAAGACATCTGATGGCGGATATCTTTTTGGTGCGCTAACTACAAGTCTTCCGGGGCCATGGGTTAGGTCGTGGGTGGTGCGAACCGATCAGTATGGTGATACTTTATGGACATCTGCCTTTAGTGATACAACCGGTGGCGGAAAATGCGACCAGCAATATATAAATGACATTGCTCCGGTTAGCGATGGCGGAGCTTTTTGTGGCGGAGGTAAAAGTGTGTGCGGGGATACTAATGAAGGCGGTAACATTGCCCGAATTGATAATCATGGGAACGTAAAATGGGTAAAGTTTTTCCCGGTTGATTGCGACCCATACCCAGTTATACAGTGCAACGACGGTAATTTTATGGCCGGTGGTTATATAACTTTAGTTGGTGGTTATTTATCGCCAAAGAATGGTTTTTTAACAAAGATCGATTCTGCTACAGGAGATACTATTTGGTCAAAGTACTACGGCCACTCTGCAGGTGCTGGTGTTGAATGGTTTTATCATATTCTTCAGTCAGCCGATGGAGGATACCTTGCTGCTGGCTACACTACTAGTTTTGGAGCCGGCGGGCAAGATATTTATTTGGTTAAAACAGATGCCAATGGAAATTTGCAATGGTCGAAAACGTATGGAACAACTAAGAATGAAGTAGCATTCGGGCATTGCCTGCAAGCCACAAAAGATGGAGGATATATACTAACAGGGCCAATTAACGCCAGTAGCAAGAAAGGTGTTTTTTTATTAAAAATAGATGTCAACGGTAATATACAGTGGTCTAAGGTTTACGATGGAAATGGATCGCATGGTGTCAGGCAAACAAACGATGGAGGGTATGTTATTTCGGGGCAATCATTAACCGGATCGAACATATTATTAATTCGAACTGATGGTGCGGGATCTGTTGTGTGGAGTGAATATTATGGTAGCAATGGCGGTGCAGGAAATGTAGTTGAGCTTGCAAATGATGGTGGTTATTTAGTGGGCGGCCAGGCAGATATTGGCCCATTCGGCAAGAAAGACCTTTATATGATCAAAACCGATTCAACAGGTAATTCAGGCTGTAACCAAACAAAAGCAGGCGTAACCGATAGTAATATTGTTTTCACTGTTACAAACCCGCCTACTATTGTTGGCCGCGCCTCTTCAACAACAAGCTATCCACATTCATTTGCAAGAGGAGGAAGCATAAGCGTAGCTTGTCAGGTATTGGGAATAAATGAAAATGAAAACAGCATAGCGAATGTTAAGGTATATCCTAATCCGGCTACATACTATGCGACTTTTTTGTTTGCTGACGAAAGACCACGCTTGATAACAGTATACGATATTACCGGAAGAGTAGTAAACATGTTTGAAAGTATCGATAAGCAATACCAATTCTCCTGCAATAATCTTTCAGTGGGCATGTATTTTGTGAAAATTACATCAGGTAACAATACACAAGTAGTGAAGTTTATTAAAGGGTAGTGAACTTCACCTTGTATGTCTCTTGTTGTTTGAGGAAGCAACAAAGACAAAAAAATCCCGCAGGAATGCGGGATTTTCCTTTTTGTACTAACGGTATATTATTTTAAGCTATCAAAGTTCTTGTTAGCCTGATCCCAGTTAACCAAATTCCACCAGGCGGTGATATAATCGGCACGTTTGTTTTGGTACTTCAGGTAATATGCATGTTCCCAAACATCGAGCGCTAATACAGGAGTGCCTTTAATATCGCTTATATCCATCAACGGATTATCCTGGTTAGGCGAAGAACCAATATCAAGCTTTCCATCTTTGTTTATATACAGCCATGCCCAGCCCGAACCAAAACGCTTTGCGCCAGCTTCATTGAACTTGGTTTTAAAATCATCAAAAGAACCGAATGTGCTTTTTATGGCATCGCCTAGTTTACCGGTAGGTTGTCCGCCGCCATTTGGTTTCATAAGTGTCCAGAAAAATGAGTGGTTCCAATGGCCACCACCATTATTACGTATAGCTGCCGGGTACTTAGATATGTCTTTTATCAGATCATCTAAAGCAAGCGGGCCCATAACATTACTTCCCAAATTGTTTTCTGCAACGGCTTTGTTCAGGTTGGTTACATATGCAGCATGGTGTCTGTCGTGGTGTATCTGCATGGTCATGGCATCAATATGAGGTTCGAGTGCATTGTAGTCGTAGGGCAGGGGTGGCAGGGTAAATGGGCCACCATCGGGCAAAATAGTCTCGTTACTAGGAGTGGTCATATTATTATTTCCTTTTGCTTTAAGCACAAAAGGAGCTATTAACCCTGTTGCGGTTAACAATAATGAGTTTTTAAGGAAGTTGCGTCTTCCGTTCTTTTGCAGTGTTTCCATAATTCTAGTTTAAGGGGTTTTGTGTTTGTTAAGGAAGCTTTAGCTTTTGAACTTTATTTTTCCGGTAAGTAATTGGAAGAACATAAGTATATCGGCGCCAAAGCTGTAAAAAGGATTTTTGAATGTTGCAGGCCTGTTGTGCTCAAAAAAGAAATGCCCTATAAAGCCCAAGCCATAGCCAAACAAAGGCGATGCAAATGCCCACCATTTATTGTCGAATGTAGTTAATGAGAAAATGAGGAATATTAAACCCATTAAGGTACCTATAAAATGTAGGCTACGGCATACAACCTCAGAATGTTGCTGAAGGTAAAATGGGTAGAATTCTTTGAAGGAGTTGAATTTGGTATCCATTGGCTTAATGTATTTATAAGGTAAATGTATGAATTTCTAAATTCATTACATATATATGTGGCAAATGCCCCACTATACCTGTTCGGTGGGTATGATAGTAAATCTTTTCTTGAGTTTCAAAAATGGTTTTTCCAGAAACTCATAGGATAGAATAGCCAGTATTATAGTTAAAGCTAAAGCAGATGTAAAGAGCAGAGTTTCCATTTGCCAACCCGATATTTCTCTGCCATACAAGTGTTCAACCCATTCGAGGCAAATAACACGGGTAAAAGCGTTATATAAATAAATACCAAAAGCAGCCTTGCCTAAATAGTCCATCCATTTGTAGTTTAAGTTTACAATCGTATTTGCGTTTGTAGCAAGATTTAATATTATAATGCAAAATAAAACAGAGAACACTTCAGAATATATAAAAGGTATATACGCGTCGAATATCAGCATAAGTAAAGTGGTAGCATATACTGCAAGCTGAATATCTTTCCTGTAAATGAACGACAAGATCTTCTCTTTTTTGAAAGCAAGTATATAGGCACCTATTGCGCCAATGGCCATGCTGCTAAAGCGATAATCGAACAGGGTTTGCTTTAAAACCAATAGCATTACATTAGGAATAGTCCATACTGCTGGCTTAATTACAAGAACTGCAATATCTACCCCTACGCGAATTACTACAAGGCCAATTATCAGTCCCAGAAATAATTTCATATAGTTCTTTGTCCTGATCAATAATAATGGCCAGCACATATAAAAAGCTTCTTCCACTCGTATGGACCACAAAGGGCCAATAGTTTGGGGTAGGTGAGAAGATGTGAAAAAATATGGAGGAAGAAAGAAGAGTGAACCGATGAACTTTAACCAGAAGTGGGTGTGCACTACCTCTGAATAAGGATTGCTAAAGAACCTGTCGAGGTATGGGAAAGCTACGAAGCCTAACAGGACAATGAAAAAATATAAAGGCCATATCCGTAGTATCCTTCTTTTATAAAAGTTTTTCATGTTGATCGTTCCGGTCTTCTCCCGTTCTTTAAGTAAAAGATAGGTGATAAGGAAACCACTCAGTACAAAGAATGTAGTTACAGCAAGGCCGCCAATAGGCAACTTGTAGTGCATATGCGTCATGCTGTTAATGTTCTCACGCCCGTATTTAAGTTTAATACGGTCGGTATGGAAAACAGAAATAAATACAGCAAGCAAAAAGCGCAACCCGTTAAGATTGGGAAAGTAGACTTTATCGGTCGTTTCCATGTTAATGGAGTTACTTATTTAAGGATTTTAATGCTTCCGTAAACCCGTTATAATAATCATTTATTGTTTTGGTCTTTATTTCAGGCCATTGATCTTTCGGCCGACTTAGTTCTTTTGTCTTTTCATCTTTATTTAAACTTGCCTGAAATGCCCACATTCCATAAAGATTAATCCACCTATGGTCATAGTTTTCATTGTTGGCACTAACAAAGTCAATCACCTTTTTTACTGTTAATTTTAACGAATCTATGCTTCCAAATGCATATTGGTTAATAGGTGTTCCATATTCATTATTAAGTTCAGATACTTCGCCTTTGGCAGAATTATCAGCACTAAGATTAGCGTCATACCGTGCTCTTAATTGCGCGAGGTAGAACCAATAGCTGGCCTCATATTTAAGTCCTGCATTAAAAAGTTGCCTAGAATATTCATAGAAAACTGTCGGGTTATAATAATTTGGATTCTGCTTTATGGAATCCATTATTTGTTTTTTAGCTTCTTCATTTTGCCCTTGCAATAGCTCAATCGCCTTGTTATGTCTGGCAATGTCAATTGTCTTAAAGATACCTGCGGGTTCTAGTTTTGTTTCTGTTGTTTGAGCATTTCCCATAAGTATTAACCCGAAAAATAAAACAGATAGAATAATTGATTTCTTCATGATTTCTATTTATTCTTTTCTGTGAAATCTTTTTCCAATAGCTCAGACCTAGGTATAGTATTGCGTAACCATTGAAGCATTATCTCTTCTTTCTCTGTTTCGCTTAAAGCCCAGTTTATGTTCTCTTTTCGCAGGCGGTTGCTAAGTGTGTACATGCTTAGTGCAGCAGCTACCGATATATTAAAGCTTTCGGTAAATCCCATCATGGGTATTTTTACAAATACCTCCGCATTCTTTTCCAGTTGGTCTGACATGCCTTGCATCTCTGTTCCAAAGAACAAGGCCAGTTTTTTATTGAGTGGCACTGTTTCAATGGTGTAGCTATCCTTATGTGGTGATGTAACTGCAATTGCATAACCTTTAGCTTTTAATGATTCGATACATGCCAAAGTATTGTTGGTTGCTTTGTTATACTTATGCATAGTTAGCCACTTGTAAGAACCAAGGGCAACATCGGGGTTGATGGTGTATTTATTTTCGTTCTCAATAATATGCACATCCTGTATACCAAAGCAATCGCATGAACGCAATACAGCGCTGGCATTATGTGGTTGAAAAATGTTTTCTAGTGCAATACTTACATGGCGGGTGCGGTTCTGTATGATTTCATCAAAGCGTTTTTTGCGCTCTTCAGTAACAAAACCTGTAAGATAATTTATAAGGTCAGCGTGCATTGTAACTTAAAACGATTAACTATGCGAATCGAGGTGCGGACTTAGCCAATTCTTCAGGCGATAACGATTTAAAATAATCTAATGTTATTTTCAAACCTTCAGCACGAGATACTTTAGGCTCCCAACCCAACAATTTTTTAGCCAGTGTAATGTCTGGCTTACGTTGCTTAGGATCATCCTTTGGTAAAGCAGTGTGTATTATTTTCTGATTACTACCTGTGAGTCTTAATATCTCTTCACCAAATTCGTTTATGGTAATTTCTGCAGGGTTGCCAATATTAACCGGGTAAGCGTAATCGCTTAATAAAAGCTTATATATACCATCAACAAGGTCAGATACGTAACAGAAAGAACGTGTCTGGCTACCATCACCAAAAGCGGTGAGGGGCTCATTGCGCATAGCCTGGCCTATAAAGGTTGGCAATACACGGCCATCATTCAGTCTCATGCGTGGGCCGTAAGTATTAAATATACGTACAATACGTGTTTCTAATTTATGGAAGGTATGATACGCCATTGTTATTGCTTCCTGGAAGCGCTTGGCTTCGTCATACACACCACGTGGGCCAACCGGGTTTACATTCCCCCAATAGTCTTCTGTTTGAGGGTGTACCACAGGATCACCATAAACTTCGGATGTAGAGGCAATAAGCATCCTTGCATTTTTTGCCTTGGCAAGGCCCAATAAATTATGTGTACCTAATGAACCTACTTTAAGTGTTTGTATCGGTATCTTTAAATAGTCTATCGGGCTGGCCGGTGAAGCAAAGTGCAAGATGTAATGCAGGTCGCCCGGAACAAATACAAATTTAGAAACATCGTGATGGTAAAATTCAAAATACTCTAATTTAAAAAGGTGCTGTATGTTACGCAGGTCTCCGGTAATAAGATTGTCCATTCCAATAACATGGTACCCTTCTTTAATAAAGCGGTCGCATAAATGCGAACCTAAAAAACCTGCTGCTCCTGTAATAAGTACTCTCTTCATTATACAATATTTTTTCGGCCAATGCTATAATAGGTAAAGCCAAGTTCTTTCATCTGATCGGTTCCGTATAGGTTCCTTCCATCAAATATTACCGGCTTTTTCATGTGTTTTTTTATCTCTTCAAAATCAGGGGTACGGAACAGGCTCCACTCAGTAGCGATAATCAATGCATCTGCTCCATCCAATGCTGAGTATTCATCGGCAGCATACGTTATTTTACTGCCTAAAATTTTCTTTACATTATCTGCAGCGGCAGGGTCAAAAGCTGTAACGGTAGCTTTGTTGTTCAATAGTTCGTCTATCATTACCAGTGCCGATGCTTCGCGTATATCGTCGGTATCGGGTTTAAAGGCAAGGCCCCACATGGCTATTTTCAATCCTTCTAACTTTCCGAAGTGCTTTTTTACACGAGAAATAAGAATATGTTTTTGCAGCTCGTTAACATCAACTACCGATTTCAATATCTTAAAGTCGTATTTGTTTTCTTCTGATGATTGTATCAATGCTCTCACATCCTTTGGGAAGCAACTACCACCGTAACCAATGCCAGGGAACAGAAAGCGCTTGCCGATACGTGGGTCAGAGCCTATGCCCATACGCACCATATCTACATCGGCGCCTACTTTTTCGCATAGGTTAGCAATCTCATTCATAAATGAAATTTTGGTAGCCAAAAATGAATTGGCTGCATACTTGGTAAGCTCAGCCGAACGTAAATCCATAAAATACACCGGGTTACCCTGGCGCACATACGGTTTATATAATTCTTCCATAACCTTGCGTGCCTTGTCAGATGAAACACCCAATACCACACGGTCTGGTTTCATAAAATCATCTACAGCAAAACCTTCACGTAAAAACTCAGGGTTTGATATAACATCAAAATCGCACTTGCAATTTTTTGCAATGGCGTCTCTTACCTTTTCTGCAGTACCTACTGGTACCGTACTTTTATCTACAATAACTTTATAGGATGTGATTAATTTGCCAAGCTGGTCTGCTACTTTTAAAATATACGAAAGATCGGCAGAGCCGTCTTCATTAGGTGGAGTGGGTAGTGCCAGAAATATTACATCGGTCTTTTTTACTGCTTCTTCCAGTTGTGTGGTAAACTGCAACCTTCCTGCTTTCAGGTTTCGCTCAAAAAGCACATCTAAATCGGGTTCGTAAATGGGTATTTTGCCCGAGCGCATGGTATTAACCTTGGCTTCGTCAATATCTACACATAATACATGGTTACCTGTTTCGGCAAAACATGTACCGGTAACTAATCCTACATAACCTGTTCCTACAATGCTAATATTCATATAATTAGAGTAAAAGGGGTAGCGAAGATAAAAAATTAAAAAAGAAGCTCAACGCTGAGTGGTGATTTTTCCGTTCCAGCGGGCAATATGATTGGTAGGCTTGGCTTCTACGGTGTCAAAAAGCCCTCCGGCGTATAGTTCGTCGTTGTAAACCCCTAATGAATGCACTGGAGAATTAACTCCACCGCCCACAGGATCCCAGCTTGTGCCGTTCCATTGAGCAATATAATTGGCTTGCTGTGCACCGGCACTCTTAAATAAACCACCAACAATAAGTGCATCATTGTATGTAGCAAGCGACCATATAGAAGCAAATTGTCCGTTGCCAACACCAGTACCTACAGGCGACCATTCTTTGCCGTTCCAGCGTGCAATATAATTAGCAGGTGTACCACCGGCAGTATCAAATACGCCGCAGACATACAGTTCGTCTTTATAGGTTGCCATTGCCATAACAGGGTAGCTAATACCCTGACCAACAGGTTTCCATTCCTTACCATCCCAGCGCGATATATTGTTGCCTTTTACACCTGTTACCGATGTAAACGTACCACTGGCATATAGTTCGCCATGATAAACTGCAAGGCCACAAATAAAACTGTATTTACCTGAATCGAGTCGTATGCCTGCATCCGACCATTTTTGTCCATCCCAGCGGGCAATGGAGTGGGCAGATTTACCATCTACTGTATCAAATTTACCGGCTGCATAAAGTTCCTTATTATATACACAAAGTGCCGATACAGTACCTTTTATACCCATGCCTACAGGCTGCCATTCGTTGCCGTTCCAGCAGGCTATACCCATAGCAGGGTTTCCTCCGGCGCTATCGAAGCCACCGCCAACAAACAGCTTGCCATTATATTGGGTCATACAAAGCACTATTTTATTTATGCCTTTGCCCGCCAGGTGCCATTCCTTGCCGTTCCAACGGGCTATATGGTTTGCTTGCTTACCACCGGCACTGGTAAAGCTTCCGCCTGCATATAATTCGCTTTTATAAGATGCTAAGGATAATACCAGGTTATTTACACCTGCACCTACCGGCGCCCATGTACCGGGTTGCTTGTCAATGTTGCATGCAACAACACAAAAAATAAGTAATGGGTAAAGCCTTTTCATCAGTTTATAAGTATCGCAAGTCAAATGTAAAAAAAAAACGATAGAAAAGATAGCTTAAGGCTTAATAATCAGGACTAATCCTAAAATAAATGCTTGCTTATTTGTCTTTACAGCAAAAGCCTTCCCTGCTTAAAAATTACTAATTTCGCCCAACAAAACACCCATTTATGGAACAAGTAGCGCTCGATGAGCTAAAATACCCGGCAGGCAAGTTTAAAATGCCTGAATCATTCACCGAACAGGATATAAAAGAAAGAATTAAAATTATTCAGGAACTACCTGCTGCATTAAGCAATGAATTGGTTGGACTTGATGAAGCCAGTTTGAATTACTTACACAGGCCCGATGGATGGACAGTGAGGCAATTAACACACCACCTGGCAGATAGCCACATGAATGCATTTATAAGGATTAAACTTGCCCTTACAGAGGATAACCCGAACATTAAGCCATACATAGAAAGCGAGTGGGCAAAGCTGGCCGACAATAATGCACCTGCAGAAGCCTCTTTGAAAATACTTGATGGCTTACACCTGCGTTGGGTAACACTTTTAAAAAGCTTAAAGAGTGAAGACCTTAGCAAAACGGTTATGCACCCTGAATTTAAAAGGCAAATGACAATTGGCTTTCTTATCTATTTGTATTCATGGCATTGCGGTCACCATTTGGCGCATATAAAAAATGCAAAAAAGTTTAAGAACCAGTTTTAGTATGAAGCATATAATAGCTTTTGCCTTTCTTTTAGTTACTAGTATTTCATTCGGGCAAACAGATGCCAAAATAAGGGCAGCCAAACTTTATGAAAAAGGTAAGTATAAAAAAGCGCTGCGTATATACGATAGTCTTTTAAATGCTAATAGTAACGATACCGATTCGTATTACGGGCGTGGATTGGTAAAGTTAGGCATGAGCGATTTTGATGGGGCTATTAAAGATTTTAAGAAGGAATTGAAGATGAGCCCTAATGATGCAGATGCCTTTTTGAACAAAGGTATTGCTGAATATAAAAATGCTGATAATAGATCTGCCTTGGATGATATCAATCACTCTATAGGTTTGCGTCCCGATTTTTCTGATGCCTTTAATTATAAAGGTAATGTGGAGCTTGCACAGGGCGATACACTGAAGGCTATGGATGATTATACCAGATCGGTGCAGTTAGATTCTACCAATATGGATGGTTTTTTTAACCGCGCATACCTTGAAATTGAAAGAAGTAAATACGACGATGCATTTAATGACCTTACTGTTGTAATTTCACTCGATACGAAAGATGCTCCTGCCTTTTTTTACCGAGGCCTTACGCTCGATGAGATGAAGAAATACCTGGATGCAGCGAACGATTACAATAAAGCTATTCAGGCTGACCTAAATTATGCCGAGGCATATCTTAACCGCGGGCTCGATAAGTACCAGTTAGGTTTTTACGATGTTGGCTCTGCCGATTTTACGGAAGTAATAAAAAGAGATTCGGATAATGCGGTGGCATATTATTGCAGGGCATTATGTAAAGATAAGCTGAAGGACTTTAAAGGTGCTGTTGATGATTACACCACTGCCATGCGCTACCAGGAAAACTATACCGAAGCTTTTTACGGCCGTGGTAACAGTTACTTAAGCCTGGGCGATAAAGAAAAAGCCTGCAACGATTTTTATACAGCTTATGGATTTGGTTACGCACCTGCTAAAACCAATATCGATAATTACTGCAAGCCCGCCAAAAAGGATAAAAAAGGTGGCGGTTGGAAGATGAATTAATTATCTCTTACCGAAAATTCTTTCTTCCTGAGTATAAGTGACGATGAAAGTGTAAAGAATAGACCGAAGGTAAGGGGCTTCATAAAGGCAAAGGCTGCCAGTACAAATAAATTCTGATCTTTTTCTTTTGCTGTATTGGCAATAAATGCATTTATCTCGTCTTGCTTGGTATGTGTTAATTTCATTTGTTCTACCATGAAGGCATTTGATTTATCTACAAAGCCCGGCTCAATTCTGTAATACAAAAGCATATAAGAAGCGATATAGAAGAATGATATAAGTACTGTGATTAACATCCCCGTTGTAAAGGCACTCCTAAAGCCAATATTGCCACCACCCAGTTTTTTACGGTTTTCGCCTATGCCTAAGTAAACTGCCAAAAAGCTAACTATCATGGATACGAACAGTATGGTAATACCATTTCCCATACCAATTGAATCAATATTCGGGATTATAATAAACATAGGTGCAGAAATTACTATTCCGCCTATAATGCCATATTTCAAAGCTATCTCTCTCATAATTACTGTGTCTTTTTAGGCGATAAGCGGGCAATGTTGTTTATTATCTTTCCACCTGCTATCATAAATTTTCCACCTACGTATAAATCTCCTTTGTATTCTGCCAAAGCCCACACCGTACCGCTATAAGGCTTACAATCGCCACCGGAATATATTACACCGCCCAGGCAGTTCCATGCCATAGTTGATGCACTGTAGGTTGCCATGTGATTTGCATAATCGCTGCCTGGTGCCGAAATAAAATCACCACCTATATATATATTGCCATCGCATTCGGCAAGCGCAGCAGCGCCATCGTTTAATGACCCTACCGGCGACCAGTCCACATCGTTCCATTTAGCCAAAAAGTTGAACTCGCCACAGGTATATAGCTCATCGTTATACAGGCAAAATGTTTTAACCCATCCACCCAGTCGTATGCTTTTGTTGCCCTGCACAGTCTCCCACGATTTTCCATTCCAGCGTAAAACTTCGCTGAACTGTCCGCCCACATATATTCTGTTTTTATAAATAGCAATTGCGCGTACATTATTGCTTAAGCCTCTGCCTAAGTTGTTCCATGTGGTATCGTTCCACACGGCTACATACCTGGCATGGGTAGTGTCGGCCATAGTGAATTTACCGCCTGCAATTAAGTTGCCTTTGTAAACAGCTAAAGAATTAATAGGGCCATTGAGTGTACTGATCCTGTTCCATATAGTATCGTTCCAATACATTAGTCGGTATATAGCATTGGCTCCGATACTCTCAGTTGTACCTGCATAAAGTTTGCCTTTATATAGTATCATAGCGGTAATCTGTCCCTGTAAGCTTGAATCTGCACTGTGCCATTCCTTTCCATCCCAATAAGCAAAGCGCGCAGCTTTGCCATTTATACTATCAATACCGTTGGCGTAGAGTTTGTTGTTGCATGTATAGAGTTGGGTGAAACTTCCTTTTATACCTGCACCAACCGATGACCAGCTTTGTGCCGAAGAAATGGAAATGCTACCAAGTAAAAATATTAGCGCTAATAGATATTTCCTCATAAAGAATAGAGATACTGCCAAAGGTAAAAAAAATAAGGAATAGTGCTAAGCTGTTCACTATTCTTAAAATAGTATTTTTGAAGCCTAACCCATTAGGCTATGTTAAAAAAATCAACTTCCATTTTATTCTTCGCTGCTTTAGTTTGCAGTAGCGCTTTTGCACAACGTGAAGATTCAATAAAACTAAAACAGATTGCCAATGAAGTAATGCTGCATGGCAAATGCTATTCGTGGTTAGATTATTTAAGTAACAGAATTGGTGGCCGGATCAGTGGCTCGCCACAAGCAGCGGCAGCGGTAGAATATACCCATCAGCTAATGGATAGTATTGGTGCCGATAGCGTTTACCTGCAACCTTGCATGGTACCGCGTTGGAGGAGAGGTGATAAAGAAACCGCAAAGATATTGACCACTAATGCCGGTGAGTATTCAGTGGCTATATGTGCATTGGGTGGTTCTGTTGCAACCCCTGAGGGTGGATTAACTGCTGAGGTGGTAGAAGTAAAAGGTTTTGATGATTTAAAGAAATTGGGAGTAGCAGGCATTAAAGGCAAAATAGTTTTTTATAACCATCCTTTCGATGAGACATTTGTAAATACATTCAACGCGTATGGCGCTACCTTTATGCTGCGCTTTTTGGGAGCCAGTCAAGCGGCTAAGTATGGCGCAGTAGGTACAATATTGCGTTCGTTGGGTAACGGAGTGGATAATTACCCTCATACAGGCACTATGCAGTATAACGACAGTGTGGCTAAGGTGCCTTGCTGCGCTATATCAACCATGGGAGCTGAGCAATTAAGCAAATTATTAAAGACAGACCCTAAACTGAGATTTCATTTTGAAATGGGATGCTATACCATGTCTGATGTGAAATCGTATAATGTAATAGCCGAACTGAAGGGCACAGAACATCCGGAAGAAATTATAACTGTTGGCGGCCACTTAGATTCTTGGGATTTGGCACAGGGCTCAAACGATGATGGTACCGGTGTAGTGCAATCGCTTGAGGTATTGCGAACATTTAAGGCATTGGGCATAAAACCCAAAAGGACTGTCCGTATTATTATGTTTATGAACGAAGAGAATGGAGGCAGAGGAGCAAAGAAATATGCAGAAGAAGCCAAGGCGAAAGGAGAAAAACATATTGCAGCTATGGAAACAGATGCAGGTGGTGAAACTCCATTGGGTTTTGGCTTAGACGGAACCGACGCACAAAGAGCAGCAGTAACCAAATGGAAGGCGCTTTTCCTGCCTTACGGAGTGTATGACTTTACAAGTACCGAAGGTGGTGCCGATATAGACAAGCTGAAAGATATGGGAGCATTATTATTAGGCCTCGAACCCGATTCGCAACGCTATTTCGACCTGCACCATACCGCACAAGATACATTTGATAAGATAAATAAACGCGAACTCGAACTGGGCGCTGCAGCTATGAGCATGATGATTTATATGCTTTCGCAATACGGAGTGCAGTAAATTAAGTAAGAATTAAAGATTAGGAATCAATTGCATTCTGCGCTTATGAATGTACAAGGGCAAATCAAAGAGTATATTACCAGCCAAGCTGAACCAAAGCGCGGTGATATGCAAGATTTGCACAATCACATACTCAAGGTTTTACCGGGTTGTAAATTATGGTTCGACAGTGGTAAGAACAGCGAAGGTAAAATTGTTAGTAACCCTAATATAGGTTATGGATTTTACACCATAAAATATGCTGATGGAAAAACCAGAGATTTTTTTCAAATTGGTTTGAGTGCAAACAAAACGGGAATCTCTGTCTATATCATGGGCATGAAGGATAAGACATACTTAGCTCAAAACTTTGGAAAGAAACTAGGCAAAGCAAGCGTTACAGGATATTGCATCAAGTTCAAAACACTAAGAGAGATAAACATTGATATACTTGAAGCGGCAATACGATATGGGGTTGGGGTTACAGGTGTTAAATAAATTTCAAGCTGAGATACTACCAAAGACTCTTAAGTTTAGGTTTTGGGATAATTAATTTGTATATTCGTACATAAGCTAAACCACTCATGAAATACAAATACATAATAGCATTATTGGTATCGCTTTCATTTTTCTATAAAGCAGATGCACAGTTTGCTGATACTTTGGCCATACTACACCCTGAAAATCTAGTATCCAAGCAGGATAGCGCTTTAAAAGTAAAACATCAAAGGAATAAGTATTATTATATCGGCCTTAATCTCGGTTATTGTCCTCCCTCAATTTCATTCCCATCAAATTTTGGGATTGATGGCGAATATTATACTGATGCCACCCCCGTATTTGTTGGTAACATAGGTTATGATTTTTTTAGATTTTTAAATACAGGTATTGCTATAGCATATCAGGAAACTACTCTTACAGGAACAGTTGGCCATACCTCAGATGATTTAACAATGTTAAATACTTCAGTTCATCTAAGTGCGCATATTAATAAAAACAGAGAATCTTTTGATCATTATATTGGCATAAGGGTAGGGTATTCTTATTTAACCGATCAGCCTATTAGTACTCGATATGGAAGTCAATACAGTCCACCTACAATGTATGCTCTTACTGGTCCATCTGAATATAGTTTTACCTACCAGTTGTTTTACGGTGTGACCTTTTATTCGGAAAATGTTGGTTTTAACATCGAACTTGGTTTGGGATCACCTTTTTTAATTAAAGGTGGGCTAAGTATTAGGCTCGGGCGCAAAGGGAATAAGAAATTTATTTAAAAGACTTTGGAGTTGAACTTATTCTGATAATCGGATCGATGATCATGTTTACCTGCCTTCTGTGTCTGTTAAAGTGTGTTTGCATAAAGTCCACCATCTGGTAAACATTTATCCGGCCTATAGCAGGTTGCTTAAATACATTTTTGCGCAGCATGTCTTCCGGGATTGATTCCAGTAGTTGTTTCAGGTTATCGCGGGTAACGTTCCATTGCTTAACTGCTGTATCGTAGTCCACCTTTTCAGGCATATCACCTAATACATTCGTTGGGACTTTAAATTTTAATGGGGACTCAAACAGCATCCAAAGTAGTCCAACTTTAAATGATTCAACCATGCCTGTGTTTTTTAGGTTTTTTACATCAAGCATTTTCTTGCTTACATAACTTATAGAAAGGCTCTCTGCCTTATTCAGGTGGTAAACTATTTGTGCTACTGACCATTTGCCAGGCGAAGGTTGTGTTTCCAGTTTTGCTGTATCATACGCTGCTAATTCATTTAGCAAAGCCCTGCGACTGTCTTCCAATCCGTTATATAGTTGTTCTAATTTGTTATTCATAGTAGCGGATATTATTAATACAGAAATAGCCTTTTTAGCATGTAGTCCAACGTGAACCTGATACTAAATTAGCATAGTTTTATATTAAAATACAACGAAAATGGAATTTAAAATAGATGAAGCCATAGAAGTGCTTGAACGCACACCGGGCGTTATTGAAGAGATGCTGAAAGGCTTACCTGCCGATTGGGTGATGCACAACGAAGGCCCCGATACCTGGAGCCCTTATGATATTGTTGGGCACTTGATACATGGCGAGAAAACAGATTGGATTACCCGAATGAACATTATATTATCTGATAGTGCAGATAAAAAATTTACTCCCTTTGATAGGACTGCACAATTTGCTAATAGCAAGGGCAAGTCATTGCCCCAGCTTATAGATGAGTTTAAGGATTTACGCAGATTGAGTATAAATACGCTGAAATCGAAAAAGCTAAGCGACGCCGATATGCACAAAACCGGAATACATCCTGAGTTCGGCATTGTAACATTAAAGCAACTATTATCTACCTGGGTGGTACACGACCTATGCCACATAGCACAAATAACACGTGTAATGGCAAAGCAATACAAAGCTGAAACCGGGCCATGGATAAGCTATTTGGGTATACTTACCCGCTAAGTTAAATGCGACGCATTTAGTGCACAGCATTTAATAAATTGTTAATAACCTTGTGAATAACAGTTCGCATAACCCACGTTTTATGGCTGTATTGCCTATGTACCTTTGGCTAACCAATTAATACAAAAGCATGAAAACACAGCAAAACATGTTATGCCTGGAAACCCACCTGAGTGCGGATTTCCTGAATGACAACGTGTATGGTATCAGGCTTATTGATACCTACAAGCTAGGACGTGCATTAAGTGATATTAAGCTGGATATATTCCAGTTTAACTCATTGCCAATATTCTCCCGCAATTTGGGCGATGTGGTAAAAGATGAAGTAAACATCTTCGACGTGAACATTTATTTCCAGTTCCCGTTGATTAACGATGTGAAACTCATTTTTAGCTCAACATCTGAAAAGAATATGGAACTTATTCGCAAACACATACGTGTTGTGCCTTTACAGTATCATACTACTAAGGTAGAACCCTATATAAAGTTTATTCCTATCCGCAGCAGGGCCCTTTCGCTGGTTTAGTAAAAAGCTTATTTCTTGTCAAAGATGAGAATGCATAATTCGTTATGCTTCTCATCTTTGTCATTTATGGGAAGCACCTCAAATCCTTAAAGAGGCTTCGAAATAATGAATATCGAATATTGAATAACCAATACTGAAGTAAAACTACACGTAACAGGTATTTATTTGTACAGGGTACTTACAGAAAATGGCGCGGTTATTTAAAGTAATAAGTTCATTGTAGAGTAGTATTTAAATGTGCTTACCTTTGGAGAATGGAAACATTACAAATAATACATGACCTTTTAAAACAAGGTTTGCCCTACGTTCATAAAACAGGAGTGATTTTATTTACATCCTGTATTACAGCGGCTTTAACCGGCTTAGCTGCTTTTTGGTTCTCACTTCGTATGAATAGAAAGACTTCTATTCAAAATGCAGAAAGTCAGATATTTTATTTTTGTGATAAGCTGATAAGGCATGGAATAGAGGCTGAAAGGTATCAATTTACGTTCAGATTCTTTGAAAATATTTGGCTTCTATATGAACATACACAAGCAGATCTATTAAAACAAGTAGTAATATTGGGTGGGGACCCGACTATGAAACATCCGGGTATTGATATGTCCTCTGATATTGAAAACTATAAGACTTCATTTAGAAAGTTTAGTGAGCTCTCTCTCAAATCTGCAAATGAATATTATCTTTTAAAATCAGAACTTCAAAAATATATATTTGAATTAAGAAGATTTAAAAAGAAAAGAGCAAAAGAAATTAATACTCATTTTATTTTAGTTAATAAAGTGCATTTGCGAGGGTTTGACAAGGATTTTGAAAATTGTAAAACAATGAAAGATTCATTGGAGGTATTTAAGGGATTGGAAGTAATAGACCAATATAGTATAACAAAGGGCATAGGATTATACCTCAAAGCAATAATGGATTTTATTGACCCTGAAAGGTTATCTGTAAATGATTTTGAATTTATATTTAAGAAATAACTATTATTTCACAACTTTATGACTCCGAAAACCATTGTTATAGAAAAACTCATAGATCATGCCACGATATAATGACGCCCAAGAGCTTATAACAAATAACTTCCCTAAATTAGAAATTAGTTCTGCTAATCTAAAAGATAGTGAAATCGGTATCCTTATTGAAAGGGCGTACGATATAAGAAAATTTGAAATAGATTTATATTGGAAAAGAGCCGTTTATTTTTGGGGGTTCTTAGTGGCTGCTTTTACAGCATTATTTATAGTATGTGACCCTACCAAAAACTACTCTTCTTATTTAAAATTAATTGTTTGTTCAATAGGCTTTATTTTTTCCTTAAGCTGGTACTTGATTAATAGAGGCAGTAAATATTGGCAGGAACAATGGGAAAAAGTGATTGATACATTAGAAGGAGCAATTAATCGTCCTCTTTATAAATTAAGCCTTTTAAAAGATACGAGTGTATTTGATAACCCATTTCATCAGTATCCCTATTCAGTGACAAGAATAAATATAATTGTAAGTTTATTTATTTGCATAATCTGGCTATTCTCTTTTCTTTACGAATTAATAGATACCCTTTACTGTTCAAATTGCGTGGGATTTTACATAAAGGTAATAATAGCGGGGCTTACATTTGGAACAGCTATTTTATTGTTTTTTGGAGCTCAAGCGTCTTGGGTCGAGAAAATTGAAGACAAGAAATATGCGCTTGGAATGAGGGAGTAATAACAACCAAGTAGTTAAAAATGCTTTTTAACTGATGGACTTGTTTAAACTACCCTTTTAACTGGTTTCATAATCCTACCTTCATAGCTTTGAAAGCCTTTGTAGCATCACTAAACAAGTCTATAACTAAAGAAAAAAGGGGTGCAATTGCGCCCCTTTTTCTTGAAATAAAATAAGCTCTATACCAACTCTGCAACTTTCGCTGCTGCTGATTGTTTAAACCTGTCGCGTTCGCCCATGGTTACAGCGCCAATCCAACGGTTACGGTTAAACTTGTTCAGGTTCTTATTGCAAACAATTTGGTAAGCAGTAGAACTGCCTTGTGCGGTTATTTCAACTGACCAGCCAAGGAACAATTGATACATGCGGAAAGTTTCTTCTCCGTACTTTGCAATGCACTTGTCCTTATTGCGCATCCAGTTGTGGTACCATGCATTAACAGTATGCGAATAGTGAATACCAACGTTCTCAATGCTATGCATTTCAAAACCTACTTTTTCAATACGGCGTGCATCCCAGTTAAGTGGCTTGCTTGCATCGGCACCTGAGAAAATGAATTTATTCATAAACAGGCCCCATACTAAATCTTCCATATTCGGGCCCCATAATGCTTTTCTGCGTTCGCGGATACCTGCTATTTGTAAGTAGAACAAGCCATCGTCATTCAGCAGGTCATATATCTGTGCCATGAATTTTTCGAAGTTCTTCAGGCCAACGTGTTCTGCCATTTCAAGGCAGGTTATTTTATCATATTTCTTTTGCGGAATATCGCGGTAATCCATACGTTGAATACGCGCTTTGTCCGATACTCCATTTTCTTTTATCTGGTTATTACCAAAATCGGCACCTGCTTGTGCAATAGTTATTCCGGTTGCATCCATGCCATAATGCTTGGCGCTGTGCATAACCAGTGTACCCCATCCGCAACCAATATCTAACATGGTTTGGCCTGGTTTAAACTGCATTTTTTGTGCAATAAGGTCCATTTTGTTATCCTGTGCAACTTCAAGGTTTTCGTTACCATTCACATAAAAGCCGGTGGTATAAACCATGCGTGGGCCCAAGAACCAGCTGAAAAGATCGTTCTTATTATCGTAGTGGCTGCGTACTATGCGTTCATCCTGTTTTTTGGTGTGCATTGTAACCTCCGGTATAAAACGGGTAAAGAAAAAGTGAAAGTGTTCCGATGTGAAATTATAATCGAATACTTCATCCTTATGTTTCATCAGGTCAATAAAATCACCCTCAACATCAATTTTGCCTTGCATAAAGTCTTCTACAAAATGGCCCATAGAGACCTTTGTTTTACTGTAACGGCCTGCAACTCGTTGGTTTTTTACTTTTACGAAATCTGAAATCTTGCTCATGATTGTTTTGTTGGGTTCTTAAATAGAAAATTAGTACTGTTTTACCCTTTTATAAGTGGTAAACGGTAAAGATAAAATTATTGAGCAAATAGGTGAAACTTTTTGTTAAACCTCTATGTTTTGTTTAATACCTGCGCCTTTAGCCTTGCGGAACATGGTGCGGAAGATATGATCCCAAAGCTTGGTACTTACACCATAACCCCTGTCGCTTTCAGAATAGTGGTGTATGGAATGATGTTGCCTGAGACTGAGCCAGAAAGGGCTTTTGGTGTTGTAATGATGTATGGCGTAATGTGTCATATCGTATATCAGGTAGCCGGTAAGCAAACCTGCAAATGCAGCAGGGGTATATGACGGGCCAAATATTAAATAGAACAAAGCATAAAAAATTACAGCAAGCGGTATGCTAATGGTAGGAACCATAACCAGGCGTTTGCTATCCTTAGGGTAATCGTGGTGTACGCCATGCATTATAAAACTAATGCGGCCGCCTAATTTACCGGGCAGGTGGGCATGGAACACAAACCTGTGTAATACGTATTCGGTAAAAGTCCAGATAAAGAGGCCTGCAAAGTATAAACCAATAATGTAAAGTGCGCTGAGTTGAAGGGTAAATATGGCCCTGTATAAACAGAAAAGGGCAACCGGTATGTACATAAACAGAGGCACCGACCAGTGAATGCGGGATAGTTTTTCCAAAAACGGGTTCTTGAACATTACTACCGTTTCATCATTATTGGAAACAAAATTTTTTGCCATGACTAATTTAAATAGATTGCAAAGTTAATCAATAAATAATATCTGCTTTATTTTTTAATAAGCCCTTCTTCTTTCAGCAATAGCTTAATATCCACCACCATACGGTCAACATCAGCCGAATCAGTCCCGCTATAAAAGCCACGCAGGTATCCGGCAGTATCTACCAGCGCCATATTTTGTGTATGCACAAAGTTGTTGCCCGCGCTGTCGTCTACCGCGGCAAAGTACGATTTTAGGGCAAGGTTATATATCTCTTTTTTATCGCCCGTTAAAAAATACCATTGGTATGGCACAGCATCGTGCATTTTGGCATAATTAGCTAATACCGGCACAGTGTCCCTCATTGGGTCAACGGTGTATGATACAAACTTGATGTATGGATTATCTTTAAAGTTCTTGGTAGCTCTTTCCAGTTCCATGTTCATTTTTTTACAAATACCTGGGCAGGTAGCATAAAAAAAGTTTGCGACAAATACTTTGTGTTTAAAGCTATCCAGGGTTATGGTGTGGCCCATTTCGCCGGTAAGCTTAAAGTCCAGCACTTTATGGTAGTCGGTATCTTGTGTGGTTGGGTTGTATTCCTTTGAACCAAATATGGGTAGCAGGCGAATCGGTTTATTGCTTTTGGTAAGCATAAATGCGCCTATCAGCACCACAATTGCAGCCCCGAACAATACAAGGTTTAAAATATTGGGTTTATTGGACGACATAAGCAGGGTATTGAAAAATCGTTGCAAAGGTATGCTATTTATAGCTACTTAGCCCCAACCCCTAAAGGGGCTTTAGAACCAATACGTTCTTGTTTTTAGCCCCTTTAGGAGTTGGTGTGAATAGGTCATGTTGAGCTTGTCGAAACATATTCCAATAAAAAGGTCTTCGACAGGCTCAGACTGACGAACGGGAGCAAGGGGTGAGTAGTTGCAAAGAATGTATATTTGGTATATGAGAATATTAAAAGATAGAGAAACCATATGTGTCAGTATTTGTGTTGCTTTAATATTCTCATGTACTGAGAATAGAACTAAAGTGTCAATATTTAATGTTTCCAAACAACAAAATGAGAAGTTAACGCAATTAACAACTCGAAGAAATATATGTTTAGACGATTCAACTACGATTCAATATTCAGTAATTAGTAAGAGCCCACCTAACAATCCAATAGTAGTTTCTTTTGTTAAAGGCGCAGACACCTTATTAAACGATACCCTTCCAAATCAGAATTGCGTTGGGAACGTTTATATAGATACTTATAATGATACGGTATTTATGTGCTGGAAGTCAGATTCATGTGTGCATTTTACAAATTTGAATCAAAGGGATAGCGCTAGGATTTGTTTAAGAGTTCTAAATTGGAAAAAAGGTGTAGTTATTTTGAATAAGGAGTTTTCCGCATCTAATTATATGGAAGTGACGGATATAAAATATAACCCATTTACTAAGTCTGTACTTATCGCAACGCAAAAAGCCAATTGCAATGCGATTGTTTTCTTAAACATGAATAAAAAAGACTTTGAATGGTTTGCTTATGATATAGCCAGTTCTTATGAAGCAGATAATTGTTCCCTAGCTTTACTCAGGTATAAAGCTTCGGTATTTGCATTCTACACAAAAGGTGATTACTTTAATTTTACTAAAAGATTACAAAAGTTGTATATTAACAAAATAGGAGCAAACAATACATGTTCTCCTTATTGTTGGATATCGGATATGTGTGAAGGCATTAGTGATAAATTGATTTTAATGGATGATGAAGTGTTTTGTCAAGAAAGGTTTACTAGAGGTGTTAATAAACCTGATACTTTTATTTTTAAAAGGTTGGCGATGCCCTCAAACTCCCTTTAAACAAAACAATAAGGCTTATATTTGAACTATTATTTAAACCTATTTTATGAAAGATGCTTTTATAGTAAATGGTGTACGTACCGCAGTAGGTAATTTTGGTGGTACACTGTCGGTTGTGCGGACAGATGATATGGCTGCTTTGGTCATTAAAAAACTGATGGAGTTAAACCCTACGGTTGACCCTAAAGCAATTGATGATGTAATACTTGGCTGCGCTAACCAGGCCGGTGAAGATAACCGCAATGTGGCACGCATGGCTTTGCTATTGGCGGGTTTGCCCTATACTGTTCCCGGCGAAACGGTCAACCGTTTATGTGCTTCGGGCTTATCGGCATCTATTGCCGGAGCAAGGGCTATACAAGCAGGTGATGCAGAACTAATTATATCGGGTGGGGTAGAGAATATGACCCGTGGCCCATGGATCATGTCAAAAGCATCAGCACCATTTGGGCGCGATTCGCAATTATTCGATTCGAGCTTTGGATGGAGGTTTATAAATCCTAAAATGCAGGAGCTTTATGGCACCGACAGCATGGGCGATACAGCAGAGACCCTTGCAGAAATGTATAAGATTAACCGTGATGACCAGGATAAATTTGCACTGGCATCGCAATTAAAGGCTGCCAAAGCACAAGCTGCAGGTCGCTTTAAAAAAGAAATCATTCCGGTAGAAATACCACAACGTAAAGGAGAACCAAAGGTTTTTGCTGCTGATGAATTTATAAAAGGAAACACTACCATAGAAGGATTGACAGGCTTAAGGGCTGCATTCCGCAAGGCAGGTACCGTAACTGCAGGTAACTCATCAGGACTTAATGACGGCGCAGCGGCTTTGTTATTGGCATCAGAAAACGCTGTGAAGCAATATAAATTGAAGCCATTGGCACGTATAGTATCTATGGGTGTGGTGGGAGTAGAGCCCCGCATTATGGGTATTGGCCCTGTGGAGGCATCTAACAAAGCATTAAAAAAAGCAGGACTTACCTTTAAGGATATTGATATAATAGAATTAAATGAGGCCTTTGCAGCACAGAGCCTTGCTTGTATCAGGGCATGGGGCTTAGATGATAATGACCCGCGCATTAACCCGAATGGAGGCGCCATTGCAATTGGCCATCCGCTTGGAATGAGTGGTGCCCGTATTTTAAACTCTGCTGCTATTGAGCTGCACGAAAAGAATAAGCGCTACGCACTTGTTACCATGTGTATTGGTGTAGGGCAAGGCTATGCAGTGGTGATAGAAAAGGTGTAAGTTTTCAGGGGAATAATATTGCGCCCCTAAAGGGGCTTGATTTTAATGATGTTGGGGTGTTCTACCAATATTTTATCCCTTACGAGATGTAAGCAATTGCGGATTAATGAAATGATTGAAAAATGACCCATAGGGGCATAATACCGGTAGAAAATCCTCCCACCCCATTTAAACTCGTTCCGTTAGGAAAGAAATATTCGAGTTGAAATAATTTTATATTTTTATAAAAACATTTTGTTGTATGGCAAATACCTATACTCAAATTCATGTTCATGCTGTTTTTGCGGTGCAAAATAAGGTTAGTGTAATTCATCAATCATGGAAAGATGAGTTATATAAATATATATCAGGTATAGTTAAAAATAACGGGCATAAGCTTTTGATTATTAATGGCATGCCTGACCATATTCATATTTTGTTTGGCATGAGGCCCAATCAATCTTTATCTGATTTGATGCAAGATATTAAAGGCAGTTCATCAAAATGGGTTAATGATAAGAATTTGACTAAAGGAAGGTTTTCGTGGCAGGAAGGGTATGGTGCATTTGCTTATAGCAAATCACAATTGCCGCAAATAATTAGGTACATAGAAAAGCAGGAAGAGCATCATAAAAAGAAAACCTTTATTGAAGAATACAAGGAAATACTAAGACTGTTTGAGATAGAATACGATGAACGTTTTGTCTTTAAGCCAATTGAGGAATAAATATTTATAATTTAGCATTCATAATTAATAACCATGCCAAGCTTAATCACTGACGCTTCTAAGCGTATCGACCAAGCCTTTGATTCATTCACGGGCTTTCAAAAAACGTACTGCCTGCATCTGAGGGCGCTTATCCACAAAGCTCTGCCCGATGTAAAAGAAGACTGGAAGTGGGGTCCGAACTTTAATGTACAAGGTATGGTTTGCGGTGTATGGGGCTTTAAAGATCATGTTAAGTTGGAGTTCTTTAAAGGCAGTATGATGAAAGATAAGCACAGGTTATTTAATGATGGTGCAAATAATAGAGGCAATAGGAGTATTGATTTTACCAAAGACGATAAGATTGCCGATAAAAAGATAATGGAATATTTAAAGGAAGCAGCTGCACTGAACAAGAAAGGTATTAAGCCCGTTAAAAAGCAAATAGTGTTCGATATGCCCAATGAGCTTTGTGATGCACTGAATAAAGATAAAAAAGCAAAAGCCTATTTTGAATCGCTGGCACCATCGCACAGGCGAGACTATGCGGTGTATATTGGAGAGGCAAAACAGGAGGCCACACGCTTGCGCAGGCTTGATAAAGTGCTTGATATGCTTGAAGAGAAAAGGACACTGAACGATAAATACATGAATAAATAATTATAGGCTGAGGTAGAGATTTAGGTTCAGGCTTAAAGTTCTAATTATCTCAACCTTAATCTTGACCTAAACCTAAAAACCATGATCTACGAATTTAACGGATACCGCCCTGTAGTGCATAAATCGAGCTTTGTGCACCCGCAAGCCTGCGTTACAGGCAATGTAATAATAGGCAAAGATGTATACATAGGCCCGGGTGCTGCTATACGTGGCGATTGGGGCGAAATTATAATTGGCGATGGTTGTAACGTGCAGGAAAATTGTACCATCCATATGTTCCCAGGTGTATCGGTAATATTAGAAGAAAACGCACATATAGGCCACGGAGCCATTATACATGGGGGCCACATAGGTAAAGATGTATTGGTAGGCATGAATGTCGTAGTGCTTGATAACGTGCATATTGGCGATGGCAGCATTATTGGCGCCCTTACCCTTGTACCCGAAGGCATGCAGATACCGGCTCGAAAAGTAGTTGTGGGAAGCCCTGCAAAAATTATAAAAGATGTAACCGACGAAATGCTGAAATGGAAGGCAGAGGGTACAAAGATTTATCAACAATTACCCAAAGATATGAACAGCACCTTCAAACCATGTGAGCCATTACGGAGTGTGCCAAAGTTCCGCAAACAGCAGGTTGTATTCTATAATACGCTTAAAGGCGCATCTAAGTCGAATTAGATGATTCTTATCAGGTAATCACCTAAATTGATGTAGGTCAAGTTTTAGTGAAACCTTAATGTGGTTCTTTGCGTATATAAAATAAAGGGACAAAAAAATAAGAGGAAATGGCTACATCTTACAACTTACAAGATAAAGAGGATACAATTTCATCAAAACGTAGAGTTTTGAGCGTTTTTGGTATTATCATTTTCTTCGGTACGCTTGCTGTTATTGCCTGCGCTTTCTGTTGCAGGTAAATTGGTTAACAGTGTTTGTTAATTGGACGATATGAGCTGTTCCCTGACAGCATACATTACCAGCCCGGCAGTATTGTTTATACCTAACTTATTCATAATATTTTTGCGATGTGTGGTAATAGTATGCACACTTAAAAATAGCTTGTCAGCAATTTCCTGGTTAGAATAACCTTCGGCAACACATTTTATTATTTCCATTTCGCGCTCGCTTACATTCACGCCTTCGCAATAAGAATATAAAGGGCAGTTACTATCATGCAGTTCGTTCTTTTTGTTGCCACTAATAAGTATCTCTACTATATGTCCGCATAAAAATCGTTCGCCCTGTGCTGTTTTATAAATAGCTTCTGTGATCTCTTCTTTGTCGCAATGCAACATCAGGTAGCTGGTAACACCTGTTTCGAGCGCCTTGGAAATAAAATGCTTTGGCTGCTGGGCATTAATAGCCAGTATCTGAATTCCCGGAGCCGCTTTTTTTATTCCGTTTAACAGTTCGGTGGTATAAGATATAGTCGAAAGGTCGAGTATTAAAACAGAAGCTTTGCTGCCCTGTACTTTGCTTAAAAGCTCCGCTTCGGTAGATACCTCTGCAATAAGCTTAAAGTCGGTACTCTTTTCTATTAAAGCTTCAAGGCCTGCTTTAAGTAGATAGTTATTACCAGCAACAATTATTTTTATTTGGTTCATTACCTTGTTTTTTTAGCGCTGCAAAGATAGCTTATTGCAAAATAGGGTTGATACCATAAATAGGGTATTTGTTTTTGCCCTAAAATGGTACTTTTTTTACATTAATACCCATTTTTAGGTACACAAATACCCTTAACATAGTATTGATAGGTTAGTATAACTTAAACTACTTTTGCGCCTTCAAATCTTAAGGATTTAGTTAAGGATATATGAGGTTTATAAAAAAATATGTTTCTGTTCTGGTAATAATAATGTCGGCACATATTGCCTTTGCCCAAACAGGTAGTGTAGAAGGTGTAATAAGTGATAGCACAGGCAGAACAATTGAAGCTGTGAGTGTGGTTGTGCAGGAAATAAACAAGACTGTCATTACTGATAGTAAAGGGTATTATATTTTGAAAGATATTCCAGTAGGTCATTATACATTAGCTGTAAGCCAGGTTGGTTATAATGGATTTACACTAACGTTTACTGTAAAAGAAAATATAACCTATGGATTAAATTTCGTGCTGAAAAGTAAAGCGCATGAGCTTGAAGAGGTTCATGTAAACGGTGTTATAGCCATAAGCGGCATGGGGCACCTCACCGAAGTGCATGATGGTATTATATATGCAGGCAAAAAAAATGAGGTGCTTACACTCGACAGTATGGATGCCAATACAGCACAGGATAATCCGAGGCAGGTGTTGGGCCGTGTTCCGGGTTCAAACTATTCAGAAACTGAAGGTGGAGGTTTTCCATCGAACGGTATCGGTTTTCGCGGATTAAATCCAACACAATCTATTGAGACCAATACCCGTGAGGATGGTTACAATATTACAGGTGATATATATGGTTATCCGGAGTCGTATTATTTGCCACCCTTGCAGGCAGTAGAGCGGATAGAAGTTACCCTCGGTGCATCGGCCCTTGAGTTTGGCCCACAGTTTGGCGGTGTTGTAAACTATATTGTAAAAAGCGCCCCTACCGATAAGGTATTTGAATTTACAACCGAAGAAACAGGAGGCAGTTATGGCCTTATAAATTCTTTTAATTCGATTGGAGGCACCTATAAAAAATGGAGCTATTATGCTTTTGTTGAACCTGAGTATAGTGATGGTTGGAGGGCTAATTCGCAGGTAAAGCAATTAACTGGTTTTGGAAGACTTGAATATAAAGCCAGCAGCAAGTTTAAAGTAGGGGTAGAGTACTCTTTATTGCGCAACCTGTTGCATATGCCCGGTGGATTGGATGATGCAGAATTCAGCCAGAATGCCGAACAATCGTTCAGGGCACGTAACTGGCTCACATCGCCATGGAACATTATTGCACTAACGGCTGATTATAAATTCAGTGATAAAGCTTCGCTGTCCTTCAAGTCTGCTGAAAATTTTAGCGGAAGAAATATATTGTGGAGGAATGAAGATGGCGGGCCAGAGTCGTTTGATACTATAAATCCTGCCACATCAACTTACCAGCCCCGCGAAGTATTACACGAGTATTTTAAAAGCTCTACCAACGAAATCAGGCTGGTGAATTATTATTTTATTAGCAACAGAAGGCAGGTTGTTGATGCAGGCCTGCGGTTCTTTTATGGCTGGATGAGTCGCCAGGAAGGTGGCCTGGGTACTACAGGCAGCGGTCCTGACTTTACCGATTCCGGTTCGTACTACCCTAAAAACTTGACCTTTACAACTACCAATATTGCACCCTATATAGAAAACACATTTCACATAGGCCAAAGGCTTTCTATCACTCCCGGCTTAAGGTTTGAGTATATTAAATCGACCGCTACAGGATATGTTACCGATGATAATGGAACTATTATAAATGTAAACGCAAGCAAACCCAGAAATATAGTGCTTGCCGGCATAGGTCTTCAATTCAAAACCATATCTACCACCAATATTTACGCCAATATTTCGCAGGCATATACTCCGGTAGAATATTCATTTCTTTACCCTCTTGGGCTCGACACCAATGCAAAAATTGATCCTAACTTAAAAGACATTACAGGTTATAATGTTGATTTGGGTTGGAGGGGCAGCGTAAAGAATTTTTTCAATTTCGATGTGGGTGGGTTTTATATGGCCTATAATAATGCTATTGCATTCGAAGATTTTAAAGATGCCGGTGGTAATACTTATTCGTATGAAACCAATGTGGCTAATTCAGTACACATAGGTGTTGAAACTTATGTGGAACTGAATGTGGTTAAGCTGTTCACCGCTAATTCAAGAATAGGAACACTGAGTTTCTTTAATTCATTTTCGTATGACAAGGCAACCTATGTAAATGGCCCGTATAAAGGTAATTATGCTGAATATGCACCACTTACTATTGAAAGGCTTGGCATTACTTATGCCATAAAATGGTTCTCTACAACTTTCCTTATAAGTAACACAGCCAAACAATTTTCTGATGCAAACAATACGGTCTATAACCCCGATGCTTTGTCTGGCATAATACCTGCATATACGGTAATGGATTGGTCGGGGACTATTAAGATTAAAAACTACCATATTAAGCTTGGTGTAAACAATCTTGATAACCTGAATTACTTTACAACACGTGCTGTCGAATACCCAGGCCCGGGTATTATTCCTTCGCAGGGAAGAACCTTCTATTTAGGGTTTGGGGCGACGTTTTAATCGACTTATCTAATTAAAGGAATCTAGAAGCCCCCACCTTCCTGTATCATTATCTTTTTTATAAATATAGATCGTTCCCGATCTATATATGATGCATTTTTGTTTGTCTGCTGAAAAAAGTGGTATTGAAGAATTACATTTATGGTGAAGATGATCTTTACACATATTACGTAATCCTTCCCACCTTGACAATGAGTCTTCATAATCAGTTATGCTTTTGGTTCGATTTAGTGAGTCCCAATTTAAGTCCAGATCTATTTCTAAATTTGCCATTTTAGAATCAGGAATAGGTCGTTTTAGTTTTAGCGTGTCCCATTCTTTATCCCAATGCATGTCTTCATCAGGCCTTATTGAATCCTCTACCAGTACTGTTTTTAATTGTTTTGCCGACCACTTGAAGTTTCTGAACTGTGATAGTTCCTTTCTCATAAATAGCGTGTCTGCTTGAGTGAATGCGTTTTTACCGAGAATTTTTTTGTCAAATAACTCCTTATTTTTAAGCGCTTTTGCAATCCATTTTTCATCCGCTCTTTTTTCAAGTATCATTCTGTTATTTACAAGGGTGCTATGGGTGTTGTTGTAATAGTCATATATGTCTTTTTCTGTAACAGTTTGGGCACAAGCAATATGATTAAAGGCAAATAAAGCTATAACGAGAACTAGGAGGTAGTATCTTTTGGTAGTGGTTAACATACACCAAATATAGGAAGAAATAAACTATTTCCTTACTAGTAGCGCAACATTTTCAACGTGAGATGTATGCGGAAACATATCGACAGGCTGGCTAATCTTTACGGTGTATTTTTCAGACATCATAGCTATATCGCGAGCCTGGGTTGATGGACTACAACTAACATATACTATCTTTTCGGGTGCTATTTTTAAAAGTGCCTGCACTACATCGGGGTGCATACCACCACGCGGAGGATCTGTTATAACTACCTCAGGCATGCCATGCTGGTTGCAGAACTCTTCGGTAAGCATGTCTTTCATATCGCCTGCAAAAAATTCGACATTGGTAATGTTGTTGAGTGTAGCGTTCAGCTTTGCATCTATTACTGCCTGTTCCACATATTCAATGCCAGTTACCTGTTTTGCTTCTGCTGCTATAAAGCTGGCAATGGTACCGCAGCCAGTATACAGGTCAAATACATTTTCGGTTCCTTTTAAATCGGCAAACTCGCTAACCTTGGCATATAAAGCATTGGCCTGTGCTGTGTTTGTCTGGAAGAATGACTGTGGCGATATTCTGAAATTAAGCAATTTGCCGTTACGCAATTTTAACTGTTCGGTTATATAAGGTGGGCCCTTGAATGGTTCTGCGTTCAAATCACTTAGGCTATCATTCTTTTTAGGATTGATAATGTACATAAGCGATGTAATGGCAGGAAACTGTTCCGCAATATGGTTCATTATCTTTTCGCGCATCTCTTTGTCTTCTTTAAAAAAGACAAATACCACCATCAGTTCACCTGTAACCGTAGTGCGCACCATCAGGTTGCGTAAAAAACCTTCCTGCCAGCGTATATCAAAATAGGGCATGTTCTCTTTTACCGAAAACTCCTTAACAGCCATGCGTATAGCATTCGAAGGTTCCGGTTGTAAAAAACATTCCTTAATATCTATTACCTTATCGAATAATTTAGGAACGTGAAAGCCTAAGCCCGGTTGGTTGAAATTGCTTTCGTTCATTTCTTCATATGGCAACCAACGCTTGTTCGAAAAGGTGTATTCGAGCTTATTGCGGTAATGGTAAATATTTGCTGAACCTAATATGGGCATTGATTGTTCTACTGTAACGCCACCAATACGCTGAATGGCAGCTTCAACCTGTTTTTGCTTGAATTCTAACTGGGTGGTATAATCGAGATTTTGCCAGCTACAACCACCACAGCTACCAAAGTGCTTGCACACAGGATCTACGCGGTTGGCAGATGGCTGGGTTATCTGTAATAACTTTCCTTCTGAATGTCTTCGTTTGTTCCTGCTCGAAAATATCTCTATGTTGGCTATATCTCCCGGTACAAGTCCCTTTACGAATATTACTTTTCCGTTATAACGTATCACAGCTCTTCCGCCGTCTCCTATATCTATGGCTTCTACGTTCTCTGCAATTTGGTTTGGCATATTTTTTTCTAAAAGATGAGCAAATATCGGGTAAATACCAGAATGGAACACGGATAACACTGATGTTACAGATAAACACGGATAAACAACACAATACTAATGAAAATAGAATCAGTGAAAACCCGCTAAATCTGTACCATCCGTGTTCCATTTCGTTATAAAGCCTATAATTACTAACTTTGCATACCACCACATATTAAGTAATACGGTACAGATAAAACGAAAACGCTATGGAAACTATGACATCAACAGGAAAAAAGGCTGCCCAATCAATGGAGCTCGAAAACAAGTACGGCGCACATAACTATCACCCATTACCGGTAGTATTGGAAAGGGGAGAAGGTGTGTATGTATGGGATGTGGATGGTAAACAATATTTCGATTTTCTTTCGGCATACTCTGCGGTAAACCAGGGGCATTGCCATCCTAAAATAATTAATGCACTTACTACACAGGCGCAAAAGCTTACACTTACATCGCGTGCGTTCTATAACGATTCGCTGGGTGAGTACGAGAAGTTTATAACTGAATACTTTGGTTACGATAAAGTATTGCCTATGAATACCGGTGCCGAAGCTGTGGAGACTGCTATTAAGCTCTGCCGCAAATGGGCATACCAAAAGAAGGGTATTGCTGAAAACATGGCTAAGATAATTACCTGCGAAGGCAACTTCCATGGCCGTACAACTACCATTGTATCGTTCAGCAGTGACCCTGATTCGAAGAATGGTTTTGGCCCGTATACTCCGGGATTTGAACAGATACCTTACAATGATATTAATGCGCTTAAAAAGGCGTTGGAAGATAAAAACATAGCAGGCTTTTTAGTGGAGCCAATACAAGGCGAAGCCGGAGTGGTCGTGCCTGATGCGGGCTACCTTTCTACCGCTGCTGAGCTATGTAAGAAAGCAAACGTATTGTTTATTGCAGATGAAGTACAAACGGGCATTTCGCGTACCGGAAGGCTTTTGGCTGTAAACCATGAGAACGTAAAACCTGATATGTTAATATTAGGTAAAGCATTATCGGGTGGGGTATATCCTATATCTGCAGTGTTGGCAAGCGATGAAATTATGCTCTGCATTAAGCCCGGCGAACATGGTTCTACCTTTGGTGGTAACCCTCTGGCTGCAAAAATTGCAATTGCTGCATTAGAAGTAGTACACGACGAAAAGCTTTCGGAAAATGCTGCTGCAATGGGCGAACTGTTCCGTTCGGAATTGAAGAAAATAAAGTCTGATAGGGTAGAAACTATACGAGGTAAAGGCTTATTGAACGCTATAGTAATTAAGCCTAAAAATGGTAAAGGTGCCTGGGATGTGTGTCTTGCCCTGCGCGATAACGGACTATTGGCCAAGCCAACCCACGAACATATTATTCGTTTTGCTCCTCCGCTTGTAATTAATAAAGAGCAGATATTAGAAGCTGCCGATATTATTAAGAGGACGATTGAAGGGCTGGATAAGTAATTAAGAATTACGAATTAAAAATTACGAATTGAGAACCACTCTGAAAAGGCTATTTTTAATATTCTCTGTTTCTCTTTATTTTATCTCAACCCTAACCTCTTGCGGACAGAAGTATAAATATCCCGGCAAGTTAGAATTCAAGTCATTTAAAATTGGTGATGAGGTTGATACGTCGCTTTTTAAAAAAGTACGTACTGCATACTTCCCTAATTACCTGGATGGTTGGACAATGGATAATTATGACCAGTTGCCTGATAAATATAAAGAACTGCCCATTGCAATTTGGATGTCGAAGAGAGATTCGAGTATTGCGCTGACCTTGATTAATAATATTGTGTTGAACATTACAGTGTCGTATTTAACCGAAGAAGAAAAGAATAAGGTCGTTGCGGAATTGACACAGAAGTTTGGAGGAGAGGGTAAGAGTTCTTCATACAAAGAACCGCATCCTCTTCAATCATGGATCACCTATTGGGATTTAATAACTTGGAAGGCTAAGGATGTTATCGTTCAGATAGGTACAAGCAATATGAGAAAACCTGAAGACCCTGCACCAAAGAATATTCACTGGAATATGGTATACTCTGATTTTATACTGGAAGGTAACGTGATAGATGAGTTTAAAAAGAAACTCTTTTCCAATAAAGATGATTCTTTAAGGTATATTAATACATTAAAAGCAACAATGAATCGTGAACACCCACCTGAGAATGGTTTGTTTACCGATTATTACGATAACGGAAAAATAAAAGAAAGAGGAACTTATAAAAATCAAAAAAAAGAAGGGAGATGGGAAACGTGGTATGATAATGGGCAGAAGGAAGACTCTGCTTATTATAAAGAAGATAACCTGACTGGAACACGGCTTATGTGGTTTAGTAATGGCCAGCTTGAGCTGCGAAGCTACTGGGGTAAGTCTATGGAAAGGATTGGTGTGTGGGTGCGATATTATGAGAATGGGCAAATGGAATCACTGACTCACTTTAATGACAATGGCCAATTAGATGGAAAAGATTTACAGTTTTTTGAAAATGGAAAACTAAAAAGGGAGACCACTTACAGTAAAGAAAAGGAGATTGAAGATAAGGTTTGGGATGAACAGGGCAACGAAATAAAATAAGGTTGACGCTGTCAACCTTATAGAGACATACAATACATTGTATATCAGCTAATTAATCAAATGGTTGTCAAAAAGTGTCAACCTTTGTCAACCCAAATACGATTAAGAATTATGAAGCCACCATTTTTGGGAAATCACTTTGATTAATATTTCTGAATTGTAAATTCGTGTGATTCGTGGATTGCTTTGATGGTACTCATAACACGTTACTATCTTTTTCGGGCTCTTAATATGTAGTACCAAAAAAATTACTATTTTCGTTTTGTGGGAATATTTTAGCCCATCTAAATCATATTATTGTAGGTTTATTAAAGGTATAGCTATGAAAAAATTACTTTGCGGAATTGTTTGTTTTATATCATTTACAACTGCTGCTCTTGCTCAGGGCAATACCAATATCCTCGATAAAACAGGCATTGAGTTAAAGCTTTTTAACGGCCACCAATCATACTTACGTGGCGATTTTAACGATGCTTTACAAGATTATAAGCAAGCAAATACAACAAGGCCTAACGATGCATCTATATTATTTCACCTTGGCCAATGCTACCTCGCACTTAATGAAATTGATAACGCAATAAGTAACCTGGAAAAAGCAGAAAGCATAGACCCTAACGGAGGTGATGAACTACACCTTAACCTTGGCCAGGCTTATATACAGAGTGACATGATCGAGAAAGCGCTTAAGGAGTTGCAGCTATATAAAGCAAAATATGCTGACGACCCTAAGACATTGAAGGAATCGGAAGTAGATTATTATATTAACCAGTGTAATACAGCTACCAGTTTAAAGGCGCACCCTGTTAATGTTAATATTACCAATATGGGTATTGCCATTAATTCGGAATATGATGATAAAGCGCCGCTACTTGCTGATGATGGCAGGACGCTGATATTTACATCGAGTCGTCCATCTATGTCATCAGGCCACGTAAAAGAAGGAGAAACTCCACCGGCATTTGATAATATTTATTCAGCCGATTGGGATTCTACCACTCATAAATGGGGACTATCATTTATGATGCAGGGCGATATAAATGAAGCTTATTCACAAAATGCTGCAACGGGTATTTCGGCAGATGGTACATACCTGTTTATGTTTAAAAACAACGGGCAAGAAGCATCGGGGGGAGATATATTCGTGGCTAAAAAATCACACACAGGTGCTTATGGAAGTCCTGTAACACTGGGTCATCCGGTAAATACTAGTTATTACGAAGATGGCGCAACACTTTCACCTGATGGTGGAACACTTTATTTTATGAGTGAAAAACCGGGAGGTTTTGGCCAGGCAGATATTTACAAGTCAGATAAACTGGGTAAATCAGAATGGAGCGAACCTGCTAACGTTGGCTCTGCAATAAACACACCCTATGATGATGGCTCGCCTTATGTAGCGCCCGATGGCAAAACTATATTCTTCAGTTCGCAAGGCCATAACTCTATGGGTGGTTACGATATTTTTAAGGCAACCATGAACGACAGCGGTAAGTGGGGTAAAGCGGTTAACCTGGGTTACCCTATTAACAGCGTGAATAACGATAAAAGCTTTATCATATCTATTGATGCCAAGACTGGTTACTTTGCCAGTGACAGAAAAGGCGGACAAGGCGGACGTGATATTTATATGGTTGACCTTTCACAATATCCATTACTTGCTGCCGATAGCGGAAGCAACAAACCGAAAGGCTTATCGATATTAAGAGGATCGGTTACATCGCAAAAAGGTAAAGTAATAGACAATGCACGCATTACGGTTACCGATAGCACAGGCGCAAAAACATCGCTTCAGGCAAGTTCAGAGGGTAAGTACTACATAACCCTTAAAGGTAATGCATCCTATAAAGTAAAGGCCGATGCCAAAGGATTCAAGCCATCAACCAAGAGCATACGCTTACCGCAATCATCTGTGGGTACATACTCAATGGAGGAAAATTTTGAGTTAGAGAAGGAGTAGTTTCTGAATCTTTTTTCCTGCTGATTCCCAACTCAATACTTTATAGTGTATTGAATATGGATAATATTACCGGTATATTACTTGTATATTAAATATTTGTTAAGTAGCTTCGCTTAACAAATACTTAATCTCCCTATGAAACAAGTAAAATTACTCCCTGTGTTAATTGCATTTATTGGGCTTTCAGCCACTGCTAGCGCCCAAAAAAACATCACGAAATATATTAAGTGCTATTTTACCCAACCTGTAGATAATACCTTATCTACAACTGGTATAAATGCAGTGTATTGTAATAATACCATATTCGACACCCTTGCTGCCTACATTAATAAAGCACAATACACTGTTGATATAGCACAATATGAATGGGAATCGTTATCGGGTACCGATCCTATTTTAACAGCTATTAAAGCAGCCTATAAAAGAGGTGTTAAGATCCGTTATATAGAAGACTACAGTTACTCTACCAAAAACACCGGCGTTCAGGCAATGTGTAAGGCATATCCTATTCCTATTCTGGTTAGCCCAACACAAGGTAATGCAAGCTGTACTACCAGCAACGGAAGTGAGAAGTACAACATAATGCATAATAAGTTTGTGATAATTGATGAGCATGCTCCTGATAGTACCCAAACATGGGTGTGGACCGGTTCGCCTGACTGGGATGATGCCATGAGCCAGGGCGATTACAATAATATTATCGTATTCCAATCGAAGGTATTGGCCAAAGCATTTACCAATGAATTTAATATTATGTGGGGCGATACAACACATGGTGGAGCTGCTGATTCAGCCAAAGCTAAATTTGGATCGTGCAAGCCTAATTCGGGTACGCATAAGTTTACAATTGGTGGTTCTGAGGTTGAGCTTTATTTCAGCCCATCAGATAGTGTGAACAACCATATCGTAAAGTCAATTACCAGCGCTAATGTAGATCTGTATTGCGGCATGTTTACGTTTACCGAAACGACCGATGCAAATGATATTGTAACTCAAAAAACTAACGGAGCTACTGCATACGCAATACTCGATAATTTTAGCAGCGGAACTTATACTCCATATACTACTATCCTGCCTAATGGCTTGGGTGCTAACTTTCATGGCTATGTTGCCAGCAATACCTTGTATCATAATAAATATGTTATAATTAATCCTTCGGCTCCTTGCGATGATCCGAAAGTACTTACAGGTTCTCATAACTGGACATCATCTGCTGATGCTGAGAATGACGAGAATACAGTTATAGTGCATAACGACACTATTGCCAATCTTTATCTTCAGAGTTTTGGTGGAGACTTTAAAGCAATTGCCAGTGCATCTGTAGTGCCGCCTAAAAATCCTTGTAAACCTACCGGAATAAATACAATTGAAAGCAACGAATCAAAGCTGGATGTATTCCCTAATCCTTATAAGGGAAGTGTTACGATAAGCTACAATATTGCAGCAGATGCTAACGTAACTATATGCGTTTACAATGTAATGGGACAAAAAGTAAGCACATTGGTAAATGGAGAAAAGCTTGAAGCAGGTATGCACAGCTATCAATTCAGCGGACAGCAGGCGGGCATATACATTTTACAGGTAACTGAAGGCGGCCGCACTTACGTGAAAAAGCTGGTTCAGGCTGAATAATATATTTTGTTGGAAGTTTAGATAAAAATGCCCCGCAATAGTGTGGGGTGTTTTTATTTACTTAACACCATATTAATATTTGTTTAACATAACAGGTGTTGGTGTCGGGTATATTTACATAAACTAAACCCTGAATAGTTTATGAAGAAAATTACCATCCTGATTGCTTCAGTAATGTTAATTTTTTGTGATGCAAATTCGCAAGGTATATTAAATAAAATAAAAGTTTATTTTAATCATCCTGTCGATAATAGCTTTTCGACCGCTGTAAATGCCAAGTACGTACCTCACGGCATTTTAGATACCATTGCAGCTTATATAAACCGCGCAAAGTATACAGTTGATATAGCACAGTACGATTATACAGCGTATAAAACTGATACCATTGCTGATATTGCAACTGCTGTTAATAACGCATATAAACGCGGAGTAAAAGTAAGATGGCTACACGATAGCAGTGCAAGTAATGTGGGGTTATCGCTTTTATCTGCAGGTATTCCCCGCTTTGGCAGCCCTCCTGTTGGCGGTATTTATAATATAATGCATAACAAGTTTGTTATAATTGACGCATGGGATTCACTGCATGCCATAGTATCAGATGGCTCAGAAGACTGGAGCCCTGAAATGAATGATTTTGATTATAACAACGAAGTCTTTATTCAATCGAAAGTATTGGCAAGGGCATTTACAAATGAGTTTAATATTATGTGGGGCGACACCACTCATGGTGCCGGGCCAAATAAAACCAATTCGAAGTTCGGGACAACCAAGCCTAATTCAGGTACACACAAGTTTACTGTTGCCGGTTCAGAGGTCGAATTGTATTTCAGCCCATCGGATACTTGCAATACACATGTTATTAAAACAATTAATGCTGCAAAAACAGACTTGTATTGTGGCATGTACGATTTTACACAAACACAATATTCTACCCCTTTCGTAAACCAGGGTAAAGCAGGTATCTATACAGGTTGTGTTCTTGATCAGTATAGTTCGGGAAGTACTGCTTACACTGCATTATCGGCAATAGCTAATTTTGCAGAGTACACAGGCACCTATATCTATCACAATAAATTTATAATAGTTGATCCATCTAATCCTTGTGGTAACCCAATGGTGCTTACCGGTTCTATGAACTGGACCGCAGCAGGATATAATCAGAACGATGAAAACATTATAATCATTCATAATGATACCATAGCCAACTTGTATCTTCAATCGTTTGCTAAAGACATTGAAGTTATTGGCGGCAAAACATTAACCAAACAAAGCGGTAAAGGGTGTACGGTGGGGTTAAATAATATAGAAGAGATTTCAACACACCTTGATATATTCCCTAATCCATCAAATGGCCATACAACTATAAGTTACACACTTTCCTCTGACGAGAATGTGACAATTGAAGTATATACTATAATGGGGCAAAAGGTAAGTGTGCTTGCTGACGGTAAAAGACTTGATGCAGGTACTTACTCATTTACATTTAATAGTCCTTGTGCTGGTGTTTATATAGTTAAGGTGCAAGATGGTGTGAATAGTTTCACGAAGAAGATTGTATCTGTAAATTAATTAATGTGTAAAAGCAGTTGTTTATGAAAAAAATTATTACCCTGGCAATAGGTTCTGTATTTTTTGCTCAATCCATAAATAGTATAGCACAGCAAAATATCAATAAGTATATAAAGGTTTACTTTTCACAGCCAGTCGATAATACTTATTCTACAACAGGTGTAAATGCGACTTATTTAAACAACACCATATTCGATACACTGGCTGCTTACATAAGCAGGGCTAAATATACGGTAGACATAACCCAGTATGAATACGAAACATGGGGTGGCGATCCGATAGCAAATGCTGTTAATGCTGCCTATAGCAGGGGTGTTAAGGTTCGTTATATACAAGATGGAAGTTATGCTTCTAAAAACACAGGGGTTAAGTTACTCAACGCTTCTATTCCGGTTATTGCAAGCCCTACCACCAGTAGTTATGGCATTATGCACAATAAATTTGTAATAGTTGATGAGTATGCAAGCGATAGTACTCAATCGTATGTATTGACAGGGTCGGCAGATTGGGATGCGACAATGAGTTCTCACGATTATAATAATATGATAGTATTTCAATCTAAAGTATTGGCAAGAGCATATACACATGAGTTTAATATTATGTGGGGCGACACTACCCATGGAGGCGCATCTATTGTAAGTGCTACTAAATTCGGGCCGTATAAACCAAACTCTGGCACACACGTTTTCCATATTGGTGGCTCTTTAGTAGAGCTTTATTTTAGCCCATCGGATAGTACCAATAACCACATTTTAAAAACAATTAAAAGCGCTAAAGCTGAATTGTACTGCGGCATGAATGCATTTTCAGACACTACTGACGCATGGAATATTGTATACAGGAAAGGTGCCAGTGTATATGCCAATGCAATACTCGATCAGTACAGCAGCGGAACCTATGTTACTTATACCAGTATATTACCAAAGGGCCTTGGCAGTAATTTTGTGGGTTATGTTAATGCCAATTATCTCTATCATAATAAGTATCTGGTCACTGACCCGGCCTCTCCTTGTTATGATCCAAAAGTGCTTACAGGTTCACATAACTGGACCTTTTCGGCTGATACAAAAAATGATGAGAATACGGTTATAGTTCATAATGATACTATTGCCAATCTATATCTTCAGGCATTTGCATCTGACTTTAAAAACATTGGTGGTACAGCACTTACGAAACAAAAGCCTTGCCCGGCAGGCATAAATAATATAAACGGGACAGAATCACAAATAGATGTTTTCCCTAATCCGTTTAGCGGAAGCACCACAATTAAATACACTCTTGCTACCGATGAAAGCGTAACAATTGCAGTTTATAACATAATGGGGCAGAAGGTAAGTACACTTGCTGATGGCAGGATGCTAGATGCAGGTACACACTCATTTACTTTTAACAATAATGTGGCTGGTGTTTATATACTACAGATACAGGAAGGAGCACATATGTATGCTAAGAAGCTTGTCGCTGTAAATTAATAGTGTTTTAAGGAAAATCATGAAGAAAAGTATAGTAGTTGTGGCTCTTGCATTTGTTTCTTTAGTTGCAAGTGAACTTAAAGCACAGCAGCATATTACCGATAAAATAAAAGTGTTCTTTAACCATCCGGTAGATACCACCCGCTCAACAGGTGTAAAGGCAACTTATATCACCAATAGCCTTTCCGATACTATGTCGGCCTATATTGACAGGGCAAAATATACAGTTGATATAGCGCAATATGATTATACAGCACGTAATTCAGGTGGAGTGGGCAAGTTTGCAACTGCCATTAATAATGCTTATGCAAGAGGAGTAAAAGTAAGATGGATATGTGATGGTAGTGCACCTAATTCAGGCTTGAACTTGCTTAACAGCAACATACCAACACTCGGAAGCCCAACAGGAGGTAACTATAATATAATGCACAATAAGTTCATCGTTATTGATGTAAACGCTCCTGATTCGAACGATGCAATAGTATGGACAGGCTCGGCAGACTGGAGTGATTATATGAACACAGGGGATTATAATAATGACCTTTCTATACAGTCGAAGCAATTGGCAATAATATACACACAGGAATTTGATATTATGTGGGGCGATTCTACACATGGTAGCCAGCCAAATGCTACAAAGTCAAAGTTCGGGCCGTATAAAACTAAAGTGGCAAATCATTTGGTTAGTGTAGGTGGTTCTGTTATTGAGGTTTATTTTAGCCCGACCGATAGTGTGAACAAGCAAATACTAAGCCATATTGCAACTGCCAATACCGATATATATAGCGCTATGTATGCTTTTTCGGAAGATGTTGATGCTACCGCCATTGTGAATACTGTGAAAAATGGCGCATTTGCTGCTGCGGTAATGGATCAATATAGTTTGCAATACGGTGCGTTTAGCATATTAAGCAATTATCTGGCAGCCAACATAACTATATATACAGGGAATGATATTTACCACGATAAATACCTTATTGTCGATCCTTCAAATCCATGTTCTGATCCCTTGGTGCTTACCGGCTCACATAACTGGACAGCCACTGCCAACTCTACCAACGATGAGAATACGATAATAATACATAACGATACTATTGCTAATATGTATTATCAATCGTTTGCAGAAGATTTTTTTGTTATTTCCGGCAACATACTTGATACAGTACATTTGGCCTGTGCATTGGGTGTGGAGTCAGTTAGTGCTGATAATATTTCTCTTAATACATACCCGAACCCTTACACCGATAAAACAGTAATAAGCTATACACTATTGCAGGATGAAAAGGTTACCGTAAGCGCATTTGATATAATGGGCCAGAAAGTATGCACCCTTGCTGGTGGAGAGATGCAGGCAGCGGGTAATCATCAATTGGAGTTTAGTGGGGTAAGCGCAGGAGTCTATGTGCTAAAAATACAAGCAGGTAATAATTCTTTAGTGAAGAAACTGGTGAAAGTTAAATAACGATTAGCTATTTAATTCTCCTTGCTCGATTTAAACAAGAATTCCTTTTCTTCTTTCGATAGGCTGTCGTAGCCCGAGCGTGATATCTTATCGAGTATTTCGTCTATTCTTCGTTGCCTGTCGCGTGAGTTGCCTGTTTGTTCCCTGGTACGGAAAGGCTTAGCTTTTTTGCTTCGCTTGCGCGTGAAAAAGTTGCCAATGCTTTTTATGTAATCACCAAAGGTGCCTGATATGTCAACGCCTTTGCGGTATTGCCATAAAAAAATGGCTCCGTATATGGCCCCACCAACGTGCGATACTTTACCACCGCTGTTCACGCTAAAATCTATTACCGATGAGAGTATAAAGGCAGCTATAGCAAGGTATTTAAGTTTTACTCTGCCAAAAAAGAGCAGCATAATTTCATAATCGGGTACCAGCATAGCCGCAGCAACTATAATGGCCATTACTCCTGCTGATGCACCAATAAGGGTGCCTAATTGGTTAGGATATAAAAGCGGGGCAGTTGCAACGTATAATAATCCACCTGCAATTCCACCGAGTATATAGGTATAAACCAATCTTTTGGTGCCCATAAAGTCGGCAAAGATTATGCCAATCCAGTATAACCATAGCATGTTCGATAAAATGTGCATGAAGCTAACATGTACAAACATGTAAGTGAATAGTGTCCATGGATACCTGGCTAGCAATGCAAAAGAGGAGGGGAGTGAAACATAATTTACCCAATAGCTTGTGGCAGGAATATTAGTGAAAATATTAGCGAGAATAAATACAATAACATTTATAACGATTAGCCTTGTGAGGCTATCGGCATTCCTTCCTAATAATTTATCTGCTTCCTGACGTAAGGTCATAACTCAATTTGTTCGGGGTTTTCGCTTCCAGATCATTATCATAACAAAACCAAAAATAATTCCTCCTATATGTGCATAATGGGCCACATTATCTCCTCCACGGTTGCTTACTCCGCCAAACAACTCATATAGTCCGTAACCTATAACCAACCATTTCGCTTTTATAGGTACAGGAATGAACATGATAAACAATGGAACATTTGGGAATATCATTCCGAATGCCAACAATAACCCAAATATAGCGCCTGATGCACCAATGGCTGTTATCTGGTTAATGTAAGTTTCGTATTGCGGACTTGATGCTAATGACATGAGTAACTGATCGTGGTGCAGGTAATAATACCAGGCAAGTTCTTGTGTAAGGCCCGAACCGATTCCGCATATCATGTAATAGGTAAAGAAGCGTTTGGAACCCCAGTAGTTCTCGAGTATCTGTCCGAACATCCATAAGCCATACATATTAAACACAATATGGAAAATGTTATTTGTGCCTTCCCATAATGGGGCGTGCATAAATAAAAAACTGATTAGCTGGTGTGGCTTAAAATTATCGGCTCCAAAATAATGCAGGCCAAGGTTTATATCAAGGTCGTAGCCTTGTGTGCTGTGTACAAGATAGGTAAGTATGTACACTGCTATATTAAGTATCAGTAATGTTTTAACAACCGAGGCATTATTAAAAGTGGGGCGCTGTATATAATTACTCATACTATGTATTGTCGGTTTTTAATAAGGCTAAAATATGTTGCTCGGTTAGTTCTAAAAATACTCTTTTGCCTTCAGGTGCAACATGTGGTGTATGACATGCGAACAACCGGTTTAATAATTCTTCTCGTTCTTCTTTTTGCAATAGTTTGCAGTTCTTCCATGCCATTCTGCGGGCATATATCTTCGCTAATACTTCTGCTCTTGGCTTTTTTAGTTCCTTGGTTTGGCCTTGTTTAAAGTGCTCCAGTATCTCTTCTAATAGTTCCTGTACCGAGCCGGATTCAACTCCTGATGGAATACCGTAAACAATAAATGTTTGTTTGCCAAATTCACTAAGGTCGAAACCTAACATACGTATATCATTAAGCAGTTCGTTCAGTAGGGCAAAGTCGGCAGCGGGGAATTGCAATGTTTGCGGAAACAGTTCTTTTTGCGAGGGTATGCTTTTCTTGCTTTCGATAGAGGCAAGGGCTTCCTCAAAGAAAACCCTTTCCCATGCCAGTTGCTGGTCTATAATAATAAGCTTTCGGTGTACCGATGCAACTATGTATGCAGAACCTAATTGTTCGCTCCAGTCAATGGCACTTGCTTTTTCCTGCTCAAATTCATGTTCCAGTACAGGGGCTTCTACATGCTTTGTTGGTTGACGGTATTCAATGTCTTTGCCAGTGCTTGTAGGTTTAACGTAAGGCTTAACCGATTTCTGTTTTTCTTCCTCTGTAAAAGGGTTGTAACCGGGAGTAAGATCTATTTTTGGTGGGCGTATAAAAGTACCTGGCCTTACTGGGTTTATTTCTATCGACATTTCCTGGTTGAAATCGAGTGGAGGGATGATGTTGTGTTGCCCTAATGATTTTTTAACTGTCGACCTTAATATAGCATACAAGGCAGATTCATCTTCGAATTTTATTTCGGTCTTGGTAGGATGTATGTTTACGTCAATTTTATTGGGCGGTAGTTCCAGAAAAATAAAATACGATGGATACACACTTTCTTTGGCAATTAGTTCAGCATAGGCCGACTGCACCGCATGGTTCAGGTAATTGTTCTTTATAAAGCGGTTATTCACAAAGAAGAACTGCTCGCCGCGTGTTTTCTTGGCATATTCGGGTTTGCCTATAAATCCCGATATCCTCAATAGGGTAGTATCTTCTGCAATAGGAGCTACCTTTTCGCCATAGGTATTGCCAAACAGGTTAATAATACGCTGCTTTAAGTTACCCGAGGGCAAATGGAACACTTGTTGTGCCTGGTTATACATGGAAAACTCAATTTCAGGGTGGGCAAGGGCCACACGCTGAAGTTCATCTATTATATGACGTAATTCTACCGTGTCTGACTTTAAAAAGTTTTTACGGGCAGGAATATTAAAAAAGAGGTTCTTTATGGTAAATGAGCTGCCGGGCTCACACTGGCAGGCTTCCTGTCTTACCATTTTGCCATATTCATTATCTATAAGGCAGCCTACATCACTATCTTTTTTGCGGGTTTTAAGCTCTACCGAGGCTATAGCAGCAATAGATGCCAGCGCCTCGCCCCTGAACCCTTTGGTGCTGATAGTGAATATATCTTCGGCTGTAGATATTTTAGAAGTGGCATGTTTTTCAAAGCTAAGTCTGGCATCGGTTTCCGACATGCCACAACCGTTGTCAATAACCTGTATAAGCGTTTTGCCTGCGTCTTTTACAATCAGTTTTATTTTGGTACTGCCTGCGTCAATAGCATTTTCAAGCAATTCTTTTACTGCTGAAGCGGGCCTTTGTATAACCTCACCGGCAGCAATCTGGTTGATTACATGATCGGGCAATAACTTAATTACATCAGCCATTTCGCTTTATTCCTAATTTCATACAAAAATACATTACGGCGGGCAATTTTAGCCACGAATGTCACGAATTAAATCTTAAATAAAATAGCCACAGATTCACAGATTAATTATATAGTACCCAAAACCTATATTTGTATCAATATATGGTAATAGTATCCCTGATAGAAAGCTTAAAAAGCATTGATAATGCAATACTGCTGTGGATAAACAGCAGGCATTCCTTTGGGCTTGATACCCTAATGTGGAATGCCAGTGGTAAGTATACCTGGATACCACTTTACGCTGTTTTTGCCTATTTTATAATTCAGCGGCATGGTAAAGCAAGCTGGTTGCCAATACTTTTTGTGGTAATAGCCGTGATAATAACCGACCAATGCTCTAATCACCTTATAAAGGATATTGTATTGCGTTACCGGCCCAGCCATAACCTTGTACTGCAATCGCAATTGCATTATGTAAATGATTATACTGGCGGGCAATATGGCTTTGTTTCATCGCATGCGGCAAATACCAGTGCTTTTGCAGTATTTATGATATTGTTATTCCGGAAAAACCTTGTAACCATTACACTAATTTGTTGGGTAGCGCTGGTATGTTATAGCCGTATGTATCTTGGTGTACACTATCCTTCTGATATAGCGGGTGGTATAATACTTGGCCTTATAACCGGATGGGCAATGTATACGCTGAATACTATCGTTAAAAGTCGCCTACAAAAAGGCAAAGAATAATACTAAAGTTTGTAAAAACTGAGTATTTCCGCAATAACAGTATCAACCTCTTCATCTTTCAATTCGTAATAAAAAGGCAAGCGTAACAGGCAATCGGTGTACTTGGCACAGTTTGGCAAAGCGCGTCCGTCGTGCTTATTCTTATAAAAAGGGCTGTCGTGTAAGGAAAGGTAGTGGAACACCGACTCTATCCCTTTCGATTTTAAATGTGTAATAAGGCCCGATCTTTCCTGTAATGAATTACACACCATGTAGTACATATGGGCATTATTGGTAGCATAATCGGGTATGAATGGCAATTGCACATTCTTTTTATCTGCTAATACTTTCAGGCCTCTGTTATACTTATCCCAAATGTGCTTCCTGCGTTTCTGTATATCATTTAAGTTCTCTAACTGTGCATACAAAAATGCGGCAATAATATCTGCAGGCAAAAAGGAAGAGCCTATATCTACCCAGCCATATTTGTCAATCTCTCCTCTAAAGAAGGCACTTCTGTTGGTGCCTTTTTCACGTATTATTTCGGCACGCTGAATGTAAGCAGGGTCATTTATAACCAACATACCACCTTCGCCCGAAATTACGTTCTTGGTTTCGTGGAACGAAAAAGCGCTTAAAGCTCCAAGTGAACCCAGTGGCTTATCTTTATAATAAGAGTCGACAGCTTGTGCAGCATCCTCAATAAGAATGAGATTGTGCTTTTTAGCCAATGCCATTATAGGGTCCATATCGCAAGCTATGCCAGCATAGTGAACCACCATTATTATTTTAGTTTTTGGCGTAATAAGTGCTTCTATTCCCTTTTCGTCAATATTCGGATTGTCACTGCGGCTATCTGCAAAAACTATTTTAGCACCTCTTAAAATAAAGGCATTTACTGTTGAAACAAATGTGTATGATGGCGAAATAACCTCGTCGCCTGGCTGTATGTTACAAAGTATGGCTGCCATTTCAAGCGCATCGGTACATGAGGTGGTAAGCAATACTTTTTTGAAATGGTACTTATCCTCAAAAAACTTATGGCATTTTTTTGTAAAGCTGCCATCGCCCGATATTTTGTGTGTTAAAACTGCCTGGTGTATATATTCAGTCTCTTTGCCGGTAAGGTAGGGTATGTTGAAGTTTATTTTAATCATACTTCCTTTCTTTATTTAGTAACCAGTATGGTAAATTCGGGTAATGCGTAATCGTGTAGCAGTGCAACATGCTTAGATATGTTCTTTTTACAAAAATCAAATAAGTACAATGGATCGGCATAGTACAGCGTGTCTTTCAAATTCTCGTTGCCGGAATAGTTAGTAAGGGCATTGAAAGCGAAGCCTTTCTTCGAATACTTATCGAGTTCGTGTAAGGTATCTATTACAAAGCCTTCCCATAATTCACCTGGTGTGCCCTGTTTTACATTTAGTATTCCACTGGCAACAACATAATCCTTTTTATCGTTATCGGTTAAGCTGTTCTTCCATTGCAGGTTATCACCTGTACGGTACATCTCCAAGGCTGTCTTCACCATTTCATCGGATATGTCGTAACCTGTATATGCAAAGTTTTTAAAACGCTGTTGCATATATTTATACAGCGAACCATATCCGCAACCATAATCTAAAAAACTGAAAGGGCTTGCAGGGTTCTTAATTATTTTGAGTAATTGTTCAAAACGCAGTTCCTGCGATTCGTAAGAGTTCCAGTCGACCCCAGCGGGTGTGGTGCCAAATTGCAACACTTTTTTTGTGTAGTAAGTGCTTACTTCTTCAAGTAATTCGCGATAGGTAGGCAAAGCGTTAAGCGTATTTTATTGTTTGAAACAAATATATACAATAAGTTAGTTGAAGAAGGTTACCACCGAAATTAAATTGGTGATGATAACCACCGCACAAATAAGTACCTGCACCTTTAAGCCTACGGGGCGCATGCGGTTATAGCAAAAGATGAGCATTAACGGAGCGCTTTGTAGAGGATACCGGGAGCTGAACTGATCGTGAACAGCTATTGCCGAAAAAAGTATAAGGGCTATACTTGCCAGCAAAAACACCTGGGTGAAGTTCTTCAGGTTGGTAAAGAACTCATAGATAAAGAAATAAAATAGGTAGAAACTCAAAATACATACAATTACGAAATAAACCTTTGCAATTACCACAATTGCTTGTTCCGGAAATATGCGTGGCAATAAGCCCGACATAGGTAAAAAGCTTGCATCCTTAATTATAAATGAGGTTGCTATACCTAGCAAAGTCAATACCATGATCTGTATTTTGCGTCCTGTTAAAAAACCGTATAAATACTTTGGTATTAAGCACATAAAGTATAAAAAAGCATACCCAAACGATAAGAACAAATTCTTCGGTGCAAGTAAAGACAAGAGGGAATGGTGAAAAACAGAGCCCGGTGGTGTTAACCCTTTCCATATATAAAATATAGGGGCGCAGATGAGCAAACTTGCTATTATATACAATGCTACCATAATAATATGTTGCTTGTTTAGCCCGAAGAACAATAGTAATACTGGCGGCATGATACATAGAAGGAATAATTGCCTCGTCATTATAGCCAAGCCAAGAAAAATGCCTGCCAATAACACCAACATGATATTTTTCTTGGCTGAAACTGATTTAAGAAATAGGTAAACAGAGATGCTATAAAGCAAAAGGCAAGGAGCCTCGCTGATGGCAAAAAAACCAATTACAAAAAAACAAGGCACTGCAAAAAGAGTTAAAGTATAAGTGAAATTGATTTTCATTTCCGGCTTAATGAGCAGAATAGTTTTATAAACAAAAAAGCATGTACTCAGGCACATGACATAGTTTACAAGCCTTATAGCAACAGGTTTATCGTGTGTTATAGGGCCAAGCAGGTAATATATTATTGCATGCATAGGTGCGGCTGGGTCAGTATGCACAAAGTTTCTGGTAAAGCCATAGTATTTCAGATAGCCTACGCAATACATATACCAGTCCTCATCCCAAATGGTATTATGTGGAAGCAAAATGATTAGCAAAAGCAATAATCCAGCACAAATTGCCCCTATATACTTAAATGAAAGATTTACGGGTTTTGAAAGCATTACTTTGTTTTTGATTCTTCAATAAAATGCAAAGCTAATTGCTCCATGGTAACAATTGGCCTTTTAGATTGTTTAATCAATTCAAAAGCCTCAGTTGCGTATGCCTCTTTGGTTTTATAATCTACTTCCATTCTTTCAATGGTATGTTTTGCATCTTTTACTGAGTCTGAACCCATTAAATCGGCTGGGTGCATTAAGTAGTAAAAGTAAGGATACTTATCTAAGTAATTCTGTAATCGCTTTTTGCTTTTTTCAATTCCGAAAACAAATATTAAAGTATGCCACATTGCAAATGACATTCGACTTAGGGTAGGCAAAGGCATTACGAGTATATTCTCTTTTGATGTAGCAGGTACAGCATTGAAGTTTTTATCGGCAAAAAAAGGTGTTAACGGCTTGTATAAAGGAAACAAGTAATCTCTCCGCGATAGAATTTCTTTTAGTTTATCAGGGCGGCCCAAATGGTTAAATGCATTTTTTAGTATGCTGGGGTACATAATAAATGAAGGGAACAGGCTGGCATCGTATAAGTATTTGTTGTTAATTAATATCTCCACTACTTTTTTAGAGGTTGACCATCCGGGACAAATAAAACCTCTGGGTACCTGGCCGGTTGTGGTATCTATTAATTCATGGGCCTTCATTATTTCATATTCCAGTTCCTTAGGTTTTAATCCACCCACGCTCATGTGGTGCGAATAACTGTGGTTGCCAATTTCGTGGCCCATTTGGTGCCAGTCTTTTACCCTTGCGGCTATTTCAGGGTTCTCCAGATCGCGCCCTATAATATAAATTGAATATTTGAAATTATACTTTTCAGAGAATAGCATGAAGTTATCGAATATCTCAAAATAGCTGGGATCCCTAAACCCATTTGGGAATCCGAGATTTTCGTTCAGGCTGTCGAAGTTTATATTTATGGCTATGGGTGAGGTTGTCATGCTATATGTGTAAAGGCAAAAACAGGTCGCCTATGGTGATGATTTTGCCTTTTAACTTTCTGAATTTATAATAGTCAGACTCAGTTGGTGCACCATAATAACTTGCAGCATTAGCCTTGTTAGGCTCAGCTATTGTGTTGTTTTTAGCCTTGGCCAATGCCTTTAAAAGCATCTGGCCAAAGTCACTATATACCCTAAAATAAAACGATATCATTGATGATGTCCATTTTTTACCTTCCACTCTTTCCTGATATAGTATGTCTCCTTCATCTATTTTGCTTGTAACCTTATGAAACGAAACACCTTGTTGCTGACCGTTAATATATGCCCAAAAATAAGGAAAAACACCTTTGTTGGCAGGCAGCATAGCAGCATGTTTGTTAATGATGCAATTTGCAGGAGCATTTAATATTTCTCCTTTCAAAATGTGTCCAACCATTATTACTAAAACATCAATTTCATTTGCTTTTAGCCAATCACTAAACTCCTTATTGTTCGGCGACGATGTGGAGTAGGTGGGAATATTGTACTGCTTACATAGTTTTATAAATGATGTGGAGTAGCCTGTTGTAACGGACTTGAATGAAGTTACAATTTTGAAAAATACTGCAAATATTGATAAGAGTAAAAAATTAAAAGGCTTAAATACATTCAGGTACCATTTCCAAACCTCATTCTTTTTCAGGTTCAGCATTTTCTCGTCGCAGATCCAAAAACCTGTTAATTCGAACTCGTCTTTTGAAGCAGCTAATAATGGTAATGCTTTGTTCCAGGCATAGAGTGACCATAATGTATCATTTTGGCAAATTATGGCTATCCTGGTTCTCTTCATAATGGCAGCACAGGTATCAAAATACAGGGCCTCAGGCTTTTTTCTTCTTTAAATCGTTGACAAGAAAAAAGAAATAGCTCATAGCTGTTTTAAAGGTTTTCATTTTCGATTTACCTTTTCTTTTTGATGAATCGAGGCGCATTGGCACTTCAATGATCTTAGCATCAGCACGAATTGCCTTTAACAGCACTTCTACCATAGAGATAAAACCTTTTTCAGTAATTATTATAGTGTTCTTCTCCTTTATTTTCCGTAGGATACCAATGGAGAAGACTCTGTAAAAGGAACTTAGTGTGAGTACTTTAAGGTCGAATATAAAACGGATAGCAGTATTCGCTATTACCGATATCAGTCTTCTGAAAAAGGATGTCTGATTAAACCCTCCGCCTTGTGCATATACCGAAGCAAGTACCAGATCGTATCCAAGACGGGAAAGGATAAGCATTGTGGGTAGAATAGCAATATCTGAGGTGTTGTCACCTTCCAGTGTAACCACAATATCATCGGCAGATGTTGAATGATTTAATATCCAGTCAAAACCCTTGTTAAAAGAATCACCGGGGCCGCCATTCTGTTCTTTTGTTATTATTTGCAACGACTTATCTGCAAAGTGTTTGTTTATAACAGCAATAGTATCGTCGGTTGAGCAATCATCAACAAAAACAAAGAATTTACTTTCGCCCGGAAGGCAGTTGTTAACCGAGTCGGCTAGCAAGGCAATGTTATCGGTTTCGTTAAAAACCGGTATTAAAAAGTAAATCATGCCCTAAAAATACAAATACTACCGCAATACAGGCTTATTTGTTGTTTTATAGGCCTATTTACCCCTTGCAATCTGCCAGTCAATAGCTAATTTAAGCCCTTCTTTTAATGGGAATTTAGGCAGGTATTCAAGTTTTTCCTTGATCTTGGTTATATCGGGTACACGGCGGGCAACATCCTCGTATTTACCAAAGGTGGCATAAGGTATCAGTTTTACTCCCGGGTTCTTATACCGGTCGCTCATCAAATCGCAAATCAACTCAGCCAGCGCTTTAATGGTTACTTCTTCTTTGGGCTCGTTAGCTATGTTAAATACATCGTTATTGGCATTGGCATGGAAGATACATTTCATTATGCCTTGTACCGTATCATCTACATAAGTAAATGTGCGGGTTTGTAGTCCGTCGCCATGCAGTTCAATCGGTTTGCCTTCAATAATATTTTGAATAAATACCGATTGAGGGCCGCCCCACCAGGTGGTATTTTGATTGGGGCCATACGAACCAAAAAACCGCATTATGGTATAATTCATATTATACTGCGCATTATTGGCTATAATGTATTGCTCGCCATACATTTTCGATAAGGCGTAAGCCCAGCGCTTAACAGTTGTGGGGCCCATAACCAAATCCGATTCTTCGTTGAAAGGTGGTTTAATATTCTTTCCGTATACATCAGAGGTAGATGCAAAAACAATTTTGGCCTTATCCATCAGACATTTTTGCACCA
>JABDCA010000015.1 GCA_013288345.1 Bacteroidota bacterium | reverse complement strand
GGTGTAAGCAGGGTATTGCAGCTTTACATCGAAATTCACAAGTACCGGATCAGGGAATACACGCAACTTATAGTCGTCTGATTCGTATTCGGCAGCAGCAAAAGAAAAATTCACATCGTGCTGTACGTTACGGAAAGTATATTCAAATGCAATGGCCGATTGCTTATCCATTTTAAACTTGCTGCCTTCGTATACTATGTAAATGTTTTCAGGTACCTCATTACCTGTAAGCTTAAGTTTAAGGGTAAAGTCCTTTTGTTCTATTGCATTTAGGTTTTTATTTTCTACTACAAACTGGAACGGAGCCATTTTAGCAAAGTGGGTATTGTAATGCAATATTTGTTTGGTGCCTTGCCCTATTAGTGCCGGCCTTACCCACCAAATGAATAGAATTGCAAATACAGGGATGAGCAAAAACCGGATGTATTTTCTGTTTTCGGCAAGGTTAATTGCAACAGCAAATGGCACCGGACGAATATCTTTTATCTTTTGCTCTATGCTTGCCTCTAATAGCGAAACAGAAGTGGAATCAGCCTGTTTTTTTAATTGAAGAACATTAAGAAGCTTATCCTGCACCTCGCCAAAATGCTTGCCAATAATTACCGCGGCATCCTCGTAGTTTAGCACTTCACCAATGCGGTAGAGCTTTAATAATGGCATTGCTATAAAGCGAGTAAGGATATATAGGTTGCCGACTACAAACAGGTAAAATAAAGTAGTGCGTAAGGGAATATTGAAATTGCCATAATAAGCGGCAACTACTAATGAAATATAAAACGAAAGACCAAGTGTGGATGCGTAAAGCAAACCACGTAACAGAAGATTCTTATAATACTTGCGAATAAACTCGTCAAGCTTGGCTACTAATATTTGATAGGAAGCGTTCATATCTATATATCAAATATACGCAGCATTTACCTGAAAACTAAGTTTTAAAGGTTAATTATTCTTAATAAGGCATTATTAACGGAAGCTAATAAGGAAAACGAGTATAAATAGTTCTTAATTGTACTTTCTTACCTCCTCAATACTCATTCTGTATTCTTCCTTCAAGCGGGCTATTATTTCTTCGCAGCTAAGTATATCTTCTATCAGCTCAACCGATTTGCCTGCACACCACAAGCGCTTATAATTATTAGGCAATACTGATTCTTCCAGTCTTTTCATGCCCCTTATCTGAACCAGCATTTTAAACCACTTTCTGGTTTGCTTGTTATTGCTCATGAACCTCTCGAACCACGATTGAGTATAACCCATTTTCCTTGCTTCTGCAGTGTCTATTATAGTGCATGGTGTACCCGATAGTTTAGTAGTCATAACAATATCATCCATGCCGGCATTCAAAATGGCCTGTTTATAAGCATCATTAACCATACATTCTTTGCTGGTTATAAAACGCGTACCTATAGAGGCCCCATCGGCACCTAAAACGCATACAGATAATAAGCCACTGCCGGTAACTATTCCGCCAGCTGCAATAACAGGCTTATCGGGGAAGTGTTTCTTTAGCGATGGAACCAATACCTGTAAGGGATTTGGCCCTGCATGACCACCTGCACCTTGCCCAACAGCAATAAAGCCATCGCAGTTGTTCTCATAACATTTTTGCGCATGTGCAATATTGGTTACATCGCAAAATACCTTGGCTCCATAACTTTTTGCTGCGGCAACTACTTCTTTAGGACTACCTAATGAGGTAATATAGAAAGGCACCTTTTTATCTGCACATATTTTAAGATGCTTTAAGTATAAGGGATTGCTCTTTTGGGTTATTAGGTTAATGCCATAACTACCCTTAGGTGAGTTGGCTTTTATAGCATTTAACTCATCAAGCAAAGCCTCCAATTCTCCTTCTTTACGATAATTGAGCGATGGGAAAGTAGCCATAACGCCCGCTTTCATTCCCGCAACCAGCATTTCCTTATTGCTAACAAGGAACATGGGAGCCATAATAACAGGAAATTCTATTGCGAGTAATTCGGTTAGTGAAGGGTACTTTTGCATAATTGAATTTTTAGCCTTTCAAATATATATATGTTTGTAAGCAGAACAGCAAAACAATTTTTTAAACTATGAATAAACTAAATGCACTTGTTCAAAAAGCAAAAACATCGCCTTTTTATTTATGGCTTTTGAATTTGATATTGTTGCGTACTGTACCATTCAATAAACCACACAGGCTTAAAATTACCAAGATAACCGACGATGAATTAACCATTACTGCCTTTAACAAATGGTATAACCATAACCATATAAAAGGAATACATGCATGCTTGCTTGCCACATTATGTGAATATGTGTCTGGCTTGAGCCTAACTATGCATTTGCCTGCCAATGAATACCGTATTATCCTTAAAAACATACATATGACCTATCATTACCAGGCAAAAATGGATGTGACAGTAAAGTTTAAACTGGATAAGCACGAGGTTGAGAAAACCATTTTAAATCCGTTAAAAAGCGATGAGGCCATTTTCAGGGAATATACTGTGGAAGCGTATGATAATGCTAATAACCATATATGTACCGGCTTAATTAACTGGCAGATAAAGGCCTGGAAGAATGCTAAAATGAAAGTGAGTTAAAATGGCTCAATTCAATGCAGGATTCATATCTTAATGTATTTTTGTTGTAAGCATTACAAAGTAACATCCTTTATAAAAGGATATGTATAGAGCATCTGTCATACTTCCGGTATATAATGAATCTGCAACAATAGAAAGGACATTGGCAGAAGTGATCAGCTATGCGAAATTGCACCCCGATTTTTATTTCCTTTTTGCAAATGATGGTTCTACTGATAAAACAGCCGGTATTATAACAAGTACGCTTAATGGCGAAAAGAATATTGCTTTGCTGAATATAGAAAAGAATAAAGGCAAGGCAAATGCCTTAAAGCAAGCAGTAATGCAGTTAGACAGCGACTATATAGTTTTTGCCGATGGCGATATGGCATATTCGTTAGACCATGTAGACTTGCTTTTGGAAGCACTTAAGAATAGCGACGTGGCGATAGGTAATCGAAAAATGGGTGAGAACCACCCGCAGAAAACAGAACGATTTGTTGCGGGAGAAGCATTTAACAGGCTTGCAAGGCTTATGCTAAACCTTAGTTTTACTGATACACAAGCAGGGATAAAAGGCTTTACCAAAGAGGCGGCAAAAAAATTATTCGGCCTAAGTAGAATAACTGATTTTGCATTTGATGCTGAGTTACTTTATATAGCAAAACAAAAGGGATACCGCATTTCTATTATACCTGCAAAAGTGAACAAGCATCATCAATTTGGGCCTTCTACAATTAAAGTAGTACGTGATTCCCCGGGTATGTTCATCAGCCTGCTTAAAATGATATTTTATCGCATAAGCGGAAAGTATAATGAATAAAATACTGCTGAGTTTTGACCTTGAAGAGTTTGATATTCCTGAAGAGTTCGGGCAAAAGCTGAACGACGAGGAAAAAATAAAAGTCACCCTTTCCGGTTTAATACCTTTATTGGAGTTGTTAGATAAATACAATATAAAAGCAACTTTTTACACTACTGCCTTTTTTGCAGAAAGAAATACTACCCTTATAAAAGAAATATCTGGAAAACATGAAATAGCCTCTCATGGATATTACCATTCCTCATTTCAATCTGAAGATATTTTGAAGTCTAAGGAAGTACTGGAAATGATTACACTATTGCCTGTTAAAGGCTTTCGGATGGCGCGCTTAATGCCTGTTGATAAATCGTTATTGGTAAAAGCAGGATATGCTTACGATTCATCGGTCAACCCAACCTTTATTCCTGGCCGATATAATAACCTTGATAAACCAAGAGGACCTTTTAATTCCGATGGCCTTGTAAATTTACCTGCATCGGTAGCAACTATTTTCCGCATACCATTGTTCTGGATAAGCTTCAAGAGCTTCCCATTAAGTCTTTATGAAACATTAGCGATAAAGGTTCTTAAAAAGGATCGGTATCTGAATATCTATTTCCACCCCTGGGAATTTGCCGATATTTCAGGATACAAGTTGCCATTTTATGTAAAAGGAACCTCGGGTGAAAGGCTACTTGGTAAATTTGAGAAACTTTTAATAAGCTTGAAAGAGTGCGGAGAGTTTATAAGCTCAACAGATTACTGTAATTACTATTTGACAAATGTTGCTGAATAAAGCTGAAGAGAATATCAAGAAATTTATTCCGAAAATACTTTTGGAAGAAAAAGGGATGATATGGGTATTGCTTACCACTGCTTTATTAATAGGCCTGCAAAAGGTTATTCAAGGCCCTGATTATTACAACAATTATATAATCTTCAAAACATCCTTTTTTCATCTCTACAACGATCAAAATCTTTATAGAAATTATTGGGATGAGTATAATGACCTGTATTTATACAGCCCCACATTCGCTTTGCTAATGATACCACTTGTTTTTCTCCCATTGTGGTTGCAGGTTATTTTGTGGTGTTGCCTGAATGTGTTTTCAGTATATATAGCCATTAAATTATTGCCATTTGATAGTGCGAAGAAACGAGTGGTAGTTTATTGGTTTATTCTTATAGAGTTGATAACTGCTTTGCAAAATGTACAGGTATCACCTATGGTTGCCTCTTTTATTATTCTTGCTTTTGTTTTTTTTGAAAGGGGTAATCTTTTCAAGGCTGCATTTTTTATAGTACTGGCTACATTTATAAAAATATATGCCATTGCAGCAGTAATTCTGTTTTTAATGTACCCGCGAAAATTAAAGTTTGCAGGTTATATGACTTTTTGGTGCATTATTTTTCTGTTAGCTCCATTACTTATTGTTTCTTTTAATCAGTTATTGTTTTTGTACCATAGTTGGTTTAACCTTACTATAGGTATTCACCAATCTGAGGAAACAGGCATTAACCCTAACATAGCCATACCGCTATCGGTTATGGGTTGGTTAAAAACCTGGTTTCACCTGAATCCACCGGCTGTTTATGTTCAACTTGCAGGTACCGCATTAATGTGCCTGCCTTTTGCTAGAATAAAATACTATAAGAACCTTGATTTTAAATTGTTTATCCTGGCTTCTATACTTATATGGGCAATGATATTTAATCATATAGCTGAATCAGCATCTTATATTGTAGCCATTTTAGGTGTGGGTATATGGTATGTAACCGAAAAGAAAAGTGTACCAGTGAACGTATTATTAGTGACGGTATTTATTTTTAGTATCTTATCTCCAACCTCCATATTCCCTAAATACCTTAGAGAGCATTATGTAATACCATATGTTTTAAAAGCAGTGCCATGTATAATAGTATGGTTTGTTATTCAATACAGGTTGCTTTTTAATAAGTTCGATAAGTAAGCTAGAACTGCAATCCCACTAGGTTTTAACTTCGTATATCTCTGTATACCTAAAAAAATGGATGTATGGATTATATAATTTCTAACTTTGCTGAAACGGTATTTGTGAAAAAGAAAATAGCTAATATAGCGGGTGTAATAGGTGGATTGGCCATAGTATTGGCCTCATATTTAATATACCGTCACCTGCTTTTTCAGGCTTATGCTTTTTGTACTATAGCCCTGTTTACCACTTATGTATTTCTTATTTATACTCAGTCAAAACTGGCGGTAATCAGTGCTTTTGTTTGCCACGTCGTTGCTATTGCTGCTATGTATACTTCGGGTAGTATTATGGCTTTATCTATACCTTATATTTTATTGCCTTTTATTGCACTAATGGTACGTAATATATGGATGGATAAACTTGCACATACATTCAGATTGTGGTTAGAGCCTTTGATTTTTCTTATTGCAGTAGCTTTATATGCTTTTGAATTAAGAATAAATAAAGGAATGGAGACATCGGATGCACGAATATTCCCTATAGCTTATTTCTTAGCCAATGGCTTTATGATATTTGATGTTTTATACGATGGTATAAAAATTAAGAGGCGGATAAAGAATGGGCACGGAATGGCAGCAGGGGAGATAGCGCCCATATTTTGTCTGCAGAATGAAAAGAATGAACAGGTATGCCTTACTGATTTTAAAGGTAAAAATAATGTGCTGCTTATTTTTGTTCGTGGAGAATGGTGCCCTATGTGCCATATTATGCTTAGGACCTATTTGAAAGAGAGTGCTAAATTCAGAGAAAAGAACGTCTTTCTGTTAGTTATTGGGCCCGACCCGACAGGAGTAAACCGCAAAATGGCTGAGGAGCTTAAGCTTGATTTTCATATTCTTTCAGATACCCGATTGACTGTTACGAATTCATACCGCCTTAAAATAAAAGCAGAGCATTTATTGCATGCGTCGAATTATAATTTCGAAAAGGAAATACCGCTCCCAGCCTCATTCCTTATTGATAAACAAGGAATAATCCGCTACTGTTCTAACCCTGAAAAAATAGGAGAAGTTGTTAAACTTGCTGATATATTTCCTATTTTGCAGTCAATAGATGGGCAGCAAGCCTAATGATTACAATTAGTAATATAGTTTTTATTTTATCGGTTGCATTTGCAGCCTTTGCTGTATTACAGCTTGCCCAAAATGCAAAACTTAAACGCGATAACAAAAGTTATCAGAACATTTTTCAGCATACCAATGATTCGTTATTACTTATAGACATTATTGACGGAAAGATATTGTATTGCAATTTGGGTGCACAGCAAATGTTGGGATATACATTAGATCAATTGCTTACAAAAACCATTTTTGATATTCATTCAAGGGAACAGCTAGGTAGGAGCTCGGAAGTAATTGCAACTGTTTATGAAAAGAAAGGATTGATATATACTGACTTGCCTTTTATAAGTGCAACAGGCGAGAAGATTGAGGTGGAGTGCAGTGCAAAGGTTGAAGATTTTGCCGGTAAAGTGGTGATATTTATTTCTGCAAGAGATATAAGGGAACGCATTCGTTTGCAGCAGCAGATAAAAAAACAAAGCACTATAATAGAAGAGAAAAACAAAGACCTGATTGACAGTATTACGTATGCTAAAAATATACAAGAAGCGATTCTCCCCTCTATTACTTCAATGCAGGCCTCATTCCCTGAGATGTTTGTATTATACAAGCCAAAAGATATTGTAAGTGGAGATTTTTATTGGTACAACCAAGTAAGATCATCTACTAATACTAACCTTGCTGATAATGGGGAGAGCCTACACGTTATAGCTGTGGTAGATTGTACAGGACACGGTGTGCCCGGAGCCTTTATGAGCCTTGTAGGTTACACATTGCTTAACCAAACCGTAAGGGTACCTGAAATAAACTCTCCTGCAAATGTACTCGACTATATGAGTAGGGAGCTGGTGCATATGCTTAATAAAAAGATGGATGAGATAATCATCAATGATGGTATGGACATGTCGGTATGCGCTTTTAATTCCAAGACCATGAAACTGAATTACGCAGGTGCGAATCATGTAATGTACCATGTGCGTAATGGCCAACTTACCAGTTATGATGGCGACAAGCAAGCCATAGGCTTACAAAGTCAGGAGCGCTTGAAACTATTTACTAACCATGAAGTAGTTATTGAGAAGGGAGATGTTATATATATGTTCTCTGATGGGTTTGAAGATCAGTTTGGAGGAGAGAATAATAAAAAATATAAAAGCTCACGTTTCCGCGAATTTATCCAGAGCATTCACACTGCAGAAATGTCAAAGCAAAAAACTCTTCTGGAAAATGAGTTTATTACCTGGAAAGGTAAGAATGAACAATTAGATGATGTGCTGGTAATGGGAATAAGGTTTTAATGCACCTTAATCATTTGCCCAGGTTCTTCAACAATAATTCTTTTACTTTCTCTTTTAACATGGGTACATCGTTAGCAGTTAGCCCTTTTGTTTCAATCGGCTCGCTCCATGTAGCATGAATAATACCCGGTTTCATTTCGAATTTAGTTGCAGGCAGAAAATCTCGGGTATTTAAAATTGTCAGCACTGCAATAGGTAGCTGCGTATCAATTGCCAGGCGAAATGCACCGTCTTTAAAATCGAGTAGAGGCTTATCGGTACGGTTACGAGTCCCCTCAGGGAAAAGCACTACAGATATTCTTTCATCCAATAACGAAGATTTCATTTTCTCCACACTTTTTACCCTATCCTCTCTGCTTTTTCTATCAACAGTTATATATATTCTTTTAACTATATAACCCATCAGGGGTATTCTGGTTACTTCAATTTTTGAAAGAAAACGGAAGGTATTAGAGCATGCTCTGGCAAATAATGGGATATCAAGTTGCGAGTTGTGGTTAGATATAAATATGTAGGCCACGTTTGAGTTTATTAGTTCTTTGCCTTTAATGTCAGTACGAATAAAAAAACACGTAAACAACAACGTTGCCCAAAACCTGGAAACTTTATGAGCATTAACTGGTGCACTTTTTTCAGGGAGAAAAATAAACACAAAAAAATAGGCTGGTATAACAATAAGGTGCGAAAGCGCTACTATTAACATAGCGTATATGGCAAAAAGGATTTTAGCAGCTTTGATAAAGATATTCACCTTGGTTTATTATTGTGGTGCAAAGTTAATAAGCTTGGCTTGTATACCTAAAATACAATGTATGCTGTAAATTTGAATACAAAATTACTACTCATATCAGGCAAAGAGTATGGTCCATATCGATAATACCCTCCAACACCCAGTTGCAGAAAATTCATAGTTATAAGATTGTTCAACTCTATTCCCGATTCATAATATCCTTTATTCATGGTTTGAATGGGTGAAGGGAAGTAAAAATGATTGGCTGCATTATCGAGCATGCCCCATCCCATATGTGTTACAAGTTTTAAATGTGGCCTGAAATTACCACTGCGAAATAGAAACGATTCGAAATCATGAGAAACAAATAGATTTACATACTTGTTCGACATAAATTCATTGATACGCATCGTTTCAAAGGAATTATCTACTGCCAGGGCATCTATTAATTTTGGAGTGTAACATGCACTAGAATTGTATAAAAGTGTATAAGGTACATTGCCATTAACATAACCGGCAAGTGCTGAAATAGCAAAACTGCCTAATTGCGGCAGATGGAATACTTTCGAGGCTTTCAAATCATATTTCATATAGGCATAGCCACCATTCAACAAGCCATTAAATCCATGGGTAATATTTGCCCATACGACTGGGTATTTTGTTCCTAACGAAATCATCCCCATAGGGCTTTTCAAAAATGTTTCGCCATAAGCAAAACGGAGCCCCAAGCCCATTTCAGTAAAATTAAACTGGTTAAATAATACAGTTGCATTATTCTCCGTTACACCAAAGGCATAATTATTGGTAACTGTTCGTACTTGTTCGTCGCCAAACAGATTAAATTGGAAATAGCGAAGTGCATCAAAGGATAAAGAGATCTGCTCTTGCTTTATCTTATCCATGTTATTTACAAAATAAGCATGGTATGCTTCTGTAGAAAGTAAATGTTCATCGTTATAAAATGAAACTCCGCCAGATTCAATTACATCATTTTTATAAGCAAAATCGAGTTTAAGATGAGAGTAGGGACTAAACAGAAAACCAATATCACCTCCATATTTAAAAGCCATGTCGCCCAATCCATAAGCGCCATATCCACCAACCGACACTACCTTCGATATTTCATCATTGGTATGTAAGCCTGCTCCAAGCCTGAGCCCTTCATAACCATTTAGGTTAATTATTCTATCGAGGTCCAAATCTGCCCAGCCCATACGAAGTTTGCCTGTTGCAAGTGCCTCAAACCATAATATCTTACGGTCCAAGTGACTTGCTTTACCTACACTATCTATTACTTTATACGTTTTTCTCTCCTTAGCCGAAAGGGTATCATTCCGGTATTTGTTCCAGATAGAGTCATTTTGCTTAGCGGCATTATCGGCTATTTCAACTTCTACACGCCCAAAATCTCTTTTCTTTAATACTGTGTCCAATACAATATCCTTAATATAACTGCGTGTTACTATTTTTAACTTATTGTGCTCATCATCCGGGTTCGATGCCTTGTTACTCCCTTCAAGTGTGCTATCATTAAGTTTAATATTGTTATATACCCAATCGGTATTAAGTTGCACCGGAAACCATTGTTTTTTATTTACATATTCATACTTCTGTTGTATGTGTATACTAATGGTCTTGTCTTGTTTTATAGGCTGTGCCAGCACGTTTTGTAACGCATAGCCATTGGTATTTATATATACAACGCCCTTCATGCCATCAAAGTTTTTATTCTTTTTAGGGTGATAAGAGATTACAAAAACTGTGTCCTTGCCATTGTATAAAGTATCTTCAATTATGTAATTATACCGGCTAATGCCTAAAGTTGATATAGGATTCAGGTAGTTTCCGTCAAGTATCAAAATGTATTCCTTGTAAAATGAGAATGATTGTAACTGAGTTGCCAGTAAAGCAAATGGAGAATTCTTTACGCCCGATGTACGCGTAGCTATTATTTCCTCGTGGTTATGATCCGGGTACAAAAATTTGCGTTTACCTATAGATTCCGAAAGGAACAAGTATTGCTTCCGCAGAACGTCTGAAAGACCATCTTTATGCTTTTTTGAAGTATCGGCAGATGCTTTAGCTGCTTTTAGTGAATCAAGCGAGTTGAGTGTATCGGCCTGGGCTTTTAAATCGGCAGTGGCATACATTTTATTATACGAAGTATAGGTAAACGAATGAACCTTTTCGGGATTGTTCTTATCACTATTATCTATAGCCCTTTGTATTATTCTTAGTGCCGGGTTTATACCTGGTAATATGGTTACTTCCTTCAGGCTATAGCTCGACTCCTCTAATTTCACGATGAGATGTTTTGAGTCATGGGCTGTATCATGTAAGGTTAAAATCAGATCCTTATAGCCAACATATGAGAATGTAAGTGAGGTAATAGGCACTGTTGTCGATATTTTAAAGTTACCATCAATATCTGCTGTCGAGCCGATTTGCTGTTGGCCGGTAACTATCATATTTACAAAGGCAAGTGGGGCATTTGTTTGCTTATCAATTATACGCCCTTCAACAGTGTATTGTTGAGCATTGATCGACAATGAGCAAATAATGGATAGAAATAGAAAAATAAATGGTTTCCTCATTTAATATGCATTGGCACAAAAGTATTATAATCTGCCAATGCCAGTAGTAGCTGATACTCTTAAAAAAGGTTAATAAAAAACCCCGCAAATTGCGGGGTTTCAGTTTTATTCCTGGTTTGCAGCTCCGTTATTCCTACTGCGTTCTTTTTTCGCTTTCTGGTAATCCTCGATCTTTTGTATTTGATCGGCAGTTAACATGGTTTTTAACTGTGCCTTAAGGTTCTGTCTGTTTGCTTTATTAGCAGCTTTCAATCCATCCTCGTTATTGGCATATTTTTCTTTATTGTCTTTCCTTGTTGCATAAAATGCATCAAACATAGGGCGTACTTTAGTTACCTGGTCCGGGGTAAGTTGTGCTACACTTGTATATTCATTCAGCACTTTATCTGTTGGGCTGATCTTTTCCTGTGCCTGCATTGTAACTATGCTTGCAAGAATAATTCCGAAGGTTAAAATGAGTTTTTTCATATTTGTATTTTTTAGTTTGACGTTTTAAAAAGTAAAAGGTTTAAATGCTTTGCATTCCTAACAACAAAACAGGATTTTCCATAAAATGTTTGAAAGTTTGAAGGAAGGCTGCTCCAGTTGCTCCATCAACTGCTCTATGGTCGCAGGATAAGGTTATTTTCATAGTGTGTCCGGGCTCCAGCCTGCCATCTTTTACAATAGCCGTTTCTTTTATTCCACCTATAGCCATAATACATGCATCAGGTGGATTAATAATGGCAGTAAACTCTTCTATGCCAAACATTCCCAGATTAGATATGGTAAATGTATTTCCTTCCCAGTCGGCAGGTTGTAATTTTTTCTCTTTTGCCTTTTGCGAATAAGCTTTTGTTTCAGTAGAAATTTGCGACAGGGTTTTACCATCAGCAAAACGTACAACAGGTACCAGTAGGCCTTCTTCTACTGCCACAGCTATACCAATATGTATGTGTTTATTGTAACGTATGGTATCGCCTCTCCAGGATGCATTCACTTTCGGGTGGCTGCGAAGTGCCATGGCCACAGCTTTTACAATAAGGTCGTTGAATGATATTTTTACGGGCGCAACACCATTTATTGATTCCCTTGCTTTCATCATTTCGTCCATTACCATTTCCATAGTAAGGTAAAAATGTGGGGCAGAGAACTTGCTTTCTGCTAAGCGACGGGCAATGGTTTTACGCATTTGCGATACAGGCTCTTCTGTATAGCTTTCAACACCCGTAAACTGAGGCGCTCCGCCCGAAAAATTCTCAATATCTCTTTTTATAACACGTCCGCCATCACCACTGCCTTTAATAAATGCAGTATTTACATTACGGTCCTTAGCCATTTTTTTAGCTAACGGCGATACTTTACTATGTCCGTTCTCAGATACTTTAGGAGTACTTGATGTAACAACTGAAGTTTGTACAGGTTGTTGAGCCGGAACAGATGTGCTTGCGGCTACTTTAGGCTGTTCTTCTGCTTTAGGTTGCGCAACAGGCTCATCTTTCTTTACTTCTGCCGCGGGTGCTTTTTTAGCTTCTCCTTCAATTAAGGCCTTTATATCTTCGTTTGGTTTACCAACAATTGCGAGTATAGAATCTACCGGAGCTGTTTTGCCTTTTTCTACACCTATATAAAGTAATGTACCTTCCTGAAATGACTCAAACTCCATAGTAGCCTTATCAGTTTCGATATCTGCAATCAGTTCGCCATTTTTAACCGTATCGCCAATTTTTTTGTGCCATTGTGCCACAACACCTTCTGTCATGGTGTCGCTAAGTTTGGGCATTCGTATTATCTCGGCCATAATTTAATTTTTAGGAGGCATTAATCCATTATATATGGGTAGTCGCTCTGCACATACACATCTTTATATAGTTCCGAAACATCGGGGTAAGGCGATTCGTCAGCAAATTTTACTGCTTCTTCTACCTGTTTCTTAATCTTTGCTTCTGTTGCTTCTACCTGTGCATCAGTTATCCACTTGTTCTTTTTAAGTATGTCAAGGGTATGTTCAATTGGGTCCTTGGCTTTGTATTCTTCTACCTCTTCCTTAGTACGGTAGGTAGCAGGGTCGCTCATAGAGTGACCGCGATAGCGATATGTTTTTATTTCTAAGAGTGTTGGGCCGTTACCTTTACGCGCGCGTTCTGCTGCGCTGGCAATAGCTTCGTGTACTGCTTCGCAGCGCATACCATCTACTGCAAACGAAGGCATGTCAAATGCGCTACCTAATTTATATAATTCAGTTACGTTACTGGTACGCTCTACCGAGGTACCCATAGCATAATGGTTGTTCTCAATAATGAATATTACAGGCAATTTCCATGTCATGGCCATGTTTAGTGCTTCGTGAAAAGCCCCTTGCCTAACAGCACCGTCGCCCATCGAACAAAGGGTAACCCTGTCTTTATTATTATACTTATCAGCAAAAGCTAAGCCTGCACCAAGTGGTACTTGTCCGCCAACAATACCATGCCCGCCAAAAAACCTGTTCTTTACATCGAACATGTGCATTGAGCCGCCTTTACCTTTTGAACAACCGGTAGCCTTGGCAAATAGTTCCGCCATTATATATTTCGGGTCGGTACCTTTAGCTATCGGGTGAGCATGGTCGCGATAAGCGGTAATCATGTTATCATCTGGCCTTATGGCACTTACAGCTCCGGCAGCAACAGCTTCCTGGCCAATATACAAGTGGCAAAAACCACGTATTTGTTGTTGAATATATGCCTGCTGCGCTCTCTCTTCGAACCTGCGCATCAACAGCATAATTTCATACCATTTCAGGTATTGTTCTTTCGAAAACGTATCGGCAGTCTTTTTTTTCTCGGCAACTTTATCCATAAGTCTATGGTATATGAACTACAAAAATAACAGAAATAGGGAAAAATCCCATATTCCGGCAAAAGATAATTTGTAATAGTCTTTTAAAGGCTATAAAGCTCTTTTTCAGACTTACTAGCTATCTTTTATAGTAAAATAAAACGTGCTCCCTTTACCCTCTATAGATTCAACCCAAATTTTGCCACCATGCTTTTCAATGATACGCTTGCAAATAGCAAGGCCTATTCCGGTGCCTTCGTATTGTTCGCGGGTATGTAAACGTTGAAATATCACAAAAATACGCTCGTAATAATCTTTAGCTATTCCTATACCATTATCGGTAATTGAAAATTGCCAAAAGTCCTCAAGCTTAGCCACTTTAATATGTATTTCGGGCGTTTCTGCATTTTTATATTTCAGGCCGTTGTCAATAATATTCTGCAATAATTGTACCATTTGCGAATGATCGGCAATAATAACAGGTAAGCTTGAATCTACAATAATTCTTGCATTGCTTTCCTGAATGCTTGTATGCAGATTGTTTTTTACTATCTCAAGCACATCGTTAAGGTCAACATCGCTAAATGGGCTTTGGCTATGCTCGATGCGCGAATAGGTAAGCATATCGTCAATAAGTACATTCATGCGCTTTGCCCCATCAACTGCAAAGTCAATGAATATATTGGCGTCACTATCAAGTTTGTTTTTATACCTTTCTTCAATAAGCTGAAGATAACTGGCAATGGTTCGCAAAGGTTCACGCAAGTCATGTGAAACGGCATGTGCAAACGAGCGCGACTCCTTATTTACATACTCAAGTTCCCTTGTTTTTTCAACCAGTTGTCTGTTTGCTGCCTTTAATTCTTCCTGTTGTTTTTGCAATGTTAAAGTACGCTCGGTTACTTTCAGTTCCAACGTAAGATTCGCTTCTTTCAGTTCATCTTCTTTTTCGCGTCTTTCATTAAGGGTGGTGCTTAAAAACATCATAGTTATTGAAATTACGCATAAAAATACCTGCAGTGAAAGAAGCGAATCGTTCATTGAGGCACCAATAAATGGGCCTGTTAAGTGTATTGTACTTATAATTGAAAATGAAGAAACGACAATAGATACAATAGATAACTGGCGCTGGCTCATACTAAATACGCACAATGTTATAATGAAGAAGATTAAAAATATTTTTGTTTTATTAGGCCATAGTGGCAGCCAATTGCCAAAAACTGCTTGCAGGTAAATACCAAGCACTACAAACAATAAAACAACTACAATGATAGTTTGCAGGTTCCACTTTTTTCTTTTTGGCCTCCACCAGGCAAATAATGCAGGGGCAACTATTACAATGCCCGATACATCACCTGTCCACCAGGTAAACCATACCGGAAAATATTCATACCAATGAATGATTTTAGTGAGACATAGCATTAGAGGGCCAATGATACTGCTCACCAGACATATTACCAGAGCCACAACAAAGAACAATGCGAAATCTCTTGTTTGTCCCAAGATATGGTCGCAATTAAATTTCTTTATAAGATAATACCCAAATACGGCCTCAAGTGTATTACCGATGCATATGCCTGCCGATGAAAGTACTATAACAGGAAGGCTCATTGTGCTATTCAGGTGAAAGACAACTACATTAACTATAAAAGCGCCTAGCATTATACCAGGCCACAAATCAATACCAAATAATACAAGTGTGCTGAATGCTATGCCTGATGGTGGCCAAACCGGTGAAGCATTAGTATTACCAAGTTCCATAAGCAGGCCTAGCCTGGCAGCAAAATAATAAACAATAGCCACCACCGCTATTTTAAATATACGGTGTGGCATAGAAGAAATTATATCTGTCATATATAAACTCCTGTAGTTTTTATTTTGTAGTAGTGTGTGGCATTAATTAATATCGCTTGTAAATTCCCTGATCTTTAAAAACAAATGATCATAATCAATTGGTTTAGCAATAAAGTAACTGGCTCCCATACTATGTGCCATCAAAATCAGGTTATCCTGATTATATGATGAGATCAAGATTAAAGGAACCTTACTAAAATAGAAATTCTTTAACATAGATACAAATGTTAGCCCTGAAATGCACGGCATTATAACATCACTTATTACCAGATCTATTTTCTCATCAGATAATATTTTTAGCGCTTCCACTGCATCTGTAGTAGTAGATACTTCATACGCCTTATCTTTCAGCTTTTTCGAAATTGCTGCAAGCATCATTTGATCATCATCAACAACAAGAATTTTCATTTGTAGCCTCCTCATTTTATTTTATCCTCGTAAGGATAAATATTAGTATAAACAATATAATGATAGCAGCATTTATCTTCAATATTCTATTGTTTTCTTTTTTCATTGTTTTCGAGGATTCAATTTCATCACACAACTGTTTTACCTCTTTAGTTACTATAACTGCTGCACCTTCGCCCTTTTCAATAAAATCATAAGCTCCATACTTTAGGGTGTCTCTTTTTACATTATGACTTCCGGCTCCTGATAACATAATAACCTCTGTATCGGGGCTTGTATGCTTTATTTTATTTAACACTTGCACACCGTTTAAGGTATTGTTTAAGGTATAATCAAGTATAACTATTTGAGGCTCTTCATCCAAATATCTAATACATTCTTCACCATTTGTAAAAGACCTGACGTCAGTCCTGTATTCTGACAACAAATGCCTCAATGATTCAATAAACATTGCATCATCATCAACAAGAAATATTTTTATTTTATCAGAACTACCCATAATAGTAAATATTTATTCACCATTGAAAGTGTAATTAAAAATCAGTCATCTTTAGCTTTCTCATTGGCAATTGTATCTATAACCTTTTTCAGAGATGCCAGCGCCTCAACATCTTTAACAATGTATGTATAGGCGCCTAGTTTCATTGAATCAATAACGCCTTTAACAGTATCACGGCCCGATAACATAACTACTTTTGTTTTAGGGCTAGTGTATTTTACTTCTTTTAAAACTTCAAGACCATTCATAACATTTGGTGCTTCAGGATCAAGGTTATAATCGAGTATTATAATATCAGGAATATGATAAATGTTCCCCAAGCACTCTTCTCCACTGGTGTAACAATATACCATGTGCGGAGTGTTCTTCTGTAAATAAAACCCCAATGGATACAAATAGGATGGATCATCATCAACTAAAAAGATTGACATGATTTTTCCATTCTCCTTAGCTACTGCTTTCTTTTTATATTTTGCATGCGTTTCCATCACTCTCTTTATTATGAAAATCACTCTTTATAATATATCCTGATGGGTAACGTAAAGGCCATCCTTTGGCCTGATGCTCATTACCGGTACTTTGGAGTGGTTTACTATTTGTTTTGCTAAAGCGCCAAGAAATGCACCTGGTAAATGCGATTCATGATCTGTCATTATTACTAACAAATCAGCATTCACTTCTTCTGAATATTTCATGGCCTCCACTGCAGTATTATGGCCGGTTACCAGTTTTCGCACGTAAGGCAAGTCAGCGCTTTTAATGATATTCTCAACGGTATCCAACTTAATGTTAAACTTCCTTTCTTCCAGTTCCCCTAAGTTTTCAAGTAAGCCTAAAATGTGAATTTTTGAACCGTAGAGTTTGGCCAATGCAACAACGTGATCTACTTTTTGGCGTGAATGTGGTGAATCATCAATAGGCATAACAATATTTGTAAAGCCTATATTTTTAGCATAAGCTTGCACCGTAATAACAGGGCAGGGGGAAAGGTCAACTACTTTATGTGCATTGCTACCGATAATATACTCTTCAAAACCTTTAGCGCCATGTGTACCCATAACTATAAGGTCTATATTCTGATCCTTAACCATGCCGCTTATACCTGATGCGGGCCGGCCTGTACTAACTAACGAGCTTACATTTATTCCATATTGATTGCTGAGGTTGGCCCCAAGTTTTTCCAGCTTTTCAGTCGCTGCACCCTCTATACTTTCCACATCTTTAACAGCTATTTCAGGCTCAAATTCGCTATAAGCATACTCAAAGGATTCAATTACATGCAGCAGGTATAGGTGAGCCTTACTTAACCTGGCTAAAAAAGCTGCATGTTCAATGGCCAGCATACCGGTTTCAGAAAAATCGGTTGGAACCAGAATTCGTTTTATCTCAAATGTTTTCATGGCGTTATATTTTTTCAATGTTTGATTTCCTTTAATTTCTTTTTCAGCAGAGCGAAATGATCTGCCTAATTTTTTTGCTATTTCAGCCGGATCAGTTAGGGCTTTTGGATTTGTATTGAAAAGGCTGAACCCCAGATGATGTTTATGCAGCACTGTCATATCAAGGAACTGTTTAAATGTTCCTTGATTGTTAGTATCCATCATCTGGGATCCGCCTTTTTTGCTCATTATAACAGACATAGAATAATCAGAACATGTTAGGTTGTATTTTCTCAAATTTTTCATTTTACTTCCTTCTTTATCTAATTTACGTATAGTAAGCGATATGGTTTTATTTATTAGTCAAACGCTATGTAAGCATCGGTATATAGCATATTACAGCGGTTGAATAATATGTGCTAATGTCTTAACAGAACCCATGAAATAATACTTATTAATGTTGCAAGTATTAATATACCCCAGCCAAATACAATGCTTTGCCTATACTCTACTTTAGCCTCTTTTTGGGCCATTATATTCAAAATACTGTCAGTTACTTTGCTTACCTGCTCAAAAGCATTCTCTTCTTTTTGTATATAGTCATATACTCCAGCATCCAGGAAATTTTGCGCTACTTCTTCATCCGTATTCCCTGTTATCACTATTACAGGTATTTCAGGATCATGCTTCTTTATTTGCATTAAGGTTTGTATACCATTAATTCCGGGTAAGCCATAATCGAGAATAACCACATCAGGCTTCAGATTCAGGTTCTCAATACATTCTTCGCCCGATTTGAATTTTTTGATGTTTGCCATAGTTTCTTTCGAAAGCAGGTAATCCATCATAAGAGAGTGCATATCATTATCTTCCACAATAAAGACCCGACTGTCTCCTATCTCTTTTATGTGCCCCTTATTAGTCATCATTAACCGTATTAAGAGTAAAGGAACTATAAACGCCTCCATTAGAAATGGCCTAAGTAATAGTAAATTACATCAATAAGCAGTATTGCTACAATGGTAATTCCAAGCGCAACATTCCATTTCAGGTAGGTTCTATTATCGCGTTCAGACTTAATGCCTTCTAAAGCGTTTTTAATGATGTTTCGTATTCTTACAAAAGAGCTTTCACTTTTAGCAACATATTCATAAGCGCCATTTTTAATGGAATCTATAGCTACTTGTAATTTATCCTGGCCCGAAAGCATAATAACTAAAATATCACGATAGTCTACTTTCTTAATTTCTTTAAGCACTTTCATTCCATCCATGGCTTGAGGGTGTTTGTCATCGTTCAATAAGTAATCAAGCACAATAATGTCGGGTTTGCCATTTATATGTTGCAGGCATTCCTCACCATTAGAGAAGGTAGAAATCTCAAGGCCCGATTTGAATTCAGAATTTAATGTGTTTTTTAGCGACGAAAGAAACATCTTGTCGTCGTCGACTAAGAAAACTGAGAAAGAATCTTTTGTTTTCATGGCTGCTGTGTTTTACCTAATGTACGCAGCACCAGTGGAAGAGTTACCTATTTTCGGTTAACGCCTGATTTAGGCAGTTAAATGGCAGGAATAGTGGTATAGAAAAGGTCATTTAAAATTCAAGATTTCTTCCTTTAGCTCGCCAATAGCCTCGTTACATATGGTTTTGACATGAGATACCATTTCTGGCAGCTTATCTAGATTAGCCTTTTCAGAAGCATAATCTTCTATTGCTTTTACATCTTGTTCCAATTCCTTAATGCCTACGAACATGATAGATGGTTTCATTTTATGAGCCACTTTACTGAGCAACTCCCAATCATGTTCTTGCAAGTACTTCTCCATTTTCCCTAATGCATCTGGCGTTTGCTCAATGAACAAAGACAGCATTTGAGCTATAAATTCATCACTGCCATTTGCAAGCTTTAGCAAATAGGTCAAATCAGTATGCTTACGGTGGTTGTTGTTTGTCATAACATCGAGTATATTATTGTTTGTATGAGGCTTACCATTGCCATTTAAATTCAGTACTGATAGTATTTTCTGATACAGATTTTGCGGGTTAAAAGGTTTAGATATGTAACCATCCATCCCTACTTTATAACACTTATCCTCTTCGCCCGAAATAGCATGCGCAGTCATTGCAATTATTGGAATGGCTGATTTTGGTGGTACCATTTTCTCTCTTATATAGCGCGTAGCTTCATATCCATCCATTTCGGGCAACTGTATATCCATTAGCACCAAATCAAAACTTTGCTTCTCAATTTTTTCTACAGCTATAAGCCCGTTATCGGCAATCTCAACCACCCAACCCCAATCTGTTAATACCTTTTGAGCTAATATCTGGTTTAACGTATTATCTTCTACAAGTAATATGTTCAACTCCCTTTTTGTTTCAGTTTCTGGTATTTTTAAATCAACCTTTTTAGCTGAGTTAGTCTTATTATTCTTTTTATATGTTAAGTCAAATGAAAAAGCAGAACCCTTATTTACCTCGCTTGTAACTTTTATTTCGCCACCAAGCAAGCCTATAAGTTGTTTTACAATAGCCAAGCCAAGCCCAGTTCCGCCATACTTGCGGGTAGTATCATTAGTAGCCTGAGTAAAAGCATCAAAAATTTTAGGCAATTTATCTTCCGATATGCCAATACCCGTATCGGTAACAGAGAATTTAATGGTTACAGCATCATTGCTTTCAGAAACAAGTTCAACACTTATCTTAACTTCTCCCTTTTGAGTAAATTTAATAGCATTCCCAACCAGATTAAGCAGTATTTGATTTAGCCTGGTAGGGTCGCCAATTAACCGATCCTGTACTTTTTTGTCAATTGATTTGGATAGCTTAATATTTTTCTCAATTGATTTTGGCAGCATCAACTCAGTTAGAGTGGAGATTACCTGTGATATGCTGAATTCAATTTGTTCAAATGGTATTTTACCCGATTGTATTTTAGAGAAGTCAAGTATATCATTAATAATAACGATAAGGTTCTCTCCCGAAGTTTTTATGGCATCGGTATATTGCTTCTGGTCTTGCGATAATTTTGTTTTTAATATGAGGTCGGTAAAACCTACAATGGCATTCATAGGTGTTCGTATTTCATGGCTCATATTAGCCAAAAATTGCTCTTTAACTCGTACCGATTCTTCAAGTTGTTTCTTAGCCTTCATTAGGTCATTTAAGGCTTTGTTGCCTTTAAGGAGAGAGTGTTCGGCAATTTGATTCGCATGCACAAGGTCTTCTTCCATTTGTTTTCGCAGCGTAATATCCGAATCAATAGCTATAATACGCTTCACTTCTCCACTCCTGTTCAGTACGGGCGTAAGTGTTGTAATGGTCCAATACTCTTTACCATGTTTTGAATAGTTTTTGCTCTCGTATGTTATGGGCATTTTTTCTTTTATGACCCGTTGGTAATAACTTGCACTTTCCGAAATACCTGTAGAGGCTCCATGCCGCAATGATTCGCCATGCGATCCCTTAACTTCATCGAGCTTATAACCGGTAAGGGCTGTAAACCCTTCGTTAACCCATTCTATATTCCCATGCCCATTTGCTATAATTACCGAATTGAATGATTTTGTTGCCGCTGTTGCAAGTTTTTCCATCTCCTCCTCTTGTGCTCTGTCAGTAGCATCTTGTCCTGTACCTATAATTTTCACTACCTCGCCTTTATCATTTTTTATAACTTCTCCACCAGCATAAAGCGTCCTTACTGCTCCATCTTTACGCACAATACGATAGGTAAATGTTAGTTGATTAGCAGTTTTTGAAATATCCTGTATTATACTACTTACATAATCCCTATCCTCAGGATGGATATAGCTTAAAAGCACTTCGGGCAATAGTGTTTCTTTTTGCGGCTCCATGCCATGTATCCTGTAAAACTCATCTGACCAGCTTATTGTTTTGTTCTCCACATCCCACTCCCAGCTGCCTATATGAGCCAGTTTTTGAGCCTCAGCCAGTTTTTGTTTTTCAAGGTAGAGTGCATTTGTTTTTTCCGCTAAGGCTTGCAACAACTTATGTCGTTCGATGCTATAATTTATAGAGCGCTGCAGGTCACTGCCTTTTATTTTGCCCTTTAGTAAAAAATCCTGGGCACCCATTTTCACTGCATCAATACCAATTTTTTCATCTTCAATACCGGTAAGTACTATAATGGGTATATCGGGTATTTTAACATGCAGTTTACTAAACGTATCAAGCCCCCAGCTATCGGGTAACGAAAGATCAAGTATAACCACATCGAAAGTCGTACTCTCTATCAATTTAAGCCCTTTTTCTAAAGAATCTGCGGTAACCTGGTTTGCTTTTCCAACATATATTCCTTTCAGGAATATCCTAACCAGTTCACTATCGGCCGGATTATCTTCTATTAATAATATGCTTACTTTATCACTCATTTTATTCAGGTAGTAGCTTTAATAGTAAAGTAAAATTTAGAACCTTTACCGGGTTCTGACTCTACCCAAATTTTACCACCATGGCGTTCTACAATTTTCTTACAAATGCTTAACCCTATACCTGTACCTGGGTATTTTTCCCTGCTATTCAAGCGTTGAAATATGATGAATATTTTTTCGGAATACTCTTTATTTATTCCAATACCATTGTCTTCAACCGAAAATATATATTCGCCATTTTTCCTTTTACCAGATATTTTTATTTCAGGGTTATTATCACTTCTGAATTTTATAGCATTGCCAATAAGGTTTTGAAAAAGCTGGCCAATTAACACCGTATCGCCATATATTTTAGGCAGGCCATTATGTTTTATATTCACCCCGGCTTCTTTTATCTGCTCTTTCATATCCACCTGTATCTCTTTTAACACATCTGTAATTTCAATCCACTCAAATGGCTTTATTCTATTAACACGTGAATATTCAAGAAGACTGTTTATAAGCAACCTCATTCTTTTACTTCCATCAATGGCAAACTCAATAAACTCATTGGCGTCTTTGTCCAGCTTATCTTTATAGCGGCTGGCAAGTAATTGTACATAACTGCTAATAGTTCTCAGGGGCTCTTGTAAGTCATGTGATGCCACGTATGCAAACTGTTCCAATTCGGAGTTTGATCTTTCCAGTTCTTTTGTTTTTTGTTCAAGGTCAAGCTTCGCACGCCTTATATCAGTAATGTCTTCAGATATACCTAAAAGGTAACGAGGCCTACCGGCAGGGCTCAGAATGGGTATTTTTTTAGTATGGAGCCATCTCTGCCCATTCTTTGTCTCAATTGGTTCTTCAGGCACATCTACAATATCATTCTGATTTAAAACAGCATTGTCTTTTTCAGTAAAGAAATCGGCTTGCTCTTTCGGAAAAAAATCATAATCGTTTTTACCGAGCAGTTCTTTTTTAGAGTGGCCTAATAATTTCTCTCCGGCTTTGTTAAAACGTACAAACCTTAAATCGTACGCGTCTTTTACAAATACCATATTCGGAATATTCTCTAATACCGAATCAAGAAAACTATTTACCGATTTTAATTCCTGTTCTGCAAACTTCTGCTCCCTTATATCGCGCGATATGGTTGAAAAATATTCTAACTCCCCTTCAGCATTCTTATGTGCCATAAGTATCATCGAAACCGGAGTTTCTCTGCCTTTACGGTCAATAAAGGCACACTCCCCTTCCCATAAGCCATTTTTAATAGCTACAGGTATAATTTCATTGCGGAACATTTTGTTGGTCCATTCCGGGTGTACATCTGCAATCTTATACTTAGTTACATCTTCATCTTTACCAATACCCGTCATTTTTCTACCTAACTGGTTTATGTACATAATATGCTGGTCCTTTGCATCAGCAAATCCAATAAAATCTGAACTGGCTTCTGCAATAGCTAAAAGCCGTTGTTTTATGCTATCAGATTCTGATAGCTGCAGTTCCGTCTCTTTTTGTATTTTAAACAGCATCTGCACAGCTTCATTCTCCGCATTGGTAAAGAATTCTTCAATGGCCTGAATTATTGATATAGATTCTCTGGAGTCGTTAGAAAAATCGGGTAGAAAATGAAAAACTGCTTTCTTTTGAGCTGCATATATTAAAATAAGATCGGAAGGAAGAATATCGTTTTTACCAATTCCGGGCATAGGTATTTTTCCTTCTTCCCATAATTTTAAGCTCTTGCGCGTGTTTTCAATCATGGTGCCATCTTCCAACGAAACCAAGAATCGCCCCATGCTTTCCATAGTCATTGTAATTGAACTTTCATCAGTAAGGCTCTTAATTATACCTTTTTTAATAATAAGGTTAACTAATGGGATCTCCAGCCTCTTTACTTCATCGATATAATAAACAGAAAAATCTCTAAGCCGGTTTTCACGAAGGTATTTAGTATACTCTTTTAGGTTTTTCATGGTATGTGAGGGGAGAACTATTCTTCTTTCTTGGGTAATTTTACAATGGTGAGCCAGAATTCTTCAATTGACCGGACTACATTAATAAACTGTGCCAGGTCAACAGGTTTCATTATATAACAATTGGCATGATGGGCGTATGTATTTAAAATATCCTGTTCGGCAGCAGATGTTGTAAGTATTATTACCGGAATGAATTTAAGGTTTTGGTCGGCTTTTATTTCTGCCAGTACTGTGCGGCCATCCTTTTTGGGCAGATTAAGATCGAGTAATACTAAATCTGGAGTTTCTGCATCAGCATATTTACCAAGTTTCCTAAGGTATAAAAGTGCTTCTTCCCCATCCATAGCTACATTAAGTGTGTTACGTATCCGGCCCTCTTTAAATACTTCTTGTGTAAGCCTAATATCGGCAGGATTATCTTCTACAAGCAGTATGTTAATTGGGGCCGTTGTTTTGTAGCTGTTCATAATGAGCTGTTTAAATGTAATTACTCTTTCCATATTGCACTTTACAAGCATCTAATTCATTAATAATCAGCAATTTGTTTTGTGCTAAAATGCCTTTTATTCTTTGTTTTAACCTATATCTTAACTGTCTCTAAGTTATTCTTTATCTAAACAAAACAGAATAGTTTTTCGGTAAACAGGGTTAAATCGTCAATAAAAGGAACAAAACGGAAGGTGAACCCTATTTAACCTATTGTAGAGGGTTAAGACGCTTAATGAAATTATCTTTATATAAAGCACCTACCGGAATAGACACATCGTTTATGAAAATAGTGGTGTCCTCCACTTTTTTTACATTATCAAGTTGAACTATATAGGAACGGTGTACCCTCACAAATTTATTTGCAGGCAACTTGCCTTCGAGCGATTTTAGTGTGGCATGAAGAATAAAGCGTTGGTCTTTGGTGTGTATAGTAATATAATCGCCCAAGGCTTCAATCCAAAAAATATCTTTAACGGGCACTTTGGTAAGCACCGAATCTTTTTTAATAAAGAAGAAATCCTGTCCGGGAGTCACCTGGTCGTGGTTATTGGCTGAGTTTTTTATTTTAGCCATGGCCTTAAGGAAGCGCGGAAGCGTTACAGGCTTTACTAGGTAATCTATAACATTCAGATCGTATGCATCAAGTGCATATTCTTTATGCGACGTAGTAAGTATTACATGTGGCCTGTTGTCAAGCGCTTTAAGCATATCCATTCCATTCATCTCCGGCATTTCAATATCCAGAAATAGCAAATCAATATCTTCATTCTTCAGAGTACTTATAGCATCTAAAGGGTTTGAGCAGGTTTTTATTACTGTAAGGTAATCAACCTGCTTGGCTATCTGCGTAAGCGCAGTTCTCGACGTATCATCGTCATCTACAATTATACAATTCATGAGGTTGGGGGTTTTTCATATTGATTTATACCGTCAATAATACAAAAAGTTACAAATCGCATAAATACTTTTGCTTCTGGTTGCTAAAGTACAATCCGGTTTTTGGTCAATACCAGTATGTTATAACCATCCTCTTCAAATAAATAGGTATTTTCTAATGATGTTTCTGTAACTTTCAATAACAAGTTATAGTATAAGCAAAGAAGAAGTATGTATTTAATTATCTTGAATGCAAAAAAAAACTTCACACCTTTCAAGCGTAGTAAAACTTTTTATAGGTTAGCAACCTTAAATTTGCAGCTCTTGTAATAATCCCCATTAAGGTACAAGATGAAACGACTTTTGTTTTTTAAGTGGCTAAAGAATGTATCGCTTACTAAAAAGCTATACTTTGTTGTAAGCATAATGGCTTTGTTAATTGCCGTTGAATTATTCACCCTTTCATTTATGATACACACGCTATCTTCTACCAGGGCATTGGTAGAAGCAGAAGGCCTTTGGTCGAAAGCGCAAAAAGATGCCGTATACAGTCTTACAAAATATGGCTATACTCATAACGAAAAAGACTACCAGCAATACATTAAATTATTAGCGGTACCAATGGGCGATAGAAAATCGAGATTGGAATTATTAAAGCCCGACCCTAATTTAGATAGTGTTCGTGATGGTTTTCTTAAAGGCCATCTTAACCCCGATGATATTGATGGTACAATAAAGCTTTTGACAAGGTTCCATGGCGTTTCTTATATAAACGAAGCAATAACTATATGGACAAGAGGTGATTACTTTTTAGATATGCTTCAATATTTAGGTGAAAGACTGCATACGGAAGTGTATTATGGAAAGGTATCAGTTGATAAAATTAATCAGACACAAGATCAGATATATGAATTAAATGAAAAACTAACAGTGCTTGAAGATAATTTCTCTTCTACACTTGGTGAGGGCTCCCGATGGATTGAAGGGTTGATTTTAAAGATACTTTTTTCAATTGCTATTACTGTTGAGTTCACCGGTTTGTTCCTTACTATATCTGTAAGCAGGGCAATATCAAAAGGTATAAATGAAGTAGTGCGAATAGCTGAAACAGTTGCTAAAGCTGATTTTAGCGATAGAGCAAAAGTTTTTTCGAGTGATGAAATTGGCCTTTTAGCGACTTCCTTTAATCACATGATAGACGATCTTCAACAAAAAATAAGTGAGGAAAAGCAGGCTGAAGCGGCTTTGCGAAATCAGAAAGACCTTTATGAAACCCTGCTTAAAACAGAGAGTGAAATGGGGGAAGGCGTTTCAATAAACCAGGGAGAGAAAATAATTTATGTGAATGATGCGGTGTGCAATATATACGGTTACACCCGTGAAGAAATACTTGAATTGCCATCTTTTATGAGTATTGTACCCGGTGATGAAAAAACATTATTGGCGGAAAAATTACGACAGCGCATAACAGGCGAGAGAGAGCAGAGTTCGGGCGAAACGAAAATAATGCGTAAGGATGGAGTAATTATTGATATAGAATATACAGTGAGGAACATAGAGATTGATGGACGGATGCAAATGCTTTCTATTATTCGTGATGTAACCGAGAAAAGACAAAAGGAAGAAGAACTACGCAGAGAAAAGGAACGTGCAGAAACAGCAGAAATAGCCAGGAGGATCGGGGAACAATTTTTGGCCAATATGAGCCATGAGATACGTACACCTATGAATGCTATTGTGGGATTTACGGATATTATGCTTAAAACTCCGTTGTCACCAGAGCAGAACCAATACCTTGAAGCCATTAAAATGTCAGGCGATAACTTACTTGTAATTATTAATGATATTTTAGATTTTTCACGGATGCGGTCCGGCAAAATACCTATCGAGCAGAGGGATTTCAAATTATCGCAGATTATTTCAATGAGTACAGAATTAATGCTTCCAAGGGCATTAGAAAAGGGAATTAAACTAACTGCTGATGTGGACAAATCAATACCGGATGAATTAATTGGCGACTCTACCAGATTAAACCAGGTATTGATCAACCTTATTGCAAATGCTATAAAGTTTACATCTAAAGGCGGAGTAGCTGTTAATGTAAAACTATTATCAGAAGAAAACAATGAAATTGCACTTGAGTTTGCTGTTAAGGACACCGGAATAGGAATACCAAAGAACAAATTAGCAACCATATTTGAAGCATTTACCCAAGCCAATAATGATACAGCGAGGAGATATGGAGGGACCGGCCTGGGCTTAACTATTGTTAAGCAATTAGCAGGATTGCAAGGTGGTAGTGTTGCTGTTTCGAGTGAGGAAGGAAAGGGTTCTTGCTTTTATTTCAGAATAAAATACCAAAAGAACTCAGTATCTACTCCCATTAATAAAGTTGTTCAAAATGGTAATTTACATAATATAAAAGAGTTGAATGTTTTATTGGTAGAAGATAATGCAATGAACCAATTACTGGCAAAAAAGGTATTAACCGACTGGGGATGGAATGTTGAAGTAGTTGAAAACGGAGTTGAAGCAATAGAGAAAATTAAGCAAGATGATTTTGACATTGTTTTAATGGATATACAAATGCCTGAGATGGATGGGTATGAAGCCGCACAAAAGATACGAAGTAGCCTACCGGCTCCTAAAAGTAATGTACCCATTGTGGCTATGACAGCACACGTTATGCCAAATGAGGAAGAAAGGTGTTACAAGTCTGGAATGAATGGTTATATTTCTAAACCGTTTGATTCAGAGGTGCTATATTCTAAGATTGCCTCAATTGTAAAGTAAGTAATAATTATATGAAATTACTTTAGGGGTTAATAAGAGAGTTTATTATAAGGTATACATCGGTTCACTGGCATTAAGCAATTCGATAATATCCCCATATTTTCCTATATTTGTTATGCTAATAGGGATTCCCGGCTATGAAAAAAATACTTTCCTTGCTCGTTATAGTACTTTGTGTTGGTGGTATAAAAGCCCAAACACAGTTCAAGTATTGGATAGTATTTACTGATAAAAACGGCAGCCCATATTCTATTGGTAATCCGTCAGCATATCTTTCACCAAGGGCTATATACAGGCGTACCAAATTTGGTATTCCGGTTAAAATGAATGATTTACCACCCAACCCTAATTATATTGATAGTGTAATTGCCAAGGGTGCTATTTTGTTTAACCGTAGTGGTTGGTTCAATGCTATAAGCATAGCCCTGAATGATACTGCCGACATGGCTAAGGTTAGGGCACTACCATTTGTACAAAGCAGCCGCTTTGTTACTATAATGAAACCGAGGAAACAGACCAAGCCTTTCATATCTTTTACCAGTTCAAATAAAAAACCATTAAAACCTTTGGGTGTTGATACCATGAACTACGGCCAGGCTTATGGACAATCGCACATGATAAAGGTAGACTGCCTTAATAATGCAGGCTTCAGGGGTAAAGGCAAGCGCATAGCAGTTATTGATACACGCTTTGGTGTTGCAAATACCCTTGCTGCTTTTGACTCATTGAGAAACCGCGGACAGATACTGGGCACATGGGATTTTGTATGGGAAATACCTAAGGTATATGATGATTCCAATAACGATAATCATGGCCAGATGGTACTGTCGTGCATGGCGGCTAACCTGCCCGGGCAAATAGTTGGCGATGCAGTAGATGCCGATTATTACCTGCTACGTACTGAAGACCTTTATTCTGAAGCCATGATAGAAGATGATAACTGGGCATCGGCTGCTGAATATGCCGATAGTGCAGGGGCTGATATCATTACCACATCATTGGGTTACAATATATTAGATGATGCAAGTATTAGTTACACATATGCTGACATGAACGGAAGAACTGCGGTAGCCAGCATTGCTGCCACTATTGCTGCTGAAAAGGGTATGGTGGTATGTGCAGCAGCCGGTAACGATGGCAATAATTCATGGCACTATATAAGTACTCCTGCCGATGCCGATAGCATACTTACTGTAGGTGCGGTTAACTCCTCGGGTGGATATGCTGGTTTCAGTTCTACAGGGCCGACATCAGATAGAAGAATAAAGCCTGATGTAGTAGCGCAGGGCGCGCCTGCTGCGGTTGCCAATCCTTATGGCGGAGTAACTACCGATAATGGTACTTCATTTGCAACACCTATTACTGCTGGTGCTGTGGCATCGCTTTGGCAGGCCGATAGCAATGCAAGCAATATGCAAATTATAGCTGCCATTAAACAAAGCGCTAGTCAATACTCTCACCCCGATTCATTATTAGGTTATGGTATACCTAACTACTGCCAGGCATTAACGATACTTACAGGTATAACCGAAAACAAACCAGTGAGCATGTTGGTTAAGACTTACCCAAACCCATTCACCAATAATATTACACTCTCGTTTTATTCATCCTACAAACAAGATATTAAAGTGGCTTTATATAATAGTATTGGGCAACTCATTTACCAAAAGATTGAAAAGAGTGCCATTGGTGGTAACACCCTAATTACTATTAGCGGTTTGCAAAATCTATCACAAGGCCTTTACCTTGTAACACTTACCGATGATAAGGGAGTGATTTATACTCAGAAAGAGGTAAAGCAATAAGGATATTTTAGCCACGAATTGTTCACTAATTCGCTAATTTTAAATTAAGGTGTTCACGAGCCCTACGGGCTTGTCACGAATTAGATTTGGTTAACATAATAAAATAGGGGGGTATCATGTGATACCCCCTGTTACACCATTAAGTGCTTGATTTTCAGAATATATAACCTGAATATTTTTTGCACTTTGATACCCCCCTCATGGCGGAACTGCGAAGCATTCACGAATTCAATAAAGAATAGAAATGGCATGAGTAAAGTGGCGGTTTCTGGAGGTACAGAGTCTTTGTTTTTCACTTTAACCTTTTCACTGTTCATTTGAGAAAGTGGGTACCCACCTTTTAACTTTTGTTACCCCTCAATGTATTGGTTTCCAAATACATGAATCTAAGTGAAGCCCGTTATTTTGTTACCCGTAATCTATAAATTGCCACTAATAATTTGTTCCTAAGCTTTTCGGCTATTTTATAAGTACGCAATCCCGGAGGGATGATATGTTAATAGAATACTTTAACCCAAAACCAATCAGAACTCCGGAGGAGTGAAATAAAGAGCAGATATTATTTCAAAGAACCAATAGCCAATCAATGAGCAAATTTAACCTATATATTTACTATATGTAATAAAATAATAAATAAGTTCTCAACAACTATGAAAAACAAGCTATTGGAATTTGAATCTATAATTCCTTAAAATAGATTAAATTCACTTTGAAATATTTTCTAAGTGAAGCGATTATACATACTCATATTAGTGATGAGCATTGCCTGTCATAATGATAGAAAAGCATCTGCTCTTGTCAGGCAACAAGTAAAGAAGGATACTGTATATAAGATTGGAAGCTTTTTGATTGTTGCGGATAGCAGTATGAACATTGATGTCATCAATAAAAAGGAACCAGTAAAAAGTATAACAAGCAAAGGCGATACTTTATATAACGATAAGGATACTTTAATCCTTGGAGATTTTCATAAAGTAAAATATGAAGGAGTTTATAAAAAATATGTATCCAAATATACATTCACCATGTTTCGGATAAATGATATTTATAAAGGGAAACTTGCTCAACCCAATTTCTCAGATTGTCCAAAAGATTTGAAAAGAGATAAGGACTTTCGGACAACTATAATGGAAGGTTGTGAAAAAGGAATAAATTTTGCAGGACATTACACTATTGTTGAATGGTTTTGCGGTGCAGAATGTTCATTTATGGATGTTGTCGATAGAATAAATGGGAAAATTTACCAGGAATTGCCTATGGATACTGTTGATGGATACTATGGTTCAAAATATAGTATTGATAGTAGAATGATTATAGTAAATTCTTCATTAATAGATGACCATCCCGATTTTTTCCCTGGTTATTATCTTTATCGGGAGTGGGAGAGGCCAACCATTTATGAATGGAATGGTACAGGTTTTAGAAAAATAGAATAACTCTTTTTATTCCTTACCTGCTCAAATACAAATTCCTTTCAGAATATACTTCGTGGAAGTATTCGTCGGTAAGGTCCTTGATAAAGTAGATAGCTTCACCTGTTGACTTCATTTCAGGGCCAAGCTCTTTCTTCACTTCCTGGAACTTATCGAATGAGAACACCGGTATTTTAATGGCGTAGCCTTCTTTCTTCGGATTGAATTTGAAGTCCTTTACTTTAGCGCCAAGCATTACTTTGGTGGCATAGTTCACATAAGGTTCGTCGTAGGCTTTGCAAATAAAAGGCACAGTGCGCGATGCACGAGGGTTGGCCTCAATTACATAAACCTTTTCATCTTTTATTACAAACTGAATATTGATGAGTCCAACTGTTTTTAAGGCTACTGCAATACGTTTGGTGTACTCTTCAATTTGCTTGATTATTTTATCGCTAAGGTCGAATGTTGGCAGCACAGCATACGAGTCGCCGGAATGTATTCCTGCAGGTTCAATGTGTTCCATAATACCTATGATGTAAACATCTTTACCATCGCATATAGCATCGGCTTCAGCTTCAATGGCATTTTGCAAAAAGTGATCTATCAATATTTCGTTGCCGGGTATATCTTCAAGCAAACTTATTACATGCTGTTCTAATTCCTCTTCATTAATAACGATCTTCATGCTTTGCCCGCCCAATACGTATGATGGCCTTACCAGTAAAGGGAAATCTAAGTTCTTTGAAAATTCAGTCGCTTCATCGGCCGTATGTACCACACCAAATTTTGGGTATGGAATATTATTGTCGCGCAAGAGGGCAGAGAATTTTCCACGGTCTTCAGCAAGATCAAGTGATTGGAAGTCGGTACCGATAATTTTAATACCATAGCGTTCCATCTTTTCTGCCAGCTTCAATGCTGTTTGTCCACCAAGTTGAACTATTACACCTTCTGGTTTTTCGTTTAGTATAATTTCATAAATATGTTCCCAGAAAACAGGCTCGAAGTATAGTTTATCTGATACATTAAAGTCGGTAGAAACAGTTTCTGGGTTGCAGTTTATCATTATAGTTTCGTAACCCATTTCTTTAGCTGCAAGTACACCATGCACGCATGAGTAGTCGAATTCGATACCCTGCCCAATGCGGTTAGGGCCCGAACCAAGTACAATAATTTTCTTTTTATCTGATGCTATCGATTCGTTCTCTTCTTCAAATGTGGAATAATAGTAAGGAGTACTGGCTTCAAATTCCGCAGCACAGGTATCTACCATTTTATACGTACGCTTTATATCCATTTCCTCGCGGCGTTTTTTAAATACTTCGCTTTCGAGGCACCGCAACAGGTGAGCTATCTGCCTGTCGGCATAGCCTTTGCGCTTGGCTTCCAGCATCATTTCGCGGGGTATGTTGGCAATGGTATATTTCTCAATTTCTTTTTCCAGTAATATCAATTCTTCTATCTGGCGCAGGAACCAAGGGTCGATGTGGGTAAGTTTATTAATTGTTTTAACAGGTATACCCAGCTTTATAGCATCGTAAATGTGGAATATCCTGTTCCAGCTTGGATGCTCTAAACTCTGCACTATCTGATCTTGTTTCTTAAGTTCTTTGCCATCAGCGCCTAATCCGTTACGCTTAATTTCCAATGACTGGCAAGCCTTTTGTAATGCCTCCTGGAACGATCTGCCAATAGCCATTACTTCGCCTACCGATTTCATTTGCAGGCCCAGTTCGCGCTTAGCGCCTTTAAACTTGTCGAAATTCCAACGTGGTATTTTTACAATAACATAGTCGAGGGTAGGTTCAAAAAATGCCGATGTACTTTTAGTGATCTGGTTCTTCAGTTCATCAAGGTTATAACCTATGGCAAGCTTAGCTGCAATTTTAGCAATTGGGTACCCCGTTGCTTTAGATGCTAAAGCTGAGGAACGTGATACACGTGGGTTTATCTCAATGGCAATTATATCTTCTTTCTCATCGGGGCTAACTGCAAACTGCACGTTACAACCTCCTGCAAAATTACCTATGGAGCGCATCATCTTAATGGCCATGGTACGCATTTTCTGGTAGGTGGTATCTGCCAGAGTCATAGCTGGAGCAACGGTAATAGAATCTCCTGTATGTACACCCATCGGGTCAAAGTTCTCTATAGAACAGATGATGGTTACGTTGTCTTTATTGTCGCGGAGTAATTCCAGCTCAAATTCTTTCCAGCCGATCATGGCCTTGTCAATGAGCACCTGATGTATAGGTGACGCATGCAAGCCGCGGTTAAGGGCTTCATCAAATTCTTCTTTTTTATGGACAAAAGCAGCACCTGTGCCACCCAGGGTGAATGAAGGGCGTATTACAAGCGGGAATCCTATATCCTGTGCAATTTCTTTGCCTTGTAAAAATGAATTGGCAATAGCAGAAGGAGCAACTCCAACGCCAATTTCCAGCATACACTTGCGGAACTTCTCCCTGTCTTCAGTTACTTCAATAGTATGTATATCTACACCAATAATTTTTACTCCGTACTTTTTCCAGATACCCATTTCCTCTGCTTTCATGCAGAGGTTAAGGGCAGTTTGGCCACCCATGGTAGGCAGTACCGCATCTATTTTACGTTCTTCTAATATTTTGGTAAGCGATGCAACGGTAAGCGGAAGCAGGTAAATATGGTCGGCTGTAACCTTATCGGTCATTATAGTAGCCGGGTTCGAATTGATAAGCGTTACTTCAATACCTTCTTCGCGTAATGAGCGTGATGCCTGTGATCCGGCATAGTCAAATTCGCAGGCTTGCCCAATAATGATTGGGCCACTGCCTATTATTAAAATCGATTTTATGGAATTGTCTCTTGGCATGCCGAAGGTTGTTTTTTCGGATTGCGAATTTATATAATTATAACCGTGTTTTTGAGATAATTTATGAACAAAGAATCACCAAGGGGATATATTTAGTTTTTGCCCCCTTCCCCCTAGAGGGGGTATAGAACCTGTACCTGTATTTTAAAGCCCTTTAGGGGTTTGGGCTTAAGTCTTAAATAGAGAGTTTACTTGATCAGGGTAACCCTGCCAATATAACGGTGATCTTTGTGGAACACGTCAGTTACCTCAATTAGCCATACATAGGTATCTTCCTGAGCTTGTGTGCCTGAGGCGCCGCCTTGCACCACACCATCCCAACCGCCATAGAGATTGGTAGTATAATAGATCTGCTGACCCCAGCGGTCAAATATCCACATTTGGTAATTTATTATACCAACGCCCTTGGCAGTGAACAACTCATTGACTCCGTTACCATTTGGTGTAAATGCATTAGGTACATAAATTACAAAGAAAGGAGATATCTCAAGGCAGTTTACCGTTGTGGCAACACAACCGTGAATATTAGTCACTGTTAGCGTAACGCAATAATTCCCCGTATCTCCATAGGTATGCTGGGTGTTTCGAACTATACCTGTTGTGTCGGTTCCATCGCCATACTGCCACCACCAATTAGCAATGCCATAAGCATCGGTACTGTGGTCGGTAAAGTAAATGGTAGGGTTCATAATATTTGTTGGCTGCGGTGTCAGGGAGAAATCTGCTACCGGATGGCTATATACCGTTATATAATTATTTATGGTTACTGAACTGGAACAGTTCTTGTTCGATGTAACAGTAAGACTTACTGTATATACACCAGGGTTGGTATAGCAGTGGCTTGGGTTTTGACTGTTGCTGGAGTTACCATCTCCAAAACTCCAATCCCAGGAAACAATACTATCGCCACCACCAATAGTTGAAAGGTCTTTGAAGGTAACGCACAATGGATAACACCCCTGCAAAGTATCAGCAATTAAATTAACAACAGGAGTAGGGTAAATGGTTACCACAACCGAATCTACTGCTTGCGGTGTACCACATGCATCTTTAAGTGTAACAGTATAGGTGGTACTAACTGTAGGTGATGCTATTACAGAAACACCGGTTGTAACATTCAATCCTGCAGCCGGAGCCCATGTGTAAGTATATATATTATCGCCTCCTGCACCGGTAGCGGTAAGGTTTACCGAACCACCCGGACACATACTGGCTTTAGGTCCACAAACTACTATCAATGGGTTTCGTACTACCAGGGTAACGGGCATAACAGGAGACATACAACCATTAGTATCGGTAGCCTGTACATTGTAAGCTGTAGTTACTGTAGCGTTAGAAGTAAAGCTTGCACCTGTGCTGTTGTTGTTCCACAAATAAGTATAACCCGGTGTTCCGCCCGATGCAGTGGCAGTTAATGTTGCAGATTGCCCTATACAAATAGTATCGGGTGGTACGGTAACAATAACCGGAGTAGGCTGTGTAATTGTAGCATAGGTTTTATAAATACATCCGTTGGCATCGGTAACCGAGAAGGTATAAGTTCCCGCAGTTAAGCCTGTTGCTGTTAATGAGGTTTGAACAGGGGCCGTTGTTTGCCAGGTGTAGGTATAAGGTGTGGTGCCACCCCACACCGTTGCAGTTGCTGAACCATTATTTCCTCCAAAACATAATTCATTTACTGTTGCAATAATTTTTGCAGAATCGCCGGGTATAGTAGGTACAGTAATAGTTGCAGTATCATTACATTTATTTGCATCGGTAATTATTACCTGGTATACATCAGCATTAATGTTAGAAATAGAAGAGGTGGTAGCTCCAGTATTCCATAGATAAGTATATCCGGGTGTTCCGCCACTAATGGTTGCAATACCAGCACTGCCACTTGTTTTGCCACATAAGGCTGCTGTAGAATCGGTAGTTAAAACAATAGGAGGAGGGTCTGTTATTTTTACTGTTGTATCGGCAATACAGCCATGTGCATCGGTCACCGTTACAGAATCTTTGGTTCCGACACATAAATTATTTACACTGGCACCTGAACCACCACCACTCCATGTATATGCATACGGATTTGTACCGCCATTCGGTACAGCTATTGCCTGACCATCGCATTTATAACTGCATGTGGCAGCAAAAGTGGTTGTTTTTAATGTTAGGGGTTTTGGTGTTTGTACAGAGTCTTTTAGTGTATCGGTACATCCATTTGCATCTTTAACTGTGCAGGTATAATTTCCGGCTGCTAAAGCATTAATGGTTGAGGCAGTTGCTCCGGTACTCCAGCTATACACAATAGGGGCAGTACCACCTGTTACAGTCACACTTGCAGTACCATTACTCTGCCCAAAACACTTTACAGGTGTAGTTATTATAGTTGCACTTAAAGTGCCGGCACCGGGACTGACAACAACCGATGCTGTATCTATTCTCGGGTTACAAGATTGATCTTTAATAGTTACTAAGTATTTTCCCGGACAAAGGCCAGTAGCTGTTTGTGTGGTTTGGCCGTTGCTCCAGCTATAGGTATAAGGATAGTTATCGCACACTGTGGCTGTGGCTGTACCCGTACAGCCGCATGATGTAGAAGGGCTTACTACAGTGACCATTTTTGGTAATGCTAACTGAGTACTCGAAACATAATCATTACCGCAGGCATATAAAATATTGCTTGGCGAAAGGTGCAGATCATATAAAGTATCAGTACCTACCGAGCCAGTTGGGGTTATTGTATTTATCAAACCTAATGCTGAACTATAAACGCTAACCTGGTTTTGATTCCCAACATATAAATTGTCTTCGCAATCTAATGCAATGCCTCCCCACAATTGTGTATTTGGAGTAACGGTTACACTATCAATTATGGCTCCTGTTGCAGGTGTCCAGGTTCTTAATTTGTTTCCATCATAGGTGGCTACCAGATTCAAATCGGCAACTAAACCATTAAATCCATTACCACTATATAAGTAATATGTAGCAGCAACAAGAGAAGGGTAATAAGGTATAGATGCAGTTTCTATAAAGAGAGATCTGTCGGGTACCTGATAGGCAGTTGGAGTTAATGTGGCAGATGGCATTTGCAGTAATACATTATCATATCCCGGATTACCGGGTGCTGCTGGTTTTGTTGTAGCAAAATAACATTTACCTACACCATCAAATGTTATCATGGCAATATCGTGGTGAGTACTTCCTGCGCCTGCACCCAATACATTTACAGATGTTATTGCAGTGCAATTGGTATCCATAGTACCACCTTGTATTACAGCTGTAGAACCTTCTCCGGCACCAAGTATTAGTTGATTATCGCAATAATCAAATGAAAGGCGCCATATTTCATTTACGTTAGGGTCTCCACCAAATGTAGTTACCACACCACCGGCAGGATTTATTTTAACTACGCGGCAACCTGCTCCTCCATAATCAAGCCCTTCAGCTATATAAGAGCTACCGCTGCGGTTATCGGTTGTAAAGCCTCCGTAATAATATTTGTTTTGATCTTTATATGGGAAGGTGCAGTTGTACGTCCATTGTAAAGTGCCGGCTGCATTATATTTCTGTAATTGCGATTCAGTAGCATCTCCACCACCCATTATATAAACGTTACCTGCCAAATCATACTGCAGGTCATAAGCTTTATTGGTACTTGAAAACGTAGTAGTGCTAAACATTGGGTCAATAACAAGGATTTTGCTTTTGTCATAATCTCCAGTAGTAAACGTTACAATATTTTTGTTTACAGAAAATGATGTTTGTACTGTATTGCCATCTTCATCTTTTGCATTTGGTTCACGGTCAATAAAATTTGCGCAGGGAGAAGCAATGTGAAGGTCTCTCTTGATCAAGCCCAGATTTGCATTTGGCGAATAGTGCATTTTTACCTGGCTCAGGTCTCCACCCGGATGTACAATAATATCATACTCCAATCCTTTTTTATCAGCTGAATAATAAAAAGCAACATCAATGTTGTTGTAAAGATTGTGGTAAATAATTTTTCCCCATGCATGAGCCAATACACTGCTATGGCCTGTTCTGTCATTTGGGTTACGATAGGTAAAATAATCACTCACCGGTTTTTGTACTTCGACTTGTGCATTTGCATTAGCTCCATCCCAAGTTACTTGCATAAAAACGGGCAGTATTTTTACATTGGCATCATCATCTGCACCTGGTTTTTCATCACCATCTGCTATGTATGCACTATCGTATTCAAAGGTCAAAGCAGTAGGTGAAAAGTAAATATGTATGTATCCTTTTAAGCTCGAATAAAGGATTGGCTGGCCTACACCTTTTTGTACCTGTTCAATAAATTGTCCTTTATTTTCGATAAACACATCATGCTCGAATGGTTTATGTACCGACCAGCCTTTATGAGAAGAGGCTGTTTGCGCAGTTATGGCACCAACAATAAGGAGTGCAAAAACCAATAAGATTGATTTTGCCTTATTAAATAACATTGCGCTTTGTATAATTATAAATCAAAATACCAGGTTTATTTTGAATTAAATGGCTCAGTTTAGTATATCTAAACATAAACTAAACACAACAAAAGTAAAAAAAATGGTAAAAAAAACAAATTCGATGGCATTAAACTGAATTGTTTAACATGAAAACAGAAACAATCATTTCGTTACCAGTTGTTTATGAGTTGTGAATGTTATCTTATAAGGGTAACCCTTCCCACATACCTATGGTCTTTGTGGAATATATCGGTAACTTCAATTAACCATACGTAGGTATCTTCCTGAGCTTGTTGGCCGGATGAACCATGTTGTACAACACCGCTCCAGCCACCATAAATATCGGTGGTATAATAAAGCTGTTGACCCCAACGATCGAATATCCACATTTCATAATTTAATATACCCACGCCTTTAGCGGTAAATAGATCATTCACCCCATTGCTATTCGGTGTAAATGCATTAGGTACATATATTACAAAGAACGGTGATATATACAGACAGTTTACTGTTGTTGCAACACAACCATGAATATTGGTTACCTGCAATGTTACACAGTACCTTCCGGTATCAAGGTAAGTATGTTGCGGGTTTTTTACTATTCCTGTAGAATCTGTTCCATCGCCAAATTGCCAGAGCCAGTTGGCAATACCATAAGCATCCGTACTATGGTCAGCAAAATAAATAGTTGCGTTCATTATATCTGTTGGTTGTGGCGATAGCGAAAAATCTGCCACCGGGTGACTATAAACAGTAATATAATTAGTCAGCATTATTGAATCGCTGCATCCGTTGCTTGATGTAACACTCAGGCTTACAGAATATACGCCGGGATTGGTATAACAATGATGTGGGTTTGCGCTGTCGCTTGTAGATCCATCGCCAAAGTTCCAATTATATGATGCAATTGTTGCCCCTCCGGTTATTGTAGCTAAATTCTTAAACCCAACGCATAAAGGATAACAACCCTGAAATGTATCGGCAACTAAATTTACAATAGGAGTCGGCAGAACAGTAATGATAACACTATCCTTAACCGATGGCGTTGTACAGCCATCCTTTAATAAAACGGTATAAGTAGTGGTTATAGTCGGTGCCACTGTTATGCTTGAAGTGGTTGCTCCACCGGGGCTCCAAGAATATGAATAAACACCATCTCCTCCGCTTGCAGTGGCATTTATTACAGCAGTACCACCCGGGCAAAAAGATTTAGGCGGGCCTGCAACCACAGTTAATGGAGGGCGTAAGGTTACAACTACAATTACTTGCGGAGACAAGCAGCCGTTTGCATCGGTAGCTTGTACAGTGTATGTAGATGTTGCGCCGGGCGTAACGATAATGCTCTGGCCTGTGCCACCGGGAGTCCAGGAATATGTATAAGGTGCTGTGCCACCTGTTGCATTTGCTGTAAGTGTAGCCGATTGCCCAATACAAGTAGTATCGGATGGTGCTGTTAATGCTATAGGTGGTGGTTGTGTTATAGTTGCTATAGCAGTGGCGGTGCATCCGTTTTTATCAGTTGCCGATACCGTATAAGTACCAGCAGTAAGGTTGCTTGCAATAGCTGTGTTACCACCCGTTGCAGCCCATGAATACGTGTATGGCGCAATACCACCCGATGCAGCAGCGGTGGCACTTCCGTTATTTCCACCGTTACACGAAACATTCGTTTCTGAAACTATTTTAACGCTATCGCCTGACGAATTTGGTACAACAACATGGGCCGTGTCTTTACATCCGTTTGCGTCTTTAATTACGACAGAATAAGTTCCGGCAACAACATTATTTATGGCTGAGGTAGTAAGGCCATCACTCCAGGTATAGGTATAGCCCGGTGTACCACCACTTATTGAACCCAGGCTGGCGGAACCATTTGCCTTACCACACAACGAAGGAAGTGAGTCAGTGGTAAAAATTATTGGTGGTGGGTTTGTAACTATTACTGTAGTATCATGCTGGCATCCATGTCCATCGGTTACAACAATAGAGTAGGAGGAATTGATACATAGATTATTTACACTCGCGCCGCTGCCTCCGTTGCTCCAGGCATAGGCATATGGGTTTGTACCACCATTGGGTACCACTATTGCCTGGCCATTGCATAAGTACCAGCAAGTAGCGGCAAATGGTGTAGCTTTTATAGTTAATGGTAATGGCTGTGTAATAGTTACTGTTACAGAATCAGGACAGGCACCACCGGTACTGCTTACCACACAGGTATAGGTTCCCACGGCAAGGCCCGTATCTTTTTGGTTAGTGGTGCCATTGTTCCATAAGTACGTAAACGGACCTGCGCCTACCCCTGATACGGTGGCTGTACCATTTTTATTTCCACTACATAATTCATTTACGGCAGTAACATTAGCGGTTACAATATTAGTGCCGGTAACTGTTGTAGTTGCTGAATCCTTACATCCTGAAGCTGAAACCGTACAAGTATAAGTACCGGGCCCTAATCCTGATATAGCAGAGGTGGTTTGACCATTGCTCCAGTTATAGGTATATGGCGCAGTTCCACCTGTAACGGTAGCTGTAGCTGTTCCTTTAACTGCGCACGAGGCATTGGTGCTTGTAGCAGTTAAGCTCATAGTAGGAGTAATAGTGACTGTTTTTTGTAAAGTATCAGAACAACCATCGGCGCTTGTTATAGTTACAGTATAAGTTCCTGACGCATTAGCAGTAATTGTTTGCCCAGTATTAGAGCCTACTATACCTGCCCCTGCCCATACATAAGTTCCACCAGTTGGAGCAGTAAGGTTAACATTACCACCACATACCGATGGCGAGGAAGCAATAATGCTGAATGGGCCACATGTGGCATCAAAATATACATAACAAAAATGCGGGCCAATGGCAGTTGGCCAGCAATCTGAAACCAACGCTTGTATATTAATACAGTGCCCAATGTAATTTTGAAGGGAAACAAATACGCTGGTCCACGGTTTGCAGTATATAGTATCACTCCAGGGTTCAGAAGGGATTTTATAATATATTGGAGTATATCCAGCCTGACCAGGAGCCGAGAAAACAAGATATTCTCCGCACTGTAATGTATCTCCATTTGCCTGATCGGTAATAGTTACTAAAAAATGGGGTGTTTGTCCAAATTTATGAGGTGCCTGATCAATAAGTACGGCGTACATATAATTAAGGGCGGTATTACCTGCTGTAACCTGAAAGGTTTGGTTAATAAATGCAACACGGCTTCCACCTACTGAAGTATCTCCTAACCTGCACGAATAGTTCCCTCCACCCGGAGCTACAATAGGTATCAATGGACCTGCAATTGGATCGAGGCCCGGGCCAGTCATAATTTTTACCTGGTAATCACTGTCTTTTTTGTATTTAACGATTGTGTTATCCCATCCAGCTTCTGTAACTGCACCACAAGGACCACCTGTGGTGGGGCCATAGGTCATTGCAGTTGTAGAAGAGTTATTGGTGGCTATGTATGCATTCCATCCTGAAAGATTACCTGATTCAAAACCTATGTTGCTGCATGAAGGTTGGCAGGCGCCACCTGTTATTTTTGGATGGGGGGCAGTGTATTCTGCCACTGTATTGGGGAAGTTCTTCTTGATTTCCTGCAGGTTTTGATAGAGCGTTACATACTCCTCAATTTTAGCAGCAGCATAGTGTTCAATATCATTTTGGGTATTTATTCCCTGTCCGGTTTGATTAAAAAAATCGTTCCTGTCATTAAGTAGCTTATCACTATAATAGTTATTAAATAATACCATATCACTTGCAGATGCAGATGTTCTTTGTGCAACACTATTAAGTATGTATAACGAATCTAAAGCTGCCCCGAATTTAGCGTCGGCAATTTCGGCTTCCTCACTGCTGGTAAATTGCTGAGGCTGACTTGACGAAGGCTTAAGCGAATTGTAACTTTGGCCCCGAACTAAAGAGCTGAATAGTAACAACGAAAATGCTAAACAAAACCGAATTGGTTTCGGAAAATAAAGACGAGTTTTGCTTGGTAATAAATACTTCAAAATCCAGGGGGTAGTTTTCAGTATAAATGCTTTTCTATTTTAATGAGGACAGACGTTGTCTAACAAAAATATATAAGCAGCAATGCCCCAATATTAACCAAGTGTTAAGTATTTGTGTGCTAAAAATGAATTTGCGTAATCAGCTTAAGTACAGATAGTTATGTGTATTGTGATTCGAAATTCTTAACATAAGGCAGAATGATTAAAGCTGCTTTTCTCTGAAAAAGAAAATATAGTCGGTGCTGGGCAGGGTAGGTAGCTTACCTTTCAGTGCTGCAATTATTTGGCCACGATGATAAGTTGAATGATTAATAACATGGGTTAAAATGTCTTTTACCTTTTCTTCAAAAGCATCGCCTTTAATATTTTTATATGCTATTGTTTTTTGTAATTCAGTATCAGTAAGCTGTTTACAATATTCTGCCCACAGTATAGTGTTCACTTCAAACATCCTTACACATTCTGCCAGTGTTTTCTTTTCCCATGCAGTAGAAGGCGAAGCAGTATTTGCAACTCGCGAATACCATATTAACTGTGCTAATAGTATATGTGCCATCCATTCAAGGCACTTTTCATCTTGCACCGGCAATTGCTTCATAGCTGCAAGCACCCTATCAGTAGCCCATTTTTCATACTGAAATAATAATTGAAAATGTTCTTTCATTTTTGTGCTTGTTTCAAATTTGCTTACCGAAGGATTATTTCTGTTTAACCATTATTTTTTATAACTTGCCTAATATAGGTTGACTCCTTAATGGGGTATCTATATATTGCAGTGCAAAGTTATATAACGCAATACAACATCTTCAAAATAATAACAATTAAAACAATTACAATATGAAAACTTTACCCCTTAAAAAAATGCTTGTCTTGGCATGCCTATCATTAGGCATGTTTGCCCGTGCAACAGTAATAACTGTTACTGTAGCGAGCAATAGTTTTTCTCCGGCCACGTTTAATGCGTTTGTTGGAGATACTATTGAATGGGTATGGGCAGGAGGTACTCATACAACAACTTCTACCAGTGTACCGGCCGGTGCAGCTACCTGGAACCACCCAATGACAAGTTCTAGTACTACATTCCAATACGTTGTTACTGTGGCGGGGACATATAATTACTGGTGCGCCATTCATACTACTATGATGGAAGGAACCATTACAGTTACACCCAATAGTGTTCCGGTAGTTACAGATCCTTCTAAAACATTTGCATCTGTATTCCCAAATCCTGCAAGTGCAGTGCTTACAATACATTTGGAAGCCTATGCAGCTAATAACGAATTATTAATAACAGATGTATTGGGTAAAGAAATAGATAAGGAAACATTGAAAGGTACAAGCAACGAAATTGATATATCGAAATGGGCCAAGGGGACCTATTTGTATCGCTTGAAGTGCAATGATAAAGTGATGCAAGGCAAGTTTGAAGTGCAGTAATAGTTCGCTTTATTCCAGGGTAATAGCATCGGCATCCATGCCCTGTGCTTTAAATATGTGGCGTACCTTCCAGCCATAAAAGGCCAGATAGGCAAAACAAAATACGGGCACAACATAAGAGATGTGTGCACCATAATTATCCACAATAAGTCCTTGTATTGGCGGAATAATAGCTCCTCCTAATATCATCATAATAAGTAATGATGAGCCTTGTGTGGTGTATTTACCAAGGCCTGCAATGGCCAATGAAAATATGCAAGGCCACATAATGGAGCAGTATAATCCGCCACTAATAAAAGAGAATAGTGCAATATTCCCGGTAGTTAGTAAACCTACAATCATAGATACACCTGCTATGCAACTGAACAATATAAGTGTACGTGCAGGTTTCTCTTGCCCGATAAAGAATGCTGCAATAGCAAGTAACAGGTAGGGGAGGTAAAATTTATAATCAGATATATCGCTATTGCGTAAATAATTTACTCCGCATATTACACCAAAAGCAATTATTGGTAGAACAGTCATAAATATAGTCATGGTTCTTTTCGACAGCTTAAATACAGTAAGCGAACCTCTCCACCTGCCAATCATAAGGCTACCCCAGTATAGTGAAATGTATGGCGATATCTGGCTGGCAGTGATTCCTTTTATTTCGGGTAGTTTTAAAAGTGCACCTAAATTGCTTTGTATTGTTACCTCAACACCTACGTAAAAAAATATAGCAAGCATGCCCAATGTCAACTGTGGATATTTTAATGCGCCTGGTTTTTTCTCGGCTTTTTCGTGTGCAGTAATGGGTGGCAACGATGAAAATGCAAGCACCGAAGCCGATAATAAAAACATACAGCAAAGAATAATGGACGGAATTTTTACTGCTGCTATGTCAGCTACAGGAGTATAAGAAGTACTCATTTGCCCGAATAATGCGAGACTTAATAATACAGGGCCTATGGTTGTACCAAATGAATTTATACCACCGGCGAGGTTCAGCCTATGAGAACCGGTTGATGGATTACCTAATGCTATTACATAAGGGTTTGCTACTATTTGTTGCAGTGTAAATCCGAGTCCGATAATAAACATACAGGTTAACAGCATGGGGTACGACTGCATATTGGCAGCCGGAATAAAGCCTATAGCGCCAACTGCTGAAATAAGTAACCCTATTATTAATCCTTTTTTATAGCCTATACGCAATAGCGGATCTTCGTACCAAATGGTTACACAGAAATAAATAAGTGAGCCGAAAAAGTAGGCTATGTAAAATGCCCAATCTACCAATTGTGATTTGAACTGGGTTAAATGGAATATTTCCTTAAACAATGGAATTAGTATGCCGTTAGATGCCGCTACAAATCCCCAAAAGAAAAATATGCTGATTAGAATAACGAGTGATGATAGTCCTGATTTTTTCATTTAAAGATTAAATAGTATAAAGCTAAAATATGGTTTTTCATTTCCGGTAATTGAATTGGAATAACATAGATATAACCTGTGATATGTTTAAAACATTTATTTTTAGCACAGATTTAAAAAAAATGGCTGAACCCAAAAATAAAGCGCTCGGATTTATATTCATTACTCTTTTATTAGATGTAATGAGTTTAGGAATAATCATTCCTGTATTCCCTAACCTTATAGCAGGTATGCAGCATTGCACACTTAGTGAAGCTTCGCAATACAGCGGTTTTTTGGTGTTTACTTTTGCAGCTATGCAATTTCTTTTCTCGCCTGTATTGGGTGGTTTGAGCGATCGTTATGGCAGAAGACCTGTACTGCTTTTCTCTCTTTTTGGCTTTGGGCTTGATTATATTGCACAGGCATTTGCACCAACCATAGTATGGCTTTTTGTTACACGTATTATTGCCGGTATTACGGGTGCAAGCTTCACAACCGCATCTGCATACATAGCTGATATAAGTCCGCCTGAAAAGCGTGCACAAAATTTTGGAATGATTGGAGTGGCATTTGGAGCAGGATTTATACTTGGCCCTGCGCTTGGTGGTATTTTGGGCGATGTAGGGCATAAACTGGCATTGGGATTGACCGGAACGCTGGCCCCAGATAATGCATTACTTAAAGCAATAGATACGCGCTTGCCATTTTTAGCTGCTGCATTCATTAGTTTAATGAATTGCCTTTATGGCTATTTTGTCGTGCCTGAATCACTAAAGCCTGAAAACAGGCGTAAGTTTGAATGGAAGCGTGCCAACCCGATTGGCTCGGTAAAGCAATTAAAAAAATATCCTATCGTGTTGAGCATGGTGGGTTCCATCTTTCTTATTTATCTGGCTGCTCATGCGGTTCAGTCTACATGGAGTTTTTATACTATGATAAAATTTAGCTGGGATCAGAAAATGGTAGGGTACTCTTTAGCTGCTGTGGGCTTTGCTGTGGGTGCTGTACAAGGTGGACTTATACGTGTTATTATTCCTAAAATAGGGCAAAAGAAATCTGTTTATATAGGTTTTATTTTATATACCATCGGTTTAATACTATTTGGTTTTGCTACACAAACCTGGATGATGTTTGTGTTTTTAATTCCGTATTGCTTAGGTGGAATTACGGGACCTGCATTGCAAGGTATTATGTCGAACCAGGTGCCGGCCAATGCACAAGGCGAAGTGCAGGGCGGACTTACTGGATTAGTGAGTCTTACAAATATCATCGGGCCACTGTTAATGACAAGTCTGCTTAGTTTTTTTACCCGTGTAGGCGGCCCATTGTATTTCCCGGGTGCACCGTTTATTATGGGCGCTTTATTAATGATACTGGCTACTGTATTAGTAATGGGTGCCTTGAAGGGCAAAGACGTTTAATTCTCGCTCCGTAATTTCAGAACCGCTTCGCCTACCTCTTTTATTACAGTTTCAATTTCTTGTTGTGTGGTAAATCTCCCGAGGCTGAAACGAACTGATGAATTGGCATACTGTTCCCTGCCCATCGCTTTTAATACATGTGATGGTTCCGGCAATGCTGATGTGCAAGCTGAACCCATTGCTAAAGCAATATGCGGTAAAAGTGCAATCAGTTTATCGGCTTTAATGCCCGCAAAGGCCATATTGGTAACATGCGGTAAGCGCTGTTTTTGGCTACCGTTAACAAATGCATTTCCCAAATCAAGCAGGCTTTGTTCCAATAGTGTTCTCAATCTCGAAAGTCTGTCGCCATCATCCCACATTTCATCACCTGCAATAGCGCAAGCTTGGCCAAGCCCCACAATTCCTGTTACATTAAGTGTACCTGAGCGTAATCCTCTTTCGTGCCCGCCACCATGCATTTGTGGCAGCAATGTAACTCGCGGATTCTTCCTTCGCACATAAAGTGCTCCAACTCCTTTTGGTCCGTATATTTTGTGGGCTGATAAACACATCAAATCAATTCCCTCGTCTTGTACATCCATCATTACTTTACCAACTGCCTGGGTTGCATCGCAAAATAAAATGCTCTTTTTTTCATGGGCCAATTCAGCAATTTTTTTAATCGGGAAAACAACACCCGTTTCGTTATTGGCATACATGGCGCATACCAGTACAGTGTCTTCACGAATGGTTTTTGCAAGCAATGGCAGATCAGGCAGGCCTTCACTATCAACCGGTAGGTAATCTACTTCTGCCCCAAATGTTTCTAAATATTTGCAGGTATCGAGTACTGCTTTGTGTTCGGTTGCGTATGTTATAATGTGTTTGCCTTTTGCAGCATAAGCCTCAAATACACCTTTTATGGCAAGGTTAATTGCTTCGGTTGCACCCGATGTAAAAATTATTTCCTGCGCGTCACAATCAATAAGCCTGCTTACCTGTTCCCTTGCAGTTTCAACAGCCCTGTTGGCTGACCAACCTGCTGCATGTGTATGGCTTGCTGCATTACCAAATTTTTCAGAGAAATAAGGCAGCATAGTGTCCAGCACGCGTTTGTCTACCGGGGTAGTGGCGTTATAGTCGAGGTATATAAGCTTGTCGCTCATTCAGCGGTAAGTTCTTTGTACAAAGGTATGGTAGCCAACGCTTTATATTCTCCACCTTCCAAAGAGCAGCAATAAATATTGATACCGTTGGTAACCAATAATATTTTTACCTGCATAACCAGGTTGTAGCGTACTATCTGGTCAAATACTTCTTGAGTGATAGGTACTTCATGACTTTTGCATTCTACCAGTAATATAGGGGCACCACTATTGCTGCAGGCTACTATATCGGCTCGTTTGCTTAGTTTGTTGTAGATAAATTCCTTTTCCACCTTCAATAAACTTAAAGGATAGCCCTTTTCTTTGTGCAGGTATCCAATAACATGTTGCCTAACCCATTCTTCGGGTGTTAAAACAACCATTTTTTTGCGTACCGGGTCGAATATTTTGTGCTGCCCATCCTCCTCAACCATGCGAAAATCATGGGCGGGGAAGGTAAGTTGAGGATATCCGACAGGGTTGTTCATATAAATATATATCGGCAAAGTTAGGAATAGAACGGAAAGTATAAATTTGGGAAAGAATTATGGCTGCATCCTACAAAGAAATACTTACTGACTTAGAGAAGAAGCTTTACCACCCGGTTTACTTTTTCTGTGGCGAAGAACCCTATTACATTGACATGCTTAGTCACTTTGTAGAGAAAAATGTATTGGATGAAGGAGAAAGGGAGTTTAACCAGATGATATTTTATGGCCGGGAGAACAGTATTGCAACGGTATTAGATGCTGCTTACCGCTTTCCCATGATGTCGAATTACCAGGTGGTAATTGTAAAAGAGGCGCAAGAAATGCGCGATTTATTTACAGGTGGTGGTGAGGATAAGAACTTGCTAATGACCTATCTTGAAAAGCCACAAAAATCGACTATACTCGTTTTTTGCTACAAGTATAAGAAGCTTGACATGCGTACTTCGGCGGCTAAAAAAATATCGAAGAGCGCTGTATTTTTTGATTCGGCTAAGTTGTATGACAGGCAGATACCCGGCTGGATAGAAAGCCATATTAAAGACAAAGGATACGTTATTGGTCCAAAGGCAGTTGCATTGCTGGCAGAATATTTGGGCAGTGACCTGAGTAAAATTGCCAATGAGCTGGGCAAGTTGATGATAAACCTTAAGCCACCTGCCGAAATAACCGTTACCGATATTGAATCGAACATTGGTATAAGCAAAGACTATAACATATTCGAATTGCAGACTGCCCTTGGCAATCGTGATATGGGTAAGGCGCTTAAGATCGTTGATTACTTTGCATCGAACACCAAGGACAATCCATTTGTAATGAGTGTGGTATCGCTCTATAATTATTACAGCAAGCTGTTTATATTGCATTCACTTAAAGATAAATCGCGGAATAATGTGGCAGCCAAATTGGGTGTATCACCTTATTTTGTGGGCGATTATGAAAAAGCTGCTAAAGCATACGGGCCAGCATCGCTGCAAAAGATATTCCATATTCTGCGCGAGTACGATCTGAAATCGAAGGGCGTAGGAAGCGCTACCACCAGCGAAGAAGAACTCTATAGGGAGTTTATTTTAAAGATAATGTATGTAGATAAGGTGTCGCAAAGCTCTTTGCACAATCAGTTATTCCCATCTTAATACAATAGAACACGGATAGAACAGATTATGCAGATTAACACGGAATAATCTGTGAGTATCTGTCACATCAGTGTTATCTGTGTTCTATCTCACCTCGATTTCATCAATAAAAATAAAGGCCTCATCACCATAGCCTGGGTGCCATGGAGGCAACTTGCCGTAGTTTTTGGCAAATACTTTTATGTAGCGTGCTTTTTGAGGAGCAATATCTTTCCCCATTGTTTTAATAGTAGGGTCTGTTACTGTATCTGCAACAGTATTCTTGATATGTGCAACAGGTGTATAATGTATGCTATCTGTGGATACAGAGAAATCGACATAAGTAGGCATGTAGATATAACTCAAAGCATCCTGCAAAAACTCTGCGCTTACATTTTTGATATCTTCTACTTTTCCTAAATCAACTACTGCTTCAAAATTAGTGTATTGGTAACCCTGCCATTTGCCAACTCTAAAATCGGTACTACCATGTTGAAAATCTATTAAAGCATTTGGCCCACCGGCTGTATATTGAGAGTTGACCCTTGAGGTAATTTTTATTTTTCTTCCTTTGGGTATTTTTGTGAAACAGGATTCTACATCTACGCTTCTATTTCCATTTCTTCTTGACCAACCAGCCACACACTCTGATCTAAAAATATAAAATGGTTTTGTATATTTTTTTTCCGACAGAGCTATATTGCCTACTTCCGGGGGATATTTGCTATAAATTTCATAATAGATAGTATCATTTAGGGACAATGTTTTTAGACTGACCAGAGCAGAATCTATAAATGTAGTAGCTCCATTTTCAATATAAGGTGCTGTTAATATTTTCTGTTCATTTATACTGCTTGCCGGCACATTATTCCCTGTTCCCCAATCCGATAACATGTTTGTCTTTGTGAAAGTATAATTGAGCTTTCCTCCATTCATCAAATCAGTGTATCGCAAAAAAGAATTCTTATAGTCTTTCCCATTTAGTGTGGCAGTTTCTATACAATCATCGCCAACCATGTCTTTTTCAGAACTAATAGTAAATGTTTTGCCGCTCTCTAAATGTATTTTTACGGTATCGAATATTGGGGATGTCAACTCAAATTGCCCATCTCCGGGACAAACCTGATACATGCCAATAGCACTCATTACATACCAGGCTGATAGCTCTCCGCAATCGTCGTTGCCACAAATACCATCGGGTGCGTTGGTGTAGAATTTTTCAAGCTGGTGTATGTATTTTGCTGTCTTCCAGGGCTGACCAACATAGTTATATAAAAATGCAATGTGGTGGCTAGGCTCGTTGCCTTGTGCATATTGCCCCAGCATTCCTGTTATATCAGGTTGTGTTCTACCTGTAGTTAATGATGAGGTAGTAAATAAAGTATCAAGCTTCTTTGCTAAATTTTCCTTTCCTCCATGCAGCTCAATAAAGCCATTCATATCTTGCGGTACATAAAAATTATACTGCCATGCATTGGCTTCGGTATAATTAAAGCTAACCGATTTCGGATCGAACGGTGTTACAAATGCCCCATTTGAACGCCCTTGCATAAAGCCATTATTGGGGTTATATACATTCTTATAGCTCTGTGCCAAGGCAATATATTTATAGTATTGTTCAGTGGCTCCTAACGATTTTGCCAGTTGTGCAATACACCAGTCATCATAAGCACATTCCAATGTTTGCGAAACCGACTCACTGCTTTTATCTGCGGGCATATATCCATACTGACTCATTATGCCTTTTGCTCGCTCATAGTCGTCTGCGCTGTGTTCCATTGCCTTTAATGCTTCATCGGCATCAAATCCACGAATCCCTTTCTGGTAAGCATCTTCAATTATTGAAACAGAATGGTACCCTATCATGCAATTCGTTTCGTTAGCAGAAAGTTCCCACACAGGTAGCATTCCACCCTGCTCATATTGCTTTAAAAAGGTTTGTATAAATTGCCTGTCCAGGCTTGAATCTATAATAGTATAGAGTGGGTGCAATCCCCTGTACGTATCCCATATAGAAAAGACAGTGTACATGGAAAAATCTTTTGCAACATGTGTTTTCATATCGCGCCCTCTATATTGCCCATTAACATCGGTATACAAACTTGGGTGTATGGCAGTATGATAGAGCGCAGTATAAAATGTAGTCAGCAGACTATCGTTTTTAGACGTAACTTCTATTTTGTTCAAATAATCATTCCATGCTTTTTGTGTTTTTTTCAAAGTGCCATCAAAATCCCATGCAGGTATATCATGTACTAAGTTTTCTTTTGCATTTTCTATGCTTACCGCGGAAATGCCAATTTTGACAAGGATGGTATCAGTTGGAAGAAAACTAAATATGGCTTTAGTGTTCTTTGATTTAATATCTTTTTGGAAAGAAATTAAGGAATCATTTCTAAATAACATTGTATTTATACTTGGTTTAGAGAATCTAATATCAAAATAAACCCACTGATCTCTTGCCCATGCTTTTGATTCACGATAACCACAAACTTCTGTATCACTTACCCATTTAAATTCTGAACTTAATACTTCGTCTCTATGTTTCAAATCCAAAACAATCATGTATTCACCGTCTCTTTTATAAATGTATCTGTGTATTCCTGATCTTTCTCCAACCGTTAACTCTGCTTTTATATTTCCGTTTTTTAATAGCACGGAATAATAACCTGGAGAAGCTTTTTCTTGTGAATGAGAAAACGGCGACGAATAATTAACAATTTTATCTATGTTACCTTCAACTTTTGCAGGTGCTATAGGTACAGGCATCAACAAAATATCACCATAATCAGAGCAGCCGGTACCGCTTAAGTGTGTGTGTGTAAAACCATAAATAACAGTATCGGCATAATAATAGCCCGAGCAGCCGTCCCAACCTGTAAGGCGAGTGTCGGGACTTAGTTGCATCATGCCAAATGGGTAACAGGCACCAGGAAATGTATGCGCGTGGCCACCTGTGCCAATAAACGGGTTTACATAAGGCACCAGATTTTTTTGCTGCGCATAAACGGAAAGAGAAAATGAAATGCAGAGAATAAATAAAAGCCTGCTGAATATCTTTTGCATTGCTAAATAATTACAAGAGCGAAAGTACAAGAATATAATTGCAAAGAAAAACTTGCCAACAAAACACTAAAACACCAAATAAATACACACTAAATTGTTTCGTGGGATTTTGTGTTTTAGTGTTTTGGTGGCAAAAAAGCAGTTTAAGAAATAACTACATACCTGCCTGAAAGTGCAGAAAGAACCCGTTTTGGCCTAGCCCGTTAAAGGAATATTCAAACCTCCATATAAGGTCGTAGTAAGCAACTAAGTCAATACCAACCCCATTACCCCAAAGAGATTTATTAGCCAGAAAATTATTGACTACATAAGGTGTTGGCGAGGTCAAATATCCCCAATCGGAATAAAGGGTAAGGTAGAGTGCATAGTATGCTTTGTTGAATTGGTGCACCCCAAGCAGTGGCAGGTTTTGTACAGGCACATTCAGGAACCTGAATTTTATTTCGTTCTTTACCAGTGCATAGTCATTTCCATCTACTACATAATCTTCATAGCCACGCACAAAATCATTTGAGTAGCCAAGGCCACGCTGTATATAATAAGGTTGCTCTGCATTATTCGAAAGCTTGCCTTCGACCATTGCAGCATAAAAGAAGTTTTTAGAGATTGTCCAGTATTTGTGCAGCGACGTTTGTATATAGATTATGTTGAAAGGATGACTATTTAGTAGTCCAAGCCCAAAATCATTTATACTAAAATCTATATAGTAACCCGAAAGCGGGTAGGGTGCATAGTCGCGCAGGTCACGACGGAAGAAATATTTGAGCCCAAAGAAATTGGTACTCGTTTCATTACCAGAAAAATAATCAGTAGTTAGTTTAAGAATAGTATCGGCCACACTGCACGAATGAAAATTTGCTTCAAGGTAATGTGTATCGTATAGTCCCTGGCGATATGTATAATCTATTCTTCCGGTATATTCTTGCCTCAGTGTAGTTTCAGGTGTGCTTAAAAAAGTAAGTATGCCACCTACAGAAGTGTAAGGAATTTCTTTGTTCTGCGATGAAGTGGCTGAGAATTGCAATCCGCCTTTTTGGTGCTTATCAATATAGGGTATAGCATAACTTACTGCAAATTGCTGTGTATAGCCCAATTGAAAACCTACTCTTAAAACCTGTCTTAATCCGAGGGTATTGTTATCGATAAGCGAAAGGCCATAATCTACTTTATCAAGGCTACGGTGATCCTGTTCCCACCATACGTTAAAATTCCGTTCTTCAACCTGAAATATAGGGTTGGGCCATATATACCATTTTTCTTCAACTGCAATGGCTACGCCTGTTTCTCCCGTAGACAAGTGTACAGTATCAACGCTGACAAAATTGAAAAGGCCGGTATTTCTCAGGTTATCTTTTGAACGAACTGCCATCTCGGCCCACTCACGCATTTGTATCGTGTCGCCTTTTTGGAAAGTAAGCTCACGGCGAATGATGGAAGTCTTTGTTTTAAAATTGCCGTCAATGTAGATATCGTAAACAACAAATTTTTTACCTGCCAACGAATCTTTATTTTGGGAATGTGCAGGCGAATAAAAAACAGAAAATAGCAATGCAATAAAAAAACTATGAGGGTAAACCTTCATTACCGTTTTAAATGTTGAGGTAATGCATCAGTGCATCGTAACGGTCTTTTATGGCGGTATTTTGTACACTCTGCGAAAAAGATGCTTTTACATTATAGCCAAAGCGCTCGAAGGTTTGCAGCACTGCTGAAACATCGTTTACACTAAGCTTAATGGTTACATCCAGCTCTGTAGAATCGCTGCGTGGTGTAAGGAACAGGCTTAATATTTTTGCTCCGTTGCTTTCGGCTATCTGGGCTATTTGCGATAATGAATAATCGTGCTGGTGCAGTTCAAGTACTATTAAACTGCCCGGTTCCTGTGCGGCAGTCAACTGCGAAAAATATTCAAGCATTTTTTGTGAAGTAACAGCACCCACAAAATGTTCTTTGTTATCTATCACCGGTATTACCGAAATTTTAAGCAAGGCATACATCTTCAACACATCATAGGCGTGCATGTGTTCGTATACAAAAGGCTTGCTGAACGAACGGCGCAGTTTGCTTATAGGTTCATCAGATGAAATATGATCGAGTATATCCGCATCAGATACTACACCTATATAACTGGTTTTATCAATTACAGGCAGGTGCGATACTTTAAATTCATCCATCCACTCAAGCGCCTTTTTGGCGGTATCGGTTACCTTAAGCGGTGGTATATCTGTACTTATCAGGTCTTTGGCTAACATCTCTATTTCTATATCTATGTCAAAGCTACAACTTTTACCAATATCAACTACTTAGAAGAACGCCCTTACCTGTGCCGTTCCTGTATTCACAATATTTGAGCCTTCGCTCGAACGTCCGGTATATGATACATTTAACTGTATGTTCTGTGATATATTGCATTGATAGGTTACTCCCCAGGTATAGTTATTGCCAATATTCAAGCCTTGCAATACTTCAAAACCAAGGGGGCTGTTCCCTTCTCCGCTAAAAGCAATTTTTACATAGTTGAAATTCGCCAATAAACTGCCTTTGTTTAACACATTGTATTTAAGTTCGGCCCCATAGGTTTCTTGCGTAGAGTTGCCTCCGCCTAAACTGGGGGCATTGTCTTTATTGGCGTATGTAAATAACCCTGATATTCTGAAGCTTGTACTGGGCTGAAAACTTAGTTTGGGCTGTGTTTGGCGGTAGGTTATAAGAAAATTGTTGGTAGAAAAATAGTTAGAGTTGCTTATATCGTAGCCAAATTTCTGATCAAGCTCAAGCATCCATTTGGTAGTAAGGTTGCAACGGCCATGCACTTCATTGTATTGGTTTTGTCTCGATTGTTCGCCGGTTTCCTGCAAAACGGTTTTATTTATTGTGTTGTTAAAGCTGTAATCGGCCCCATATTTCGGGTTTAGCTGGTTAAAGAAAATTGTATTGCGCATAGAAGTATTCAGCCCCACCATATTAGTATCAGTAGCATTTTGCAATAAAGGATCAAATGCTTGCGAAAAGTTGGTAGAAGTAGTTTTCCGGTCGGTATGGAAAGCAAGTTGTTCGGAGAAGAGTGCTATGAAAGAACGTATATCTTTTTTAGAGCCCCAGATAGCCGAAGGCCTTACACTAAAGGTTTCAGTTACTCCGCTTGTAAAGGTTTTAATAAACTGGTTGGTGGGAGTGTACACCTTTATATAGTTTGCCTGATCGGGGAAGGGTGCAACATAAAATTCATTCAGCTCGGCTATTCCATCGTGGTTATAATCTGTCCAGCCATATACCCCTTGGCCTTGTGCTACCGGTATATACGTATAGGTCTCTTTTGGTTGCAGGCCCGAACCGGCTTGATAAAATGTACTACTCGTAATAAATCCGTGGAATGCGTTCAGGTCATATTGTGCCTGGCCTGTTAATGCATTTACGGGTTGCTGCCCTTGTACAATAGTGCTATCGAATACGTTTAAAATGTGGTATGTAACATTGGCTTTAAAACGGCTCTTAGGGTTTTTAAGCAGGTTAATATCAAACGAAATATTGCGTGCTAAAAGCGATTTTGTCATTTGGTTATTTAACGGAGCCAGATCAGTTCTTTCCTGATAGTTTATACCATAACTAACCTTACTTGTATCAGCCGACCTGAAGAAAGTGTTCCACTGGTAGTATTGAAATGTTGAAGCCTGTTCAAATAACGATGTAGAGTTTGTAACAATACTATCGGTATGGCGCGAACGGAAAATATCTTTCTCGGTTCCTTCGCCTGCACCCACTACCCATTGCGATATTTTGTAAGATACAACGCCAAATTCTTTATAGTAATTACTTGTATTGTCAAGCGATTTGGTATTTAATAATGAGCCGTTAAGGTCTACAGTAAGATTTTTATCTTTTAGTTTGACCACCGCACTTTGTCTGGTTGCATTGTAATGTATTCCTTCTAAAAATGCCTGAAAATTATATCCTATCAAATCTGTTTTGTTGCCCAATGTTATGCCGGCATTTAAAATATGTTGGTTATCGAATATGCTGTCGCTGGTGCGGTTCCAGTCGCGTGCAAATTCAACAGGGCGGTAGCGCTCTAATGGCGAAAAATCTTTTTGTACTCCCTCATAACCTAAGTCAGTAGTTAATCTCCAGGCATTTTTTTTATGATCAATGGTATCTTGCAAAAAGTTAACGTTGTGTAAATCTACTTTCCCTGCAAAGCCTACATCGTTCTTTTTATCAATAGCCGAAAATGTATTTATATCATTATTGGTTACGGCTACTTCTGTTATAATACTTGTGGTGGCTGATATTTTATAATCTCCACCCAGCGTCAACATTTGTTTTTTCTTGGGTGTTATTAAAAGAATTTCAGGTACATAATTTCCTTTATGAACCCCGCTAACCGGCGCAACCCATTGGAACACCCTACCATTGGCAGCCGATGCTATTTGTATATAATCACCCTGCCCCTGGTTTACTTGCGAGAAGCTTAAGTTGTAATGCGCTTTTGTGGAATCGGTTGAGTAGACAAAAATAGTATCGTTAACGCCCAATGCTGCATTTATGGTATCCATTTTGCGGTAGAGTACCTGTGTATGATTAAACACAGTGTCTTGTATTCCGGGCACAACGGCATTCTGAATATTATTGCCTATCCCTGCTAAAAACAGTTCCTGCGCTGGCGATAACGATTGTTGCAGAGGCTGGCTCTTGGCATCCTGCTCCGAATAAATATTGAATCGCAGGTTAAGTTTGGCATCATGATATTCTGTTCCTGCATATATGAGTGAGCGTACATAGTTCTGGTCGCTGTACTGAAACTCAACCGTTATACGAGTGCTTTGTGTTATTAAATGTTTTGGGGTAAACGTAATTTGCGCTGCATTATAATCGATAACATAATCATAGTTCTGGCCGCGCTGCATCAACTGCCCGTCTAAATAAACTTTCTCGGTACCCGATAATACTATAATGTATGTTGCATTATTAGGCCCTGTTAAAAGATAGGGGCCAAGGTTTCCATCAATAGGCGTTACCTGGTCGCGGGCAAAATTGCCTTTTGATATGGCGCCACCGCCGGTTACTTTCATGTAGGCTGCTTTGTTGCTGTCTTTTTCGGGCCCTACAATAAATCGGGTTGAAAATAATCCACCTTCTGCTTTTTTATAGAATTTCATAAAATAGCTTGCAGGGCTTGCCAATTCATAATCTCCGGCAATAAGGCTTGTGTTTTTATTATAGAGTTTTATAAACACTTTATCGAAATCCTGCAACTGTGCGGTATTTCCTTCCGGCTGAATGGGTAAACTGTTATCGGTCGCCGATACAAGTACGTTTACGTTGTTGCTAAGCTTACCTGCCAGTTGCAAGTTCAGTGTAGAGTTAACGGTAAGGTTTTGGCTATTGCCAAATGTTACTCCGCGCGATATGCTTCCGCTTTTATTTAAGGTGCCCAAATCAAATGGGTCTGCTGAGTTTTTATTTTGTTCTACCTGGTAAAGATACCCTGCCTGCTGCCCGTATTTTAACGGATGCACAACGTTATTGTCTTTATGTTCGTGGACCTGTGTAAGTAAAAATGGAAAAGTTTTGTAGGTACAATAAAGTGTGTCGGCAGTAATGCCATGCTTCTTTAATTCAGCCCTGTGCAAAATAAGTTGCCCTTCGGCAGGCTCAAATGTATAACAGCTGCTATCGAGCTTTTGGCCTTTGTTTACAGTTAAAGATAATGACTGTGGAAATATACTTAAGGTATCTATGGTTATGGTATCACCCAATGACATAACAATGGCTTTTTTGCGCTGGTTACTTACCTGCTGCGAAAAACCGGTTATGGAAATAATTCCTAAAAACCCTGTTAATAAAAGGGAAAGCTTTCTCACTGTCAAAAACTACGAATATCGTAAATAACGCAGAATTTCTATTTTTGTTGGGTTAAGCAACACAAATGAAGAAAGTAATTACATACAATGTAAACGGCATACGCTCAGCTATGTCGAAGGGTTGGCTCGATTGGGTTAAGGCCACTAAACCAGATATAATATGCCTGCAAGAAATAAAAGCCGAGGCAGAACAGCTTAATCTGGCAGATTTTGCCAATGCCGGGTATGGCCATAATTACTGGTATTCGGCACAAAAAAAGAAGGGATATAGTGGCGTTGCTATCCTGTCTAAAACCCAACCCGACCATATAGAATATGGCTGTGGTTTCAACGATGACGAGGGTAGGGTAATAAGGGCCGACTATGGCAATGTGTCTGTAATAAGTGTATATATGCCATCGGGCACTTCTGGCGATGAAAGGCAGGCTTTTAAAATGGAATGGGTAGCTAAGTTTCAAAAATATATTACCGACCTGAAGAAAAAACGCCCTAACCTTATCATAGCAGGCGATTATAATATTTGCCACAAACCAATTGATATTCATAACCCTGTAAGTAATGCTAACTCATCAGGCTTTTTGCCAGAAGAAAGAGAATGGCTGGATGGTTTTATGAAATCGGGATTTACTGATTCATTAAGGGAATTCAATAAAGAGCCGCACCAGTATACCTGGTGGAGTTTCAGGGCAAATTCGAGGGCTAATAATAAGGGTTGGCGCATAGACTACCAGTTGGTAAGCGAACCCATGTCAAAAGCCCTGAAAGGCGCGAAAATACTGCCAGAGGCAAAGCATTCGGATCATTGCCCCATGTTGATCGAAATTGACTTTTAAGAGCTAAATAGGTATTTTTAAGCTATTTACGAAAATTCCATGCCTCTGTTTTCGATATTTTTTTTACTTTTGAACCTTATACGTGTTTACCCCAAGAAGTAATTTAGAATAGGTTGAATCGTTTTTTCAATAGTAGTATGAATAAAAAACTGGTACCGGTTATTGCAATATGCTTGCTAATAGCAGGTTTTTTTGGGTGTAAACCTGATCATAAAAAGAATGAAAGCCACACTGCCAAAGGCGGAATATACTATGGTGGCGTGTTCCGTTTTAATGAAGTTACGGGTTTCAAAAGTCTGTTCCCGCTTGATATTATTGATATACCGGGTGATAATATTGCCCTGCAGGTTTACGAGGGCCTAATAAAGCTTTCACCTAAAGACCTTACTGTATTGCCAAGTATTGCTAAAAAATGGGAGTATAACGACACTACTTATACATGGACCTTTCACTTACGTAAAGGAGTAAAGTTTCAGGATGACCCATGTTTCCCTGATGGTAAAGGAAGAGAAGTAACTGCAAAAGATTTTAAATGGTGTTACGATCAGTTATGTACATCTAGTGCACAGAATGCTCAGTTTGAAGTTACTTTCAAAAATCACGTAGCAGGGGCTGATGAATATTTTCAGGCATCAATTGATAAAAAACCTTTACCCGAAGGTGGTGTAAGCGGAGTGAAAGTAGTAGATGATTCTACCCTTCAGATAAAAATGAAAACCCACTTTGGTGGTTTTTTAAATCTGCTTTCTGAGCCGGGTTGTTGGGTGTTTCCTAAGGAAGCAGTTGATAAATATGGAATTGAAATGCGTGTACACATGGTGGGCACGGGCCCATTTATGATAAAAGATATGCAGGAAGATCAAGCCATTGTTTTGGGCCGTAATCCTAATTACTGGGATTATGATCAGTATGGCAACCAATTGCCTTACCTTGATGCAGTAAAGTTTTCTTTTGTACACGAAAAGAAATCTGAGTTGCTTGAGTTCCAACAAGGCAACCTGGAAATGATGTATGGAATACCAACAGAAATTATTACACAAATACTTGGGCAGATAAACTCAACCGATTTAAATAACAAGGTTGACTATACATTGGATGTAAAACCTGCTATGAGCAGTTATTTTTACGGATTTCAAACCCGTGACAATCTCTTTAAAAACAAATTATTAAGGCAGGCATTCAACTATGCTATTGACCGCGATAAGATTGTAAACTATACTCTACAAGGCGAAGGAATACCGGGTACTTATGGTATTGTTCCTCCACAAGCATTTTTAGGCTACAACTATAAAGACCTTAAAGGGTACAGTTTTGACCCTGATAAGGCCCGAGAATTGCTAGCTAAAGCAGGCTACCCTAATGGTAAAGGATTCCCAGAAATTACATTGCAAACCAGCAGCGATGGTGGTAACAGAAACCTTCAGGTTGCTGAGGTAATGCAAAAGATGTTAAAGGAAAACCTTGATATTAATGTTAAAGTAAATGCAATTCCGCTACCAGAGCATGAAGATGCATTTATGAGAGGTAAGGTTCAAATGTTCAGGGAATTATGGATTGCCGATTACCCGGATCCACAAACATTTTTGAACTTGCTTAACGGAGCCAACGTTCCTAAAGATACTGCTGCTATGGCTTATACCAACTCATTCCGTTGGTCTAATCCAAAGTTCGATTCATTGTTCTCAAGAGCACTTGTAACAACCAACGATACCTTAAGGTATAAGCTATATGCTGAGGCTGACCAGGTTGCATTGGAAGATTCTCCGTACTTGTGTATTTATTATGAAGAAAACTATTACTTGTCACATAATTATGTAAAGGGGTTTTATGGTAATGCAATGGATTATCTCGACTTTACAAAGGTGTATATTATACCTGCGAATAAGAGGGTGTCAAATAATCCGAATCCTACCCCTACAATTAACCCTTAAGGTATTTTACCCGGGTATCCGTCTTTATTAACAAGGGGTTTATAACCTGCTTTTAAATATTATTTTATGCCTATACTCATATTCTTCCTCGTTCACTGGTTTCTGTCTCTTTTTTGCCAGACCTTTTTCCTCCACAGATACGCTTCACATAAAATGTTCACGATGAGCAAAGGCTGGGAGAAGTTCTTTTATTTTCTCACTTTTCTTACACAAGGTTCTTCATTTTTGAACCCACGTGCGTATGCCATACTTCACCGTATGCATCATACCTATAGTGATACTGAGAAGGATCCACACTCTCCACACTTTTTTAAAGATGTATGGAGCATGATGGTGCAGACAAAAAATATTTACATGGATTATGCATCGCACAAAGTAGAGCCTGAAGAAGCATTTAAAGGCAATTATCCTGAATGGCCATGGCTCGATAGGATTGCTGATAACTGGTTTACCCGTTTATCTTTTGCAGCAGCATACATAGCTTTTTATGTAGCGTTTGCTCCGTCGGCATGGTGGTTTTTATTATTACCGGTAGAATTTATTGCCAGCCCTGTGCAAGGCGCTATTGTAAACTGGTGCGGCCATAAATATGGTTATGTTAGCTTCGATAATGGCGATAAGTCCAGAAATACTTCTCCTATTGATATCTTTCTGTTGGGAGAGTTGTTCCAGAACAATCACCACAAAAGCCCTAACAGCCCTAATTTTGCTAAAAAATGGTTCGAGTTCGATCCTACCTACCCGGTAATGAGGCTGCTGAATACACTGCATATTATAAAGCTGCGAAGGACTACATAAAAGAGTATTCGTATAGTGTTAAACATATTTTGACCCCGACCTTTTGGTTGGGGTTATTTTTTTATTTGCAGCTATAAAAGAAAGCCTCACCTATGTAAGAAATTCATATATCTTTGCAGCCATTTTTCACACAGGCGGATGTGGCGGAATTGGTATACGCGCCAGACTTAGGATCTGGTGCCGCGAGGCGTATGGGTTCGAGTCCCTTCATCCGCACCAGTGCGAAAAACAAATAAAAACTATCATGGATATAGTAAAGGAAAGTATTGATGACACCAATGCTGTCATTAAAGTTAAAATTACCCCTACCGATTATAAACCTGCAGTAGATAAGTCAATAAAAGATTATCAGAAAAAAGCAGTTATCCCGGGTTTTCGTGCGGGCTTAGTGCCTGCATCGGTTATTACCAAGCGTTTTGGTAAATCAATTCTGGCTGATGAAGTTAACCACTTGTTAACAGATTCGCTTACCAAGTACATTAAGGATAATCACTTGCGTATTGTAGGTGAGCCATTACCGCAAACAACCAATGTAGAACTTGAGTTTGAAAAAGAATTTGAATTCGCTTTTGAAGTAGGTCTGGTTCCTGATTTTCAGGTGCCATTATCAA
>JABDCA010000014.1:62013-65377 GCA_013288345.1 Bacteroidota bacterium | reverse complement strand
GAATATATAACTTCACCTGTGCCTGAATTAGTAACGCTTATAGTTTTAGTACCTCCCATAAAATTATACAATACATAGTAAATGCCCTTTGTACTATCTAGTATCATTTTGTTTAATTCGGCTGCAGTAGCAATTTTATAAGGGTAGGGGTAGTTTTTCATAAACTCCTCGGGTTTCCTTTCCCGTAGTTCCATTTCTGCACCACCCATACCATGAGGTATGTATTCTATCAGCATATAATCGGGTACGTAAAGCGTTTTGTTTTTTAATGTATTTAGTTCAACGTCCTTTGCTATATCTGTGCCGCTTCTTTGTTCAATTCTCGATTTTAAGTAGGCCATTATTTGCTGTATATAGTTTTTCATTATACCGGGCCCCCATGTACAACTTGGGTCTCCATAACTAAATGAGGCAATGATATGTTGGTCGGCGCCCTGCACATAAATATAATTACTATCCTTTTGTCTTGCTGCTTTATTCTGGGTACTGCCAACAGTTATTGTTTTTTCATATTTGTACGGGTCTGTTTGCACATATATGGTAACTAGATCCTTGCCATTTTGCCGCAACCTAAGGTATGGGAGTATACCAATAATGATGCCATCTTTTATATAGATAATCCTGCTGATATTGAAAATTGAATTTTTAACTGTGTCAACTGAATGTATTTGATTAGGCAGTATGATCTTTATTCTTGAAGCGGTCCAGTATTTACGAATAACACTTTTGTATTGTATTGCAATTGCGGTAGTAGTGTCTTCCATTACAACATAAGTAGTGCCTTCAAAAACACGGTATATGTTATCACGGTTCATAAAAGCAGATTGCCCCCTGGCGCTCAATGAAAATAAGCAACAAACTATAACGACTAAGCGGAGTATAGTTTTGTGGTTCATAGAATTGAATATATATGGGTTACTTCGAGTCTATATCTTTGCTGATCTTTCCTATGTCGTTGCGGTTAAGTGTGGTGTTAAAATAAGTGTACTTTGAATAAATGATATTACCCTGGGCAGAATTGGTTACTGAAACGGTTTCATTATTTGAAGAAACCGTATACATTACGTAATAAATGCCTTGAGCACTGTCTAGTATCATTTTACTTAATTCTGCTGAGCTTACTATTTTGTAAGCGTATTTATATTTTTCCATCAGATCTTCCGGCTTCCATTTCTGCGTTTCAATATCAAATGGGGGCTCGCCTCGCAGTATAAATTTAAGCAGCATGTAATCGGGTACGTATAGGGTTCTGTCTTTTAGTTTTTTTTAATTCTGCATTACCTGTTATTTCATCTTTCATGTTTTTCTCGTTTCTGGTCCTCAAATAGGCCATTGTTTGCTGTAAATAATTCTTTAAAAAACCAGGACCCCATGCAAAATCGGGTTCTCCATAACTAAACGATGGAAGGATTTGCCTGTCTGGGTCATTATGTACACGATTAGGCGGAAGCGTTTTATCATCTTCAGTACCTTTTTTGGCAGGGCCGTATTTAACAGGGTTAGTGGCTATGTATATATTAACCAGGTCTTTGCCGTATATTCTTAAGCCTAAGTAAGGTGAGATTGGAAAAAGATTACCATTTACTGAATAAAGTAACCTGCCCATGCCAAAAATGGAGTTTCTAAGGGTATCAACTTTACGTATTTCATCAGGAACAATGAACTTGATAGGAGAAGTTGTCCAGTATTTGTAGAAAATGCTTTTATATTCTTTAGCTATTGCGGTATTGGTGTCATCCATTACAATATAGGTTGTGCCTAAGCTAACCCTATAGATAGTTTCGTGGTTCATGGATGTGAATTGGGCATTTGCCTTTGTACACATAAATAGACAAAGAAGTAATGATGGGAGTAGGGTGATTTTGAATTTCATAGAAATGGTTTATAGTGGATTATGAATTACAAAAATAATATTTTATGTAAATAAAAAAGCCCCGACAAATTTTGCCGGGGCTTTTTTGTCTAAATGCGAATGTATTAGTACATATGCAAGCCGCCGTTAATATTCATGTTAGCGCCGGTAATAAAAGAACCTTCATCAGATGCTAAGTAAGCAACCATGCCTGCAATTTCTTCAGGTTTGCCAAAACGCCCAGCCGGTACGGTAGCTAAAATCTTTTCACGAACATCTTCGCGAATAGCCATAACCATACTTGTGCCCACATACCCCGGAGAGATGCAATTTACAGTAATTCCTTTTTTTGCAACTTCAAGTGCTAATGATTTCGAAAAACCATACATAGCCGATTTGGTTGCTGAGTAATTGGTTTGTCCAAATTGGCCTTTAGCGCCATTTACCGACGACATATTTATGATACGTCCCCAGCCACGTGCAATCATGCCTTCAATAACCAAACGAGAGCAAATGAATACGCTGTTTAAATTCACATTCATCACCTCATACCATTGTTCAGGAGTCATTTTATGTAATGGCGCATCGCGCGTAATACCGGCATTGTTAACCAAAATATCAATAGGGCCTACTTCATCGGTAATTTCCTGTACCATTGCCTGAGCAGATTTGTAATCAGATACGTCGCCTTCAACAATATGTATGTCAATACCCATTTTTAACTGATCTTCTCTCCACTTCTTTGCTTCTTCTCTCCACTGTATAGCCTTGGTAAAGTCTTTATAATTAGCTGCTACCTTATATCCTTCTTTATAGAGACGTTCGCATATCGCTGTACCAAGTCCTCCTGTTCCGCCTGTAACTAAGGCTACCTTTTTCTTATTCCCTTCTGCCATATACTAAAAATAAATTATGAGTTATGAATTATAAGTTATGAGTTATAAGTTGCGAAAGTAGTTCATTTGTTTCCTGAACTCATAATTCATAACTTATAATTCATAATTGCTTTAACATTTTTCTTTTACATATCGTCCCGGTGCAGGCTCGATAGATTTATATTTTGCATTGCCCGCTTTAGCTGGCGCTGCTACTTGTTTGCCCGATTGTTTCTTCAGCCATGCAGTCCATGGTGTCCACCAGCTACCTTCGTGTTGCTTAGCTGTTTTCTTCCACTCTTCAAAGCCTTTGCCTAGTTCTCCGCCTGCATAGTAACCGTATTTCTTTTTAGCCGGTGGGTTTACAATACCCATTACGTGGCCCGATCCGCCCATTACATATTCTACAGGGCCGCTTACAAGCTCAGTAGTGGTAAAGGTGGTTTGCGGTGGCGAAATATGGTCTTCGCTGGTACTTACTATAAAAGTAGGTAATTCTATTTTACCAATATCAATTGGAGTTTCGCAAATACGCAAAGCATTTTTACGGCTCAGTTTATTTTCGAAAAGCATGTGGCGTAAATAAAAACCATACATGTTTGCAGGAAGGTTGGTGTTATCGCCATTCCAGTAAAGC
>JABDCA010000014.1:0-62003 GCA_013288345.1 Bacteroidota bacterium | reverse complement strand
AGAACGGAGAATTGAAAACCGAAAACCTGATGCGTGGCAAGGTAATGGGCAGCGCCATTCCAGTAAAGCACATCAAACGGAGCTGGTTTCTTACCCTTCAGGTAGCTATTGGCTACATAGTTCCAAATCAAATCGTTGCTGCGTATAAGGTTAAAGGCGCTGCCCATTACCTTGCCACGCATCAGGTTTTCGGTTTTCAATTCTCCGTTCTCAATCTTCTTTACCAATGCTTCATCCACAATATCGCCCATAGGGCCAATATCCGAGAAGTCTATCATTGTAGCAAGGAAGGTAGCTGTTTCGAATGGCACATTTTTACGGCTATAAGCTACAGCAAGCGCTATGCTTAAAAGTGTACCGCCCAGGCAATAACCTACGCCATGTACTTTCTTTACTTTGCTAATGTCTTGTATTACGGCAGCAGCTTTCAGCGCTGCTTTTTCTACATAATCCTCAAAGCCCAGGTTGCCCAGTTCTTTGGTAGGGTTCTTCCACGAAATAAGGTAGGTGGTAAAACCCTGGTCAACTATAAACTTAACATACGAGTTCTCAGGTTTTAAGTCGAGTATATAGTATTTATTTATCCACGGAGGAATAACCAGTACAGGTATTTCGTGTACAGTTTTAGTGGTTGGTTTATATTGAATAAGTTGAATAAGTTCATTTTCATATACTACATCGCCGGGAGTAGAAGCCAGGTTTCTGCCCAGTTCAAAAGCGGTAGTATCTGTTTGACTAATGCGGCCCTGTGCCACATCTTCTAAAAAGTTCTTTAAGCCGTCGGTAATGCTCTGGCCCTTGGTTTCCTGCGCCAATTTAAGTGCCTCAGGGTTGGTGGCTAAAAAGTTAGCCGGCGAAAAAGAATCAATATATTGCTTGGTATAAAAACTCAATTTCTTTTTTGTGCGGTGATCCATATCAACTGAGTCAACAATGCCGCTCAGCATTTCAGATACCAGTAAATAGCTTTGTTTAATAAAATCGAAATATGGTGTTTCGCTCCACTCAGCAGCGTTAAAGCGCTTGTCGCCAGCAGTTGGCAGAATAACCGGTGTGGTTTCTTTGCCTGCCTGGCGCTCCATCATACTCTTCCAAAGGTCCTGTTGTTTTTTCATGAAATCAACATACAGGCTTTGTGCTTTATCTGTATTGCCGGGGTTAGCGGCAATTTCAGAAAACAGTTTTGAGTATTCATTGACAAGTTCCATATTGTCGCTGAATGAAGTTGGAGCGTCTTGTATGGTCTTCTCCATCATCTTCTTTCCTGCAGAAGCGATCAGTTCATTCATTTCGGTCATATTCTCGGTAGGCTTCTTGGTATCCATAATAATAATTTTTTACCGCCTTTTTTGGCGTGTTAAGTATATACAAAAAATCGATTGCTCTATAAAAAAGTTATCCCTGCAACCATAATTTTGATTACAGGGATAAGCCTTATAGATAGGGAATTAAGCTTTAGATTTTTCTTCGCTAACGTTCTTCCACCATTCGGTAACCATGTCCATTGCAAAGAAAGAATCGATGTTTTTCTTTTGCAGTTTGAACATAGAACTGATCTGTGTGTTGATGTTATCAGCAAATTTCTTGTTGAAATTCAACGCAAGGTTCAGGTGGTCGTTATATACAGCAACGATCTTTTCCATGTTGCCCATAGAAAGTTCGCTCGACTTGTCAAAGTTTTCTTTTACAAGAGAAACCAATTTGTCAACGCCTTCTTTAGAGTTAAGGTCTTCGTTCTTAACGATTTCCATAAACTTGGTAGTAAAGTCAATGGTAAGGTCAATACGGCTGGTGTGAGAATCGATAATAGAATCAATTACATCTTCCGACATTTTGATGCCTTTACCAAAGGTTGACTTGAATGCAGTTACAATGGTTGGATCCATTTCCTTTTCGTACAGCATTTTGCTGATAGAATCGAAAGTTTTTTTGTTGGTTTCCAAAGCTGAATCAAATTGTTTTGAGTTTGATTCAATTAAGGTTTTGATGCTCTCTTTAGAGCTTTGAGATACGCTGTCGATGCTTTTTTTCAGCGTTTCAGCTTGTTTGTTGATTGTGTTTTTCATGATTTGTTTTAGGTGTTATAAGAAATTATTTGGGGATTAATTGTTGTTCGCTCCGTTTTTTGCAGTCTTTGCTGCTGTTGCAGTGGTTGTTGCTGTCTTTTTGTTGTTTGTATAAACTTCATCAAACCAGTTAGCCCAAAACTTCATATTGTTTTTGGTAACCACATCAATTTCTGAAAATATTTCATCAAGCATTTTTTTGCCCGATGTAGCAGAGAAGCCATTTTCCTTGGTATATGAATCTGATATTGATTTGATGATCTTTTTAGAAGCTTCGAAATTCCTTTCCAGGTCCTTCTGAAGTTTTTCTGATATTTCTTTGTTTAGCTTAATGGTGCTTTCTAAATTGCTTTTTTCGAGCAGGCTTTTGTTGAACTTCATCAGTTGTTCAGTTTGCTTGCTGTACGTATCCTGCATCAGGTCCGATACTTCCTTTACATGGCCCTTATCAGCTTCGTTGGTAATCTTTTCTATGATGTTCGAAAACATTTTTTTCATAACGGTCGAAGATTCTTGAATGTTTTTAAGAAAGGTGTCAACATTGCCTTTAAAGTCGGTTGAACCTAAATCTGTGTGTTTTAGTTTGCTCATACCCTCGGTTGCCATTTCGGTAACATGGTTATATGAGTTAACCATAAAATTAAATTGCTTGTCGTAAAGGTCGCTCATCACTTTTGATGATTCTTTAAACCATTTGGTGGTAGCGTTAACTGTATTTTCAATACCATCCTTTATGTATTCAGTGGCATTATCTTTAGTATGGTTCTTAGCAATGGATTCAAACATGGTTTTACCGGCGTTCAAAGCGCTTTCGAATTGCTTGGCGCTGTTTTCAGCAAATGTTTTTGCCATTTCAGTAGCTTTTTCTGTTGCTGCGTGAAGTTGTTCGTTCATGTTTTCAGTTCCTGTTGTCTTTTTCATTTTTTTGTTTTTATTTTCCGATGCAAAATTGCTGCATCTATATTAGGTCAATGTTATGGCTCGTTTATTTATTGGTTACCTTATTATTTTTTAAAGGGACGCGAAGTTCCGATTTTTTATTTTAACTCAGTAGCTTTTTTTATAGGTTTTGTCTTGAAAAATGCTAAGTTAGACCGTAAGTATCTCATTATCAATAGGGTAATGAAAACAATTTAATTTAGCCCCATTAAATCTATAAACTCTATTCCTATGATGCTCGGTGTACATTGTTCAGTAAGCGGCGGCTTAGAACACGCCTTTGAAGAGGCTGCGTTGCTTAACCTCGATGTTTTTCAGGTATTTACCCGTAACCAAAGGCAATGGAAAGCAAAACCTATATCGGCGGATGAGAAGGCTGCATTTGCCAATGCATGGAAGGCACACCCTGAAGTGAAGGCCATATTTGCACATGCATCATACCTTATAAACCTAGCCAGTGCCGATAAAGCATTACAGGATAAATCGATTGCAGGTATTACCGAAGAAGTACAACGTTGCCACGAGCTTGGCATTTTTGGTGCCGTATTACACCCTGGCGCTGCAGGCGAAGCAACCGAAGAGGAAGCAATGAACCGTATTGCTGAAGGCTTAAAACAAGCATTGGCAAATACCGCCGGTTCGAATGTGAAGATATTATTAGAGAATACAGCAGGGCAAGGTTCGCATGTGGGTTATAAATTTGAACACATTCGTTACATAATGGATCTGGTAGGTAGCGACCGTATTGGTACTTGCTTTGATACCTGCCATGCTTTTGCAGCAGGCTACGATATACGCACCGAACATGAATTTGATATGGTATGGGAACAGTTCGACCATATAATAGGACTAAAACACCTTAAGGCTATTCACCTCAACGATTCGAAAGGAGACTTTGCCAGCCGTTTAGACAGGCACGAACATATTGGACAAGGCAAAATAGGTGCTAAGGCTTTTGAACTGATGATGAAAAAATTCCCTCACATACCTAAGTGCATTGAAACCGATGCCGAAAACAATATGGATGAAGTGAATATTAAATTGCTGAGGCAATTGGCAGGAGAGTAATGAAAGCAGTTTGTTATACTAAGTAATGTGGTAATCCCCGATAAAATAGTAATTCAATTAATCAATGAAAGTGGGCAACCATTTAAACAGGATAGAGTCTTGATTGGAATTCGCACATTTGCAATTTCTAAAAATAATATTGACTTGTATCCTTTTCTTTCAGATAAAGAGGGGAATTTTGTAATAACAAAAAAAGAACTTCAAGATTCTGCGAGTAGATTTGTTAGCTATGGGTTAATGGATTACTCTAGTTTAGAAAGTGCATCACCAGATATAGAGATTTACTTATTTACAGAGGAGCAGATAAAGCAGTATGTTAACTACTGGGAGCCCAAAGCAAATAGAAAAATTAAAGATTTTCCATTAATAAATATGATCCCTGAAGATAAAAAAGAAGATTTTATAAGGCAATATGAAGAGGGCAGGGCAAAAGAGTCTGAACAGCTAATTAAATTCAAAACTTCTTACAATAATCAATTAAATGCTTTACAGACTCAAGCAATAAAGGGGCAATGGGATGGTGTTCGGGATATATATAAATATGAGATGAAAATAAAACCGTTATAATAATTCACAATTGTATATGTACAATTGTGTCGCTATACTCCTTCAGTTCATCTAACTGATTAGTGATATTTTTCAGCCATTCACATTGTTTGGTACTATCCAGGCCGTGATTGGTTTCTTTATCGTACAGATTTTCTTCCTTTCCCCATTTCGAATTAATATCATTATGGAGTTTGTTGTATTTGTCTTGCATGTTCTTAATAGTAAAGGTGGTTGCCATAGCTTGTTTCCTGAATTGGCGGGCGAATATTTCTGTAATATCAAAGTGCCCCTGTTCGTGCTTTAGTAGTGCCTCCGATTCTTTTTCCATCCATACCCACGATTTTGTTTTATCAAACAAACAGGTTATTGTCATTTGGGCCGGGTTACTGTTAAAACTTGAATGAATAACTACTGCAGACATAGCAGCCTCATCTCCAAGCCCGTGATGCCTCAATTCAAAATCGTCCCATGTTAAGGGCTTGCTGCCCGCCCAATATATTAATGTGTCTTTTGAAAGTTTATGTTGAGGTAAAAACGAACTGAGGAATAATAGAAGGAAAATAAGAAAAGGCTTCATTACACGCAAGGTATTATTACTATTCATAATTTATTTTGTTTCACTACCATCTTCGGTATACTGCTTTATTGCGCCAAGTTTACCCATATCAAAAGTAATTTCAACCTTTGTCTTGCCACTCTCGTAATACTCTTTTTGAATACCATTTATTTTGCCATTGGTATAGGGTGTTTCAATTTTTAATTTGCCATTCTCGGTATATTCTTTTTGTATTCCTGTAATGTCACCATTTATATATACAGTCTCTATCCGGAGCTTCCCGCTTTGATAATAGGTTTTTTTAGTGCCATCTACTATGTCGTTTTTATAAGGTGTTTCAATTTCAATATTCCCGCTTTCAAAATATGTTTTTTCTACACCATTTTTTTTGTCATTAGTATATGGGCATTCGCTGGCTACTTTTCCATTCTCAAAATATAGTTTTTCCACGCCATTTTTCAAGTTATCAATAAAACTGATATAGTGCATCAATGTGCCGCGTATTCCAAATTCCCGCCTTTCCTGTATTTTATTCTTCTTGACAATACTTACACTTGCAAGCCTGCCACTCTCAGTAAACTCACTGTCAACTCCATTTACCATACCATTAACATATACAGCATTACCAATCAATTTTCCGGTTTCGTAATACTCTTTTACTATTCCGTTCATTACGTTGCCTTTTAAAGGGTACTCTCCCTTTAAGACTCCACTTTCATAATATTCCTTTTGTATTCCGTTTCCTGAATCATTAACAAATGGAGCCTCTTTTTGTAGCTTTCCATCTTCATAATACTGTTTTCCTATGCCACTTGCTTTTCCATCAACATAAGGCGTTTCAGCTTGTACGTTTCCATTTTCATAATAGCCTTTTATTACACCGTTTTGTTTTCCATTACTCAGGGGAGCTTCTTTCATTAATTTACCACTTTCGTAATATTCTTTTTGAACACCATTCTCTTTTCCATTGGTAAAAGGGGTTTCCGTTTTAATTTTTCCATCCTCGTAATACTCTTTTTCAAGTCCATTTATTTTAAAATTTGATGAAGGCGTTTCAATATGCAGTGCCCCACTTTCGTAAAATTCTTTGTTAATTACATTGGTGTCTCCTTTGCCGAAATCTGTATAACCTAATAGCTTTCCGTCTGCATAATATGTTTTTTCGATTCCATTTTCATTCCCATCTTTAAACAGGACTTCAAGAAATAGCTGTCCACTCTTATAATGAGATTGTACCAAGCCATTCTTTTTTCCATGTTTATATGTCGTTTGCATGTAATAAGGTGCATTTGTATCTGTTGTTGGCTGGAGGGCAACGTCCATGTATTCAATCCATTTCCCTTCTTTTAGCCCATTCATTGATTCATTTGAGGCTTTACCTCTATGCGAAATATCAAAAGCCGTTGGCTCTGCATAAGATATGGTGTCCACAACTTTACCATTCAGGTCGTATTTCTTTATTGTAGTGGTGCCACCATTTATGTAACCAGTTTCGCACTTAATTTTTCCATTCTCATAAAAGGTTCTTGATGTACCATTGGTTTTCCCATAGACGAACGGATACTCGGCTTTTATATTTCCACTTTCATAATATTCTTTCGTTTCGCCAACTACTGTATCATTTACATAAATGCCTTCAAGCCTTAGTTTCCCATCCTCATAATATTCTCTTTCAGGGCCTGTGTTCTTGGCATGCAAAAAGCCGAGTTCACTTTTTAAGTTTCCATTTTCGTAATATATTTTTACAGCCCCGGTAATTGTGTCATTCACATTAGTGCCTTCCTTTTTTAAAATGCCATTTTGGTAGTACTCTTTAGCATTTCCATTTTTTTTGCCATGTGCCCATCTAACCATGGTCCACTTATTTCCATCATCATAATACTCTGTTTCTATTCCATCTTTATCTCCATTTATATAATAAACGGTAGAAAATAGTTTCCCATTTTTAAAGAATATGTAAACCTTTCCATTGGGTTCATCCGCCTTAAATACTATAAGGGCATAATAGGTATATATATTTGTATCTGTTGTTTTCTGGCCCTTGCCATCCAGAAATAATATCCATTTGCCTTCCCTCAGGCTATCTTTTATTTCGTTCTTAGCTTCAACCCTGTTTACAAAGCCACTATCGGCATTGGTTTGCTGCCCTAAAACAGGTGTTAATGCGTAGCTAAAAATTATAAGTAGTAATAATGTGGCTTTTGTTTTCATAGTGGTAAAAATAAACAGATAACTCTATTGGAACCTATTACCCGGAGCGTAATATTCCTGATGTTTGGCAGATATTTTACGTTTGTTACGCGTGTATATTCTATACCGCGCAAGCAGCGAGAATGAGAAATTACTGTAATCGGATGGAGAGCCTATTAGGAAAGTATTGCTAAGTGAGATACGGTAATTTACACCTACACCCACGTTTAGCTTTGGAAAGATATTTACATAACAAAAAAAACCGGGTATTATAGTGGCGAAGCTTTCGTAATAATAGCGCTGCCTTCTTTTGTAGCCTGTAACAGTTGATGAATCCATGTAGGTAAGTGATGATAAAGCAATTTTTAAGGGCATTGAAAAGTTTAAGGTTTGTTGGGGAAAAAGCAAAGGTTCCACTTCAAAATAAAAATCGGAATAGGATTGTACCAGACTGGTATATATAGTGCCTCCGTTGCCGCCGGCTTGGTCGAAACCTATAGCAAAGTTTACCTCATTAAACACTGCGCCAATCAAATCAATACTCGATCCCGGAATATAGGCATGGTTAAAAGCATAGCCGCTATAGCCAACTTCCCATTGCAAATTGGAATACTGAACATATACCTTAATAGGTTTGAATAAAGAATGAACAGTATCTTTTTGGGCATACACCTGTGTGAAAGCAAAGAGGGTGGCAAATAACAGAAGATATTGCTTTGCCTTTTTCATGCTTAAGGTTTCTTTTCTTTCAGTTGCTTGTCAACCACAGCAAGGCCATCGGTAAACGAATGAGGTTTATACCCAAGTTCATTCATTGCTTTGTCTAATATAAAGCCTGTACGCAAGGGGCGTTCGGCAGGTTGCTTTATATCACTGGTTTTAGCAGGGTTTATTAGGCTTTTATCAAGGTGCCAGAAATCGGCAATTTTATTCACCATTTCGAAAATGTGCATAAAGTCTTTACCCGAAATATGGTAAATACCTGTTGCGCCTTTCATTGCTGTTAGTACACAGCCTTCAGCCAGATCTTCGGCAAGGGTAGGGGTGCGGAACTGATCATCAACCACATTTATTTTTTTACCTGCGGTAAGCGAATCTTTTGCCCAAAGCACAATATTACTGCGGCTCATATTATCTACTACGCCATATACCAATACGGTGCGTAATATGGCCCAGCGCATGCCTGATGCCTGCACTACTTTTTCTGATTCGAACTTCGATTCGCAGTAAACCGATTTTGGCGGATGAACTGCATCAGTCTCTTTGTACGGGCCATTCTTCCCATCGAAAATAAAGTCGGTAGAAAGGTGTATGATGAGTGGATTATTGGATTGTTTTTTCAATGCATTAATTAAATACTGCACTGCATCCACATTCATTTTGTGGCATTCCTCCACCGCTGTTTCACAAGCATCAACATTAGTCATTGCGGCGGTGTTTATAACCACATCGGGCTTAAACTTATTGATAGCCGCATCTACTTCGGCAGGTATAGTGATATCAAGCGATTGATATGCATAGCCATCTTGTTTAATAAGGCGGTTAGGCCCTTTAGATGTTGCTATAATCTCTACGCCAGGCTCAGTTAAAAGCCTGTAGACTAATTTCTGTCCTAATAATCCATTAGAACCCGTAATAAGTATCTTTTTGCTCATAATATGCTAAATAACAAAAAAAAAGCCAAAAAATTGCAAGTGCCTGATAAGAGATGTAAACACTATAATTTTAATAAGATGGAAAAAAATACAAGCCTTTACAGATCCCAGGTACGGCGGCGAACATGCTTTGAACGAGAAAATATTTTTTTGTTCTCGAGCAAAAATGCTAGTATAAAGTAAATGATTATGGGAGAGCCAAATGTGAAAAAAGAAAGGTAGATAAAATACATACGGATAGTAGTACTTTTAATACCCAACTTGTTACCCAGCCATGAGCATACGCCAAAGGCCTGTTGTTCGAACCAGCCAATAATATCTAAAATAATTCCTACAAGCATGTTTGTGAAGTATAAAGCGAAGTTACGAAAAATATGGGTAGATACTTATCTTGTGCTCTTCCTCTTCAACAGATCATGCCCTATGGCACAATGCACACATCTGCGTAGGTCGCAATATTCTTTCTTTAATTGTATAAGCGATTGTGTTTCATAGGCATCGACAGCATTTACCTTTAGCGAAGCCCACTTTTTTATGATGCTATTATTCTCTGCCTTCAAACTGTGTAAAAGCTCCAAAGCTTTTTCGCTGGCTTCTTCATTAGCAGTGTTTTTACCATAAATAAATAGCAGTGGAACTATAGCATTTATAATGAGCATCTCTATCATGGGCTTACCCATAATACCACTTACTTTACGCGATTGTTTATCGAATGTATAATGTGTTTGCCAGTATTCGCTTGGGCTTACCGAAAGCAGTTTTATCACATCTTCAACTTTCTCTGCTTCCATTATTAATCTGAATAGCCTGCCATGCTTGGTAAGTATTGATGCCAGTTGCGCCAGCCTAAAGGTCGGGAAGTGCGGCGGGCGTATGCGCATAAACTTCCACTCGGCTTTTGTGATAGGTGTAAGGCTATACTTGTGTTGTAAGTACGTGTATTCCTTTTTTAGTTTTTGTGCGTACTCATCTTTAACGTTCCCTTCGAGTAAGCCTGCTTGTCCTAATAATAATGCCTCAATTTCGAAAACATTGGGGCGATGCTTGGCTATTATTTTATAGGGCAATACACGGCCCAGTCGTTCAAATGGTTCCGTGTTTATAGGGTTGCCCAGGTTGCGCAACAAGGTTTGGTAAAAGGTTTCTTCCCAATCGTTAATGCTGTTTTTAAGCTTAGTGCTTATGTGGTTTGTTTTGCGTTCGAGCCGTTCTGCTACAAGCCTGTCCATCCACGAATGCCATACCATTTCACTTACCTTATGCACATCATCTTCGCAGGGAATGCGTTTGGCTGAATTACGCAATTCTTCATAGCTTGCATGTATGGTATCGGGTACAATATTTTTTAACTCAAGTGCATGCAAGGCATAGCCACCTGGTATGGTAATTTCTGCATCGTTGTTCCAAACCACATGCAGTATTACATTTTTATAGGCCTTATCATGTTGGTGTTTGTGGGCGTTCCAGTCCGATGAATTGATATGCACCTCTACATTCCCTGCCCAAAGTGTACCGTCAATTTTAAGTTTGGCGCTAAAAAAGTCGGGGCCCGAATCGTGGTTATGTAAACCGGTTTGTATAATCTCAATGGGCTTTCCTTCCGTGGTCTTTAGCTTCGAACGGTCAAGCAGGGTGTGCTTCCAGATGTAATGTAAAAACTCCTCCGTCACCTATCACAAAATGATATACATAGTTAGTAATGCCCCAAAAAGTACGGTTATAAACTTAATTAAGTTGAACCTGTGGTCTTCGCTGCTTTCGAAAAGTATAGTAGTAGATATATGTAACAGTATACCGGTAACAAGCCCTGTGGTTACATTCAGTATAAACGTGCCGCCCGATACAGTTAACAGGAAATCAGTGTGGGCGCCCAAAAACATACCCAAAGGCGACATGCAGGCAAAAATGGCCAGTGGTATAAGGCGCTTTATTTTCTCTTCGTAAATTTCTGTAAGCACTACCATTAATGCTATGGCTATAGGTACATGGTGCAATAATATGCCAATGTAAAGCCCATTGTCAATTAGTGTATTGGTGTTCATAGGGTGGTAGCTGACAGCCATACCTTCTAACAAAGAGTGTATACACAGGCTAATGAGCATCATCAGCACAAACGATTTACCCTCGTTATGATGCGTATGGCCGTGCTCAATGCCATGTGAGAAGAACTCTAGTATTATTTGCAAAAAGAAACCAGCCAGAATATAGATACCCGCCGTTTTACCCATACCACTATATACTTCGGGTATAAGGTCGAGCACAGCAATAGAGAATAACAAGGAGCCTGTAAATGCAAGTAAAAGCTTAAGTACATTCTTGGGTATGGTTACCAGCGATACGGTAAACCCGCTTGTAAACACGGCCGCAAAGAGTATGAGGTAAAGTAATTTCATTATTTCTTTTCGCTGATCAGTATAAACCTGTCTGAATTATCGGGGTTAAAAGTACTAAGGTTATAATCGCCGAATGTGTTAATAATTGTAAAGCCCAATTTTTCTAAAGCCATTTTAAATAACAAAGGTGTGTACATATACACTCTTTCCTCAAAATTGAATTGGTTTGTACCATCTATCACGTGAATATCTTTTACTAAAAAATCGTTATGCACACTGCGGCGAACCGTGAATTTTATGCCATCTATTTCCTTCTCTTCAAATTCCGATAGATTTTGTGTTGCCTTCCTGCTGTTCACAAAATCGAGCACAAAAGTACCGCCCGGCTTTAAGGCAGTATATATGTTGGCCATAACTGCATGGTTCTCTCGTTCGTTATCGAAATAACCCATACTGGTAAACAGGTTAAAAACATAGTCGTAGTAATTTACCATATAGGTTTTGCGCATATCTTGTATGGCAAATTGTAAGTTCTTAGTTGACGATTTTTCAGCAATGTGAATGCTCTTTTCTGATATATCTATACCGGTTACATTAAAACCCATTTTGCCCAGCGATACTGCATGCCTGCCTTTTCCACAAGCCAAATCGAGCATAAAACTACCGGGTGCGGGCTTTAAGAAGTTAACCAGATTTTGTATAAACATATCTGCCTCTCCCTGGTCGCGGTCCTTATATAAAATATCGTAGTAGCGCGAATCGAACCAACACTTAAACCACTCCTTTGTAACTGTATGGGGCATAATTTGAATTTCAGAACAAAGGTAATAAAGGCAATGGAACACGGATGATACGGATATAACAGATAAATACAGATTTAATCAGCGAAAATCCGTCTAATCTGTGTCATCCGTGTTCCATCACCAAATCTAATACCTCACCATATTCGGGTCAGCAAACCGTCGGTCGTATAAAAAGGTTTTATCGGTAAGGGTTTTTAAAAAGGCAATAATGTCGGTTTTGTCTTGTTCGGTGAGCGATATACCCTTTACTAAGATTGGGTCAGCGTGGGAGGCTTGTGTGTATGACTGGGTGTAATGGTCCAATACTTGTTTTAAATTTCTGAAGCGACCATCGTGCATGTAGGGGTAGGTCATTTCTACATTCCTAAGGCTTGGCACACGGAACTTCATAAAATCTTTTTTATCTCCTGTAATTTTTATGCGTCCTGAATCTTTAAAGGTGCTATCGTATGCAATACCGTTGTTGCGATAGGTGTTATCGGTAAACAAAGGTTCTTTATGACATTGTGCGCACTTATCCCTGAATAATTGCAAGCCATGGAGCTCTGTTTTGCTTAGGGTGTCTTCATGCCTCATGTATTTATCATACCGCGAATTACTGGAAATCATTAAGCCTGTAAACTGTGCAAGCACACGCAACAGTTTTTGAGAGGTAATCAGGGTATCTCCAAATGCTGTCTTGAACATAGTAGTATATACTTTGCTGCGTTGTAATTTTTTAATCACAGTTCCCATATCCTCATTCATTTCAACGGGATTGGTAATGGGCGATATAGGTTGTACCTCTAAATTATTTACCCCACCATCCCACATCATTTCTTTTTCCCAAATAAGGTTTTGCAGTGGCGGTACATTGCGTTTGCCAAGCAAGCCGTTTATACCGTGACTTATAGGATGGTCTATATGGGCAAAGGCAGCAATACGTTGGTGGCAGAAACCACAACTGATAGAGCTGTCCTTTGACAATATAGGATCGTAAAACAATTTACGCCCCAATGTAAAACCTTCAGGGGTAGGGGTATTGTTCTTAAAGTCATATATGGGTTTCGGGAAATCTTTCGGAAAATCGAGCTTTACATCTTCTTTGGTAATGGTCCAGTATTTATCGTCGCCAATAAAAGCAAGCGACATAACCAGCAAGAAAATAGAAGCACTTATATACAAATACTTTTTGAACATATACTTACTTGGAAGCTATTTTTGAAATATTTTGCCACAAAAACACTAAGTCACAAAACCCCACCAAATTATTTGTGTGCAATTTTTTCGTGTTTTTGTGATTTAGTGGCATTAAAATTTAAATGATTTTCTTCATTCCGTTATTTATTGCTTTATGCTGAACATGTCTTTATAGTTATCTGCTATGGTAGTAGCATTATGGAAATCGGTTACCGACGATAGCTTTGAAAAATCGATGCTGGTTGGTGTTTTGAATAGTTCTGCCAGATCTGCTTTTATTTCAACCGATACTGTTACATCATCTGCTAATGGGAAAACAGAATTCATATTCAATGTAATAGTGCGTATGCAATTGTAAGGCGTTCTATAACCACCAATATGAAATTCGAGCAGGTTACCAGGTGATGTTGATACGGGCGATTTTCCTTCCATCTTTAAAAATATGTAGCCTGTGTTCCATGCCCAAAACATGGCATTAACGGGGTCTAATGCTCCAGTTTGCGCCCCACTGCAATTATGCAGGCTATCTACCCCAATGGTGAAAGTTATAGATGAATATTTTCCATCGGGTAATCCTTTCAGCACAATTTCTTTTGATGCAGGGTCTTCTTCATTTATTAAATAATAACCATCTACCACAGTTGTATCTAAATGAGAAGAGTTCCCCTTTCTGCATAAACGAATGTTGCTTATATAATACTTGAATTTCGAAACCGTGTAAGTCTGCCCCAATTTATTTTTATATGTTGCACTATCTAGCTTAAGCGGAAGGTTGCCCACATAGTTTTCGAAGTGCAGCACAAGCCTTGATGGAGCAGGTGCTGTAAAAGACATAGCAGCCACGAGGGCTGCTATGATGAATAAAATATTTAACTGTTTTGGCATTAATTCACTTTAACTATTTTTTGTACCGTATGCGTGTTTTCTGTTTGCAAATTTAAAAAATAAACACCTGCGGTATACCCGGTAAGGTTAAGTGCATAGCTCATGCTTGGGTGCCAGTAGTCGAAGTGTTGCAGTGCCTGTCCCTGTTCATTATAAAGTGTTGCGGTAATGTTGTTATCGCTGGAAGGGTCAATGTATATATATGTATAATCTTGAGTAGGATTAGGCTCCAGTGTGCATTTAATGACTTTGGTAACTTCGTTTATACCGGTAGGTGTATAAACTACAGTACCTCCCGGAGGTGTTACGTGGCCTCCACCAGGACCGGTATTGCCGGTTGCAATTACGCCATAATAAGTATAACCCAATACATAAGGAAAGGCCGGCACTTGCTTAGAATCGATTGTTACAAAATAGGCGTATGTGCCAGCAGGATATTCCGGTGTTACACAAAATCTTCCGTTATGTGAGTCAAGATCTCCTGAGCTTGCAGTATAAATGTAGTCTTCCATAAAATCGCCCAACGGATAACTTGCACTTACTGCAGGGCCATACTTCGCTGAAGCCAGAATAGTTCCATTTGGTAAGGTATCTCTGTTCACCATTTTACGTAACTGGTACGACGATGCCATACGCTTAATGCCGCCGGTACCATTGGTATTGGCATAGCCATAGGCTCCATAAATTGGGTACCCGTCGAACGCATAACCAATAATAGGTGAGTGCGTGGTGCTGTCTACACTATTATATAAGCAAGTAGGGCTAACGTGGTGATGGTAGCAACCACTTTGATCGGGGTGGCCAAGGCAGTTGTCGAAACTTACACCTTCAAAATAGTAAGCATTGCGGTGCCAGGTACCATCATTATTATAGGTCATGCCATCGCTGGCATTATATGCTGCTACACCGTTGCTCCAAACTGCTATTTGGCCAAGGCCCACTGAATCTGTCTTACCGGTATTTTGCACCGGGCTACGCGGAATTTTAAAAACAAAATTTTGGTTCTTTGGTATGTTGGGGTTGCCGGTCCATGGGCCAATACTATAACCCGGTATGCAGGTGCAGCTTATATATACATAGTTGCTGTCGAACTGATCGATCTGAACATTCGATGCAATGCCGGCATAGCCTGTTGCACCGGTAGTATTAACGATCCATGAACTGATTACCGGTATCTGCGCAAACGATGTTTGCATTCCGGCGAGTAGGATGAGGCAAGCAAATATTTTTTTCATAGTGTTGTTGGTTTATACTTCTTTTGATGCGTACTGTTTTAAAAACTTGCGGGTAATAAAAAATAATTACTCAACTCTTGTTTTCTGTTTTGCTCCAAACCCCTAAAGGGGCTTTAGCACCGAGAGTGTATTTAAAGCCCCTTTAGGGGTTTGGGGCGAATTATTTTGGTCGGGGAGGAGGAGGCCCAGCCATCATCCGGGTTGCCTGCTGTATCACTTCATCAAACCTCTTTTGTTGGTCAGGCCTGAGTATAGCACGCACTTTACGGAAATGATAAAAGGTTACCATCTCAATTTGTTCCTGTGTAGCGGCAATAGAATCGGTCATGCTTTTTATGGCTGCTGAATCGACAGGGTTTATTTGAAGCAGGCCAAAAAATCTTTCACGCAATTGGTGTCCATGCTCTTGTATATTCTCTATGGCATGGTGGTGCTCGTCTCTTAGTTGTTCATACTGGCGCACTTGCTGGTCATCCAATTTAAGTTCATTACATAAAAATGTAAATACATCTTGTCCACGCTGACCGCCTGGTGGAGGCCCATGATGCCTGTCAAGCCATAAATACGAAAGAGTGCCTATATTAAGAAGCAGAAGCAGAGCAAGGCCTATTTTAAGAAAGCGGGAGTTTTCCATGCGCATTAAAAATTGTTGAGATAAGAAAAATATTCACTCTTTACCAGGCTTGTTCCGTCAACCTGTGTTGCGCTTGTTTTGTTGTAGTGTACAAGTGTAATAAGGTTAAGCCCTATCAATAATACTATAAAGGCCATGGCCAGGCCAATAGCTGCAGGCCTTAATATGCGAGTTTGCTTTGCAGCCTGCATACGGTGCATTATTTTGTCGTAAAGAAAAGGATTGGCATTAGCGCGGCTCATGCCGTCTATGCTTTCCATCGTTTCTTTTACCTTGCTTTCTGTTGGTTCCATACTTTTTAGATGTTGGTTGTTTTAAAAACTTGCGGACTACCTTTCATTTTTATCATAATAATCCTTTAATATTTTTTGCAGGTTTTGTTTTGCCCTGAATAAAAGCGATTCAACCGATGGTACAGTGGTTTTCATTATTTCTGCCACTTCGGCATAACTTAGCCCTTCTACTTTATGCAATACAAAAGCTGTTTTTTGTTTGTCAACTAATTGATCAATGGCTTTAAATAAAACGGCAGAACGTTCTTTATTCTCTAATTGTACCCCCGGGTGGTAAAAGTGAGGCATATCGGTTTCAGGTAATACGCTTTCCATACCAAAAAGGCTCTGTACTATGGCAAAGCGCTTTTTGCGTTTTTTCTTTCGTAAAAACTCAAGCGCTTTAATTACCGTAACCCTATATATCCAGGTCGATAGTTTGGCTTCGCCCTTAAAGTTGTGAATTGATTTAAATACTTCTATAAATACTTCCTGTACGCTGTCTTCAGCGTCTTCTGCATTTTGCAGGATACTTATAGATGTATTGAATACCTTATCGGCAAACAGACGCACCAACTCATTATAGGCTGTTGCATTCCCTTCGCACAAACCTGTTATAAGTTCTTCTTCGCCCAAAAAATATTAATTACTGCGCTGGTGCACCAGGTGCCGCACTTGGTGAATTATCTCCTGCACTGCTTCCACCCACAAATACATAGCCCAGCCTCAGTTCAAATGCCATGTTGTTGCCATCGTTCCAGGAGCCGTAGTAAGGATACCATTGGCTATTAGAACCATCATGCTTGATAGCAGTAATGAATGAATTGCTGTAGCGCATATCGAAAAAGAAATTAGGTGTAAAGTTGTAGTAAAAACCTATAAAGGCGCTAGCATCGAAACTGTTTAAGTTAAGCTGGTAGTTTATGCCCTGTACTTCAAATGAATAGTAAACTAAGTTACCATAAGTAAGACCAAAAATAAGGCCATATTTATCGCTCATTTTTCGGTTTATATTAATATGTATAGGCTGCCTTACCATAAGCGATACATCTACATAGTTTAGATTTAGTACATAATAATTATTCATGTGCAATGTGTCGGGTGGCACCTGGCTGCCCTTTTGCATAAACGAAATTTCGAGTTGCATTTGTGTTGTTTGGCCAATTTTGGTGTTTACAAAGCCACCTCCTATAAAACCGCCTTTTTGGAAATCATTATCATTATCAATTAAGTCGGCACCGGCTACATCGGTAATGCCCAAACCTGCAATTATTCCAATTTTAAACTGCTGAGCATTGGTTATGGTAAAGGTTAGAAGTAAGGGTAGTATTAATAGAAGGCGCTTCATAGTCGGAGGTGTTTAATGCAAAGTTAAACGAATAATGGCATGCAATATTTCCATAAGCCTATACGTTTTATTAAAATGTTCAAAAAAATGTTGATAACCTATTAAACCCATGCTATTGGTTTTAGTCTTATAAATAACTAACTTTGTCTCATCAGATTTAACATCCGTCCAAAATGAAGACCAAAACCCTAATAGGACTTTTCGTATATGCCGCACTACTGCTGGTGTACACGTGTTATCTGGTTATCTCGGCTATAGAGGTTATACAACAGTAAAGCCTTTTATTTAGCTTTGCCCCGGATAACAAAAACATACGTATGTCTATAATACAGGCTATTATTCTGGGTATAATCGAGGGCATTACCGAATTTCTTCCCATCTCATCTACCGGCCATATGGTTATTACCTCATCGTTTATGGGTATTGCCGAAGATCCGTTTACCAAGTTATTTACAGTAGCTATACAATTAGGCGCTATACTGGCCGTGATAGCACTTTACTGGAAGCGTTTTCTGCAATCTTTCGATTTTTATAAAAAATTATTCGTCGCATTTTTACCAGCTGCTGTAATTGGCTTTGCTGCCAGCAAATGGATAGATAAGGCTTTAGGTTATCCTATTGTAGTAGGTATTAGCTTATTAGTTGGCGGGGTGGTTATGTTGTTTGTCGATAAATGGTTTCAAAAAACAGAAAACTCTGAGGATAAAGAAGTTACATACCCTGCTGCCCTTAATATTGGCTTTTTTCAAACTATATCTATACTTATGCCGGGCATTTCAAGGTCATTTGTTACAATAGTTGGTGGCCTGGCACAAAAACTTAACCGCAAAAATGCGGTGGAATTCTCCTTCTTTTTAGCTGTACCAACTATGTTTGCGGCTACTGGGTATAAGTTATTTGAATACTGGCATAAATTTAAAAAAGGCGAAGGGCCAGGCTTGCCTGAACACGGAATTACACTCTTATTATTAGGTAATGCCATAGCTTTTGTGGTGGCATTAATTGCCATAAAAACCTTTATTACCTTTTTAACCCAACATGGTTTTAAAGCTTTTGGTTATTATCGCATACTTGCGGGGCTGCTTATCATTATACTGGTATGCGCTAACTTCCACATTACCATGGTGTAAGGCATATCTTAAGACAAGTAAATTCTTATAGGTAAAGCTTTAGGTAAATCGATTTAGGTAAAAGCATTGATTTGCAGATGTTTTTCGAGAAACCTGACAAAAATCATTATAGCTTTCTGTAAGAAAGTGTTCCATTTATTTGGAAAAAGGGGTAAGGTTGACTATATTTACATAAATAATCTCCCTAACTATGAAAAATTTACTTTTACTAAGTGCAGGAATTTTTGCTTCCTCATTCCTGTGTGCACAAACTGAAATACACAATCCTGACGGATCGCATTATAAACAGTGTGCAAGGTTCGCAATATCTGAACCACTTTGGAAAATTGCACAGGAAAACCCCGGTGTTACCCGTTTTGATAAGCCAAGATTGGCAGGTGACGATATAACCCCACCAAGAACTATGCAAGGTGAATTTAATCCGAACGCATGCACTACTGATGGCGCATTGCAGGCTGAGGCGGGTACCAGGGAAAACAAAGCTCCTATAGTAGCCATTGATGGTGCAGCAGGGCAAGGGTATGTGCCACTCGATCCGAATGGTATGATTGGTTCTAATTATTATGTGCAAAGCATTAATTGTACTTACGCTGTATGGAATAAAAACGGAACATCAAAGCTCGCAGAGACTGACCTTAATAAGTTGTTTGGTTCCTTTACTTCTGACGATGGCGACCCGGTTACTATGTATGATAAATTTGCTGACAGATGGATAGTTACTGAATTTCAGGCAGGTAAGAACAATAATATAGATACGATGATGTTTGCAGTTTCGCAAACAAACGACCCTACAGGGAAATACTACCTTTATTATTATTGCTACGATGCTACTGAAACATCTGATTACCCTAAATATTCAATTTGGGCTGATGGTTATTACCAAACATGTAATTGCAGCCCTAATGATTATGTAGTGGTATACGACCGTACAAGTATGCTTGCCGGTGTTAAAACTGCAGGATATATTGCAATACCTTATACATATAGTCCTTTTGATAATAATTGTGGCGGTGGTTTTTATTGCCCGCAAACAGCTTATGCCGACGGAACATTGCCTCCTTACGGCTCACCTTGCTACTTGTTCGATTTTGTTGACCCCAACTGGGGTGGTAGTTGTGCAGCAAGTAATGCAATTAGAGTTTTCACGGTATCAGTTAACTGGACAAAAAAAACCGGCTCTATAGCTTTGGCTCAAACACTTACTACTTCTGCATTTAATTCAACATTCCCGGCAGATAATTCTAATAATACCTATCGTCATGATATTGACCAGCCAGGCTCAGCCAATTACGCCAGTCTTGATGTAAGTGATGGTTTCTTTTCTTACCGCATACCGTATATGAGGTGGTCGAATTATAATGCCGCTGTTATGTGTAATGTGGTTAACATAGGTACAAACGCAACATCGGGTAGTACTATGGCCGGTGTAAGGTGGTACGAATTGCGCCAGGACACAACTACCAAAAGTTGGCTTATATACCAGCAAGGTACTTATGCACCTGCTGATAAAATCAGCCGTTGGGTACCAGCGATAGCAATGGACCAAAATGGCAGCATTGGTATTCAATATACAGTAAGTGACCCTACTTCAACATATCCGGGCTTGCGTTATACAGGCAGAACATCTTGTGACCCATTGGGTACTATGACACTTGCCGAAGGAACTGCTGCTACCGGAAATACCGTGGCCAATACTTCACTGCGTTGGGGCGATTATTCGCACCTTTCGGTTGACCCAACTGATGGTATTACATTTTGGGGTACCAGTATGTATGCTAACAGTAAAATTGGTGGTAGTAATGTTACCAGCAGAATTTATTCTTTTCAAATACCTAAATGTGTTACCACAGGTATAGCTTCTGAGCCTACTATTGAGGCTGAAGTAAGCGCATACCAATCGGGTAATATGCTTAATGTTAAAGGAATAAAGCTTCCTGCATACGATAATGTTTATGTTGAGTTGTTTGATATTGACGGAAAACGCATTGCAGACAAACCAATGAGTACTGCAAGCGGAACAATTGAAACCAGTTTCAATGTTTCATCGCTTGCTAAAGCTATTTACCTGGTAAGAATTGGTAACGACCAGTTTCAAAGGGTAGTTAAAGTAGCTATAAACTAAATTATTTTAAAAGAAAAGAGTGCCGCAACTATGTAGCGCTCTTTTCTTTTTTCTGTTCTTTAAATTGTTATGGCCTTTATCGGATTTTGTAAATGAAGGATTCATTTATATCTTTACGCTAATTAAATTGACATTATGAAAAAAACTTTACTTCTTAGTACCGGCATTTTGTTCTTTACTTTTGTATCTGCACAAAAAGAAATACGCCATGCCGATGGTTCGTATTATAAACAATGCGCAAGGTTTGCTATATCTGAGCCATTGTCAGAAATTGCAGCAAAGCATCCTGTAAAACAATTCAGCCAGCCTAAAGAAGCTGCTGATGGCAGGGCTCCGGTTGCAAGGTTAATTAATGCAACATATAACCCAAATGCGCTTACAAAAGATGGTGCAATACAAACTACTGACGGTACCTTGCAAAACCCGGGTACTCGTGTTAGCGTGAATGGTGCATCAGGGCAAGGTTATGTACCACTCGACCCTAATGGTATGATTGGTTCTAATTACTATGTGCAAACTATTAATAGTGTGTATGCAGTATATAATAAAAACGGAACAACTAAACTGGCACAGACAGACCTTTCCAATCTTTTTGGCTCATTTACGTGCGATGACGGAGATCCGGTAACTATGTACGACAGGTTTGCTGATCGTTGGATCGTTACAGAATTTCAGGAGAACGGAACTTGCGGAAGCAATGATGCTATTGATACCATGATGATGGCAGTTTCGCAAACCAATGATCCTACCGGTAAATATTATCTGTATTATTTCTGCCCCGATAATGCTGACTTTGCCGATTATCCTAAGTATTCTATTTGGGCAGATGGTTATTATCAAACTTGTAATTGCCAGAATGATAAAGTAACTATATATGACAGGACAAAAATGGTTGCCGGCGATCCTACTGCCGGTTTTATTGTTGTTCCTTTTGCCGATAACCCATGGAACATTGGCGGAAATGGTGGTTTCTTTTGCCCTATGACCATGTACGCAGATGGTACGTTGCCTCCTTATGGTTCACCAAACTACCTTATGTTTTTTTACGACGACAACTGGGGTCCGAGCTTTACCGATGAACTTGTAATTGATTCTATTTCGGTTAACTGGACAACTAAAACCGGTTCAATTGGCCAATACCAATTACTTCCTACAGCTCCGTTCGATTCGTATTTTTCAGGTGGTACCGAAAAAGATATTGACCAGCCTGGTAAAGCTGGCTCTTTTGATGCATTAGATGGTTTTATATCATACCGTATTCCTTATTTAAGATGGGGTAAATACAATGCGGCTGTTATGTGTTATCCTGTAAACGTTAGCGCTACACCTACATCGCCTACTGTTACAGGTGGTACCGAATTGGCAGGTGTAAGGTGGTATGAAATACGCCAGGATACAACATCAAGAAAATGGAGTATTTACCAACAGGGAACCTATGCGCCTAATGACGGTGTAAACCGCTGGAACCCATCTATTGCAATGGATGCAAATGGCAGTATAGGTTTGTGTTATTCTGTTTCTAATAAAACCACAGTTTACCCCGGTGCACGTTACACAGGTAGAGCCGCTTGTGATACACTTGGTAAAATGACACTTACGGAAGGTGTTGGTGTTGCCGGAAGTGGAACCCTTAATACCAGCAATCGCTGGGGCGATTATTCTCATACCTCAGTTGACCCGGTAGATGGAATTACCTTTTGGCATACCAATATGTATGCACAAGGTGGTAAGGTATCATCACGCATATTCTCGTTTCAGTTATCGCCTCTTTGCCCTGTAGGTTATGCAGGCATTAGCGGCCCGCAAATTAATCTTACTGCATTTCAAACGGGCAATACGCTTAATGTAAAAGGCGAAGGCTTACCTGTAAATGATAAAATGAATGTGGATGTTTATGATGTATTAGGTAAACACATAATGGGTAAAGCTGTTACACCGGGTGGCGATAAAGTTGAAGCTACATTTAATATTGAGACGCTTGCAAAAGGAATTTACTATGTACGTTTAGGCAACGACGAAGTACAGCGTGTTGTAAAGGTTTTGATAAACTAAAAAAACAATTTTTATAGAAAGAGCCCTGCAGTAATGCGGGGCTCTTTTGTTTTGATACCCTTGATACACAGGTTAAATTTGGAAAAGGTAAATTGGATTGATACCTTTACAGAACTAAATTTATAACATGAAAAAAGCAATACTACTTGGCGGAGGCATTTTATTTTTTTCGTTTCTTAATGCTCAAAAAGAAATGCGAAATGCCGATGGTTCTTATTATAGGCAATGTGCCCGATTTGCCATTTCTGAAAAATTGTCAGATATTGCAGCAAAGCATCCACTTACCAAAAAATTTGCTTCGCCTAAGCTATCAGCCGACGCAGGCGCTTCTTTTGTGAAAAATTACCATGAAACATATAACCCCAATGCTTCAATAACCGATGGCGCAATTCAAACTGCACAGGGAACAAGAGAAAATAAAGCCCCAATACAGAGTTTTGATGGTGGCTCGGGCCAGGGTTATATTCCGCTTGACCCTAATGGAATGATAGGCTCTAATTATTATGTGCAAACCATTAACAGTGTATATTCTATTTACGATAAGTCAGGCAATGGCGTATTGGTTAACATAGATCTATCCTCGCTTTTTGGCACATTTACCTGCGATGACGGAGACCCTGTAACCATGTACGATAAGTTTGCCGACCGCTGGATAGTTACTGAATTTCAGGAAAACGATAACCCATGTGGTTCCAATAACAATGCATCTATTGATACCATGATGATGGCCGTATCGGTAACCAATGACCCTACAGGTAGTTATTATTTATATTATTTCTGTCCCGATAATTCTGACTTTGCCGATTACCCTAAATATTCGATCTGGGCTGATGGTTATTATCAAACCTGTAACTGCCAAAATGATAAAGTGGTTGTTTATGAAAGAACAAAAATGATTGCCGGCGATCCAACCGCAGGCTTTATTGTTATACCTTTTAATGGTACCCCAAACGGTGCTGAAGGTTTTTTTTGCCCTATGACCATGTATGCCGACGGGCAATTGCCGCAGTATGGTTCGCCTAACTTCCTGATGTATTATAATGATGATAATTGGGGTGTAGGTTTTAATGATGAACTTGTAATAGATTCTATTTCGGTTAACTGGACAAAGAAAACAGGTAAGCTCGGTTCTTATCAAACACTGCCAACTGCGCCTTTCAACTCCTATTTTTCAGGTGGCTCGCGTGCCGATATAGACCAACCCAAAGGCATTGGTTCTTTTGATGCATTAGATGGTTTTATATCGTATCGCATTCCTTATATGAGGTGGGGCAGCCATAATGCTGCAGTCTTGTGTTACCCGGTGAACATCAGTAAAACACCTACATCGGCAACAGGAACAGGTGGTACTGAACTGGCAGGAGTTAGGTGGTATGAACTGCGCCAGGATACAATAACAAAAATGTGGGCTATTTACCAGCAAGGTACATATGCACCCAATGATAGTGTAAACCGCTGGAACCCTTCTATAGCAATGGATATAAATGGTGATATTGGCTTATGTTACTCTGTATCCGATAAAACCTCCACGTATCCCGGTATGCGTTATACCGGCAGAACAGCCTGCGATTCGCTCGGGATCATGTCTCTTACTGAGGGAATAGGTGTGGCTGGTAGTGGTAAGGTTAGCACCTTTAACCGCTGGGGCGATTATTCTCACACCTCTGTTGATCCTGTTGATGGCATTACCTTTTGGCATACTAATATGTATTCAGAAGCGGGCTCTATAGCTTCGCGGATATTTTCTTTTCAAATACCTACACCATGCCCCTTGGGTATTGCCGGCATAAGCACTCCGCAAATTAACCTTACCGCTTCGCAAATGGGTAATATGCTTAATGTGAAAGGTGATGGCTTGCCAACCAATAATAAAATGAATGTAGATATATATGATGTACTGGGTAAGCATATTGCCAGGAAAGCTGTTTCTCCGGGTGGCAACAGGGTTGAAGCTTCGTTTAATGTAACATCATTTGCAAAAGGAATTTACTACGTAAGGCTTGGCGATGATGAAGTGCAACGGGTTGTAAAGGTTTTGATAAATTAAAAATAGTGTTCGCTTAAATTAGAAATGCCCGACGCTATGCCGGGCATTTTTAATTTATAAGATTACAATAAGTGTTATTCTAGCCGCAGTACTCCTCAATATGTTTATCGGCAGAAGCCTTAATTGCCTCAATTAACGCCGGGTCCATAAACTGATATTTTTCGGGTATATTCAATACTATTATTTCTTTTTCCATCGTTTCAAGTGGAAATCTTTCTATAATACGTTGTTTGTGATCTTTCTCCATGGCAAAAATAACATCGGCCCATAATACAAGTTTCACACTCAGCTTTATTCTGGCAGTAGCTTCTGTTCCTGCCGATTTTACAACCGTGTCAAGTCTGCCCTTGTAAATGGCTTCGGCTGTGGGGCTGAGCACCTGGTTAAGGCTGCATATAAATAGTATGTTGGGCATGATCAGTTAATTTTTACCCAAATATACGCACGTTTGCTCTGGTGTTCAACATCCGGGTAGGGGTATCGTTCAATTGCATCAATAACTGTAAAGCCTGCTTCTTTAACAAGGCTCACTATTTTTTCTGTTTCGAAAAAATAAAAATCGATATTTACAGGTACATCAAAAAAAACATCGCGGTGTATTGGTTCATTACCAATGTGGAACGAGAACAGGAACTGGCCGCCCTGTTTAAGTATTTTGTGTATTTCGCCAAAGGCCTTTTTTAATTCAGTCTCGGTAAAATGTACTATGGAATAAAAAGCAATTGCCGAACCGAACGATTTTTTCGGATAATGAAGGTTAAGCATATCTGCTATTTCAAAATCAATGTCAGAATTCAATGATTTGGCTATCTCTATCATGCCCTCTGAAATATCGGCACCTATAATATCTGTAACTCCCTGTTCATACAGAAACTTCGTTGTCTGTCCTGGCCCGCAACCAAGGTCAATCATTTTGCCATTGCCTTTGTTCTCTTTCGCAAATTGGCTGAGTATAAGCCTGTCGAAAGGTTTTTTACTTAGCTCATCAAATAAAGCATCGGCATACTTGCCCGCAGTTTTATTGTAGCAATCAATAATTTGTTGCCGGTTCATATTTTGTATTAATAGGTAAGATTACCACTTACAAAAAATGTAGAGGAGAAAGCAACGTAAGGAAGTGAGCAGAATGTTATTGTTCCGCTTCCGCCGTTGCCAAGAGCGATATACACATATCCTCCAGAGTTAACAACATAATTGTTGTTAACTACTATGGCGCAATCGTATGGGTTTGGGTCAAACGAAAGATTTGATGGATCAGATGTTGTGTAAATACCATTAACAGGTGGTGCATTAAAGTAAATATCAACCGTTTCTGAAGCCCCGTTGGTTGCATTTACATCTATATTGCCATAAGTAGATCCTGCATTATTGTAATATATGTATAAACCACTATAAGTTGCTTTATTATCTACAACACTGTTAGCTGGTATTGATGCTGCACATGGTGCAGATTGAGGTGTAGTTGTAGGGACTGTGTATTTATAATTGCCGGAGGCTACATAACCGAAACTATTTGTAGCAAAGCATTTAATGTAATAGGTACTGTCGGGTATGGCTTTTATAACAACAGAAAATTGCCCTAACGTAGGTGCGGCTTGAATTTGATTTACTAAAATATCAAAATAGGGTTGTTCGCTATAAGCAAAACCAACATTTTCAATAGGGCTGGCGCCGCTGCTTGTAACTTTGGCTGTTAATAATACTGAATCGTTGCCGTACGATTTTGCCGATATAAACTGAACAGCAGGTAAAGCCTCGTCATACGTAACTTTACTGCAGGACCAATAGAGCCCACAAACAATAAAAATGAGCAGGAATAGAAATGTTTTTTTCATGATGTGGTAAGTTTAATCTATATAGTATTTGATTCCTATATATGTTTTCCAGTAAGCATCGTTTTCAACAGTGCCGGTAAAACTCATGCTCCTGCCAAATCCTGCTGTAAACACAATATTGTCGTTCAGTTTGTATTGTGCACCAAATCGTGGTAATATAGCCAGCGACCAGTAAGTATCTCCGGTTTCGCTCGACTGAATAAAGGTTTCGGCATAGTCATCTTCATCTATGCTGATAATATTAAAAACAAGATCGAGGGCCAGTACGGGAGATAGTTTTTTTTCGGGGAATAAGATGAATTCATTTCTCATACCAATTGGTACTACTTCGTACTTATGTATTACTTCATACCCGGGAAGAACTCCTCCTGTAGGGCCACCAACAGCATATGTTCTGAAAGTATCCTGTGTTGTACTCAGACTGCAATACCCAAGGCTAAATCCAAAATGATAATGACTGTCTACATCACCGGTGTGGAAGACAAATTCGAAACTTGGTGCCGGTTTCAGTAAGTAGCTTATATCGCCCGATGGAGCCATGTAGCCAAGATTAAATTCATACTGGCCATAGCTTTTGTTGAAACTTAAAAAAATAAATAGTAAGGTAAAACGTAAGAGTGGTTTCATGAAGTTTTATTAGAAATTAACTATACACAAATATACAAATATTGTTTTTGAAAGACGATAACAAATGCCTATATTGCTATATTTGAATACATATTTCGCTAAGTATAAAATTTGCCCCCTGAATTTCTATATTTATTTCAATGAAAAAACAATTACTTTTTATTTCAGCAATAGCCATTTTCTTATTCCCCTTTGCAAAGAGTGGGAGCGAGCTACATGCGCAAACTATACTTGGTGTTGATGTTTCCTCGTATGAGGGTACCATAAACTGGACCAAAGTAAAAGCCAGTGGAATTACTTTTGCTTTTGCCAAGGCTACTGAAGGTGTTGGCCTCACCGATTCTTATTTTGCCGGTAACGAAGTAAACGGTAATGCAGCGGGCGTAGTAATGGGTGCTTACCATTTTGCGCATCCCGAAAATAATACCCCGGTTGCTGAAGCTAATTATTTTTTGAGTGTAGCCGGTTCTTATATTAAAGCATGTCATTTGCCTCCGGTTCTCGATCTGGAAGATCCGCCATCAGGCCCTTCGCTATCTGCTTATTTTACTGCAGACTCATTAACAGCTTGGGTTCAGGTATGGATGACAACCGTAAAAACCGCTACCGGAATTGCCCCCATTATATATATAGGCCCCAGCAATGCAAGCTTTGTAAAGAGTTCGTTAAATACATGGGGCCTTTGGATAGATGATTACAATAGCAGCGCTACAGCACCACCGCCTAATATTGGGGTATGGAAAACATGGAATTTTAAACAATATACATGGACTGCTACTATTCCCGGAATTAGTGGTACAGCCAATGTAGATGGCGATGTTTTTAATGGTACCACTAACCAGTTTAACACCTTAATTGCATGTAATGCAGTGCTTGCTGATTTTACTTCGAATGTTAAATCGGTTTGCCCCGGTACCTCTGTTAGTTTTACCGATAAAAGCACAAGCACAGGTACTATAAGCAAGTGGCAATGGACTTTTGCAGGCGGTACACCCGATACTTCTACTGCACAAAACCCGACTGTTGTATATAACACCCCCGGCACATATAGTGTTAAAGAAGTGGTAACATCTTCGGTAGGAAAGGATTCAATTACGTATACTACCTATATTAATGTTACTGCAACAGGTGTATTGCCACTGGCTGAAGATTTTCAATCGGCTACATTTCCACCAACAGGATGGTATTTGAATTTACCAAGTGTAAATGATAGTATGTGGGAGCTATGCAAATCGACAGGTTATAACAGCACACAGTGCATGTACTTTCCTGCTAACTGCGGACAGACGGTAAACATTGCAGGCCAAAGGCAGCAATTATATACACCCGATTATAGCTTTACAGGAGTTACTAATGCCGAATTATCATTTGATGTGGCATACGAACCAAGTAATTTAACAAGCACCCCAAAATATAGCGATACACTTGCTGTATATTATTCAACCGATTGTGGCGCTACATGGACCAATATTTATTTGAAAGGTGGTGCAACACTTTGCACAACAGGCAGCACCACATCAGCCGGTACTGATACGGCAGGTAGCCATGGTCACGGTTGCTTTGTGCCGCCGTCAGTTAGTGCATGGAGGAGAGATTCTGTTAGTCTTGCTGCATTGAACGGGCAGACTAATGTCATGTTCTCCTTTGAAAGCCGCTCTGGCTGGGGGAATATACTTTACCTGGATAACATTAATATGCCAAGTAAGTCAACTACATCGGTGCAAAATATTGTAAATAATTACGATGTTAAAGTATATCCTAATCCGAGCAATGGCAAATTTACAATGCTAGTTGATAATGGGCAATTGACAATGGGCAATGAAAAACTGCAAGTTGCAGTATATAATATGTTAGGTGAACAAGTGTATTCTGAAGTATCAACTGTTCATTCTCAGTTGTCAATTGATTTAGGGACTAAAGCAGCAGGTGTTTATTTTTATAGAGTAATGACTGAAAGTGGTAATAAGCTTGTTGCAGAAGGGAAGCTGGTTGTGCAATAGCCTACGGATTGGTTTCTTTAAAATAGATTGTTGGGTTGTTGCCGGTTTTGACTTCTGTTTAGGGGATTTTTTTAGGCACTTTTTCTTTGGCTAAAGTTTCAATGATTTTGTCTACTACATCTTTGCAAAAATAATCTGGACCTTCTTTAAGTTCAAATTGCTTTTCATTGCTTGAAAATATAATCAGAATGTTTTCTGGCTCTATTTCCTTTTTTCGAGAAAAAAGGGTTATGTCACCGGGCTTAATTTTTGATTCACTTTTTTTGTATTCGTAAGAAAGAGTAGTAAAGGCAATAGTGGCTTCATTATTCTGGCTAAATAGGGTTACATAGTTTATAAGCAATTGTTTATTGGCAAAGTCTATGGTTATTTTGTTGGCTCTTTTTAATGTAAATACCCAAAAGATCACAAAAACACTAATAATACTATAAAACTCCAGCAAATTTCTGGTTTTCATCCAGGGCAAAAAAATGGGATTTAAAAAGGCATGCAAAACAAAAAAGCTAAACATTAGTGCAATACCGGTCAGGTAATCGCTTTGTTTAAATGTTTTTTTTCTTTGATACGTTTCTTGCTCTTGCATAATTAACTCTTTTGAAAAGTCTGTATAAATGCAGCCTCATATACATCTGCAGCGCCATCGGTAAACCATAGTTCTGCAAGTGAATGCCCATAACTGGCAATTAAACCAATAAATGATTCAATAATGTTTTTCATTTGTCATTGCTTTAGCTTTAATTAAACCAAAACTTCGTTATACTGTTTACTATAATACCGTATCCATAAATTTTCCTTTAGCGGTATTTGAATAGGTACAATGCCTTTTACAATTTCCCAATAAGCCTTGAAATTGCGGCCCCTGAAACACCCTGCTGCAAGCCAGTGTTCGAAAAATGTATTAAAGTCAGGTGCAATGGCTTCGGGCAACGATGTGCCGTCCCAAAGTAAAAAATGAATACTTCCGGTTTTTGTTTCTTTGTTTGCGTCAAAAAGAAGTATAGGTTCTTCGTAGGTTAGTTGCACGCCTGTTTCATGAATTTTTTTTGCGTAGCTGTTATCTTCGTAATTATTTGCCAAATTACGCAGCATAGGCGTATCGCGTTCAATAAAACCAACTGGTACAAAATCCCAACCGGCACTCCATTCTACATCGCTATATACCGATGCCTCGTATGTGTGCTTAAGCGATTTCCAAAACGTACGAATAACGTCAGGTATGTTTGCGTTAAACTGAGTTGCAAAAGCGTCTATCTCTTCATCTGTTGGGTTCTCGAACTCCTCTGAGCGTACTATCGCATCATTGGTATTGATTTTGGAGCTTAGCTTTCCAAAAAAATCTTCGTAAAGGCTTAATAGTTCTGTGATTGGTTTCATTTGATTTAGTTTTTATTTAATTAGTATTAGTAAAAAGAGAGTTAAATGAGCCTCGTTTATTACATAAACGAAGCAGGTTTTATAAATGTTGGGTGGTAAAACAAATTCATGAATAATTTAGACATAGTGGGCGTTGTTATGCTGAAATGAACTTGCTGATAATCATAATTTTAGGCAGGTGCAAGTAAGGTACAAAAAAAGCCCTGCAATGTTGCAGGGCTTTTGGGTGACCCCGGTGAGGGTCGAACTAATTAGCTTTATTCTTTAATGAACTTAGTTACTTGCGATAATGTGCCTGTAGTTACTTTCACAAAGTAAATGCCCGTAGGGAGTACAGATACATTTATCTGCATAGTGCTTCCAGGGGTAGATTCATTTTCTGTTGCAATAAGTGTTCTTCCCATAATATCAACTACACTTAACTTACTGGTTTCGGTTTTTGCATAATTAAAGGCAATATTCAGAACCTGGTTTGCAGGATTAGGATACACAGTAACATTGTCTTTAACTACATTTAACGAAGTTACATTTAGCGGCGAAGAAACAGTGATAGTGTTTGATTTAGAGGCATTATAATTTATAGCCTGTGGCCTTAAATTAGGTTCAGTACATCCGGTATATATCGAATCATTTAACCTCATTTCAACGCGCCATCTTGCATATGGGTAGTTGCTTTGGTTAGCCTGATACACTGCATCGCTCATTGTGTTTTGTGAACCCGATATGGAGTCAATAGCTTTCCATTTACCATTACTTAAACTATCGCGGTACAGGTAATAGGTTACTACAGGTTGCGTAACACCTTGTTTAAGATAACCGGTGCCTGACCAGGTAAATGTGCCTTTAGGCGCTTCATTTATATGGCAGGTGTTTTGCCATGGGCTCGCGGCTATAGATTCCTGATTACCGCATGAATCTACTCCGATTAGCGCGTAACGAACAGTATTGCCATTTGGATTATTAATAGGGGTGTTATCTACAATATAATTCGGCGCAGAAAAAGGTACTTCCTGAATTAACTGCCACTGCGATAAAGAATTTTCATAATATAATTTAAGGCTATCAATATCAGCAAATGCCGATTTATCCCATATTACTATATTATGCGTAGATGCTGTGTCAACAGTTACCACACATATATGCACATTAGGCAGCGTGTTGGCAGGTTGTATTACTTTGGCTGTGCTGTTTATGGTGCAGCCATTGTTATCGGTAACTGCAATACTATAGGTTGTCGCCGGTAAGCCTGTAATAGCAGATGTTGTAGCGCCACCACTCCATAAATACTGGTATCCACCGCCGCCATTGCTCGCGGTAGCTGTTGCAGTTCCATCGCTGCCACCATAACATTTTACAGCGGTTGTGGTTGTATTTACAGTTAGTAATGTTGATGGTTCGGTAAGGGTTGTATTCGAATTTGTTGAACAACCATTTTTGTCGAGTACAGTTACAGTATATGGGCCTGCAACTAAAGCATTAACTGTTGATGAGGTTGCTCCGCCTGTCCATAAGTAGGTATAGGGTGATGTTCCTCCGGTTACGGTTTCGGTTACTGATCCGGTACTATATCCTTTGCAACTTATGTTGGTTCCACTAATAGCACCATTAAGCGCAGCAGCAGGCTGGCCTATAGTAGCAACTGCGCTGGCAGGGTTACATGTATGTGCATCGTTAACAGTTACAGTATACGAACCTGCTATAAGGCCGCTTATAGACGTTGAAGTTGTGCCGCCTGTCCACAAATAAGTATAAGGCCCTGTTCCGCCATACGCAATTACGTTAGCAGATCCGTTGTTGCCACCAAAGCAACTTACATCTACCACTGCCTTTACAGAATCGGTAAGTAAATTAGGTTGCGAAATGCTAAAGCTTTTGGTTGCTTCGCAATTACTGCTGTCATCTACTGTAAGTGTATAATTAGTTGCAACTAAACCTGAAGCCGATATACTGCTTCCGCCACTTGGTGTCCAGCCATACGAATAAGGTTGTGTTCCGCCTGTAGGGGAAGCTGTTGCGGTTCCATCGCTACTACCAAAACAACTTGTAGCAGTTGTAGATACAGCGGTACTTAAAACACCCGGTTGTGGTACCGATGTTGAACCTGTTGTTGTACAATTTAATGCATCAGTTACCAAAATGTTATATGGCCCTGCCGCTAAGCCTGTTGCTGTTTGTGTGGTTTGTGATGAAGGTGTCCAGGAGTAGGTGTAAGGTGGAGTTCCGCCGGTAGCAATTACTGTTGCAGTACCATCACTAGTACCATGGCAACTTGTTCTTGTACTTCCGGTTGATGCACCAAGAGGTGTATAAGCTGTAAGTGTTACGCTTTGAACAACTGAAATGCCTTTATTATCTGTAACTGTAACAGAATATGTACCTGAGGCGGTAATACCGGTTATGGAAGAGGAAGTTGCACCTCCGGTCCAGCTATATAAATAAGGGCTGCTACCACCACGTACATTTGCCGTAAGTATTTGACTGGCGCATGAAGGCGTGGTAACTGCAATGGTAGCTGTAAGCGCTTCTAATACACCACAACCATCAGGGTCAGCACCAAGTGTTGCTCCATTAAAAACAACGGAATTCTTTATTAAACCGGCTGAAAAATCCCACTGGAAAAGTGTGCCGGCAAAACCTGGGCCGCCTGTATAGGTAGTTCCGTATAGGCTATCGTTAGATGCGAGCATAAGGCTACCATACGGACTATTACCGGCGCCGCTAGCACTGCTTGTGAAGTTGTAAACTGTGCTTAAAGTAGGAGTATTGGGTGGTGCCTGAAAGTTAAAAATGGTTCCATCGTTATGCGAACCGCCACCTGCAGTCATTCCGTAAAAATATTTTTCAAACGAAGCATCAGTAACTTCAACAAGCTTACCAAAAGGGTATTGCCCGTTTGACCCTGTAAAGCTTGCAATGTTGCTAAATGTACCTCCGGTAGTAACATAAAACACTGTTCCGTCATCAGAACTACCACCCCTGTATGTAAGCCCATACAGGTAGCCGTATGTTGGTTCCTGAACCAGGGTTCCTCGCGGATTAGAACCTATGTACAACCCGCTGCTTCCTGTAAAATTAACCAGTACGCTATATACACCTGCAAGGGTATATTTAAAAATTGTTCCGTTGCCTGAAGTTCCGCCACCCGAAGTGGTGCCATATAAATTATTGTCAGAGGCTTCCATAAGGCTTCCATAAGGAGCTGCACCTATAGCACCACCGGAGGTGCCCGTAAAGTTTACCATAACACTATAAGTACCTGTAGTTGAACATTTGAACAAAACCCCATCGTTAGAAGTACCTCCCTGCGGAGTCATGCCGTATAAATTGCCATCGGTTGCCTGTATAAGACTTGCAGAAGCACCCTTGCCATGTACGCTGTCGAAATCGTGTATAACTGTAAGTGTATTGTTCGATGGGTTAAACTTAAAAATGGTTCCGAACTTGTTTGCCCCATTAGAAAATGTCATGCCGTATAAATTACCATCGGTACCTTGTATAAGGTCTCCCGAAGGGCCGCCACCCGATACCTTGCCAAATGCGTAAACCTTCTTACTTACGGAATTTAATGCATCGTAATAATAAATGGTTCCTTCTCCGCTGTCGCCGCTAAACGATGTCATGCCATAAAGTAACCCCATTGTTTGGGCATTCGCGGTGTGAGTAAGGAAACTCAGAGCGATTGTGAGCCCTATGATCTGTAAAGTAGTTGTAATTTTTTTCATGTTGTTAGGTGTTTTGGGGTAAATAACTGACTTGCTTGTTAAGGGTATTTATTGTTGTTTTATAATAAGATGCCTGTTTAGGTTAATGGGTTGCATTGGTTTAAATCTAAATCGGTTATGTATGAACAATAACGGTAAATAACTTTTTGGACTAATGCCATAATCCAAATTTCGACAAAGAAAATAATGATTTTCAGGCTATTTATTATTCGCGTAGGGTGAGCGATTATTCGCTACGTAAAACAGGGAATCTGCGGCTTTGGCTTATAGCTTTTCGATGGTTTGCAAAAACAGGTCCTTTTTTCTGGATGAAACAGGAATAACGCTTCCATCTTTCAATACGGCAAAGCCGCCATTTGCTTTTTTATAATGCTCGAAAAAATCTAAGTTAATAAGGTGCGATTGATGAGCCCTGAAGAAGCCAAATTCAGTTAAAAGTTCATCGTATTCTTTTAACGGCTTTGATATTAGTATTTTACGGCCGTCACTCAAAAAGAAGCGTGTATAGTTCTCTTCTGCATCGCAATGCACAATATCTTTTACGTTGATAGCATAAATGCTATCCATCGTTTTTAAAATTATCTTTTTCGATTCTTTGCTGTCACTTGAATAATTGTTCTCAACCACATCGAAGTTTTGAGTGTTGCCGGTTTGCTGCAATGCATCTTCTGCTTTTCGTATAGCGTCAATCAACTCACCGGAATCAATTGGCTTAAGTATGTAGTCAACCGCACTGAATTTAAATGCTTTTAAAGCATGCTCTTCATATGCCGAAATAAATATTACCTGAAAGTTGATGGGCTTTATTTTGTTCAACAGGTCAAAGCCGGTTCCATCGTGCATCTGAATATCCAGAAGTACAATATCGGGCTTGTGTTTTTTAATGGCTTCAATCCCTGTCTTTACACTTTCAGCCTCAGCAACAACCTGCACATTTTTGCAATGCTTTTTTATAACGGAAGCAATTACTTCCCTTCCGTTTTGCATATCATCAATTATAATAAGGCTAAGCATGCGCTGAAAAATAGATTATAAAAATAGTAATTTATTAATGCTTTGTTATACCAGCGTATTTATTGGAAAGTAAAAAATCACTTTTGTCCCCGCGCCTTTATTGTTTTCATCCTTCAGGTCAACTATCTGCATACTTATTTTATTTTTCGATTTTTTGTTAAGCAATAGTATCCTATCCTCGGTTATGTTGGTTGCCACCGATAAATGCTTGCCGCTGTTTGCTGTATTAATTTCTTTTGCCTTTTCTCTTCCTACACCATTGTCTTCAATCTCCAGCGAGAACATATCATTCAGCATCTTTAAGCGAACAGTAATTATTCCCTTAGCACCTTCTTTATTTACTATGCCATGCTCAATTGCATTTTCAATAAACGGTTGTGCCATCATTGGCGGAATTGTAATATTATCCACATCCAGTTTTGGGTCAACATCAATACTGAAATCGAATTTATTGTGGTAACAGAGTTGTTGCAATATCAGGTAATGCTTCAGGGTTTGTATTTCCTTTTCTACCACTATATACTCTTCTTTCGAACTTTCGAGGATAGAACGCATAAGCTTAAAAACTGATGACAGGTAGTTGGCAGCCTCTTGAGGTTGTTCTTTGTAAATATAGTTCTGTACGCTAGTCATGGCATTGAAAATAAAATGGGGGTTCATTTGCGAACGTAGCAGCTTTTGTTCCAGCTCTATTTTTGCATGCAATGCATTTATCCTGTTTTGGCGCATAAGCAAAAGCGCAATAGCAATTATCAGTACCACAAGGCCTGCCAGGCCAATAATAAAATATCGGTTTTGATCTATTTGTAAATTCTGTATCTCGTTTTTTTGTGCAAGCTCTTCTATTTCCTTTTTCTTTTTTTCATTCTGGTACCTAACTTCCAGTTCGGCTATTTGTTTGTTCTTTTCCTTACTGTAAATTGTATCCTTCAGGTTATTGGCAATATCGAGGTAGGTAATGGCGGTTGAATAATTACCCGCTTGCACCAGGGCATGGCCAAGAATTTGAGCATTATCCATTTTTTCCTGTAACACACCTAAGCTGTCGGCTAGTTTGTATGCACGCTGGCAATTAGTAATAGCATTTTTATAATCTTTCTTCAAGGTATAAATTTGCCCTATACCCCTTATGGCATGGGTAAGGCTGAGTTCGTTGTGCACTATGTTGGCCCGGGCAATACTCAATTGCTCATATACCAATGCCGAATCTAGTATTGCATTATGTTTTACATATAATATATTGCCATTCATCATATACACAAACCCTTTGGCTGTAGAATCGTCTCTGAATATATCTATAAAGGCCTCGCCAATATTAGAATAGGCAGTGTGTAAATCACTCAGTACACTAATCTTTTTTCCCAGGTATATTGATTTAAAAGTGTATTCAAGCGATTTTGCATAGTCTTTTAGCGACAGGTAGCCTTCGCCAATATTTGCCAAATCAATAACAAGGCTTTGCTGGTTACCCAAACTGCTGTCAATGCTCTCAGCCTTCATCAGGTTGCTGAGCCCTTTTTGGTAATCGTTCTGCAGGTTATACAAATTGCCCAGGTTTTCTAAAATGGTAGCATTGCCTTCAGCATTGTTTTCGTCTTCATACACTTTAAGTGCTCTTAAATAAAACTCTTCTGCCTTTAAATAATCACCCAATTCCTCATAATCAATGCCCAAATTATTGCATACCTGCGCTGCTGCATTTTTACTTGTTATGCTATCAATAGCCAGGGCTTTAAAGTAATAATCGAGCCCTTTGGCATAATCATTTTCGTCGGATGTGATGTTACCTAATATGTTATAGATGGAACCAAGCACTCCTTTTATATTGTATCTGTTACTCAATATTAATGCACTGTCTTCAAAGGTGAATGCAGTATTTACTTCTCCCTTCATGTCATAATATATGCCAATAGAGGTCAGGGACTTTATTATACCCATTTTCCAGTTTATGCTTTGTGATGAGGTAAGGGCTTGCTTTGAGAGTAATAATGAACTGTCGGGGTTAGTGCCTTCGGTTTCTCCGGCAAGACTTATCAGCATATTTACTTTATTGCTATCCTGCGCCGAATGGGCCAACGCCGCTTTAAGCGAATCGGCTTTATGGTGCTGAGCAAACAGGTTGCCCAGTGAAAAAAGAAAGATTGCAAAAACTAATACTAGGGTTTTCAATACAATAGAAATTGAATAACAAATATAGGATTGCTTGTATAATTACCACAGTCCCAGTTGAAAATGAAAAAGGCTGGAATCAATTCCAGCCCTCTTTATTTATATATGGCCCTTTGGGTACTATTGTCGAACCCTCTAATAGAGCATTTTAAGCGAATACATGAATCTAAAGCATATTTTTCGGCTCTCTAATTACCAGTTACCTTCATCTGATAATGAGTCTAATTTATAAATCCTAATACAATCCAATGCGTTTTGAAAGGACAGTGCCCAATGGCTTATTGAGCCTATATCTTAGGTTCCAAGGTATTTACTAACTTTGTAAACATGTCATTACGCCACTTTATACTACTTATTGCTGTTGTGTTTTTTTATAAAGGTTCCAAGGCCCAGTTTATAATGGCAGGACAGTATACTCCGTATGATTACTATGAATTGAAAGATACCATTTTTTATGAAGATTTTGGCAGTTCTGTTAATTATCCGATTGATGTGAACGGAGATGGAGTGACAGATTGCATTATTGGGATTAAGGTATTTATGGGGTCACACCACTATATTTACAACTATAACATTCTTCCTCAAAATTCCGCACAAATTGCTTGGTTTGCTGCAGACACATGTTCCAATACTACCATAATAGATACTGTTTTAAACCTTGCAAAAAACTTTCCCGAGAATGATTCCATTAATCAAACGGCTATATGGGAAAATTCAGGACTTGTTCTGAACTATTCGAACTTTGCTTTTACTGTCCCTTCTTGTTCTGCAGGCGAATTTAACTACTCAGATACAGGCTTTGTCGGTATCAGGATTTTTGTAGGAAAAGATACCGTTTACGGTTGGATAAGAATTACCTGGTATAATGCAGTTTTACCGGCGCTTGAAGTTATTGACTATGCATCCTATTCATCCGCTACAGAGTGGCCTGAAAATGTAACAGTATATCCTAATCCTTCCACAGGGGTTTTCAAATTCCGATCTTCCCGGTTAACAGCTCAAACATCTGTAAAAGTGTATGATATGTTGGGGCAAATGGTTTATTATTCTCAGATGTCAATCAGTAATTCGGCATACACCATAAATTTAAATGGCAAGGCCGGGGGTATGTATTTCTACAAAGTTATTTCGGGAACCGGAGATGTCATTGCCAAAGGGAAGCTTATTGTTAAGTGACATTTCATTTGTTACAAGAGATTTAAAGATTATAAAAAAAGAAAGGTCGCCAAAATTGGCGACCAGTTCCATAATGTGACCCCGGTGAGGATCGAACTCACGACCCAAAGATTAAGAGTCTTTTGCTCTACCAGCTGAGCTACGAAGTCATTTTAGGGCTGCAAAGATGGTAAAAAATGCTTTATAACAGATAAAAATTTATTGCATTGTTTTTTATCCCTGAAATCCGCTTAAGTTTAAAATACGTAAATAGCTATATGAACGCAATAGGTATAACAGTTTTAGCAGTTTTTAGTATGGCTTGTTCCAATAATAATGTGGCGCAAAAACGAGGCATAAAATATGTGGCACTTGGCGATTCATATACTTGCTGCACAGGTGCCAATCCTGACCAGGCATGGCCACTGTTATTAACCAAGCACCTGAATGATGCCGGTGTACAAATTGAGCTATCCGCCAATCCTGCCCACAATGGCTGGACCACCCAGGATGTGATTGACCGTGAATTGCCCATTTTCGAACAAATAAAACCCGATTTTGTTACCCTGCTTATTGGTGTTAACGATTGGGTGCAAGGGGTCGATTCGGGTACCTTTCATAAAAACCTTACCTATATAATAGATAAAGTGCAGGGTGGTTTGCCTCATAAAAAGAACCTTATATTAATAACCATACCCGATTTTGGAGTAACGCCCACCGGGGCCCAGTATAGCGAAGGCAGAGACATAGCCAAAGGCATTGCAGCTTTTAATTCAATTATTCAGGCTGAAGCAAAGAACAGGGGCTTGCAGTGCGTAGATATTTACCCCGAAACGCAGAAGATGAAGGATGACCCAAAATTAATTGCCGATGATGGCCTGCATCCATCTGCTTTAGAATACAGTAAGTGGGAAGCGATTATTTACCCAATAGCTGCAAGGGTTTTCACATATAAAGGAATCGGTATTAAGGAGTAGCGTATAATACCATATCTCTGCGGAACTCTGCGTGTATTGCTGAGCGAACTTAGGGGTAAAAAATTAGGGCTAAAAATTTGGAATTGAAGAAAATAATCCTCATATTCGTATTCGCAAAAAATAAAATGAAAGCCTTTACCACATACGTTACAGCCATAAACCTTACCGGTACCGCTTATGCAAGGCAGTTGATAGCATTATACTTTTGGGTGCAGAGGCAGGCACGTATGTTCAATATATTATTACAAAACCTTCACCGTATTAATTGCATAGTGTTTGGTTCTATACACGAATTCCTTACCGAGGTATTTATATGCTACCGTTTAGAGAACATGAAAACTGTTCCCGTTATAAAACTTGAAAAGCATGATCTTTTCAATTACCACTACCTGCCCTGTATGATTTACAGTGGCTGCGTGTAATTACCCTTTATAGATGAACGCGACTCCATCGCGATTCAACAGCCTGTGTTTTAAGTATTATAGTTTTTGTTTTTTGTAATTCGCTCTTTGTTTCAATATTTACAATATTCTTCCTGCAACTTAATGCGAAGAATTAGGTAATTGCCTGTTGGCTTTACCCATCGGTAGGGGTTATGTTTTGTTTTTGTAAGAAAATATAAAAACTAACCCCTACCGGCCCCCCCTGGCTTAAAGGTTCTGCTATTTTATTAAATTTGAGTGGTCAACAATATTTTACCACTGTAAATGGAAGCCAATTCTTTTTTCGAATCATTTAAAAAGCTTACCGATACCCAATTACTTGAAATAGTCAGCAGCCATGATGGCTATGAACCAAACGCCATAACTGCAGCTGAGCAAGAAATTAAAAGAAGGGGATTAACCAATGACCAGATCAACGAAATAAATAAGGAAATAAAAGATGCTGAAAGCAAGGAGTTAAAGCAGAAGGAAAAAATTGATGCCGTTAGTAAAAAGGTGTTGTCTACTGGTTCGTCGCTAGCAGAGGATATGTATCCAATACGAAAAACACCACTTACACCTGATAGGGCAATACTATTATTCAGCCTTTTCTTTGCAACAATGTTTGTGATTTCTTTTAAGAATGGTTTTGAAATGCTTGAATTTATGTTTAGAAGTTCTAGCGCAAAATGGGATATGAGTATGGTGTTCTTTTTTGTACCTTTTGCTATAACACCTATAGCGACAGTTTTGTTTTGGTTGCGGAAAAAATGGGGATGGTTTTTGCTGGCTGCATATATGGCATATACCCTATGTATTGCTATATGTTCATTTATAATACAAATGAGGATAAGTCTAATAGATATTCCTGTTGTGAATTTTTTTAGAAAAGAAACAGTATCGTCATCATTATTGCAAATCCTTTTCTTTGCCGGCATGCTGGCAGCAGTGTGTTGGAAACCATTACGGAATATATATAAAGTAGAAAAGCGCCAGGTGGTATGGACTATAAGTATAGTTGCTGTACTTGTCCTAATATCATATTGGAATTTATTGGCATTTTAGATAATGCCAGCCTAAATAAAAAACCGGCACCCCAATAACAAGGCGCCGGTTTTTATGTAGTGGTTGTTGGGGATTACGCTAATTCCTCTTCGGTAATTTCAATTTCCTTTTCTACTAAAGAATCAGATGATTTTTTAGGAAGGATAAGGGTAAGGATGCCATCAACACAATTGGCTTCAATTTCTTCGGTTTCAACTTCGTTCGAAAGTAAGAAGGTACGTTCGAAGAAAGTGTTGCGGTTTTCTTTAAGTGTGTAAAAAGCAGTTTCTTTTTCAATTTCGCGACGGCCATACACATACAGCACGCTGTCTTTTACTTTTACTTTGCAATCTTCATTCCTGTAGCCCGGTACAGTAATTTCTACAGTGTAAGAATCATCGTCTTCCGATATGTTAACGGTGGTGCTAACTTCGTGCGCGCCCAAAAAAGCAGGGTTTGAGTTATTGTTGTTTTGAGAAAAAGCAGAGCCCATGAAAGGGTGGTTCATTGGGCTGAAGCCATTTGAGGTGTGGAAGAAAGAAGGGCCAAAAGGAGAGGTGAAAGGTTGTACTCCGTATGGGCTAGGGAATTGAGGGATGCCATAAGAGAATTGGTTAGCCGGGTTTTGGAAACCAAAGAATGGGTTGATGTTAGATTGGCTGTTGCCGGTTTGCAGAGGAAGAACGCCCCTGTTTACAATACCGAAGAAAGAGCCATTACGGATAGAATCCATTTCTCTTGGCAATTCGTTGAAGGACTTGGTTGATTCCTTTTTTGTTGTTTTCATTTGATGTGATAATTTATTGGTTAATATGTTTAAACCTGTACATCAGGTTTTCGGCAGCAAAGTAAGTGCAGCAATCTTATGGCATTATTGCGTACAGGTACAGTTTAGTTTATCATTACTTTAAGTCAAAATGAATAGGTTAAGTAATTAATAATTAGGAATCAAATAATATCTACATATGTGATGTGTATTTGCGTTAGGGATAGAAGCGAAAAGCCCACAGCGTAGCGAGGACTTGTAGCGAAAAGCCCGACCCGACTTCCGTAAGATAAAAAGTGGAGGGGAACGCCCAAAAATTTAAATAGTGTAAGTGCCTCACAAATTCAGCGTTACAAAAAAAACTTTAAATTTGATTCTATGAAAAAACACATCGCAACACTTTCAGTATTAGCAGTTTCCTTTTTTGCGCAAGCCCAATCAATTGAATTAGGGCTTAGGGGAGGGGTTGATAGCTTCTGGTTATTGAACTCAAATACATCAAGCGCAGGCAATACCGAGAACAAGACCATTTCGGTATCATACAACGGTGGCCTGCACCTGGCATTTGATATTACTGATAATATAGGTATTGAAACCAATTTAATGTATGCTGCCCTTAGCCAGACATATAGTGGCAGCTTTAGCAATAGCGGTGTATTACCTGATGGTAACCTTTATTTGAAAAACCAATCCTATACTTCGAAGACTGCATTAACGGTTACACAAATACCCATACTTGCCTGCATCGAAACCAACTCGGGCTCGTTCGTTGAGCTGGGAATAGAATATGATATGATAAACGGAGCTAATTATTCTGCTAGCTATTCTAATCCTACATATAATCCGGCTTACAGTACATCTAACTACTTTGCTAAAAGTAATATTGCCGGTGTATTTGGTTTTGGAGGTAAATACAGTGTAACCGATTACGTGTTTATACTTACCGACTTCAGGGTTACTTATGGCTTTACCGATATAAAAGGTGTTGATGGCCTGGGGCAAGATTATAGCAGTTCGCCTTATTATGCCACATACAAACCAACTACTGCCGTTAATGCAAGCCTGAATGTAGGAGTGTTTTATTTAATACCTGCCAACAAGGGTTATAAAATAGGCCATAAGTGCAAAGGAGCGCCTAAGGTAAGGTCAGGCACCAGCCATCCTCGATAAATATCGAATATCGAACAAGGAATGATGAACATCGAAATAAATATCGATTAATCTCATGTATTAGCCTTCGGCCTTCGATATTCCTTGTTGGCTATTCGATATTGAATTCTTACGCTTCGCTTAAATTAACCATCACCCAATCGTTACTGCCAGAGTTTATCTGTGCATCGCAATAGCCACACTTGGTAGTTGTAGTATCGGTATAAGGTGCACCACAGCTAGGGCATGCAAAACTCCACAGTTCTGTCTTGTTCACCGCTCCAACCTTTTTGGTAAGGGTAAGTGCCAGTGAACGCTCTATAACGGTATTATCAATAGCTACAATGCGTCCTTCGGTTTCTTTTAAGCGCATCGATGAATAAAGTATGTTGAATGTTACCAACCACATGCCGTCGGCCTGGATGCAGCTTATCATGCTCACCTCGTTCAGGAACAAGCGGTTGAATACATATTTCTCCTGTGCCTTAACAGCTTCTTCAATACGGGCAAAAAGGCCATCGTTGGTAAAGCGGTGTACATATTTAAGGTCGTGTGTGGTATGCGATACAAAGTACTGCATAATGGCATTCGATGCCTTATCTTCCATTAACTGTATGCAGAAGTGTTCATCCTTATTTGCATATAATGGAGCCAGGTTCGGATCGGTCTTATCGAGTCGGTAGTTATTACGGTTGTAATCGTCTTCCTGTGTTATTTCGCAAAGTACCCAGTCATAATCACCAAGGTAAGTAACTGTTCCACACGATTCGCACTTGCTTACATCGCCGGCATCATCCTTCATAGGGTAACCACACTTAGGGCAATTGTTGGTATGGTATAAATCTTTTTCGGCTACACTTGTCTTTTTAATAAATGTCCAATATTCGGTAGCGGTATCGCCACTAAACGATTCATCGAACTGAGGATATTTTTTGCTTATGAACTTGTCGTCGTCGCTAAAGTAAACCGAAGCTGTAATAATGCTGTAATCGCCTTCCTGTTCAGCCGATTCTATACGTATTTGTTTAATGTTGATATTACTGAGCGTATTTACCTGATCGAGGGCATTCATCATGGTAAATTGTGCATTGAAGCGTTGATAAACACCATCACTTATCCATTTACGCACTTTCCCCAGGTTTTTGTTCATCCATGCATCTTGTATGGCAAGGAATGCAGTGCTTACCTTGGCAATAAAGGCCTCCTGGTTGAAATTCTGGTTAGCAGCAAAAAAATCGGGGCTTATTGGCTTAGGAGCGCCTTGTGGCCCACCAGACATACCACTTTCAAGGTCGGTTCCACCACCATTCTTCCTTTTGTTAAATGCATATATAATATAGCCTATTATTATGATAAGTAATATAGTACGGCCGAAACCGCTGCCTATAAGCCAGCCTATAGCAACACCGCTGCCAAAGCCACTACCACCAAAACCACCTCCGTCACCGCTGCTGCTATGTGAGCCACCGGCACCACCGGCGCGTGAATAGGCTTCAACAATGGTAAATACTACTAAAAGGGCAGGTAAAATGATGTTTTTGGCTTTCAATTTCATGGTTCAGGTTAATTGGAAAGCCTAAAAGTATAAGTTTTTTTCAATTGCAGGGTTAAGGCTAAAATACCCCTAAAACAAGGCTAATTATGGGCTTATTTTAATATTATGGGTATGGTATGGATAAATAGCGTATCTTTGCAGCCTAATAAAATAGGGCACATGTAACTAAAGTAGTTGCCGGTAACCTATTAATAACAACAACAAACAACACAATGAAAACAGGAGTAGTTAAATTCTTCAATGACACCAAAGGTTTTGGATTTATTAAAGTTGACGGAAGCGGAGAGGAAATCTTCGTTCACTCATCAGGCTTGCAATCACCTATACGTGAAAACGATAAAGTGCAATTTGAAGTACAAGAAGGTAAAAAAGGTTTAAACGCTGTTAACGTAAAGCACGTTTAATTCCGAATTACTGATCTAATTAAAAGAGCCCTGCAGAAATGTGGGGCTTTTTTATTTTCGGCCCTAAAACCCCGAGCGCGGTTTGACGTTAGTCCGTCTGAGCCTGTCGAAGACCTTTTAAGTTGAAAATGTTTCGACAAGCTCGACATGACATTAATTTGGTTCTTAAGGGGAAGAGGCAAGTACGCAGAGATACCTACTTAATAAAATTCTGTGTAAGCAGGCTATAAATGGCCGTATCCTGAAACTTATCGTGAAAACGAAAGTTCTCTTTAAAATAGGCTTCGCGCACAAAGCCGAATTTTTCCAGTAATCGTATCGATTGCATGTTCTTCGGATAAACTACCGCTTCAATGGAGTGAAGATTTAAAGTTTTAAACCCAAAGTTTAGTAACATAGGTAAAGCTTCGCTCATTATTCCCTTACCCTGAAAGTCGGGATGCAGCTCATAACCGATCTCTGCACGTTGGTGTTCCTGTGATATGTGCCATATGCAACATGTCCCTATCAATTTGTTATCTGTTTTAAGTGCAACAGCCCAATAGCCACATTCGTTATCGTTAATGCCTTTGGTTATTTTATCAATAAAGCCAGTGACTTCTTCCTGCTTTGTGTAAGGTTCGCGGGCAATATACTTCGATACGCTTGGGTCGGCACGAAGCTTGAATACATCAGCGGCATCAGCATGGGTCATCTGGCGCAACACCAGCCTTTCAGTAGCAAGGGTAGGGAAGGGAGTAAAGTTTATAGGTTCCATTACGAGCTATTCTATTTTCAAATATATCAATAGTATTTAATGAATTATATAAGATTACATATTTTGTATATTTGATTTACTCAATAAATGAAATAAAAATGTTAGTACCGTATCAATGGAAGAATAAAGGCATACTTGTCCCAGTATATGCAGTTACTAGTGTATTTGGTACTGCAATGTTATTAGGCATTTTGCAAAGAAATTTTGGAGGGTCTTTTAATAAAGTACCAATGGCTTACGGCATAGCATTTGGTTTATTGGTTGCCGGCATATGGACTTACCTTACTTGTGAATCTTATTATAAGGACAATGAAGGGAATAAAAAGAAATTAGAAGTGGAGCATCAGTTTTACTGGATAAAGATGAAATACTGGGCATATATATATTGGGGGATTGCCGCACTGATCATAATTGACAAGTTGAGTGATTAGACCTTCTCAATTATAAGGAAACTGCAAGTTAAACCTTGGGTTTACAATGTTGTTGTAAATAGAACCAAAGGTGTAAGTTATCTGTAAGCCCGAACTAAAATTGTAAGTAGTAGCCAGCGCCTGAAGGCCTAGCAAAATATCATTATCGGTTGGCCCTATAGCCGGTAAATATATTTGATCGTGAATAAGACTAAGCGATACAAAGAAACCCAAAGAAAAACCTTCGAACAGGTTTACGTTGGCGTTTACGTTCATATTTACTTCGTATCTTCTCAGATCGTAAAAATAATGCGAGGCAGTTATTTGCGCCGTTAGCGAACCCCAATTTTGTTTGTATTGCGAATAGAGCGTTAATGCCTCTGCACCCAGGCGTTCGTGTATCTTTCCTAAAATGGTAGTATCAACATAGCTATTATCAATACCATAAACTGAATAGAGCAGGCGCAGTTGCCTGTGTGTACACTCGCTATAAGGGAATATAGAGTACTCAATGGCAGGGCCAATTTTTTCCTGTAGTTTAAAGTTGCTTACTGTGGATGTGTTAATACCCCCAACCATACCGCTTGAAAAATGCTCACCCATACTTTTTACAAAAAAACCGTTGAACGATTCGGTGCGCATAATAGCATCTACTGTTTGGCCCGATATATTATAGGTGTTATTCATATATAAGCTATTTGCGTTTATACCCATTTTCCATTCCGGAGTAACTTTCGATATATTAATGGATGGCGTGAACATTACTTGCTGCGTAAGCTCCTGTTGGTTAAGGTTTCCACCCAGGTTTACGGTACATACCCACGATTTCCATTTATCGGCAGGCGGTGCCGGGCAGTTCATGCCTAGTGTACTGTCTTTGGTGAACGATATGTTTAGCTTGCTCGAATATGGTGTTTGTGCAATATAGCGGATAAGCCCCATTTTAAGCGTTTGTGCAATGGCCTTGCGCTGGTCCTCTTCTGTAACCAACATGGTTGTATTTGTTCGGAGAGTATCTGTCTGCCCTTTGTACTTGCCCTGGCCTATAAATACAAAAGTAAATTCCTCGCCACCGCTACCTGTTTGTTCGGCCGATGCTACAATATCTACATTGGCTTCTTTACGGTCGCGTACATAATTCACAATGGGTATGTCGCAGCGCAAAAAATCCATATCGCAATAACCACAATCTAAAAATATGTTCAGGGCTTTTTCTTTTTTTACAGTATCAGGCTTCGACTGTGAGTAGCCCTGCAATGCACTTAGTATAAATAATAAGATCGTTGCTTTCCTCATAATCCCCGCTTCTTTATAAAACTATTAATACTGAATAAACATACTTTGTTCTAACTAACTACTAATCACTATAATGCTAATACTACATATAAGATACAAAAAGGTTCAAAAATAAATTGCCGGTACTATTCTATATAACGAAATATGGTAACTGAACGAATTGAAAATGAGCTCTGTTTTTATGAAAACAGAAAAGTAATGTATTTAGTATCAGTTGGTTGTAGTTTCTTTCAAATTTTCACCAAATTTCTTCATTTAGTTAATAATCCAATTATTTTATTAATACTATGCTTAAATACATACCTAAATCAGTTCAGTTGTAGTTTTAGGCATGATTTAGCAGTAATTGATAAGTCAAATTGATAATGCCTGAGTGCTGGTTTTTTGACATTCGAAGGATTTAACAAGAGGCCACTTGTTTTTTGGCCTTGTAATGAATATATTTGGTATCGGTTTTTTGTTGGAATATGTTTCGACATGCTCAACATGACCTAAAGTAGTTTTTAACCTTGGCCCTGAAAAATTATACTCAATGAAAAAATCAAAGCTCCTTCTGATTCTTTTGTCCTTTATAGGATTAACTGCTTTTGCACAAACCGAATCTACAACTGTTACGGGTGTAATGTCGGCGGTAAGCCCATACAACGACCAATACAGAATAACAGTAGGTGATACCCCATTGGTGTTGATAGTAAACATGCAGGATAAAACCGGTACAAGCTTTGAAATAAATGAGCAGTACAAGGATATACTTATTAAGAACAAAGACAAATACGAGTTAAATCCTAAGTATGTAAATAAGAAATTTAAAATTACATACTATGTAAACGGCAAAGGTTGGAAGTGTATCAAGACAATTGAACCAGTTAAATAAATTCCTGTATACATGAAAAAATACTTACTCTGTATTTCAGCATTTGTAATTTTTAGTTTACCATTTACGAATGGAGTTTATGCACAAACTATACTAGGTACCGATGTTTACCATGGCGATGACCCTATTAATTGGAATACAGTAAAAGCAAACGGCTATACCTATGCTTGGTGCAAAGCTACACAAGGCACTACTTATACTGATCCTGATTTTGTATCGAACATTACTACAGGAGAAACGGCAGGCATGTATATGGGAGCATACGATTTTAATGATGCCGAAAATCAAACAGCCAGTGCAGAAGCAAATTACTTTTTGAGTGTAGCCGGTACATACATAAAAGCCTGCGAAATGCCTCCTGTGTTAGATTTAGAAGATCCTTCCAGCGGGCCGGCTTTGTCGAGCGCATTTAATAGCACAACATTAACCGCTTGGGTTCAATTATGGATGACAACGGTACAAAATGCAACGGGTATTGTACCTGTGTTGTATACCACCCGTGGGTATGCTGCATTCCTTAATAGTTCGCTGAATGGTTACCCGATATGGATTGCCGACCCGGATGGCAGCACAACAGTGGCGCCTGCTACCGGCTCATGGACAACATATGCTTTCAAGCAATATTCATTTACTGCTACTATACCCGGCCTTGGCAGCAGCGGTGGTGCCGATGCTGATGTTTACAATGGTTCTTCAGCACAATTTATGACACTTATAGGTTGCACCACAGTTCCTGTTACACCTGCCTTTACTTCTAACGTTAAATCGGGTTGCCCGGGAATGACCGTTAATTATACCGATAAGAGCACATCTACCGGCACTGTAAATGGCTGGAGTTGGACCTTTCAGGGAGGCAGCCCCGCTACTTCTAAGGTGCAAAATCCTACAGGCATAACTTACGCTTCATCAGGTACCTATTATGTAAAAGAAGTAGTAACCTCTACCACCGGAAAAGATTCAATTACAAGTACCGCTTATATTAATGTAATACCATCGGCTTCATTGCCTTTAACCGAAACATTCCAGTCTGCTACCTTCCCGCCAACAGGCTGGACAATGAATTACCCGGTTGCAACTGATAGCGCCTGGGAGCTTTGTACCAGTGATGGTTATAACAGCACTCAGTGCATGTACTTTCCTGCTAACTGCGGTAATGTATCTGATATATCGGGCCAAAGACAGCAGATTTATACACCCGACGTGAGCTTTACCGGTGTTACAAATGCCGAAATGTCGTTTGATGTGGCATACGAACCAAGCAGTACATCAAGTGGCGACACGCTTGCTATTTATTATTCTACTGATTGTGGTAATACCTGGAAAAATATTTATTTGAAAGGTGGAGCTACCCTTTGCACTACAGGCAGTACTACCGGTAAGGGCACCGATGTGGTTACATCCAGCAGGGGTACATGTTTTGTACCCCCTGCAGGTACAGCAGCCTGGAGGAGAGATTCAATAAGCCTTACTGCATTAAATAACCAATCGAGTGTTATGTTCTCATTCGAAAGCCGCTCTGGCTGGGGTAATATTATGTACCTCGATAATATAAATGTGTCATCTCCAACCCTTACTGCAATTCAGAATATTATAAACAGCACTGATGTTAAAGTATATCCTAATCCGAACAAAGGCCAATTCAATTTAGAAATTACGAATTACGAATTAGGAATTACGAACATAGAAATATATGATGCGTTAGGCCAACAAGTTTATCACGCTTCTGTCAACCCAGGCACAACACAAATAGATCTTGATGCAAAAGCAGGAGGGTTTTATTTTTACCGCGTAATGAGCCAGAGTGGTGATAAGCTTATTGCGGAAGGTAAGGTGGTAGTTCAGAAATAGTCAGGAGGTAATATGTTTTGAGCAAGTTTGTTTTTTACGTTCATCGGGTATATTTGAATTAAGTTTTGTTGAAATAATACGTTTTAATCCCTGTTATCTAAAATTATATTTATGAAAAAATCAAGAATCCTGTTAGTGATCCTGGCTTTTATAGGCTTCACTTCTTTCGGGCAAACAGCTACCGAATCGAAAACGGTTACAGGTAAAATAACAAAAGCGCAAGCCTTTAACGATGAGTGTGCTGTTACTGTTGACGGAGTTTTTCTGGTTCTTATAAAAGACAAGGAAGATGAAACAGGAAGAAGCTTTGAAATAAATCAAGAGTACAAAGACTTGATTGTAAGAGTAGAGGATGCGCAGCAATATGAAGTGGCGCGCAAGTATGCCAAAAAGAAATTTAAAGTAACCTATTACATAAATGGTAAGGGTTGGAAGTGTATTGAGAAAATTGAACCGGTTAAGTAATATCATTCCTTATGAAAAAACAATTACTCGCTATTTCTGCATTTGCTGTTTCATGTGTGGGGCTTCAGGCGCAAAGTATATTTGGTATTGATATCTCATCGTATCAGGGTACCCCTAACTGGACAAGCGTGAAAGCTGACCCCAAGCCATATTCATTTGCTTATGCCAAAGCTTCTGAAAGCATAAGTATAGCCGATGGCAGTTTTGTAAGTAATATGACAAACGGCAAAGCAGCCGGAATGAAAATGGGCGCTTACCATTTTTGTAACCCTGTTCAAAACAGTGCGGCCTCTGAGGCTGCTTATTTTTTGAAGATCGCTAAAAAATATATTTCAAATTGTGAAATGCCTCCCATGCTCGATGTGGAAGATACCCCTGGCGAGTCTGCTCTTTCAACGTTGGGTGGTGCAACGTTGACTGCTTGGGTAGTAGCATGGTGTAAAGAGGTGCAGGATTCGACTGGCATTGCACCTATTATTTATACCGATGGTAGTTACTCTTCCTTAATGCAGGCTGCTGCAACTAAATATGGCCTTTGGATAGCAACTGATTCGGGTAACCCCAATGCTGCACCAAGTACAACCGGTTCATGGAGCACATGGATATTTAACCAATACTCATGGACAGGTACTGTTTCAGGTATCAGCGGAAGTGTTGATATTGATGTTTTTAATGGAAACACTGCGGCCTTTAATGCTTTAATGCCATGCAGCCCTGTTCAGGTAGCATTTACTTCAAATATTCAAACGGGCTGTGCAGGTATGTCGGTTAACTTTACCGATAAAACCACATCGTCTGGTACGCTAAATGCATGGAGATGGGATTTTCAGGGTGCTACCCCTTCGAGCGCTAAGGTGCAAAATCCTACAGGTATTGTGTATAATAGCCCTGGCACTTACTATGTTAAAGAAGTAGTTAACTCAACCACAGGGCATGATTCTGTTACTGTTGCCGGATATATTCATGTATTAGCTACAACCACTCAATCATTGCCGCTGAGCGAAACATTCCAGTCTGCAACTTTTCCGCCTACCGGTTGGGCCATGAATTTCCCGGTTGTTACCGACAGCGCATGGGAGTTAGCTACAAGTGTAGGATATAACAGTACGCAGTGTATGTATTTCCCTGCCAACTGTGGTAACGTATCTAATATTTCGGGACAACGACAACAAATTTATACTCCTGCTTATAGCTTTACCGGAGTTACCAATGCTGAAATGTCGTTTGATGTAGCTTATGAACCAAGCAGTAGTACAAGCGGCGATACACTCGCTGTTTATTATTCAACCAATTGCGGCGGTACATGGCATAATATCTATTTAAAGGGTGGGTCAGCACTTTGCACTACAGGTAGCACCACTTCAGCCGGTACCGATGTGGTTACTGAAACAAGGGGCAAATGCTTTGTGCCACCTAACACCAGTGCCTGGAGGAGAGACTCTGTTAGCCTGGCGGCATTAAATAATCAATCCGATGTTATGTTCTCGTTCGAAAGCCGTTCAGGATGGGGTAATATTATTTACCTCGATAATATTAATGTGCCGAGCTTTTCACCTACATCAGTGCAAAACATAATAAGCAATACCGATGTAAAAGTGTATCCTAACCCAAACAATGGTTCGTTTACAATGAAAATTGACAATGGTTACCTGGCTACAGACAACGGAAAATTGCAGGTGAGCGTTTACAATATGCTTGGCGAACAAGTGTATTCGCAATCATCAACATTCAATTCGCAATTAACAATTGACCTTGGCTCTAAAGCAACAGGCGTTTACTTTTATAGGGTAATGACCGAAAGCGGAGACCAGCTTGTATCGGAAGGGAAAGTAGTGGTACAGAAATAAGTTGAAGTATATAAAAATAAAAAAAGGACGAAACACAATAATGCGCTTCGTCCCTTTTTATTTAAAAGCTTTTGTATTAGTATGTTATGTTGGCAAAAGAGCCGCTTGTAACAGCCAGATTGCTTGAACCTGTAGCATTAAAGCTAAAAGTTCCGGTAATTAATTTGTTTGAAGTATCGTAAGTAGTAATGGTAAGTGTACCGGTTGCACTACTGCTGGTGCTCCATGATTGGCCTGAGCCTGTAGTAACTGCTGCATAAGTACCTCCGGGAGCTCCGAGAGCAACAGCAGTACCAACCTTAATTGGCAACTGGTCATATATTTTAATTGTGTAGTTGGTTCCTGTTCCTATAATGGTCATATAGTTTGTACCTAATGTTGCAGAACCTGTAAAGGTTGTGCTGGTACCATTCATGCTTGCTGTAAATGATGGAGTAGTTGATGTGGTTGTTGCAGTGGTACTTGGTTTAGTACATGCGTTCAAGCCAAATCCTAATGCAATAATTGCTGCAGTTTTCAATAATGTTTTTTTCATTTTTATGATTTTGTGGCAGTTAATATTTTACCCTTGTTAAATCAAATGTAGTAAACCCAATTTGATTTGCAAATTTTTCAGGGGAAATTAAAATTGGCAGGGTGCCAAACCTTCTACTACTGTTGCTTTACCCTCGAATCCTCTATCAAGCAAATTAGGGCTATGGGTAGTATCAGCAGGTCGAAAATGCTTATCCAGTCTAGTTGGTTCTTATTAATCCATAACTGAACCAAACTAGTGCCATGGCTATAATACTGCTGAATAAGTAGAAGCGTAAATAAATAAACGAAATAGTTGGGCCGCTTTAAAAAGCCATATATGCAAAACAAATTTATACCCACAAAAAGCAAATGCCTCCATATCGGCGAATCATTGATTTTTACAAACATGCCCACTACATGATAAATGGCAGTTAACAAAAAGATAACTGCAAATACCTTGAATAGAACACTCCTCGATTTGGCGGTGAATAGCATTTGGTAAACTTAAAGGTTTGTGAGATAAGGTAATGCTTGGTATTACTTTTGCTTTTGTGTTTTGTAGTAGAAACAGTATATTTGATACAGATAAACCACTATGAGAAGATTCTGTTTGTTGATTCTATTATTAGTATTTGTTTCATGCAATATAACAAAGCGGAAATATCTGCCGGGTTATTCTATAGAAACAAATCAAAGAATAGAAGCTATCCATCAAATAACCCCTGAAAAAAAGCTTAATGCTCATTCACCAACAATTGCAGTCGGTAATACGGTGTTACCGTTAACTGAAATAAATTTGCAACCATCTTTAATACCCAATAAAACTATAGCAATTGCCAGTAAATCAAATAAGATAAAAAAAGAATTTTTAACGAAAGGAATAACACAACTCGTTAAAGCTGTAAGTGACTCTTTACAAAAAAAGACTGAGAATAATAAGCAGGTATATGAGAAGGCAATGACAAGTTTTTGGTTAGGTATTTGCGTTGTATTGCTGCCTATAATAATGATTCCATTAGGGATTTATACTATATATCCTCCGGGTGCAGATGATTCATCACTAGCTGCGTATATTATATTCGGCTTTATATTTTGGACTATTTTTTCTATTACAGGTTTTGTTAATGGTGTCAGGGCTATTAAATTTATTAAAAAGAATTCTGACTCATATAGAGGATTAGGTTTTGCCATTGCCGGTGTTGTTATGTCCAGTATTGTATTGGCTTTTTATGCTGCGATTTTTATCGCTTTTATTGCTTTACTACTTCGATTGTAAACTTCGTTTGTTTTCGCGGAAAACTCTATACATGATATAGATACAAGCAGCAGTTATTATAACTATTCCAAACTGATTATGATAGGCTGGGTGATCGGGTTTTACCTTGCCTAAAAAGGTTTCGCAAATGAAGTAACTGACATTGAGTAAATGAAGTATGATGCCAAAATAGAGCAGCCTGGTTAGATCTTTAAAGGTCCAAAGAATGAATGGAATGATTAGAATGCAAATAAAAGTAATGAAACCATGTAGGTTCTCAGCTATACTGAGAACCGCAGCGTGGCTTTTGAAGCGCTGAAATACATAAAACAAATGAATCAGATGATTGACAGCAAACATGGTTATTAAAATCCGGAAAGAATCCTTTTTCTTATCATCATTATATATTGCTTTAAGGCCATAACGGCCAACCATTAATAGTGTGAGGAGAATAATAGCTGATGATACCCTGCCTGCATTGCGGGCACACTTGTCAAAAACAAATTCTGCTTCTGTTGTCCAAACTGCCCAGAAATAAATTATTACTTCCAGGCAACAAATAAATGCAATTAATAGGGGTATTCTTTTTTTAGTAAACATGAGTGGTTTGGATTGGTTTACTCAATTAACGAATGCACTTATTTTTTATTGCCTTGGGTCTTTTACTTCCCTATACAAAACCTGCTGAAGAATATTGTTTTTAACGAATCAATTATCAATTCTTGATACAACGTACCGAATGACCAAAAGTCTTCGCGCCATAATCGCTACGATACAAATCATTTTCACCATTTTGCAGGAAGGTTTCCATCAAATCATTATGGCTATATTCCGTTGTCGACCAAAAGTATACAGTTTCGCCAATATTCATAGGTGTACCATCAAAACATTGACCAGCAGGTAAGGCTGAAAAACCACTGATGTTGTTACCATTGTTATTACCACTCCATTCTGATGGGCTCTTCATCTTATTACCTGCTAATTGGCTTCCTCCTAAATACTTAATTAAAATTATCCATTCGTCATCACTTGGTATATGCCAGCCCTGTGGTGCTAAACCCCTGCTATCTTGTACCGCATACCCATTATATAGCTTGCCATATTTATGCCCATATGTAGAGTCCCACGCATAATAACACCAAGCCGGGTTGCCTGCATTACTTGCACTTTCCCAATCTTCTTTAGTTTTAGCTTCGTATATCGGGTCACCATTCCTGAATGTAGTTACATCAAGATTTTTTGTTGTCCAGATCTGAGTGCCAATTTTTGTAAACCCTTTATTGCTTTTGCCCTTTGAGGTAAGGTTAGTATCTGTCTGCCTGTGTAAATATTCAAGCGCCTCTTTCTCCTTCTTGCTAAAGTTACTGTCAGGTGAAAATTGCTGCCCTATAACAACTCCGTTTTCATCGTAGTGTTTTGATGAGATGAGTTTGCCATCAATAAAATTAGTTTCAAACTGTAATTTCCCGTTCTCATGGTACATTTTTGTTACTCCATTTTGTTTGCCGTCTTTTAAGGGGATTTCAAACAATAAGCCTCCACTCTCATAATAGCCTTTCGATACTCCATTCAGTTTACCATTAATGAAAGTAGCTTCACTATATAATTTTCCGTTCTTATAATATTCTCTTTTTATTCCGCAAGGGCTACCTGCCTTATAAAAGGTAAGATAGTATAAGAGTGCTGCATTGGTATCTGCTATAATAACTTCATTTTTATCCAGGTATTCAATCCACTTACCCTCCTTTAACCCATTTTTGATTTTATTCTGAGCCTCAGCTTTATTTGTAAAACCATTTGTAATTGATTTTTGCGGTGCACATGCATTAAAGGAAAGTGAAACAGATAATAAGGCAATTAATGATTGTTTCATAAGTGGTATATGGTTAATTATTTCAAAAATATGAAATATATAATATACTGTTACATGTTATTATTTCCCAATATAAACCCTGCTAAAGCAAGATGAATCGTATCTTTACAGAATATAATCGAGCAAAATATGAAAAACGAGAAGAGGCGCAAGATGTATTTTATAACCGGGGCATTATGTACCGCAGCTAATACTTTTATGCAACATTATTTAAAGCTGCCAGATTTTGTTTTTGGAGTGTTCTTCGGTATATCTGCCGGCCTTATAATACTATCTATAATAAACCCGGGAAAAGCAAAGCCCATTTGTTAAAAGGAGTATTTGCTTTTTAGGTTATTTCCCAATACAAAACCTCTGCGATTTAGCCTCTAACAAGTCCTTGATCTTTCAAGATGCAAATAGGACACGAATTTTAAGTCCATTTCTAGTTGTTATGTATAAACATAATTTTACCTTTATAAACTGATAGCTTTGTATTTCCAATCACTAAACCTAATTAGTTTTAATATTAGTATGCTCTATTGTTGTTCAAATCATAATAGTTTATTATCTGGAAGTTTGGTAAAAGAGTTAGCCCCATATTTTGTCGTTGTTATTGGAGGTGTACTTGCCCTACTCCAAATTAAAACTAATATTGTGAAGTCGTCAAGAGTTAAATGGATTGATGACTTTAGGGATACATTGAGTAAGTATTTATCCCAAAAGGCCGGTGCAGCATATCACTATTATCTCTACGGAAATCCTGCAAGTGATAATAAAGATGAAAAAGTAAAAAACTTTAGCTTGGGAAATGAAAAAGCACAAAAGGTTAGGGAGTTGCATTATAAGCTGATTCTTTACCTTAACCCTCAAGACGAAAATCATAAATCATTCCGGGCAAAACTTGAAGAGATGACATCCATGACATACAAGCAAAATGAGGAAGTAACTAGTAAGGGAGGGGAAAACTTAGGCGCGAAGGAAAAAATAATATTGGAATTAGCAGAAAAAATCATTGAAAGGGAAACCGATAAAACAAGAAGTTTATTTATTCTTAGACATAATTGAGGGCTTCTACTTCCAAATACAAAACCTGCTGAAGATATTATATAATGGATATTATACAATATAAATATTGGCTACTTATTTTTTTTGCCATTGTTATGTACTTTGTCAAAAGGTATTATGGGAGTGAGTTATATGGCAAGCCTTCTGAATCTTATAAGCAAACCCCCGAAAAGCTTTTTTGGGATAAAATAGAAAAGGCCAGAAATATTGCTTCAAATAATTATGAAATACAATGCCAAAAACTTGTTGCCTTATTGAAGACAGAATCCCCCGAATATATAATGCAGTTTAATGAAATATTCAATGATAAACTTGACAAGGCATATACATGGAAGTTATGGGCTGCGGCATATGTTATTAATGGTGGATGTTCTGATGATGCGTTTATTGATTTTAGAAGCTGGTTAATCGGGCAAGGTGAGATGATTTTTGAGGGTGCAATTAAGAGCCCTGATTCTTTGTCTAATATAGATATTGAGACTGATGAATGGGAGGGATTGCAATACTGCGCTAATCAGGCATATAAAGAGTTGATGGAACAAGATATACCACCCGATGAAATGATACGTAGCCTTGAGCCTAAAGGAGATAAATGGGATGAGGGAAATGCTGAACAGTTGAAAGCCATGCTTCCTCATTTATCTTTAAAGTACAACAGTATATAAGCAAGCAAATTCACTTCCCAATACAAAACCTGCTGAAGATATTACCAAGCAGATCATTGGTTGTAACCTCGCCTGTAATTTCGCCTAAATGAGATAGGGCACTTCGAATATCCGATGCAACTAATTCGCCCGATAGTTTTGTTTCAATTCCCTTTTTAGCGTTGCCAATGTTTTGCAGCGTGCTTTGTAATGCTTCGTAGTGGCGGCTATTGGTTAGTATCACACTTTCTTTAATGGTTGCACCTTGTAGGGCAGTGGTATATAAATGGTTTTTCAGTTCTTCAATGCCTTTGCCGCTTTTGGCTGAGATGAAATGTATGTTTTTTATTTCCTTAAACTTAGCCTTAGCCTCAACCTCCGTCAGCATGTCTGTTTTGTTTGCAACCGGTATAATTGCTATGCTTTCGCTATTGCCTAATTTCTTTATGTCTGCTAATACATCTTTGGCGCTCATCTCTTCAGCATCGAAAAGGTAAAGCACAATGGCAGCCTGTTTTATTTTTTGCATGGTGCGTTCCACCCCCTCACGTTCTATAATGTCGGCTGCATGGCGTATACCTGCGGTGTCGGTCAGGCGGAAAGCAATGTCCTGTATGCTTATTATTTCTTCAATAGTATCGCGGGTGGTGCCGGGTATATCGCTTACTATGGCTCGTTCTTCGTTCAGTAAATTATTCAATAAGGTCGATTTGCCTGCATTGGGCCTGCCTGCAATAACGGTAGCTACACCGTTCTTTAATACATTACCCAAGCGAAATGACTCCGACAGTTTTTCTATTTTGCTTTGCATTTCGGTAAGTAAGCCTACCAGTTGTGCACGGTTGGCAAACTCCACATCTTCCTCGCTAAAGTCGAGCTCCAGTTCCACAAGTGATGCAAAGTCCATGAGTTTTTGCCGCAGTTGTTTCAGTTCACCCGAAAAGCCGCCCCGCATCTGGTTCATGGCAATGTGGTGTGCAGCTTCACTTTCCGATGCTATAAGGTCGCTCACAGCTTCGGCTTGAGATAGGTCGAAACGCCCGTTTAAAAATGCACGCATGGTAAACTCACCCGGCTTGGCAGGGCGTGCACCATGTTTTATAAGTAATTGCAATATGCGCTGAATAATAAAAGCTGAACCGTGGCATGATATTTCTACCACATCCTGACAGGTGTACGATTTTGGAGCTTTAAACAAACCCGCAACGGCTTCGTCAACCACTTCTTTACCATCCATTGCCAGACCGAAATGCAGAGTGTGACTGGCTGCTTCGTGCAACTTAAGCGCGGGGAATATCTTTTCGCTAATGCTTATTGCCTGTGGCCCCGACAAACGTATAACGCCAATGGCACCAACTCCCGATGGGGTAGAAAGGGCTACTATGGTATCGTCGAGGATGATGTTTTTCATTAGAACACAAAGTTATGTAATTGTGCTTAGCCCCAAACCCCTAAAAGGGCTTTAATTCAAGTAGAATATCGAACAAGGAATATTGAAGAACGAAGTGAAAACTAAAATCTGCCACTAAGTCACAAAAGCACAAAGAAATACACACTAAATATTTGTAGGATTTCAGTTTGATGTTCGCCCCAAACCCCTAAAGGGGCTTTGAAATATACGTTAAGCTTTTGTGGGATTTTGTGATTTCGTGTTTTTGTGGCAAGTATTTGCTGTTTAATAGGTAAAGTGGTGGCACGTAAGGTGAAAAGGTAATATTTAGGTAATAGACACATAGATGCATTGACCTGTGCCAAAGCCAAGTGAAATAATGAGTATCGAATATTGAATACAGGAGTAAAAACTAAAACCTGCCACTAAGACACTAAAGCACAAAGAAATACACACCAAATAGTTTTGTGGGATTTTGTGATTTAGTGTTTTTGTGGCATTCTGCTATCCTGTAGGTGCAGTTTCTTAATTTATTTATATTTGCTCAATAATTGTCTAATAAAGAACTATGAGCATTTTAGTAAGCAAAAAATCGAAAGTAATAGTGCAGGGCTTTACAGGTACAGAAGGTACCTTTCACGCACAACAAATGATAGAATACGGAACCAATGTAGTAGGTGGTGTTACCCCAGGTAAAGGCGGTACCAAGCACCTCGACAAGCCGGTGTTTAACACCGTAGCCGATGCAGTTAAAGATGCAGGAGCCGATGTATCTATCATATTTGTTCCGCCTGCATTTGCTGCCGATGCTATTATGGAAGCTGCCGAAGCCGGTATTAAGCTGGTAGTGTGTATTACCGAAGGCATTCCGGTTGAGGATATGGTAAAAGTAAAATCGTATTTATCAGATAAAAGCACCCGTTTAATAGGCCCTAACTGTCCGGGTGTTATTACCCCCGGTGAGGCTAAGGTTGGCATTATGCCTGGCTTTATACACAAACCGGGTACTATAGGTATTGTATCAAGGTCTGGCACCTTAACCTATGAAGCTGTTGACCAGGTTACCAAAGCTGGCCTTGGACAATCGACCTGCATTGGTATTGGCGGAGACCCCATTATTGGCACCACTACCAAAGAAGCGGTGGAATTGCTGATGAAAGACCCCGGTACTGAAGGAATTATAATGATAGGCGAAATTGGCGGAACCATGGAAGCTGATGCAGCTAACTGGATAAAAGCTAATGGAACTAAGCCTGTTGTAGGCTTTATTGCCGGCCAAACAGCTCCTCCGGGCCGCACTATGGGCCACGCAGGTGCAATTGTAGGTGGTGCTGAAGATACTGCAGCAGCCAAAATGAAAATTATGCGCGATTGTGGTATTACTGTAGTTGATTCTCCTGCTGTAATAGGCAAGACCATTGCTGCTATGGTAAATGCAAAGGTAAAGGCTGTTTAATGCATTTGTGACACTAATTTCACGAATTCTTAATACAATAAATGTATTCAGGAGGTTTTAATTAGTGTAATTCGTGGCGGAAGAAAAATGACAAAATAAAATCGCTTAAATGGCGTTTATTGAGAAAATAACACTCATGCGGTTAAAAAAAATCATACTCTGCTCTTCACTTTTCATTTTTCACTTTTCAGTTTTCGCTCAAATAGGCGGAACCAGTACATTCAATTTTCTTGAATTACCTGTATCGGCAAGGGCAACTGCCCTGGGTGGTAATTTTATTGCCGTACGCGATGGTGATCTTAGCCTTGCAGCCACAAATCCGGCTATACTTGATAGTTCGTTAAACAACCATGCGGTAATTAGTTACATGCCCTACTTTGCAGGTATCGACTATGGCTACTTTTCGGTGGCCCATACCATAAAGGGTTTTGGTTTATTTGGCCAAACTGCAACCCTCGATGCAAGTTTAAAGTACATTGACTATGGCACTTTTACCCAGGCCGATTTTGCAGGCAACATTACCGGTTCCTTTATTGCCAGCGAATACCTTTTTAATGTGGGGTATGGCCAGCCACTTAAAGATTCTACCATTAGCATGGGTGTGAATTTTAAAGGTATAACATCACACCTTCAGCAGTATTACTCATCGGGCTTTGCCATTGATCTTGGTGGTTCGTATGTGAGCCCGAATAAGAGACTATACATAGGTGCAGTTATTCAGAATATAGGCTCGCAGTTAAAAGAATATACCACAGGCGATTATGAAGCTATGCCTTTCAATACTACCATTGGTGTTGCCTATAAACTTGCCCATGCACCTTTCCGCTTTGGAGCCACCTTCGATCATTTACAAAAATGGGACCTTACTTACCTTGACCCGACCGATACTGCAACCGTAAACCCGCTTACCCAACAAGCTATTCCTCAAAACGGGGCAGGTACATTTGCCGATAAATTGATGCGCCATATAACCCCTAATTTAGAAGTGGTGCTTGGCAAAAACTTTATGCTGCGCTTTGCCTATAATTACGAAATGCGTAAAGAGCTTG
>JABDCA010000013.1:66096-68175 GCA_013288345.1 Bacteroidota bacterium | reverse complement strand
TCAATTTCGTAGCCGGTAAGCCTTGCAGCCAAACGTATGTTGTGCCCGCCTTTACCAATAGCTAACGATACCTGATCAGGTTTTAAGTACACATCTGCGTGTTTCTTTTCTTCGTCAATTTTTATTGATGTGATCTTGGCCGGGTTAAGCGACCTTGTAATTAACAGTGTAGAATTGCTGGTGTAGTTGATAACGTCGATATTTTCGTTCTTCAACTCACGAACAATACCATGTATGCGCGATCCTTTTACACCAACGCATGCTCCAACAGGATCGATACGGTCATCATACGATTCAACTGCAACCTTGGCTCTTTCGCCCGGTTCACGTACTATCTTTTTAATTGTAATAAGCCCGTCGAATATTTCAGGTACTTCCATTTCGAACAAACGCTGTAAGAAAGATGGTGAAGTACGCGATAAAATGATCATTGGGGTTGTACCGTTCATTTCTACCTTCGATACAACTGCACGAATGCTGTCACCTTTCTTAAAGAAGTCAGAAGGGATCTGTTCGGTCCTTGGCATGATAAGTTCGTTGCCTTCATCATCCATAATAAGTATCTCTTTCTTCCATATCTGGTAAACCTCGCCGCTTACTATATCGCCTTCTTTGTCTTTATATTTCTTAAACAACGATTCTTTTTCGAGTTGCGAAATGCGTGAGCTGAGGTTTTGCCTTACCGCTAAAATGGATCTGCGGCTAAAGTCATTAAAGGTAACCGGCTCCGATACATCTTCACCCACTTCAAAATCGGGCTCTATTTTAACCGCATCGCTGTAAGCAATCTGAGTGTTCGGGTTTTCTACCTGGCCGTCGTCTACAATAGTACGGTTGCGGTAAATTTCCACGTCACCCTTATCCGGGTTAACAATAATATCGAAATTCTCATCGGTTTCGTAACGCTTGCGCAACATGGCTTTGAACACATCTTCAATCACATTCATAAGGGTTGCCTTATCAATCGCCTTAAGTTCTTTAAACTCCGAGAACGATTCAATGATGTTCATGTGAGTTGCTTCTTTCTTTTGCGCTTCTTTAAGCTTTGCTTCGCTTTGGCTCTTTGTCATTGTTTTATGGTTTTATTAAAAGATATAGAAAGTTGTGTCGATTTTACGTCCTGTAGGTTAAAGTTGTGTGTAATTGTTCCTGTCTTTTTGTACTCTTCAATAGTTATGTTTCCATCGGCAAACGCTGTAAGCTTTCCGCTGTAGCGTTCTCCGTCGGTGGTAAGTATATTAACTGTCCGGCCCATGTACTTGTTATATTGCTCAGCTACTTTTAAAGGTTGGTCCAACCCCGGCGATGAAACCGTTATTTCGTAATCACCTGCAGTAGCAATCTTTTCAATTAAAGCCCTGTGCAACTGGCTGCATTCGTCAATGGTAATACCTTTAGTATTATCGGCATATATCATAATGCGTTCGGTAGGCATTGCTTTTACATCTACCAGAAAAAAGCCCTGGCTTGCCTGCTCTTTAAAAAATGTGCTTATGTCTTCAAAAATATCCATTACTATTTTGCTCTTTGTACAAATAAAAAAGGAGGTCATTTTCTCCTCCTTCATTTAGCTTCACTCTTATAATTGCGAGTGCAAAGATATAAAAAAATCTTTGTTAATAAGTATTTTTCACATTTAACCTTGATTTAATTGGAAATATCCTACTGAATTCCTATGTTTGTTAAGTTAATAAACTGATTTTAGTTCCATTTATAGCATAAAGTGCCTATGAAGAAGGTTTTTGCGTTGTTAGTAGGGGTGGTTTTATACACTTCAACCGCTTTTTCTCAGCGGACAATAGAATTAGGTGGCTTTTTAGGGTGTTCCTTCTACCTTGGCGAATTAAACCCCGATGGTTTTTTTAACGAATTTACAAGGGTTGCTGCCGGTGTAGCAGTCCGTTATAATATTAATAACCGCCTGGCTGTCAGAGGGAACCTGTTCTTTGGTTCGGTTACGGCAGATGACTCTCAATCAGCTTCAGAATCTCAGCGCGAAAGGAACCTCAACTTTAAATCACCTATCGACGAATTATCAGTGCAAGCCGAATTTAACTTCCTCGAATACCAATTAGGTGA
>JABDCA010000013.1:0-66086 GCA_013288345.1 Bacteroidota bacterium | reverse complement strand
CACTCTTTTACCCCTTATATTTTTGCCGGCTTTGGAGTTTTTGAAATGAACCCGCAAGCTATGGCAGGCAATAACCAATGGGTAGAATTGCAACCACTGGGTACCGAAGGGCAGGGCACTTCTGCAAACCCTACTAAACCTTATGCACTTATACAACCTGCAGTACCTTTCGGGTTTGGTATAAAAGCCAATTTCTCTCGTACAATATGTATTAGTATTGAATGGGGTATGCGCAAAACATTTACCGGTTATCTTGATGATGTTAGTGGAAATTATGTTGATCCTTCAATACTACTTGCCAACAGGGGTGTAAACGGCCCTATGGCTGTTGCCCTGGCCGACAGGAGCCTTACTAAAGATAAAGCTGCTGATGTTGGAAACCAACGTGGCAATGGTAAAGATGACTGGTATTCTTTTGCAGGTGTTGTGCTCTCTTTCAGGTTGCATACGCACAGCAAGCCTTGTTCAAGCTACTTTTAAGCAAGGGCTTCTTTAGCCAATATTATATTTCCTCTACATTTTCGCTTGCTAAGTAGAAACCAATGCGTTTTTTGTTAAATTGCATTCAAATGCTTGTCCATTGGGCGAATGAAGAAGACTATTCAACTTATTTTATTGTGTTTCATTATTTCACTTTCCACTGGTGAAGTTTCTGCTCAGACCTATGCCAAGGAACAGTCTAAGAAAGATAAAAAGTATTATGCCGATTTTAGCTATGGTATAGGCTCGGCTCACTGGTATTCGCATTTTTACGACGCCCCGCTTTATAATCTCGATGGAAGTGTTATAAAATATGGCGATTTAAAAATGCAGGCAACAAACCCAATGTTCTATTACGATTTTTCGGTATCGGCACCGGTTGGTAAAATAAGGTTAGGTGCCGGTGTCAGGTTCGAAAAGTTCTCAATGGATAAGCTCTCCGTTATTTCTTCCGATAGCTCTGGCCGCAATATCCCCGACAGCTATGTTCTTTTTACTGAGAATATATGGTTCAATGAGATTTATGCAAAAATGGAAATACCTTTTAGTTTTTGCAACGGAAAGCCCTATTCGCTGGAGTATACCATGAATGCAGGTTTTTACGGGTATGATGGGGTAAAGCACCTTAATTTTTTTGGCGACGACCAGATTGCCAGTACATACCATATCAGCGCAGGCTTTTTGCTCGATTACGAAGTATTGGATTTTATGCGCGTATTTATAAAGCCCGAATTAGAATATAAATACTTTCATAATAACCCCAATGAAAGCCCCAGTATTATAGTGCACGATATTTATACCGGCATTTTCTCGTTCGGCGTACGGTTTGACGTATCGAAATTTTAATGAAGTTTGCGGGGTAAATACTGATATGTTTCCTGCCGAAAAGTCAATTACAGAAATATTAGCTCAACGAGAAAGCAAAGGTGCTTTACGAAAATTGTATGTTACCGATAAGGGCATTGATTTTTGTTCGAACGATTACCTTGGCTTTGCCCGTTCTCCAATTCTTTCTTCTATGATTGAGGAAAGCATGAGTAAATTGAAAACCCTTAATGGCTCAGGCGGATCAAGGCTTTTAGCTGGCAATACCAAATATGCCGAAGAACTTGAGGCTTTTCTTGCCAACGTGCATTTGGCTCCTGCAGCTTTGTTATTTAATTCTGGGTACGATGCCAATGTGGGCCTGTTCTCTTCCATAGCTGCCCGTGGCGATACCATAATATATGATGAACTGATACATGCTTCTATACACGATGGTATAAAGCTTTCACGAGCCACCAGTTTTCCATTCAGGCATAATGATTTGGCTCATTTAGAAGAAAGGCTGCAAAAAGCAAAGGGTAATGTTTTTGTTGCTATAGAATCTGTTTACTCAATGGATGGCGACACGGCACCTATTGAAAGCATGGTTGAGTTGTGTGAAAAATTTATAGCCCATTGTATTGTTGACGAGGCACATGCTACCGGAATTTTTGGAATGGGTAAAGTACAGCAAATGGGTTTGCAGGACAGGGTGTTTGCCCGAATTCATACATTTGGTAAAGCAATGGGCTGCCACGGTGCAGTTGTAACCGGTAGCGCAACGTTAAAACAATACCTCATCAATTACGCCCGCTCATTTATTTATACCACATCATTACCCCTGCATAGTTTGGTAAGTATTGAATGTGCATATAAGCTATTGGACAAGAGTGCTGAAGAAATTAAAAGCCTGAATGCTAATATTAAATACTTCAAGAGCATGAACTTTTTCAGGAGTAAAATAAATAATGCACACAAATGGATTGATAGCGATAGTGCTATACAAAGCCTTATTATGCCGGGCAATGAAAAGGTGAAGAAGCTGGCATTGGCTATACAAGATCGCAATATGGATGTAAGGCCCATAATGAGTCCCACGGTTGCAAAAGGCAAGGAGCGGATAAGGGTTTGCCTGCATGCTTACAATACCATTGACGAAATGGATATATTATTGAACGTAATAGGAGCAGAGCTAAAAAAATGAAAAACATTTTTATTACCGGCATAGGTACCGATGTAGGCAAGACCATTGTTTCGGCTGTTATAACTGAAGCTTTGCACGCTGATTACTGGAAGCCCGTGCAAGCAGGATTTGCTGATGGAACAGATTCTGAATTAGTAAAGAGCCTCGTGTCAAATAAAAAATCTGTAATTCACCCAGAAGCATATAAACTTGAAATGCCTGCTTCGCCACATGCTGCCGCCGCCGCCGAGGGGATTACAATACATATAAAGGACATTAAACTACCTATAACTACTGACACTCTTGTTATTGAAGGTGCCGGTGGGCTAATGGTTCCTTTGAATGAAAAAGAACTGGTTATTGACTTAATAGAGCACTTGCAGGCTTCAGCCATAGTTGTTATACGTCATTACCTCGGCAGTATCAACCATTCACTATTAACTCTACAAGTGCTGAAGCAAAGAAACATCCCCATACTTGGACTTGTTATTAGTGGTTCACCAAACGAACAATCTGAGAAGGCTATTTTATCTTTCAGTAACTATAAGATAATTAGCAGAATAGGCGAAGAGAAAGAATTTACACCCGAGCTTATTGCCCGCTATGCCGAAAAATTTAAAGCATCATTACTGCAAAGCGGCCTTGCAACTAATAAATAATAATACATTTGCGGCGGGTAAGCCTTATACGGCCAGCTCCTGTTTAACTCCCCCAGGTTCGGAAGGAAGCAAGGGCATTACGGTTGAGCGGCGCGATGTAAGTAGCTTACCCTTTTTTTGTGCCATAGGCACTTCTTTCCCGAATAGAGTTTAATATGTTTGGAAAAAGGAAGCTCTAAACTACCTTCACCACTTCAATCTCAAATATCAAAGGCGTGTTTCCTCCAATTAGTCCTCCGGCGCCACGCTGGCCATAAGCCATCCATGATGGAATAAGTACGGTAATTTTTTCACCCTCGCACATTTTACCAATTATTTTTATCCAACCTTGTATAAGTGGCACATCCTGGCTATAAGTAAAACTAAAGGTTCCCGGCCCGCCATGGTCGGCCGATTGGTCAAATATTTTTCCATCAAGCAACATGCCTTTGTATTTAACTTCAACCTCATCTCCGTTGGCTACGGGTTTTCCGTTACCAGGGGTGTTCTTAAGAATGTAAAGGCTGTTTTCAACGTGGATTGCACTTGCACCATGCTCTGCTATATATTTTGCAATGGCTGCTTGTTCTGGTGTACCTGTAGGTGTCATAGTGTTATTGTTTTGTTCCAACCCCTTTCTAGTTGATAGAGAGAGGTTAGGGTGAGTATTAATTATTGTTTTGCCGGTACCACTTTCAATACTTCCATATCGAATAGAAGCGGAGAATATGCAGGGATAAGCGGACCCATAGCATGTGCACCATAAGCAATTGATGATGGTGCAAGTATAGTTACTTTATCGCCTTCGTGCATCATTCCAAGTACCTCTACCCATGCGTGTATAAGCGGCATACTCTGGCTATAAACCATAGCAAGTGCAGGCCTGCCATTTACGGTTGCAAACCCGGGTGCGCCAGGATGGTCTGCTGATTGGTCAAATACTTTGCCGCTGAATAATTTACCTACATAGGTTACATATACTGAATCGCCCGGTTGTATAAGCTTGTTTGCCGTTGCTACCTGTTTGATTACAAAAAGGCTGTCGGCAGTAGGCGAAGTATGTATATTGCTGTCGGCAAAATATTTTGCTATCGATGCTTTTTCTTTCAGTTTTACACCATCCATTGCCTTTTTCTGCTCCTCCATTACTTCTTGCTCGGTTTGCATTTTTACCAGCTTAATTTTAAATACAAGGTTTTTGTAACCACGCATTTGCGGAGGTACGCCACCACGCATGTGGAAAGACTTATTGAAAAGCGAATCGGTATTTATTCTAAAGGCAGCGCTGTCTCCAATTGCCATCATGGTAATACCTTGTTCAAGGCAGCCATCAAATGATTTTAGCAATTTTAATTTTACATTACCTGCTGAGTCACCGCCTTTTTTATGTGAGTCGAATATCAATGAGTCATCCTCTGTAGCATATATTAGTGATATGCTAACGTAGTCTCCCATAACCGGCATTTTAGCTGTTAAAGGCATTTTGCCTTTTGAAGCATGTTTATAAAAATGATACTCAACCTTGGTTGCGGGGTCCTTGGTAAATGCAAGTTTGGCAGGCATTTTAGCAGCAGCAGTTTTTGTTGCAGGAGCTTTAGTAGCCGGTTTCGTTTGTGCAAATGATGCAGCAGTAATTGCAATGCAACCAAGTAATGCAATAACAGGGCTCAGTTTTTTAATCATGTAAAAGGGAATTAATAGAAATAAAAAACCCGGCTGTTATCAGCCGGGTTTATATAAATTATTTTTTAGGTGATGTAACCTTAAGTATTTCCAGGTCGAATACCAGTGGTGTAAAAGGCATAATTGACCTTGAACCTTGTTGGCCATAAGCTATAGCCGAAGGCAAAAGCACCTTTGCTTTTTCTCCGTCGTGCATCATGCCAAGCGCTTCAACCCATCCGCGTATTACGTGCATATCGGCGCTGTAAACTACAGGGTAGTAGTTGCGGCCCGGGCCATGGTCAGATGTTTCAAGCATATCACCATTAAGATTGTATAGTGTATATTTTACATATACTGAATCACCATCTTTTATGGCTTTACCACTCTTGCCTTCAGTAGCTAAAAAGAACAAACTATCAGGGCTTGGCTTAGCAGTATATTTATGGTCGCTTAAGTATTTTGCAATATCAATAGGCTCCTGGCCTTTACGTTTCTGCATATCAGCCATGCGCTTTGCCATCATTTGGTTACGTTCATCTGTAGCTTGTTTCTCGGTTTCAAAACTTACAAGCTTTATAGAAAATGTAATGAAGCTACCCGAATGTGTAATAAACGGAGGAAGCTTCTTCATTTTAAAGGTTGACAGGTATAATGAATCAGCATTGATCTTAAAATCAGCGCTATCACCCTCAGCCAACATAGCAATGCCTTGTTCGAGACAGCCGTTAAATGATTTTTTCAGCGGTATCCTGAATGTTCCGAGAGAATCGCCGCCTTGCTTAACAGAATTATAGATAATAGAATCCTTTTCGGTTTTACCGATCATGGTAACACGGGCAACACCACCAAGAGATGCTTTGTTAGCGCTATTGGTTTGTTTTAAAATACGGTACTGAATACCGGTTGCTTCATCGGTAGAATAACTGCCGTTTGAACCACTTTTACAGCCTGCAAGTAGTAATGCAGCAGCTACAGTGTAAGAACCTAATTTGAACATGTTGTATTTCATAAGAATGATAAATTTATTTTCCCGGGTCGGTTACTTTCAGCATAGTTACTTCATAAATAACAGAAGTATAAGGCGGAACAATTCCTGTGGATGACCCGTTATCTCCAAAGGCGAGTTGCGAAGGTATAATAATTTTTGCTTTCTCTCCTTCACGCATCTTTTTTATGCCAATTTCAAGTCCTGTTATTACCTGTGCCGTATCGCCCAGCCTGAATTGCAAAGGCGACTTAACTGAAACAGAATCAAATACATGGCCGTTCAAAAAATACCCTTTATAGGCAATACTTACAGTGCTTTTGTTCTTTACTTCAATACCCGTTCCGGAGTGCAGCGATACAAAATAAACATTGTCCTGCTTGGCAGTTGTGGGTATATTATTTACGGTTACATACTGCAATAAGTTTAACTGTTCCTGTATGTCCATATCTTTTCGGGAGTCTCTTATTATCTTTTGTTTTTCAGCAAATTGTGTTGCATTCATAATACTGGTTATACGGGTATGAACTTTCATCATATCGCCTTTGTGCAGAAATATGGGTAGTGATAAATGTAATATACCCCTGAAAACATCTTCAGCCGGAACTATAAAATTTACACTATCGCCTTCGTTGCAGCCAAGCAAAATTCGTTGGTAGGTACCGCCCGACCTAAGTGTATCGTAAGGAAGAAAAACTGCAAAGGGGAAACCATTATCGCGCGAATCCCAAAATATGGAGTCGTTCATTTTGGCATAGCTTATCTCTATCTCCATTACATCGCCATAGCGAGGCTCCTTATGGCTGTTACCCAGGTCGGTATATTTATAATAATCTTTTCCGTTTTTTGTTGTGTAGCCGGGGTACTTGGAATCGGTATGGTGCTTGCAGGCTAAAATAAAAAGGAGAGGAAGAAAAATGAGATACCGTTTCATTAGGGTTGTGTTATTTACAGGTACAAAACTATTTATAGAATTCAATATTTCATACAAGATTTATTAACATCTTATCAGTCGTTGCATCTTTAGTACTACCTTTGAAACTCCGAAAAAAAGAGACGGTATTAGCTAATGGAAAACGATTTTTTGGCAGATTTAAATCCTGAACAACGCGCTGCGGTAACAACTACCGAAGGGCCTGTAATGATTATTGCCGGTGCCGGTTCAGGTAAAACCAGGGTACTTACTTACCGTATTGCACACCTGTTAAATAATGGTGTTGATCCATACCGCGTGCTGTCGCTTACCTTTACCAATAAGGCAGCGCGCGAAATGAAAGAACGTATTGCGCATTTAATTGGCGACAATGCCCGCGACCTGTGGATGGGTACATTTCACTCGGTGTTTGCACGTTTGCTAAGACGAGAAGCAGGCAAAATAGGTTACCCCGCTAACTTTACCATATATGATAGTGACGATTCAAAAACGTTGCTTAAGAGTATTGTAAAAGAATTAGGGTTGAATGATACTGCCTATAAAGCATCAGCTTTGCTTGGCCGCATATCTACACTTAAAACCATGTTGCTTTCGCCAAAAGAATACTTAGCTGATATTACTTATCAGAATGAGGATAGGGCAGCAAGGCGTGAGCACTTCGGACAGATATTTGAAACATACAACAAGCGCCTGTACAAATCGGCAGCAATGGATTTTGATGACCTGCTTTATAATACCAATATACTATTGCGCGATCATCCTGAGGCATTGTTAAAGTACCAGGACATGTTCCGTTATATATTGGTTGATGAGTACCAGGATACTAACTTTTCGCAGTACATGATATTGCGCCAGCTTGCAGCAAGACACCTTAATATATGTGTGGTGGGCGATGATGCACAAAGTATATATGCGTTCCGTGGAGCAAATATTCAGAACATACTCAACTTTCAAAAGCATTACGCCGATACCCAGGTTTTTAAGCTGGAACAGAATTACCGTTCTACCAAAACTATTGTGAGTGCTGCCAATCAGGTTATTGCTAAAAACCGTGATCAATTACAAAAAACAGTTTGGACAGCAAACGAAGACGGAGAGAAAATACGCATCACCCGTTCCTTTACCGATTCGGAAGAGGGCAGGCAAATAGCACAATCTATTTTCGATACGCGTATTTCGCAACATGCTGCCAATAAAGAGTTTGCTATACTATACCGTACCAATGCACAAAGCCGTCCTTTAGAGGAAGCCTTGCGGAAACTCAATATACCTTACCGTATTTATGGCGGTGTTTCTTTCTATCAGCGTAAGGAGATAAAAGACCTGATGGCTTATTTCCGCCTGACCATTAACCAGCACGATGAAGAAGCCTTGCGCAGGGTTATCAATTATCCTGTACGCGGAATTGGTGATACTACATTCGATAAAATGATTGTTGCTGCTGCCGATAACGATGTTAGCATTTGGACGGTGATGGACAACATTGCTGACTTTAACCTGCCGGTACAGATGCGTGCCGTTGAAAAAATAAAAGAGTTTGTTACGCTTATAAAAAGCTTTGTAGCTCTTTTACCTGACTATCCTGCTTACAAACTCGCCGATTATATTGCCTCGAACACAGGCATTATGAAAGAGCTTTACCAGGACCGCACCCCCGAAGGTGTTAACCGTATGGAGAACATTCAGGAGTTGCTGAATGGATTAAAAGACTTTACTGAAAAAGCAGATCAGGATGGGCCTGTGCCTACGCTCGACAAGTTTATGGAAGATATTGCCCTGCTTACCAGCGAAGATATTAATGAAGACGAACAGCATGATGCTGATAAGGTTCTTTTAATGACTATACATGCTGCAAAAGGGCTCGAGTTTAATTATGTGTATATAGGCGGGCTTGAAGAAAATCTTTTCCCATCGCAAATGGCAATCATGTCGCGCGAAGAATTGGAAGAAGAAAGAAGATTGTTTTATGTGGCGCTTACCCGAGCCAAAAAACAAGCCAACTTATCATACTCTATAAGCCGTTACCGTTATGGTAATTCGCTTAGCTGCGAGCCAAGCCGCTTTTTAGAAGAGATTCCTGCAGAATGTGTTGAAAATATAAGTTCATCGTATTCTCCCGATTCGCGGGATGATTCCTATGGGTCATTATTCCCAAGGACACCGAAAGTATTTAATGTAACACCTCCGATACAAAAGCCAATATCGCTAACCAATAAAAGACTGGTGAGCCTTAAAAAAGTAACTGCCGGTGCTCCGGTTGATAATAGCCACCTTACAGGCCTTCAAGCCGGTGCTAAGGTTGAACACGATAGGTTTGGCATTGGAGAAGTGATAACCATTGAGGGCCAATACCCCAATAGCAAAGCAATAGTAGTGTTCGAGAACGGAGAAAAGAAACAGTTGCTTCTGCGCTTTGCCCACCTTAAAATACTCAGCTAAATAGCATTAGGCATAGTTCATTCATTTTTGTAGATTTGCTCAAACAAATTTAACGGATGAGGAAAAGCATACTTTTTATTGTTGTTCTGCTTTTTGCCGCAACGGCTTTCAATTCGTGTTCCAATTACAAAAAAAATTATTCCGAAGTAGTTCTGTGGGAACTCGGTGATGCTGGTGCGCTTAACCCGTACCTTGCCAGCGATAATGTGTCGCCCGATATCAATAATAATATTTTCCAGCCCCTTTTAAATTTCGATTTTAAAACCCTTAAGCTGGTTCCTGTTTTAGCTGACAGCATACCGAGTGTAAAAATTGATGCTGCAGGGCGAATGCTCATTACTTACGAATTAAGGAAAGAAGCCAGATGGGATAATGGCACACCTGTTACAGCAAAAGATGTAGAATTCTGTTTGAAGGTTATTAAAAACCCATTGGTAAATGATGAGCCCTACAAACCTTATTTCGAAATGGTTGGCGATATAATTTTATATCCCGATAACCCGCGAAAGTTTACCATTATATATAATGAAAAATATGCACTTGCCCTTATAGCAACCGGTACCGACATATTTGTGATGCCTGAATATGTGTACGACACGAATAAATACATGGAGAGCTTTACGGTTAAGCAAATGCAGGCTGATACAAGCCTTGCGCATGATCCTAAAATGATTGCATTTGCTAAGTCATATAATTCCGATAAATATTCACGTGACCCGAAATATATTTCGGGCAGCGGCGCATACCATTTTACACAATGGGTAACGGGGCAGCGTGTTACCCTGGAGAAGAAAACTAACTGGTGGGGTGATGCACTACAGGGTACCAATTGCTTCTTTGATGCATTCCCTTCAAAGCTTATTTACCAAACAGTGAATGATATGACCACTGCACTTGTTTCGGTAAAGGCCGGGAACATTGACGCAATAAATTATATTAAACCACCTGACTTTGCTGAACTGCCTAAGTCAGATAAGTTTATGAAGAACTTTAATACCTATCAGCCACTGAGAATGGCGTATTCCTATTTGGGTATAAATATGACGAACCCAAAATTTGCAGATGTAAATACACGCAAAGCAATTGCCTACTTGATGGACGTACCCCGCATTATTAAAGATATATACTATGGCTATGCACAACAGGTAACGGGAGTTATATCTCCAATGGATTCTGCTGATTATAACTATGCCATAAAACCATATCCGTTTAATATTGATACAGCTAAAGCCCTGTTAGCTGCTGCCGGATGGAAGGACAGCGATGGTGATGGTGTGCTCGATAAAGTAATTGATGGAAAGAAAACAGACTTTACTATTGATTATTTATGCCCTTCGGGTAGTGAGCAACGTAAAAAAGTGGGACTGGTATTTAAAGAAGAAGCCCGTAAAGTAGGTATAACTATTGATGTAAGGGAGCAAGATAATAATGTGTTTTTAGAAAACCTGAGAACCCATAATTTCGAAATGTATATGGGCGGATGGGTAACACAACCAGGCCCGCAAGATTATAAACAGATATTTTATACTAGCTCTGCGCTTAACAAAGGTTCGAACTTTACCAGCTTTGGCAACGATGCTTCTGATGCACTTATCGATTCTATTCGTGTGGAGCTTGATGCAACAAAGCAATCGCAAATGTTAAAACGTTTGCAGGTAATTATGCACGAACAGTGCAGTTATATATTTCTGTTCTCGCAGGAAGCCCTTATAGCCATCAACAAAAAATATTCCAACGCATACCCGTCGCCTATAAACCCCTATTACTGGGAGGCTGGTTTTAAAGCCGCTGCAGATAACTAAATGTGTAACCCCGCTTCCGCATGCTGAAGTACATAGTTAAGCGGATATTTATTTTTATTCCTACGCTGATAGCTATTTCGCTCATCACGTTCATTATTGGTATTAATGCACCCGGCGACCCTGTTGAAACCATATTAACTAAACAGCAAGGCGAAGGACAGTCGGTAAAAGGCCTGGTGGATGAGTCCGCGTATCTTTCATTACGCCACAAACTCGGACTCGACCTGCCGCTATTTTATTTGAGTATTACTAATGCGACTGCAAGCGATACCTTATACCATATTGCTAAAACCGATGTAAGAGAGAATCTCAAGCATATTGCTTTTATATATGGTAATTGGCCGGATGTAGCAAAGTATTATACTTCAATTAAACAGTTTGAAGATAAGTTGAATAGCATAAAAACTGACAGTGCTATTGCTGATAAACTTATTAGTGCAAAGACTGTAGTTAATTCTTTGTACATAAATTACGATCAGGATAAAATAACAGGACTGTTTAATAAACTTGATAATGTTATTTCCAAAAGCAATTCTTCTTTACAATTGCTTACACCAAATCTAGTCGCCTTAAAATCTGCCGAGAAAAACATTATAGATAACCAATCGCCTTACCGTAAATACATACCAGTAATGCACTGGTATGGCTTCAGGAACCAATATCATCATTGGTTGGTAAGTTTCCTTAGGGGAGATTTTGGTTTATCGTACCAGGATATGCGGCCTGTTGGCCCCATAATTTGGGATGCCATGAAATGGACCATGGGTATTAGCTTTATATCGATACTGCTGGCTTATTTTATAGCTATACCTATAGGAGTAAAAGCTGCAGTGAATAAAGGAAGTAAACGAGAGAAGTTAACTACATCGGGTTTGTTCATGCTCTATTCCCTGCCCAATTTCTGGATTGCTACTTTGCTTATTATTTTCTTTTGTGGTGGCGATTGGTTCTCCTGGTTTCCTGCACCTGGTGCTGCGCCTATTCCTTCCGATGCACCGTTCATGTATCATATCACACAAGGTTTATATCGCTTAATTCTACCGCTTATTTGCTGGACATATACGTCTCTTGCATTTATATCGCGCCAGATGCGTGGTGGTATGCTAAATGTAATTGGGCAAGATTATATACGTACGGCCAAAGCAAAGGGCCTTTCGGAAAATGTTGTGATATGGAAACATGCTTTCCGTAATTCGTTGCTGCCGGTAATTACTTTATTTGCAAATGTTTTTCCTTTATTATTATCTGGCTCGGTGGTTATCGAACAAATATTTTCAATTCCCGGTATGGGGCAAATAAGCTATAATGCACTACTTGCAAACGATTACCCGGTAGTGTTTGCAGATGTTATGTTTGCTGCTTTGCTTACCTTACTGGGTACTTTGGTTGCCGATATACTTTATGCCATGGCCGATCCGAGAATTTCATTTACAAAAGCCACTGCCTGAAATGAGCATACTAGCTAAAATAGTAAATCCGAGTCGGTATGCTGATGAAGCAATGCAGCAGGTTGCTAATGCAGGTACTTCGCAGAGTTATTGGATGATGGTTAAGAAGCAATTCAGGAAAAATAAGCTGGCAGTGTATTCCTTGCGTGTTGTTTTCTTTTTGGTTGCATTGGCATCGCTTGCTGATTTTATTGCCAACGAAAAACCATTGGTATGTAATTACAATAATCATGTTTACTTTCCTATACTAAGGTCATATACTGTGGTTATGGGAATAAACGAATGGCCCTCGGAATTGCAAAATGTAGAATGGAAAAAACTCAATTATAAATGGTCCATATTTCCTCCTATACCTTACTTGCCTGAAAATATTGATGAGGCCAATGTGCATTCTGTAAGCCCCTTCGATAAGCAACAGGTGAAATCGAAACGTTGGAGGCATTGGCTGGGTACTGATGAATTAGGCCACGACATATTTGCTGCCATGATATATGGCACGCGCATTGCTTTGCTTGTGGGCATTGTATCTATGAGCATTGCCACATTAATTGGTTTAATACTGGGCTCACTTGCAGGCTATTTTGGTGATGAACGATTGAAAGTATCACGTAGTAGTTTGATATTTAATTTACTGTTTTTTGCGCTTGGTATATTTTACGCATTTGGTTTGCGCTCATACATACTAAGCGATGCACTGACGCATTCTTTTCTCTCACTCTTCGGACAATTGCTACTCAGCTTACTTATTTTTATCGCTGTAATTGTAATAGGTAATATTCTGGCTCTGCCATTTAAGCGTTTACCAATACTGGGCAAAAAAATAAATATTCCTGTGGATATTATTGTTTCGCGCTGTATAGAAATTATGATTTCCATTCCAACACTATTTCTTATTATAGCTATAGTTGCTATTGCCAAGCCATCGCTAATGTTGGTTATGCTTGTTATTGGCGCTACTACCTGGACTGGCATTGCCCGTTTTGCCCGTGCTGAATTATTACGAATAAGAAGCCTTGAATATATTGAAGCTGCACATGCACTGGGCTATTCAGAAGTGCGCACTATTTTCCGCCATGCATTGCCCAATGCACTATCGCCTGTGCTTATAGCTGTTGCATTTGGTATCGCCAGTGCAATACTTACCGAGGCCACATTATCGTTTTTAGGTATTGGAGTTCCTGCTGATACATTTACATGGGGTTCATTACTGGCAGAAGCTCGTTATAAACCTACGGCATGGTGGCTGGCAATTTTTCCGGGTATAGCAATTTTTATTACCGTTACGGTATATAACTTATTGGGCGAGGGACTTACAGATGCCATGGACCCGCGGCTTAGGAAATAATTAAGTTGTTATGTCTATAACTATAGAATTGAGATAGTAAGCTTAAATAAAAAATCCCGATCGTTTTACTGACCGGGATTTTCAATTATTCTTAAACGTTCTTTTATCTGTTCAGCATAATTTTCTTGGTAACGGTTGATTTGTCAGTTACCATTTTTATAAAATACATTCCAGGTGATTGACTGGATAAGTCAAGCGTATGTGTAGAGTTCAATGCACTGTTCCATTGTGTTTTTTGCACCAATTGACCGAGTGTGTTATAAACTTCTACATTCACATCTGAAGCTTGTTCTAACGAAATTTCAGCAGTAACGATACCTGTAGTAGGATTAGGATAAAGCTTAACAGCTTCGCTCAAATCATTGGTAGGCACATCAAGTGGAGAACATAAATTCGCCCACATAGCATGAGATACGTTAAGTCCTGTCCATACATTATTTGCAGGAGTCCATCCGTTTAAGCCATAGGCTGCGGCAACATCATACTGCCATGCAGTGGCTGTGGTACCTTCATTTGAAGTATCGGTAACTATGCCTATTGTATCTGTTTTATAAGCTGCTGCAAGAGTTGTATAATCAACACCTACATAATACGGTGTAGTGGGTTGCACTGCTGTTGCAAACGTAACTAATGTTGGAGCAGATGTTGAAATACTTGATACCGTAACTGCTTTTGTGGTTAATATTTTTCCAGGGGCTCCACCTACACCGGTATTATCCCAGATGTTTACATTAACTGTTCTTCCAACTGTTTTAGATGAAGCTTTAAAAAAGTAAACATATACTGAACCGATGGTATAGCCACTGCAAACCGGGTTGGCAAAATATTCGGCAACTTGCTGAATGGTGTCACCATAGGTACCAGTGCAAAACTGATTTGTACCCGGAGAATAATAAGTAAGATATGCTTTGGCAGGAAGGTTAGTTGCTGTATCGCAAATACCTGAACCTTTACAGGTAGGGTTTGCAATTGGAGGTACAATTCCTATTAAAGCTTCAAGGCCTGAATTGAAAGTAGGCTGGGTACCAAGTGAGCCTGCAGGAGTAAGTGCATTGAGGGCATACCAGCCGTCATCACCACCGCCCCAACCCCAGTTCATGTGGAACTGGTTGCTTGCATTGTAACCATCGCATACCCATGTATGTCCGCCATCCGATGCCTGTCCAGCGTATTCAATTACCCTGCCTTTATTAAGGTCTGTTTCTAACGTATCTTGCCATGCGGTTGCACTCATGCTGGTCGCATCCATGCCATGCAGTATGTTAATGGTATAACCAAAATAAGTAGGGTAAGATTTTTGTGCGCATGGCCCTCCGCCTGCATCAGCAGTAATCACATATGCAGCACTTCCACTTGGGTCATAGTTCATTGCAACACTAACGCCTGCATCATACATTAATGTATCAACATCGGTTGCTTTTGAAGGATTGTAAGGCATGTTATTAGCATAGTGGTAAGTCATGTTGGCATAATTAACAGATAATGTACCATATTGAGTTTTGTCTCCACTAGCTGTACAATCGCAATAAGAACTTGAACTTGTACCCTTTGTTGGGTACTGCCAGTACCTCATAATTTGAGCCATGGTAGTTGCTACACAACCTGTTACCGAGTGACCAGGGCACATACTGTTATATATATAAGGTGCTGTTGTAGGAGAAGCGTTATAAGGGCTGCTTTGATTCCATATACTTTGCACCAGATAAGCTGTGCTGGAAGGGAATGGGTTACTTGTTACACGGTGAGTGCCCGGTTCATCCTTTGAGTAGGCAGTAATAGGCGATTGAGCTGCTGCACCATGTGATACTTTATAAGCAGGGAAAGGCTTTTGGGTTGCTTTATGCATATTATTTTGTACACTTAGTGGCACCTTATTAGCAATATATGAAGTCCACTCGTCAGTTATATCGGGGGTGGCTTTTAAATTAGAAGCCTTGCAAGCAATAATTTCTGTTTTGCGCTTCTGCATCCAAAAATCAAAGTTTGTTCCTTTTGTAGGAACAACATAAGCCCTTGGCTCATTCGAATAACCAATAATAGGGTGAAGTGCATCGTCGGCCGATACAATTACAAAGCCACCGGTACCATTGATATTGAATACGTAATAAACTGCATTGCCCGAATTATCTGTCTCGGTATAAGCAAGTGTAATGCTCGAAACAGGGTTTGGCGAGTTTTGTCCGTAAAAATTAGCCGCCACTTGTTGGGCTGTATTCACTGGGACAGTTGATGCTGTAATTGCACCCGAAAATGCTGTGAGTGCTATTAGTAAACTTGTAATTTTTCTCATAGGGGGAAGAATTGTGTAATACTATTAATTATGTTTGCTTTAATTTCTACAGCAAATATGGAATTTTTTTCTTTCAATTCCAAATCAAATAAGAGATAATTCAGTGTAAGTCTTCCTTAATTATGCAAATACAGGACACAATACTACTAATAGAAGACGAAAAAAACCTTTTATCGGTTATAAAGCTTAACCTGGAAATGGAGGGTTATACAGTTACTGCCTATGATAATGGGGAGACGGCCTGGCAGAAGTTCAGAGGCTCGCATTATTCACTTATTATTTTAGATGTGATGCTGCCGGGTATGGATGGGTTTGAACTATGCACCAATATCCGGAAGGTAGATAAGCATGCGCCTATACTATTCCTAACTGCACGTGGCGATGCGGAAGACAGGATAAAAGGATTAAAATTAGGTGCAGATGATTACCTGGCTAAACCATTTCATTTGGAGGAATTATTGTTAAGGGTAAAGGCCCTGCTTAAACGTACTTCATCTTCTGTACCATCAGCACAAGGCGATGAAAAATTTTCTTTTGGAGGTAACTCTATCAATTTTCTCAGCTATGAAATTGCTACCCCCAATGGTGTAAAGCAGCAGATAAGTAAAAGAGAAATAGAATTATTGAGATTATTGATAGATCACAAAAACGAGGTTGTACCACGCGATACTATACTTGAAAAAGTTTGGGGCTACGAAACGGCTCCTTCTACCCGCACGGTAGATAATTACATAGTAAGCTTCCGTAAATACTTTGAACAGGACCCTAAAAATCCAAAGCACTTTCACTCTATAAGAGGGGTAGGGTATAAGTTTACTGAATAACTAGACTAACTTACGTGCTATCATAAGCCCATCGCGAATAGGGACTAATACATTTTCCACACGTGGGTCGCTAGTTACTTTGTTGTTGTAGTCCATAATGGCTTTAGTGTCAACGTCAGGCTTGCTGGCTTTTTCAACCACCTTACCGCTCCACAATACATTATCAGCTATAATGTAACCACCCTTACGCACCTTATCAAAAACAATATCGTAATAGTTTGAATAATTCTTTTTATCGGCATCTATAAATACCATATCAAAAACATAATTCATAGTTGGTATTATCTCCGATGCATTACCCGTATATGTTTTTACTTTTTTCTCAGTTCCCGATTCTTTAACATACTTCTGTACCATAGCCAGTAATTCTTCATTAATATCTATGGTGTGAATAGTACCTCCGTCTTTCAATCCTTCAGCAATGCTAATACCTGAATAACCTGTAAAAGTTCCAATCTCCAGTACTTGTTTGGGCTGTATCATACAGGTAAGCATTTTCAAAAACCTTCCCTGCAAATGCCCCGATAACATTTGGGGCATTAATACATGCGCATGGGTTTCGCGGTTAAGCTCTTTCAATACCTCAGGTTCGGGAGTAGTATGGTTTTCAATATAGGCTTCGAGTGCTTCAGAAAAGAAATTCATAAATGTGTTTTTATTTAGATGGTTTGTACCCCGATTTTTGCAAAATTCTATCGGCATTCGTTTCTGCCATTAATTGTGCCAGGCTTACCTTTCGGTTGTTCTTCATATAACTGCGTACTATTTGCCAGCCAAGCCAGTGCCCAACGCGAGATGGACAGAAGTCGTGATTGAATGCAGCGGTAAACGGGCCATCGTCGGTAAATTTTAAAATATCGGTTTGGTCGGTAGAATAGATCATTCGTTTTTCAATTAGGTATGCCCACATATTAAATTCATTTTCTTTGCACCAGGCCAGTTGTTTGCCGGTGTACCACATCTTGGTGGTATCGCCAATATCGGGTAGTAGAGCATCTTCCATGTATCTTATTTTTCCTTCGTGCACTATTGCTGCAAGCATATCGTTTTTATCTTCGTTAGGCTTAAAAGCGCTTTGCAGCCAACCATAAACAGCATCGCAAAGCATATAATCTTTGCTCATGTGCAGCATTTTAAATTCAGGGAAACGCAACATAATATAATAGGGCGATTTTTTTCCTAAATACATGTCCAGCGATATAGCCAATGTGCTGTCTTTGTATGCAAGTGCATAATTAAAGCCACTTATTGCAGTTACTATTCGGGGTAACGCCCGTTCAGGAAAATAATATCTGAAATGTTTGAATGCATCTGTCAAACCATTTTCTAGGAAGGACATATCAGGATATATTTTTTCGCAAGTATCGTATACATGCCGCATATCCTTATCGGTAACAAAACGCCTTAGCCCCGCATTGTAGGTAGAATCTCTGATGCCTGCATCGTTAATTACATCAATAACAAACTGATCGTAAAACCTTCCGTATTTTTTTTCGAGTATGGGTGTGTATTTATTGATGCTATCTATCGGCATAGCAAACATATCTTTTTCAAGCCTGTCAATTTTTACAGGAGGTATATTAATACCCGATACATTTATTTTAAGGGGATTGTTGTTGCATGATGCAAGCAAAATAATTCCTGCACAAACTAAGAGCAGCAGAATTGAATGAATTCGTTTTATCATATATGCAAAGGTAATGGGGATTCTGACATTAGGTAGCCGGGCTATAAAGCTTTCGCAATCTTTTATTTAATGGCTCAGAATAGTAAGATGAAATAACTTCAGCCAGCAAAGCAGATATGATTAGAAATGCCAGTAGCCATAGTACTTTACTGTATTGCCCCAATTGTTCACGACTAACAATTGTTTTCATTAAAGCCAGTATAACAATATGAAACAGGTAAAGTTCGTAACTGCATTTACCGAACCAGCAAATGATTCTGGTAAGTATGTTTTTTGAAAATAACGGCGATGCGTGTTTGTTGTAAGTTTGAATTAGTAATAGGGCAGTCCCCAAACCAACCAACGATACTCCATAAACCACATTATCCATTATGCCGCTATAGAAATAGGTAATGGCAATTAATGCAATTGAAAAAAGGCTGAGAAACTTTCCTTTCATCCCTTCTATCTTATATTTTTTTGCAAACAAGGCAGCACAACATCCCAATGCAATTCCATCAAAACACGACCAATAACCATAGAGTGCAATTATTTCATCATCTGTGTGGAAACTCCTATATATAGGAGCCAGTATGATAAATAGAATCCATACAGGAATAATAAATTTTTCTTTTCGAAAGATTAGACAAAGAATGGGGAATGTGAAATAGAATACTTCTTCTACCGATAGCGACCAGAATATATTGATGCAGTAATTAAAGTACCCAACCTTTGCCATTAATACATTATGCCAGAAGGTTAGTACCGAAAGAACAGTGGTGAACATGGATACATTTTTAGAGGGGCTATTGTGAAATATATCCATTGGAGTAAAGCTGAGAAGTACCAGAATAACAAGTACAAGTAAAAGTGATGGTACTATACGTGCAAAACGCATCAGGTAAAAACTAAGAGCATTTACATTGCCCAATACTTTATAGCGCTCTACCGATTTTGAGGTGATGAGAAAACCCGATATGACAAAAAACATGGTTACTCCATAATTGCCATTGCTTACAATTGATGAAATTATTTTTTTAGAAAAGATAGTGCCAAGTATACTATCGCTAAGGTGATAGGCTAAAGCAAAATGCAATAACAGAACAAGTATGATTGAAACTCCACGCAGAAAATCGACATACAGGTTTCTGGTATTGTATAGGGCCATATTAATACGTAAAGTTTTTTGGAGTCATGCCAAGGCTGCTTAATATTTTAAGCGGAATTCCTTTTCTTGCAGCTTCAAATGCAGGGTTTTTTAATGCCATATCGCAATGAATATAATTTGCAAAAATGTAGGTATTGTTGTTGGCTTCAATATAGCCTACAAACCAGCCTACTTCTACATTATTTATAAATCCCCACCCTGTTTTTCCTCTTAGTACAAAATTTGTGGTGTCTTTTATTATCATTATTTTCTTGAGTATTTCAATATTGCGTTTCGAAAACGGAAGACTGTCATCATGTACGCGTTTTAAAAAAGCAATTTGCTGTTGCGGGCTTATGCGTAAGCCACCATATAACCAGAATTTATCGATACCTCCCGATGTGTCTGTGTTTCCATAGTGGGTGGTGTCTAACCAATACTTCATTCGTTTGCCGCCAACTCGCCGGGCAAGCTCCTGGTAATACCAAAATGCTGAATACTTAAAAGCTCTCTTCAGATCAAGATCCTGGTTCCAGTCCTCACTAAAACGTACCACACTATCCCATTTTATTATATAATTCTCATCAGGAATTACTCCTGTTTCGAGGCCTATAAGGGTATTGCAAATTTTAAAAGTAGAGCAAGGCAGAAATTGTTGCTTGTATTCTGAAGTATCGTAAATAGTGTACTTATTGTTATTCAGGTCATACATTGCAAAGCAGCCACTAACATTATTTTCGTCAAAGGTTTTCTTGAAATCATCGCGCACTTCTATGCTTGGCCCATGTTTACAACCCAGTACTGTGGTAATTAGCAATAGCAGCAATAGTTTTATCCTCATAGTGTAAATATTAGTATCAAATGTATAAAACCCCTAATAACAAAATAGACTAACTTTATAACATATTTTAACAAAACCAGCAGAGCTGAAGTATCGTATATCTTTGTAAATAACCGAAAATGAACTACAGATTAATTACCGCAGTACTTATTGCAGCATCGCTGCAAGCCTGCTCGCAACAAAACCCAAGTAACAATAATAAAACCGTAACTAAAATGGATACGACAAAACATCATGGTTCAGAAAAATACAGGAAACTAACTCCTGAAGAAGAACGCGTAATTGTAGATAAGGGAACCGAGGCCCCATTTACAGGGAAGTATGAAACAACTACTGCCAAGGGCACTTATGTATGTAAGCGTTGCGGTGCTCCTTTGTACAGGTCGAGCAATAAATTTGATGCACATTGTGGCTGGCCGGCTTTTGATGATGAAATTCCGGGTTCAGTGAAAAAGATACCGGACCCAGATGGAATGCGCACTGAAATTGAATGTGCCAACTGCGGCGCTCACTTAGGACACGTATTTACAGGCGAAGGCTTTACGGCTACCAATACACGCCATTGTGTAAATTCAATATCGCTTTTGTTTATACCGGCCGATAGTACCGGTGCAGATAAGAAATAAAGAAAGATTGGAATTACTCTGCCAGTGTACCTAACTCAGCAGATATCTCTTCCCACTGCTTGAATTTTTCTTCAAGCTTTGATTTCAGGCCTTGATATTCGGCGAGAAATGTGTTCGAATCTGGTTTAGTGTAAAAGTCGGCGTTGCTGATTACCTTATCAGCCTCTGCTATTTTTTTCTCAAAGCCAGAAATCTCTTCTTCAATCTTATTTATCTTCGATTGAAGTTGTTTTATTTTTTTGCCTGAATCTTCTTGTTGTGCAGGAGCTACCTGTGCAGACTTGGTTACTTTATCGTCCTTTTTAGTTTTCTGGGCCAGCTTCGATTCATTCAGCCTTTCGAGTTTACGCTTACGCATAAATTCATTAATATCACATAAATGTTCTTTTACATGCCCTTCACGGAACTCATAAAGTTTATGAACTAAGCCATCTAAAAAGTCACGATCGTGAGATACTATGATCATTGTTCCCTGGTAATCGAGCAGGGCACGTTTCAAAATATCCTTCGAACGGATATCTAAGTGGTTAGTTGGTTCATCGAGTATAAGCAGGTTATAAGGTTGCAGTAAAAGTTTGCATAATGCCAACCTTCCACGTTCACCGCCACTTAATACACGTACTTTTTTATCTATATCATCGCCACTGAATAAAAATGCACCCAGTAAATTTCTTACTCTGCTACGCACTTCGCCCACAGCTAATTCATCAATAGTATCGAATACTGTTTTATTGGTATCCAGTTTTTCTGCCTGATCCTGTTCAAAATAACCCATTAGTGCACTGTGCCCTAATTTTATAGTGCCTGTAAAATCAGTTTTTCCGGCAATCATTTTCATCATGGTGGTTTTGCCTTCGCCGTTACGGCCTACAAAAGCAATACGCTCACCTTTTTCAATAATAAAATTCGCACCCGAAAATATATGCTTAGGGCCATAATCTTTAGCTGCATGTTCTACCGTAAGCACTATGTTGCCACTATGCGCAGGAGGAGGGAATTTAAAGTAGATAGCAGAGTTATCGGCTTCATCTACTTCTACAATTTCCATTTTATCAAGCTTTTTAATAAGTGATTGTGCAAATGCAGCTTTACTGGCTTTGGCACGGTTCTTATCAATAAGTATCTGGGTTTTGTTAATTATCTTCTGCTGGTTTTTGGCCGCAGCTTCCTGCTGTTCACGCCTTTCCTGCCTTAATTGTAAATAATGACTGTAATTGGTTTTATAGTCATATATTTTCTTGTTCGATATTTCTATAGTGCGTGTGGTAACGTTATCAAGGAATTTTTTATCGTGAGATATAAGTACCAAAGCGCCTTCGTAAGTTTCCATAAACTCCTCCAACCACTGCATAGATTCTATATCCAAGTGGTTGGTAGGCTCATCCAGTAAAAGCACATCTGGTTTTTGAAGTAACAATTTTGCTAATTCAATACGCATACGCCATCCACCACTAAGTTCAGAAGTAGCGCGGGTAAAATCGCTGCGCTCAAAACCAAGCCCTTTTAATTTTTTTTCTATTTCCTCATCCATATTACCTGAACCAATTACCTCTAAGCGGTGCGATATATCGGTTATTTCGGTAATAAGGTTCGAGTATGAATCGGTTTCGTAATCAGTTCGTGTTTCTAATTCGTGGTTTATTTCGCTCAGGCGCTTTTCAAGTTGTTGTATTTCACTGAAAGCTGTAGCAGTTTCTTCAAACACGGTTTTGCCATGTTGGTGAACCATATCTTGCGGCAGGTAGGCTATTTTAATACCTTTAGGTTTACCAATACTTCCTGCACTTGGGCTTTGCTGATCAGCTAAAAGCTTTAGCATTGTACTCTTACCCGAACCATTTTTTCCGGCAAGGCCAATCCTGTCCCTGGAATTGATCAGGAAACTAACGTTTTCGAAGAGTGAGGACCCTCCAAAACTTACAGTTATGCCATTTAATGAAATCATGCCTTCGAAAAAAGATTTGCAAAAGTAGTCCTTTTCATCGGATTTAGCGTAGGTAAAAGGGTAAAATTCAAATAAATGCTCGGTTTTGGGGCTTGGAGAGCAATACATAAAATAATAAAGGCCCTGCAATTAAGCAGAGCCTCTATTATTGCTGTGAGAAATAAATTACTTGGTAGCTGGCTTGTCAGCAGCTTTAGCATCTTTCTTAGGAGCAGCTTCTTTCTTAGTGCTCTTAGTTGCTTTAGCATCTTTGCTGTCAGCAGCTTTTACTTCTTTCTTAGGAGCTTCTTGCTTAGCAGGAGCTGCCTTTTCTTGACCAAAAGAAACACCAGCTAAAAGAACCAGTGACGAGAGGATAACGATTGACTTTTTCATGACAGTATAAATTTAATTGTTAGTTTATGAGAGCAAAACTATAACCCCAAAATGAAGGAATAATGAAGAAAACCAGTTCGAAATGATTTTTTACTCGCTCTTATCGGATAATTATGGCAACATTATAAGTATTACAGCCTTGTTTAAGGGTTTAGCCAAATCGGTAATATGCAGGTTACAGTATTATTATATTTTTGCAACTCAAATTATAAATTCATCAATAGATAATAATGGTGAATTTATATTCGCGAATACTTAAAAAATATTTAATAATTAATGAGCAATTATAAAATCATGAAAAAAGGACCTGTTTCTGCGTTTATCGATACTAACTATCTGCACTTTAACTCTGCAACCCTTGTAGATGCATCGAAAGCTTATATAAAGCACATGGATAAAAAGGGTAAAATGATGATTACCCTTGCCGGCGCTATGAGTACTGCTGAACTTGGCATATCATTAGCTGAAATGATCCGTAAGGATATGGTATCTATAATATCGTGTACAGGCGCTAACCTCGAAGAAGATATTATGAACCTTGTGGCACATAGCCATTATAAAAGGGTTCCGAATTACCGACAGTTATCACCTGCCGAAGAATGGGATTTGTTGGAGCATGGCTTTAACCGTGTAACCGATACTTGTATTCCTGAAGAAGAAGCTTTCCGCCGCATACAAAAACATATACATAAAATATGGAAAAAGGCTCAAACCACTGGCAAGCGTTATTTCCCACACGAATATATGTATGAACTCTTGCTTTCAGGAGTAATGAAAAAGCATTACGAAATTGATGTAAAGAATAGCTGGATGATGGCTGCTGCCGAAAAGAATATTCCAATTATTGTTCCGGGATGGGAAGATTCTACCATGGGTAATATTTTTGCTTCGTATTGCATTAAAAAAGAACTGCAACCCAGCATTATGAAATCGGGTATTGAATATATGATGTGGTTGGCTGAATGGTATACCAAGAATTCAAAGGGTCAAGGCATTGGCTTCTACCAGATTGGTGGAGGTATTGCAGGCGACTTTCCAATTTGTGTGGTGCCTATGTTATATCAGGATATGGAAAGGACCGATACCCCTTTCTGGGCATATTTCTGCCAGATATCTGATTCTACTACAAGCTATGGTTCTTATTCAGGTGCAGTGCCAAATGAAAAAATTACATGGGGTAAGCTGAGTGATAAGACCCCTCGCTTTATAATAGAATCGGATGCAACAATAGTAGCACCGCTTATGTTTGCTTATATTTTAGGTAAATAACGCAAGATTGAGGCTTAGGTTAAGGTTCAGGGAAAACACCCCTGAATCTTAATTAAAATCTTAACCTCAACCTCAATCTTAACCTCTTTTTCTCAATTTCAACTGATTATGTATATTTGCGCCCTTTAAAAAAGCTCATTTTAAACTTATATATATTATGATTAACGTCCTGTACATTATTCCTTTAGTTGGTGCCCTTGCCTTGTTATACACATTCGGAACTTCCCGTTGGGTTGTTAAACAAGATGCTGGCGATGATAATATGAAAGAACTGGCCGGTTATATAGCCAAAGGAGCTATGGCCTTTTTGAAAGCCGAATGGAGGATACTCAGCATTTTTGTTGTGTTGGCTGCTGCTTTATTAGCATGGGCAGGTACTACAGTTCCTGATTCGAGCCCTGTTATTGCCATTGCATTTTGCATTGGTGCAGTATTATCGGCTACCGCCGGTTATATTGGTATGAACATTGCTACCAAAGCAAACGTGCGTACCACACAAGCTGCACGTACAAGTTTGGCTAAAGCATTAAAGGTTTCGTTTACAGGCGGTACTGTTATGGGTATGGGTGTTGCTGGTTTAGCAATACTTGGTCTGGGCGGTTTGTTCATCGTATTCTATCAATTATTTGTTCCCGCAGGTTCTGTTATTACCGGCCCCGAAATGAAAAGGGCTATTGAAGTACTAGCAGGTTTCTCCTTAGGTGCTGAATCCATTGCATTATTTGCCCGTGTGGGTGGTGGTATTTATACTAAAGCTGCCGACGTAGGAGCTGACTTAGTAGGAAAAGTAGAAGCAGGTATACCTGAAGATGACGTTCGTAACCCTGCTACCATTGCCGATAACGTAGGCGATAACGTAGGTGACGTTGCCGGTATGGGCGCTGACTTATTTGGTTCGTATGTGGCAACTATACTTGCTACCATGGTATTGGGCCAGGAAATTGATGCTTCGAAAGATAATTTCGGAGGACTGTCTCCAATCATACTCCCTATGTTTATTGCAGGCTTAGGATTGATATTCTCTATTGTGGGTAGCTGGTTTGTTAAAATAACCAAAGAAACCGACAGCGTACAAAAGGCATTGAACATGGGTAACTGGTCGTCAATAATTATGACAGCCATTGCAGCTTATTTCGCAGTTAAAATATTATTGCCTGCCGATATGATTCACAGGGGTGTTCAGTTCACATCTATGGATGTTTATTATTCAATCATTACAGGTTTAGTAGTAGGAACTTTAATGAGTATGATTACTGAGTACTACACTGCTATGGGCAAGCGCCCAGTGCTTTCTATTATTAAACAATCGGGCACGGGCCATGCTACTAATATTATTGGTGGCTTATCAGTAGGTATGGAATCTACTGTTGCTCCTATACTTGTGTTGGCGTTTGGTATTGTTACCTCTTATTATTTTGCAGGTTTATATGGTGTATCGATAGCTGCTGCGGGAATGATGGCAACAACAGCTATGCAATTATCAATCGATGCATTCGGCCCTATTGCCGATAACGCCGGTGGTATTGCCGAAATGAGCCGTTTACCTGAAGAAGTTCGTGGCCGTACCGATAACCTGGATGCTGTAGGTAACACTACCGCTGCTACCGGAAAAGGATTTGCTATTGCATCTGCTGCACTTACATCGTTAGCCTTATTTGCTGCTTTCGTGGGTGTTGCAGGTATTACTTCTATCGATATTTATCATGCCGATGTATTGGCCGGTTTATTTATTGGTGGTATGATACCGTTTATTTTCTCTTCATTATGTATTGCTGCTGTGGGCCGTGCCGCTATGGATATGGTTACCGAAGTTCGCCGCCAGTTCCGCGAAATACCGGGTATTATGGAATACAAAGCAAAACCTGAATACGAAAAGTGCGTTGCTATTTCTACCAAAGCTTCTATCCGCGAAATGATTGCGCCGGGTGCTATTGCATTATTGGTTCCGGTTATTGTGGGCTTTACATTTGGCCCCGAAGTATTAGGTGGTTTATTGGCAGGTGTTACCGTTAGCGGTGTGTTAATGGGTATCTTCCAATCGAACGCCGGTGGTGCATGGGATAATGCTAAAAAATCGTTTGAAAAAGGTGTTGAGATAAATGGCGAGAAATTCTTCAAAAAATCTGAACCGCACAAAGCTTCTGTAACCGGTGATACCGTTGGCGATCCGTTTAAAGATACATCAGGCCCATCAATGAACATATTAATTAAGTTGATGAGTATTGTATCCTTGGTTATTGCTCCGCATATCGGCATAAAGAACTATAAGCCTTTACTGAATGTATCAGGACAAAAGCATATTGCTACTCCTGCCTCTACGCAAATTACTACTCCTGCCAATACATTTGTATTGACCGCTAAGAAGTAAAAACCGGGTATGCTGAACGAAGGTAGGTCGGAGATTTGGAGAAAGATACGCCTTTACTTGTTCGGTGTTATAATGGGACTCATTGGGGTTTATTTTATGTTCGGTACACGTGGTTGCAAAAATCTAACGCCGGGCATGTTAAAGCTCGACCAGCTTGCAACCAAGGACACCATTCAATATTCTGATACTGCCCTTTGCGAAATGAAGTGTCAGCATATTACCTGCGATGAAGTGGTAGAATCGTTTACTTACGGTAAAATAGATAGCAAGAAGAGCAAGGATTTTAATCAACGGCACCCAATGTATAATTTCTCGGGCCAGACTCAAAAGGGACGTACGCTGAATGTTATTTGTATAGAAAATGATAGCATTGCACGTATTGTCTACGTGAAAGATATTGCAATGAAGGATAGTTGCAAGTGTAATTAGAACTTCTCAAACACTCCTAAGCCATACAACGCAAAGTCATATTTAATGGGGTCTTTTGGGTCTAATTTTCGCAAGTTCTGCGTTAGTTCATCCACAGCTTTCCAATCATCTTGTGTACGTTTTAATAAGCCTAATTTTCTTGCCACTCTACCGGAATGTAGGTCGATAGGGCAATAGAGTAGGGCAGGCGAAATGTTTTTCCAAATACCAAAATCTACTCCGCGTTTATCATTACGGACCATCCAGCGCAAAAACATATTTAATCTTTTCCCCGATGAATTCCTTGTTACATCTGCAATATGCTTGGCTGTTCTTCCTGCAGGGTATGTACCTAAAAATATCTCGCGGAATTGCATCAACCCATTCTTCATATCGAGCACGTTCCACAAGTCCTCCCCTTTTGGGGAGGATTTAGGAGGGGCTGTAACTATAAATGCTCTCTCCAATCCTCCTTTTTTAGTATAAATATGCTGGAGTGATTGTATAAAGTACATAGCATCAACTCCATTAAATGTTCGGTGGGCAAATTTTGAAAATGCTTCCCAATCTTTTTTGGTAGAATGACTTATATACTCAAAAGGTGCATTATCCATTGTTTCCATAAGTTTAAGTCCGTTACGGATAATGGTTGGGCGCTGGCCCCATGCCAGTGTGGCAACAAAAAATGCTGCTATTTCTATATCTTCTTTTTTAGTGAATTGATGCGGTACAAAAATCGGATCGCTCTCTATAAAAACAGGCTTATTATAGAGCTCGTATTTTTCATTTAGGAACTCTTTCAGCTCATCAGCTTTCAGTTTCATGCACCTTTAAATAGGAGAGTAAACGTTGAGCCTTCATCTACTTTCGAATCTACCGCAATATCAATATTATGAAAGTCGGCAATGGTTTTTACCATAGCTAAGCCAAGTCCATAGCTCTCTTCAGTAGTGTTGAATTTTTTGAAACGGTAAAATATTGATTCAATATTCTCCGGTGGAATACCTTTCCCGGTATCTCTTACCGATACTCTGCATTCGTTTTTTGCAACTGTAGCAGTTATAAATATTTTACCGTTTTGGTTGTTATACTTAACCGCATTGTTCACTAAATTAAATAGCATAGTGAATAGCAACGAACGATTGCAGGGAGAGTAGGTGAATGAATCAGTAAGGTTTAATTCAAGCGAAATATTTTTTTCATCGAGACGTACTTCAATTTCTTCGGCTACTTCTTTTACCAGTTCGTTAATATTTACGCTATCTTCTTTGGGAGCCTGGTTGTTTTCAATTTGTGAGATGAGTAAAAGTGAACGGACAATTTGCTTTAGCCTGCCTAGTGTACGTTGCGATTCCAGTACTTTTTGTTCAGCATCCTCGTTCAGCGTTCCGGCCTCGATCATATTCTCAAGGCGTGTTTGCAGTATAGAAATAGGGGTAAGAAGCTCATGCGATACATTGGCAATAAATTCTTTCTCTATATGAAATGCGTTTTGAATTTTACGCATCATTTCGCTAATGGTATTATCCAGGTATCTAAAGTCTGTAGTAGTAGTACTTACTCGCCTAAAGTCAAATTTTTCGGGGTGTCGCGTAGCAATTAGCTTGGTTTCAATTTTTTGCAATGGCCGCAGTAAATATTGTGTAACCCCAAGATCGAGCAATATGGTAACGGTGATAAGTACAAGTAACAGGTAAAGGGCAACCTCGCGTAATATCTGGTTCAGGTCCTTTACATACTGTATGCTTTCACCAAGTTCTAACAGGTATTTGGTTTGCTTGTACTGGAAATAATGCTTAAGAATACGGTATTCTAAAACTTCGCCTTCAATATCACGGGGGGAGGTGATGATTGTATCTCCTTCGGTTTCTTCAACACGTTCTATAGATACGTAACGCTCTTTAAAAATAGTGTAATCGGCATAGGTGCTATCCGATTCCTCCTGCATAAACTCACCCATTCCTTTCTTTTCGATAATGTGAAAGAGTTGGGTCTTTTTCTTTTCTAAGTTCGAATCGGTATGCAGTATGGCAGCTTTATAAATAAGGCTGGGTACAAAAACAAGGAAGGCTGCAATAATTAAAATACGACTGAACGCATTTATGAATGTAAGTTTATAATACAGCTTCATTGTACCTTTATATATGCTTACAGCAATGTAAGGCGATAACCAATACCCCGCACAGTTTCAATCCAATCTACCTCGGCATGGGTGCCTAATTTTTTACGCAGGTTTTTTATATGTACATCAACATAATTCGAATCGTAATCTACTTCAAGCGCATTATCCCAAATATGCTCGGTAAGCTGTACGCGGGTAACCACACGGTTTTTGTTTATAAGCAGGTATTGTAAAATATCGAATTCTTTTTTAGTAAGGCTTATGGATGTGGTTTTAAATGAAATGATACGATTGGTAAGATCAACAGTGAAGCCATGCACATCCATAGTGCTTTTCTTAAGGCCATGTTTGCGGCGTATAATAGCCTGCATGCGCGATGTAAGTTCAAGCAGTGAAAATGGCTTTGCAAGGTAATCGTCGGCGCCCAGGTTAAGGCCCTTTACCTTATCATCTGTGCTTCCGCGGGCTGTTAGAATAATTACAGATGCTTCCTGGTTCGCCTCTTTGGCTTCCTTTAACAGATCTAATCCTTCGTAATCAGGCAATCCCAGATCAAGCAATAAAAAATCGTAAGGGTTTACATAGATCTTTTCTGAAGCTTCTTTGCCGGTATATGCAATGTCGCATATATAGCCTTCATTCTTCAGGAAGGTCTGCATTTCTTTGGCGAGCGATTTTTCGTCTTCAACAATCAATATGTTCATGGGAATAGATTTAGGAGAGAGATTGTTTTATGGATAAGAGAATTAGTTTACAAGCTTGTCTTATTTCCTGTTCTGTTATAATCAGCGGCGGAGCTATCCGCATAGCATCGGGCCTGAACAAAAACCAATCTGCAATTATACCGTTTTTAATGCAGTTTTCTATCACTTTTTTGTTCAACTCTTCGCTCTTAAATTGAACCGCGAGCATTAACCCTATCCCGCGTATTTCCTTAATTGACTTGTCTTTTAATAAAGAGCGGAATAGCTTCTCCTTCTTAAGGGCAGAAGCAAAAAGTTTTTTATTTATCAGAACATCAAGGGCAGCTAAGCCCGATGCACAACTCAACGGATGTCCGCCAAAAGTTGTGATGTGGCCCAGTGCAGGATTATCAGATAGCGAAGACATTATTTTTTTGTTGGCTATAAATCCACCTAAAGGTAAACCACCACCCATCGCCTTTCCTATTGTTAAAATATCAGGGGTAATTCCAAAATGCTCAAAAGCAAATAATTTCCCGGTACGTCCAAAGCCGGTTTGTATCTCATCTAATATAAGTAACGTTCCTGTTTCGTTACAACGTTTGCGCAGCGCTTGTAAAAATGATTTGATGGGAACAACCACACCCGCCTCACCTTGTATAGGTTCAATAATAACACATGCGGTGTGCCTTGTTATATTACTTAGTTCTTCTTTATCTCCAAATGGCAATATGGTTACACCCGGCAAAAGTGGCCTGAAGGGTTGCTTCAGTGCTTCATCGCCCATTACACTTAATGCGCCATGTGTACTACCATGATATGCCTTGCTGAATGATATTATTCCTGTTCTGCCTGTATAGCGTTTAGCAAGTTTTAGTGCACCTTCTACCGCCTCACTACCTGAATTAACGAAGTAAACAGAATCGAGGGACTTAGGTAGTTTGCTGCATATTTTTTTTGCAAAAGCAACTTGTGTTGATTGCACATATTCGCCATACACCATAATGTGAGTATGCTTATCGGCTTGCTTTTTTATGGCTTTTAGAACCGCTGGGTGGCTATGCCCGAGATTACTTACGGCAATGCCTGAAATTAGGTCGAGGTATTTTTTTCCTGAAATATCTTTTAACCAAACACCTTTAGCACTTGCAATTTCTAATGAAAGTGGTGCGGGGCTGGTTTGAGCCAGATAACTAAAAAAGTCTTTTTTCTGTGACAGAACTGAACCCATCAGGCTTTAACACGGCGCCTGCCTATTTTAAACGGCAGTTTTATTTTTGACATGTAGTGAAGTAAGCTCTTCAGTGCATCAAAATAAAGTGTAATGGCAAGTGCAATTGTCATACCCCAAATAATGCCCAGGTTAACCCAGTAGGTATCGAATAACTGGCCGAACATACGCTTGTTTGGTGCATAGAAATGTGCATTACCAAAGAAACTAGATTTCGCAGGATCCAGATAAATAGGGTCAGCGCGCTGTATAAGTTCATGGTCAATTTCTACAATACGGGTAAAGTCGTTATGGTTGGTAACAAAGTCCGAAAGGTTATCATTCTCATAATTATCCTTCAACTTATCAAAATCAGCTTTTGCTGCATCGGTAGATGATAACGTTTGAACAAGCTGATCCTCTTTGCCATCAACAATATTATACTGCTGAACGTAATTATCATTGAGTGCATTAAAATAAGTTGTTGTTTTAGCCACAACGCTTTCTGAAAAATGCTGTGGTGTTAAACTATCCAAGCAGGTATATTGAATAGTTGGCAGCATTGCCATTTGTTTTGTTATTTCATTTCTGAGGAGCAATAAATTATCGCTCACTTTTTGCTGCATCTGCGGGTTCTTGTAACTGCCTTGCACATCACCAAGGGCATTACGCATTGCAGTGAGCCACTCATTTTTACGGAAGTTGGCTACGCTCTTATACTTATCGTATATGTAAAACTTCTTCTCGTATTCGTTGTTCTTGAACTGGTCAACGCTAAGCGCTTCGTATGCCCAACGCGATGCCATTGCCTGACCAACAAAAGGAACTTCTGTTTGCGATGCAAATACAGGATTAAGCTTGTCGAACTTTACCACGATACCACTTAATAAAAGCTGTGGTATGATAAGGAATGGTATTAGAATATAAATGGTAACAGCAGAATTGAAGCTGGCCGATATATTAAGTCCAAGCAAGTTGGCAAAGCAACATACGCTAAATAATACTAACCAATAGTCTAGCCACATTCCTTTAATATCGAGAACAGTATTACCAACCGCTACAAACAAAACCATTTGAATAGCAGAAATAGTAAACATGATAAGTATCTTCGAAATAAGGTAACTGCCTTTACTCAGGTTAAGGAATGCTTCACGCTTGCGTATCCTTTGGTCACGTATTATCTCCTCTGCACTGACCATAAGGCCAAGGAAGAGAGCCACAATAACCGACATGAAAATGTAGGTTGGTATATTTTCGTTAGACCTGAATATGTACCCTGAACTTTTTGCCGCATCGCTGCTGCGGAACCTCATTAAGCCTGCCAGAATAGCTGCTAGCACAGGAGCCTCGATAAGGTTAATTACAACGTATTGTGTATTGGTAAGTTTTGATAATACATCTCTTACCACAAATGTTTTGAACTGACTTAAAATAGTAGGTATAGAAAAGCCTGCCGGAGGAACCTTTTCATGTTTTTCTTCGTGTGGTGGTGGCGAGAAATTCTTTAAGAAATGGGTGTTCCACTCCGGAGCCGAAATTTTACGGTTGCGGGTAAGGTCGCCATACTCATCAAGTACCTTAGCATCAATAATATTGAATATCTGCTCCGGGTTTACGTTACCACAGGTTTGGCATTCGCTTTCGGTAGCATTTACCTGGTTACTTATAGTTTTAAAATAAACTACCGCATCAATAGGATTACCATAATAGATAGGGAAACCACCGGTATCGAGAATGAATAGCTTATCAAACATCTTAAAGATGTCGGACGAAGGCTGGTGGATAACTACAAATACAAGTTTCCCCTTCAGGGTCAACTCTTTTAATAGATCCATTATATTTTCAGAATCCCTGGAAGAAAGGCCCGATGTAGGTTCATCTACAAACAGTATTCCCGGTTCACGTATAAGTTCAAGGGCTATGTTAACACGCTTACGCTGGCCACCGCTAATAGTTTGCTCAAGTGGGTTACCTACTTTAAGTCCTCTGGCTTCAAAAAGGCCAATATCACTTAATACATCATTACACCTTTGGGTTATAGCCTCATCGTCGAGGTTACCGAAAGAAAGTTTAGCGCTATAAAAAAGGTTTTGAAAAACTGTAAGATCTTCAATTAAAAGGTCATCCTGAGGTATATATCCAATTTGACCGGCAATAGTGCGGTCGTCAGAATGTATGCTGATACCATTTATAAGTACTTTACCTTTGGTAGGTACCGAAAGGCCATTCAATATTTTTAATAGGGTACTTTTACCGGCACCGCTACCACCCATTATACCTACAAGCTTCCCCGATTCCTCTTTAAGGTTGATATCGTGCAGGCCTTGTTTTGTTTTATTGAAAAAATAATCAATATGCTGTACTTCAAATACAACTTTTGAAGTTGATTTGCTGCTTAAGAAAGCGCCAACCACGTCGCTATAATAAATAGGGCGTATCTTAGGGTTACGAACCGATGCACCCTGGTTAAATACGTTAACCTTCGATGGCTTGATAACCTGTCCGTTAAGGTACATGGTTGCAGTACCCAGGTAGCGGAAAACGTACATATTAACACTGGTAACGTGTAATATGCAAATGGTTCCTTCTAAGTCTTCGCAGTAAATATGCCTGATGCCTTTCTCGGTGGCTTCGCTTTTGCCGTCAATTAAAAGTAATTCAGTTGTATTAGTTGGTTTTCCCGATGCCGATTCAACGAAATCCTTGATGCAGGCAAATTCGTCAGTCGAAATATTAAAGCTTTCTGATACTGTGGTAATAAACTCCAACTCTTGCGGAGATATACCCGATTCAGAGTTTACGAATTCAATTAAACGAATGAGTACGACGATCTTCTGCTTTTGGGCAAGTTCTTTATTGATGTCGGCACAAATACGAAGAACTTTAACTGAGTTAACAGATAACCTCTTTTCGCTGCCGTCTTTCTTCTTAGATGTTTGGTGAAGGTCTTCAAGGTATTTTTCGTACAGAACGATGTACTGCTCAACCAATTCCTGGTTAAGCTGCTCCTTTAAGAAAGAGCGAACTACTTCAGCTCCTTTTATGTTTCCCTCTGATTCGGCTTTCGCAATAATTGCAAAAAGCTGCATCAGGGCTCTTAGTATTCTTTCACTCATAGTTTAAATGTACGTGACAAATATAAAAAAAAACCACCCCCATAAAATATTTTATAGGGGTGGGGTAAAATACTATGTTCAAATGCCTATTGTGGCATTACCTGGGCTAGTACCTTTTGGTCAACAGTTACGGGATATTTTGCCCGCAAATCGGTAAGCCATTGGGTCATTAAGTAGTTTTGGTAGTCGGTAGTAACCATACCCCTAACATCGTCAAGTTTTTTAGGACTTGGCTGTAGTATTTGTTTTACATCTACAAATACCACTTTGCCATTTACAGTCTGGTTGTCAGATACACCTTGTTTCCAATTGGCATCAACCATGGCATTATCTTTCTTCTCGTAAGTATTGCTTTGGAAGCTTGCAGCATTAGCATCTTTCGCATTTACTGCGGCTAATATGTCCTTATCTGATTTGCCTTCTTTAATAAGCTTTCTTACCTCTTTAGCTACCTTTTCATCGGTGCAGGTAAATATGGTTGCATCAGCACGTTCTCCATACATATAAGTGTTCTTATGGCTTTCGTGGTATGCCTTTAAGCCTGTTGTGTCTTTTAAAGCTTTGGTCCATACCATTTTATCGGTAATGTCAAAAAGAAGTATGCCATCCCTGTATTCAGTAAGCATTTCTGCAAAAGGTGGGTATTCTTTTTCCAGCACATCATTTTTAAATTTCATACACTCTTCTTTAACAAACTTTGGATAAAGCTTGTTTACAGCATATTCTCCGCTATGTTTTGCTCCTTGCAATTGGTTGTGTGCCAAAAACTCTGCAAAGTCTTGCTGGCTAATGTTTCTGCCACCAAGGCTAAATAGGTTTTTTGTGAGGCCTTTGGCTTTATCAACCGTCCATTTATTAGCATAAAAGGTAGAATCAATAACCTTATAAAATTCATCTTTTGCCTTAAGGTCTTCCTTAAACTCGTATTTCTGCTTTATTTCTTTAACCAATGCAGCAACCGATAGTTCCGACCTTTCGTCTTTAAGAACCTTTGCTGTTAAGCTTTCTTTAACGGAGTCGTTAAATGTAGCAGGGCCTTTTTTGCCCAATAATTTTATAATGTGCCATCCGTAAGGTGTGCGGACAGGTGCAATTACATCGCCCACATTTTTTATTCCAAAAGATGCTTGTTCGAACGATGCCGGCATTCTGCCCACACCAAACCAGAACAAATTACCACCTTTTTTGGCCGATGACGGGTCTTGCGATAGTTTTTTGGCAAGGTCACTAAAGTCTTGTCCTTTCTGGATGAGGGTGTAGATAGAATCAACCTTTGCTTTAATTTTCAACGAATCAGCTTCTGTCATTTTAGGAGGGGTACGAAGCATGATATGTGCAACATAAACCTGGCCTGCATCTGCCTTTCTTTCGGTAACCTTAATAATATGGTAACCTAGTTGGGTGCGCACCGGCATTGAAATTTCGCCAACTTTAGTAGCATAAACTGCATTCTCGAATGGGTAATAAGTCTCTAAAGAGGTTATATAGCCAATTTCTCCGCCATGTAGGGCAGAACGGTCATCTGTTGAATATTTCTTTGCAGCATCCTCAAAACTGGTTTGTTTTTTAATGATCTCCTCACGTATTTTCAAGGCTTTTTGATAAGCTGCCAGTGTATCGGCAGGAGATGCATCAGTAGCTACTTTTATAAGTATATGGCTTACTTTTACATCGGTCTGCATTCTGTCAAAAGCTTCTTTAACCAATTGGTCCTCAACAGTCTGGTCGCGCATGTATTGTTCAGCAAGTTTTTGCCTGTATTCGTTCATTTCCTGCTTAAAAGAAGGAGTGGTATCGAGCTTAGCATCAATTGCGGCATTTACTTTTAAACGGAAATCGGTAAAAAGGGCCAGATAATTGTCTAATGCCTTTTTACTTTTAACAGAATCCTTCGACAGGTTTTTGTAATACATCGATTTAAACTCCTGTAAAGTAACAGGCTGGTTTCCTACTGTCATCAATATTTGCGGGTCATGTCCCTGGGCATTAGCGCACAAAGAAGACAGAACAAGAATTGTGCTGTAAAGAACAGAAATATGCTTTTTCATAGTTTATGGTTAAGGTCTTTTATTTAAAAGAGGAACAAAAATAATAATTTTGGAATATCGAATGCTTAGAGATGAAAGCCCTTTAGACTATAAGGAAAGTTTTTTAACCTATAACCTGCTTTTTTACATCCAAAAACGTACATTTGTCGCAGTATGCGGCGTATATATGTAGTGCTTTTTTTAGTGTTAATGTATGCTGGTGCTTGTGCTCAGGACAAAGGGGGATATGGGAAGGATTTTTCTCAGGGTAATGGCCTTTTGCTGCAAAAAAAATATGCGCAGGCGCTTCAATGCTTTACCCGTGCCTATAATACAGACTCATCAAGTGCTAACATCAGCTATAAAATAGGCTGTTGCTATTTAGGCTTAACCAATAAAAGAGATTTAGCTGTCAGGTATTTTGAAAGGGCACAAAAGGATATATCGGCCCAGTATGTTTCTGCAAGTCCGCAGCAAGTAGCAGCCCCACGTAGTACTTACTATTATTTAGGAATGGCCTACCATTATATCAGCAGGTTTGGTGAAGCTATAAACAGTTTTAAAGCATACAGGCAATATGTTCTGGCTAAAGATTCGCTGGCAGAAATTGATCACAGAATAGAGCAATGCAGCAATGCCAGAATGTTTGTAATGGCCCCAAATAGTGCCAGAATCATTAACACAGGCGATAGTATTAACACAGGATATTCTGATTATAATCCGCTCGTAGCTGCCGATGAAAACTCCATCATTTTTACATCCGACAGGCCTATAGGCGCTAATGATGAAAGCGGGCATTCGTATATATATATAAGTAATCGTAAAAGTGATTCTACATGGTCAACAGCTCATTTGTTCGATAAGTCGTTGAACAGTATGGTTGAAAATGTAGGCTCTTTTATTTCAGCCGACGGACAACAATTGTTTGTTACAGGTTATAATGGTAAAACCAATTCTGTACTGACCAGTTTCCCCGGTGATAGTCATTGGGATACCCCGCAAGACCCCGGAGGCGATATAAATAGCCCACCCAATGCTACTAATGTTTGTGTTTCGCCCGATGGCAATACCTTGTACTTTGTAAGTGAAAGGCCCGATGGCTTTGGTGGGAAAGACATATGGCGCTGCGTGAAGTTACCTAATGGCAAATGGAGCAAGGCAGTTAATCTGGGGTCGACTATAAATACACCCTACAATGAGGAAACCCCTTTTATGCATGTGGATGGGAAGACCTTCTTTTTTAGTTCGGAAGGGCATACAGGCATAGGCGGCTATGATATATTTTTTACCCAACTTTTAGATAATGGCAAATGGGTTGAACCTTTTAATTTAGGATACCCTGTTAATTCGCCGGGCAACGAAACCCATTTTTCACTGAGTACCGATGGCAAAAGGGCATATTTCAGCTCTGACAGGCCTACGGGCAACGGCGGCTATGATATATACGAAATACTTATGCCAAGTTCGGGCGAAAAACCACTGACAGTTATTAAAGGTCAAATACTTTTAGCAGGAGGCAGTATATTACCCGATGGGGTTCATATTGTAGCTACAGATAATACCAGCGGTACAAATGTGGGCGATTTTAAGCCTGTAAAAAGCACAGGCGATTATACCATAATAGTGCCCCCCGGCAAAAGTTATACTTTATCGTACCAAAACGATACTAAGGAGTTTTATACCGAAATTATAGAAGTGCCTGCTGATGCTGGATATAAAGAGATACGAAAAGCTTTGACACTATCACCATACACCTGGAAGGTTACTGCTGTTGACACGCTCAGTAACGGTGGTCATTAATAATAGTAATCGAATACATTATTTAACTTGGCTTTGGCACAACGGCATAGCCCTCATGAGTTCCATAATAGATAAACGCATCGCGAATAATTGGTTGCATCTATGTGTCATTACCTATCATACGTACTCTTCACCTCACGTGCCATGGCTTTTTGCGTTAGGGATAGTAGCGGAAAGCCCGCAGCGTAGCGAGGACTTGCAGCGGATAGCCCGACCCGAGGCATGAGGGGAACGCCCAACTAAATAAGAAACATTTACTTAAAAGAATTACTGAAATTAGGCCATTAAGTATTACAGGTAATAATTAAACCGCTTATCTTAGCAATAATTATATTTTTGTATAATCCCATACCTCTCAACTATAATTTGAGGGAGGGTGTAAAGAGTTAATGAGAAAACCCAAAAAAATAAATTCATTTTATAAACACAGTATAGCTATAATGGCTATGGTGGGTTTTATTTTTCCGGTATATAGCATTGCCCAGAAATTTGTTGACCCGCGTGATGCGAGTGGCTACTTTAAAGACGGTAATTATCTTGCTGCTATGAAGGGCTACAAGGAACTTATTAAAAGCGACCCAAAGAATATCGAGTATCACTATAAACTTGGAATGTGCTACTTAAACAGTAATGTAAACAAAGCAGATGCTGTTGAGTATTTTGAATGGGTAACCAAGCAACCCAAATGCGATAATGAAGTGTGGTATGAATTAGGTAAGGCATACCACTATGCCAATAAATTTAACAGCGCTATTACTGCCTTTAATAAGTTTAAAGAAAAGGCAAATCCTGCCGATAAAATTAAGGCCGATAAAGAAATTGAAGAATGCAATAATGGTATACAGCTTGTTAAATATCCGGTAAATGTTTCGTTCGAAAATTTGGGGAAACTGGTTAATACCCCTTACCCGGATTATTACCCGTTTGTAAGTCAGGATGAATCGATGCTGGTATTTACTACACGCCGCCCCGGTGGCCCATCGCAAGATCCTGAAATTGACGGATACTATTCCTCCGATATTTACATATCGCATGCTGTAAATGGTGTTTGGCAAAAAGCAAAATCGATAGGTACACAGGTTAATACGCCTGACGATGAAGAAGCTGTGGGCCTTAACCCTACTGCTAATGAATTGGTAATATACCTCGATCACATTGACGAACTCGGCGACATTTATTACAGCGAACGTAAGGGCAATACCTTTTCGAGGCCAATTAAGTATAACGATACAATTAACGCAGGCTTTGAAACTTCTGGAAGTGTGTCGCCAAATGGCAATGAACTTTTTTTTGCAAGCATGAGAGCCGGTGGTTATGGCGAAACAGATATTTACATGACCAGGAAACTGCCTAACGGAAGATGGGCCACACCACAAAACCTGGGTAATAAAGTAAACTCACCTTACAAAGAAGACTTTCCATGGCTAGATGTAGATGAATGTACGCTTTATTTTTCGTCGCAGGGGCATAGCACTATGGGCGATTTTGATGTTTTTAAAAGCCACTGGATGAATACTGACAGCAACAGCTGGTCAGCTCCTCAAAATCTTGGCTTCCCTGTAAATACTACCGGTGATGACAGGTGTATTTCGTTTACATCGAACCATCACGTAGCCTATATATCAAGGGTACACCCCGATGGGTTTGGCGACTTTGACCTATACCGTATTATTTTTCACGATAATCAGCGGTATGCTATTGTAAGAGGCAGGATAATTACCGCCGATTCTACCAAGCCGGTAGATGCAACTATTGCCATTATGGACCCTAAGAATAAAGATGCCGACCCGCTTTTATTTAAAGCTACAAAAAACGGACATTATGTAATGGCGCTTATGCCTGGTATATATGACATGACAATTGATAGTAAAGGATTACCTACCTATAAGGATAAACTTATAATTATGGACCTTAGCTCTTTTCAGCCCGAGACGGTGAAAGACTATATACTGGTGCCACAGGTGCCGCAAGAGCCAACGCCCACACCAACCAATGACAAAAATAAACCTAAGCCTCAATCGCCCAATCGCGTTCATTGATCTTGAAACTACCGGTATAAGTATTGGTTCGGACAGGATTGTAGAAATTTCGATACTTAAGTTAATGCCCGATGGAAAGGAAGAGGTATATACATTCCGTGTAAACCCTACTATTCCTATACCGGCCGAAACATCTGCCATACATGGCATATTCGATAAAGATGTAAAAGATGCTCCTACTTTTAAAGATCTTTCATCGAAACTGTTTCAAATAATCGACCCTTGCGACTTAGCAGGGTATAACTCTAATAGGTTTGATATTCCATTATTGGTCGAAGAGTTTTTGAGGGTAGAACTTGACTTTGATATGCAGAACCGCAAATGTATTGATGTGCAAAACATATTCCATAAAATGGAACAGCGCACCCTTGCCGCCGCTTACCGGTTTTATTGCAGTAAGGAATTAGAAAATGCGCATAGCGCCGAAGCTGATGTAAGAGCTACCTATGATGTGCTAATGGCTCAATTGCAAAAGTACGATACCCTGCAGCCCAATGCCGCATACCTGCATACCTTTTCTACCGTTAACGATAATGTTGACCTGGCAGGCCGCATAGTGCGAGATAAAAAAGGTGTAGAGGTTTTTAACTTTGGTAAACATAAGGGCAAACCGGTAATGGAAATATTTAAAAGCGAACCATCTTATTATAACTGGATGATGGAAGGCGATTTTCCGCTTTCTACCAAAAGGGTTATAACCCAGCTTAGGTTAAAGGCTTTTAATAAATAAGATTGCCATAATAGGTTTTTTTGTTTTTTTTAATATTTTTGCCTCATAACCAATTAAATTAAACCCCAATGAAAAAACTAATCTTAACCTGCAGTATTGTATTAGCATTTGCAGTAGGTGTATTTGCAACAACAGCATTTACCAATTACGAAAAACAAAAAGAAGCTAAGAAACACCCACGTATTGAAAAAGCTATTGATGCGATGAAGGATGCTTTGGAATATATGGACAAGGCACCAGACGATTTTGGCGGACACAAAGCTGCAGCAATTGCTGATACCAAAGCTGCTTTAAAGTCATTACACGAAGCACTTGGTTACCGTTACAAACAAGACGAGAAATAGTATTTCTTGTTAGTTAATTTAAAAAGCCCCGCAGTATTGTGGGGCTTTTTTATTTGATATGATTAAAAGGCTTTAAGTTATTTCTTTACTTCATTTCGTTATCAGTTCATAGCCTTTAATACTGTTTTGATTAAAAATAGCAATGACTTTTTTTACTTTGTCGTAAGATTGCTTACTACTATATCTTAAGATACATTGCTTTTTTATAATTTCCGTAATGTTATTCTTTATAAAATTGTCAAGTAGTTTCAAATCGGTAAAAGTTGTTGTTTTATTATTGAATCGCATCATTAAAGTATTATTACTCATATCTATTATAAATAGTTTTGAGCTATCGACCTTTGACTCAAGATTAATAGGTTGCCGAACTATTACAGGTGAATCCTGTCCATAAACAGTTAGAGTAAAAGAAAGGAATATAAGTATAATTAAGAAGGGCTTCATGCTATTGCTTTATTTCATTGCCGTTTTCATCGTAATTCTTTGTTGCCCCTTTTATTCCATCGCTATACGTGGTTTCAGATTTTAGTTTTCCACTCTCGTAATATTCCTTTTGTATTCCATTTAGTTTTCCATTATTGTAGGGCTCCTCAGACTCTAGTGCTCCACTTTCATAATAAAATTTCTCCAATCCATTTACTGTATCATTAGTGTATGGTGCTTCAACAGACACTTCCTCCCCTTTCTCATAATAATCCTTTCTTACTCCATTTATTTTACCATTGACATAGGGTATCTCAGAATGTAACTTTCCACTCCAAAAATACTCTCTATCTAATCCATTTCTCTTGCCATTAATATAAGGGAGTTCTTCTCCTAATTTGCCATTGGCAGAATACCACTTCTCAACTCCATTTAATATATTATTGCTATAAGGGTGCTCGCTGCTTAACTGTCCGTTTCTATAGTAACCCCTTACTATCCCATAAAGCTGTCCTTTTTTATAGCAAGAAAGATAATAAGTGAATGCCACATTAGTATCAGTTGTAGGATGGTGATTTTGGTCAAAATACTCCACCCACTTACCCTCTTTCAACCCATTCATAATAAGGTTTTTTGCCTCTGCCTTATTGGTAAAGCCGTTACTGTCAGCTACACCACTTTGCCCATAAGCAGTAGGGGTAAACAGGGATATAAGTATGATTAATATCGGCTTCATGCTATTGCTTTAAGTGGTTTTGCATTTCATAAGGTAAATTTAAGCAAAATAAAAAAGGGCTTAGTATATTTGTAATGCGTTTTATGGAATGATACCTACAAAAGAGATTATATGAATTACCTGATTACTACATTCATTGTTGCCATTAATGGCGAACAGCAAACAATGACAGCCGGAAATATTGTTGAATCGGATGTATATAGCCCTGTTAATATTAAACAAAAGCTTACTCATCATTTCCGGAAAATATATCCAAGCCCCCATACAGTGGCTGTAGTTGTTTTAGATACGATATCGGTATCTGAGGATCATTATCATAAAACTGCTTTGGGGCGGCTTGTCCTGTAAAGTAAAAAAGCACCCCGCTATGTTGCGGGGTGCTTTTTTATTGATGGGCCCAGTAGGACTTGAACCTATGACCAATGGATTATGATTCCCAGTTTAATATAGGACGCTTTTATTTTATTTTTTATGCTCATCATGGTGTGGTTCATCATGGTGTTGTTCTGCCGGGTGGTGGTACCTGCCATGCTCCCGATGTTCGCCACCGCCACCATCTCTATAATACCAAAAATTTTCCCTTTGATAATATCCGCCTGAAGGCGCAACGTATGCAACACACCCTTGCATTAAGAGTGCTCCAAATAAACATACTGCTATAATTAGTGTTTTCATTTTGATTATACTTTATTCTATCTGTTAAGGACTTAAATAAACATTTCAAATTAATTACAGTACAAAGGTTATTGCATTTGAAATTGGAAGTGTTACACTTGTAAGATTGAATCTTGCATAAATCACACTCAGGCGGCTAGAGCAGCGAACCAAATCTTGTATCGATTCATTATCTTTGCAGCCAGTTCTTATCCGTGATTTCAGGAAATATCGCACACCAATAAGCTACACCTATAATAAAAAAAGCACCTACGAAACTCGTAAGTGCTTAATTATGTTGGTGGGCCCAGTAGGACTTGAACCTACGACCAACGGATTATGAGTCCGCTGCTCTAACCGTCTGAGCTATAGGCCCTGAAAAATTGAGATTGCGAATTTAAAGATTTGTGCATTACTATGAACCAAAAAGTAAGTAAAAATATTACAGCTGTTATCTTCGACCTGGGTGGAGTGCTGTTCGATATTGATTATTCCCTTACTCAAAAGGCGTTTATAGCTCTTGGAGCAACTGATTTTCAGAAACAGTATTCGCAGCAGGTGCAACATGGTGTTTTCGATGAGTTTGAAAAAGGCAACATACCTCCATCCGGCTTTCGCAGCGAGGTACTTAAATGGTTGCCTGCCCATACTACCGAGGCTCAGGTAGATAAGGCATGGAATGCTCTGCTAATAGGCTTCCCGAAAGAAAAAGTGGAACTGGTAAAGCGACTAAGGAACAGGTATAGGGTTTTGTTATTGAGCAATACCAACCATATACACCTGCCTGCTGTATTGCAAATGATGGATGAGGCCCATGGCTCGGGTGCGATGCAGCAAATGTTCGAAAAAGAATACTATTCGTGTAAAATGGGTATGCGAAAGCCCGATGCGGAAATATTTCAGCATGTTATTAAGGAAAACAAGCTTGATCCTTCATTAACTCTCTTTATTGATGACATTGCTCATAATGTAAAGGGAGCCGATAGTATAGGCATACAAACCCTGCATTGCACAGCAGAGGTAAGCCTGTTCGATTATTTCGAAGGATAGGAGCTACTTCTTTATCTCCTGGCACAACTCTATAAGCACCCCATTGGCACTTTTAGGATGCACAAAGCAAATAAGCTTATTATCGGCACCTTGCTTGGGCTTATCAGATAATAGAGTGAATCCTTGATTTTTTAAGTTCTGCATTTCTGCTTCAATATCATCCACTTCAAATGCCACATGGTGCAGGCCTTCGCCCTTTTTATCAATAAACTTAGTTATAGGGCTATCGGTTGATGTTCCTTCAAGCAATTCTATCTTACTATCACCTACTTTAAAAAAGGACGTGAGCACATTTTCTGATTCTACTTTTTCGGTTTTGTATGAAGCAGTCCCTAGTAGCTTATGGTAAACATCATTAGCATCTTTTATGTTCTTGACTGCTATGCCCAGGTGTTCTATTTTTTTAATCATAATAAGATGTTCTAAAAAAAGAAACCCGAGAATTTGTCTCGGGTTTTTCAAATAGCTTAATGAATATTATTTCTTCTTTACAAACTGAGTCATACTGTTATCGTAGTTAAGGTAGTAGATACCTTTCTTAAGATCGGTAACATCTATCTTATCTCCAAATCCTCTCTTGGCAATATTGCCATACTCATCATAAATTTCGTACATAGTAGCTGTAGAGAACTGGATAAAGTCTTTTACGCTCTCAGGCCCCTCGCTTACTGCCGGTTGGTCCGAGTTAAACTCAGTAGGGTTCGACATACGTGGTTGGCCGGTGTAGTCAATTTGTTTTACCCTGAATTTGTTTTTACCTGAATTAGGTGATACCTTAAACTGATAATCGTGTTGGTCGGCGGTTCCAATACCATCTACTTCGCCCACTTTTACCCATTTGTTCCACCTGAACTGCTCAATTACGTATGTAAGTTTACCGCTTTCGTCCTTAGCAGACCACTTAAGTGTGCTGCTTTTAGCATCTACGCTAATGGTTGCAATAGTAAAGGTACTCTTTGGTTTTAATACTTCAGGGTTAAGCACTTTAGGTGTGCAATCGTCCTTATGTTCAATCTTTACAACTACCTTATCGCCTTGTTTAAGGCCAAGGTTTTTAAAGTCAATTTCAAAAGCGCTCGAGTTTACCTCATCGGTTGTTACCTGGCCGTTAACAGAAACTTCATACGCACAAAAGCCCACACCACTGCTGGCAAAGGGGTTCTGAACATATAGATTTTTACCCTGGTAATTTCCTTCGAGTACTATTACTCCGGCATGAGATATGCCTATACCCACAAAAAATATGCTGACGTATATAAATAACCTAATCACGTTCTTGTTCACTATGTTCACAAATATAGAAAAAACTAAAATTCTAATTAATATCGGCTCTTACTTAAGCGGTGCAATATTAACAACTTAATTCCATATTTAAAAGAGTTTTTTGTTTTTTCGTGTTTAAGGCACTAAATTCACTTTTTTTACCTATTATTCACAGTATAATATTATTTTTGTGCAAAACACCCCGTCTAGAAGACTATGAAAAGAATTTTATTGTTCCTCGCTATTGGTTTTGGTTTGTGTTTCAACTACTCATGTAACTCCATTGGTGGACAAAAAACGAAGAAGGTTGCCAAGGGTAATCGCTTTTATGGTGGCACTATCCGCATAAACGAAGGTACACCTGTTCTTGACCTTTACCCATACTATATTTACGATAACGTTTCTTATACCATTGCTTGCCAGATATATGACGGCCTTGTAAAGATCAACCCGCGTGACCTTTCGGTAGTAGCCGATATTGCAAAAAAATGGGATGTTGATGCTTCAGGAACATTATACACCTTCCACTTGAATAATAACGTAACCTTTCAGGATGACCCATGCTTTGCAAATGGCAAAGGAAGAAAGGTAACTGCCAACGATTTTAAATATTCTATGGAGCAGCTTTGCACTGCTACTCCCGATAACGTAGTGTTTTCAATTACCTTTAAAACAGCGGTTGAAGGTGCCAATGAATTTTATGAGAACAGCAAAAAAGGAAAACCGTCATCAACCATTAGCGGAGTAAAGGTTCTTAACGATTCAACCATTCAGATAAAACTTACCAAAAGGAACCCTATATTTTTAAATATGCTTGCCGGGCCTGGTGGCTTTGTACTGGCGCAGGAAGCGGTAGAAAAATATGGCAAGGGATTACACCTTGGTACAGGCCCTTTTATATATAATGCGGCTAGTGATTCAAACAGAATTGTGTTAACAGCAAACCCAAATTACTTTAGGGTTGATAGCGCAGGAAACCAATTGCCGTATATTGATTCGTTGCTTGTTAGTTTTATACCTACCAAGGCTGATGAATTCAAGGCATTTGTAGGCGGTAAAATTGATTATATAGTAAGTGTTCCTTCAACCCAGGTTGATAAAATGGTGGAAGAGCAGATTGCTGATTTCCAACACAGGCCACCTAAGTATTTGCTTGCGCGTATGCCTGAAATGTCGACCCAATATTATGCGTTCAATTTAGCAAAGGCTCCGTTTAATGATATAAGAGTGCGTAAGGCATTTAGTTTAGCCATAGACCGTAACAAAATTGTAAGTGAAGTACTGCAAGGCGAGGCTTTTGCACCGGGCCTGCATGGTGTAACGCCGCCTACCTTTATGTATGCAAGTAACCCTGAAGATAATTATGATATTTCGAATATAAAAGGCGATTCGCTGAACGTTGACCTTGCTAAGAAATTATTGAGTGAAGCCGGTTTTCCTGATGGTAAGAAATTTCCAACCATATCACTCGAGCTTAATAGTGGTGGTGGAATCAATACAAGCGTAGCACTTGAAGTGCAAAAAGAAATTGAGACAAACCTGAATGTACACATCAATTTCAACATTGCCAGCTTTAGCCAAAAACTGGAAGATGCAAGGTATATGCGTTACGATATGATAAGGTCAGGCTGGATTGCTGATTACCCTAACCCGGTAGATTTTCTTCAGTTGTTCCTTGCTGCTAACGTACCGGATTCTGTAGGACAACCTTCGTATTACAATATTACCCGTTACAAAAACCCTGAATACGATAAGTTGATTGATATGGGTCTTACTGCTCCTACTATGAAGGAAACATATAAGTATTTCCAACAAGCTGAGCAGTTAGCCATTAGCGATGCACCTATTATTGTGCTTTGGTACGATCAGAATTATAGCCTTACTCGTTGGCCAATTATGGCCTTATATCCTAACTCTATGAATTATGTAGACATGTCGTGTGTTTATATAGATGAGAGGATGATTGCTGAAAATAAAGCAGATTCTGCCAAGAAGAAATAAAGAAGTGCTGAAAAACACACCAATATGGATTCGTACTGTAGCAGTTACAATGCTATTTGCTATGGTCTATTATTTTGCAGGATACCGTATAGTTTACTTTATGCTTACTAAAGATGCAAAGTCATACGCATCAACAGCTATGAAGAATAAAAATACAGTGTTGCAAAAACTGGTAATGAATAAAGCCGATTATAATAAAGTGGCATGGACCGAAGGCGGCAAGGAATTTTCTGATAATGGACAATTATACGACGTGGTAAGTATTTCGAAAGTAGGTAATAACTATGCTATTGAAGTATACGCCGACAAGAACGAAACGCAGTGGGTAAAAGCATTGAATGATTTTGTGAAACAAATTTTCCCTGCCGATAATACCAAGAGCAATAAAAATGTGGAAAGCGTTATTTCAGCTTTTCAAAACGAATACCTGCCTATTAATAAAGTTAATGTAATGTCTCCCGATGTTACGTATACTGTACATTATTCTCATGCAGTGAATATGGCAGCACTATACCATAGTTCTGCTATCTGGCATCCGCCTCTATTTAGCTAATTATTTTTTGTAGGCGCATTCTCTTTTACAGGAATGCGGATTGCTTGTGTGCATTAGTACATGAGTTGGAATATTAGCACAAATACAAATTACATTTATTATGAGAACTTCTAAGACATTACTATTTATTGCTTTTTTATTTGCAGGCCTTACAACGTTTGCACAAAATGTGCTTACCGGAAAAATTATTGATACTGCCAACAACGGAGGCTTACCTGGAGCCGTAATTTATATTGCCGATTTAAAGCAAGCTGCACAAACCGATGCAAGTGGTAACTACACCATGAGTAATTTACCGAGCGGAACTTTTTTGGTAGAGGTACAAATGCTTGGCTATACCGATAGGGCAGTGGCAGTAAAGATTGAAGGCACTACCACATTCAACGTTGCACTTTCAGAATCGGAAGTGGAAGAACACGAAGTAGTGGTAACCGGAACATCGGGAGCAACAAGCCTGCAACATACCCCACAGGCAATAACTGAAGTAACTAAAGATTATCTCAACGAAAATTCATCGACCAATGTAATTGATGCTATTGCACAAACTCCGGGTGTATCGGCTATGACCGACGGACAAAGTATTGCAAAACCTGTAATACGTGGTTTGGGTTATAACCGTGTACTAACCATAAATGATGGTGTAGAACAAGTTGACCAACCCTGGTTTGACGAGTTTGGTATTGAAGCTGACCCTGATGCAGTGAACAGATATGAAATATTAAAAGGCCCTGGCTCACTTGCTTATGGCTCCGATGCTATATCGGGTGTAATAAACCTGATACCTGAACAAGCTTTGCCAAACGGACAAACCGAAGGCGATGTATTGTTCAACTACCAAACCAATAATGGCCTTATTAATAATATGGCCCATATGGCAGGAACATCGAACAACGGTATTTCATGGAGCGCTCGTATTGATAATACCATGGCACACGCGTATCAAAACCCTTACGATGGTTATGTGCTGAACAGCCAGTTTAGCAATTTCAATACCGATGCAACTATTGGTATTCACCGCAAATGGGGCTATACCCAATTACATGCCAGCTATTTTAGCATGTGGACAGGTATTGTAGATGGTACCAGAGATTCTGCATCGGGAAAAATGGCACAAATATTTTCATATCCCGATGTTAACGGTGGCGCACCGTTCTACGAACTTCCAACCAACCAGGAATTCATGTCGTACACCCCTTTGGTAATTTACCAGCACATACAGCACACCAAATTGGTTTGGGATAACAACATTGCTGTTGGCGACGGACATATTGCCGCCATCTTCTCTTACCAAAAGAATCAAAGGCAGGAAACCAACGACCCTACCATGCCTAATACTCCTGATATTTACTACTACTCGAATGCAGTTACATACGATCTGCGTTATGTATCTCCGCAAATGGGTGGCTTTAACTTCTCAGCCGGAACCAATGGTGTTTACCAGGCTTCGCAAAGTTTAGGCACATTAATGCTTATACCAAACTATAACTACTTAACTATTGGTGGTTTTGCAATTGCCAATGAAAAACTGAGCGACAAGTTTTACCTGAGCGGAGGTATAAGGTACGATGCACGTACATTCAATGGTATCGACCATTGGATAGATTCAACCACACAAGAACCTGCACAACCAAATGATCCTAATTCATTCCACGAGTTTCAAGGTTTTACCTCGCATTTCAGCGGTATGTCGTGGAGCATTGGAGCTACTTACGATATTACCAAATTAGTTTATGTAAAAGGTAATGTTGCACAGGGATGGAGAGCACCAAACGTAGCCGAATGCGGTGCGAATGGTGTTCATGATGGTACAGTAGTTTACGAAATTGGAGACCCTACCTTGAAACCGGAAACAAATGTGGAAGAGGATTTCACCTTCGGAATAAACTCTAAGGATGTAACCTTCGAACTGAATGTGTTCAATAACAACCTTACCGACTATATATATGCAAAGGGTTTGTTTAGTGCGTCGGGTGGCGATTCTATTAACAACAGCCTTAACGCAGTTGGTTTAGGAGCAGCACCTGTATATAAATATGCACAGACTTCTGCTACCCTTAATGGTGGTGAAGTATCCTTAGATATTCACCCTACAAGCTTATCATGGGTTGACCTGAATTTGTCATACAGCATGGTAAACGGGCAATTGAATGGCATAAGCGATTCTACCAAGTACCTGCCTTTTGTACCACCAAACAGGTTCATTGCCGACCTTAAGTTCCATATTAAGAACATTGGTAAATGCATAAAGGATGCTTACGTAAAAGTAGGTATGGCAAACTATTCTGAGCAGAGCAAAATATATGAGCAATATGCTATATACACAGGCTTAAATACTGCCTCAACACCTTTTGAGTATGCTGCAAGTACTTCGGCTACCAAAGGGTATACTTTGTTTAATATAGGTGTTGGCGGCGATCTAATGTCGAAGGGACATAAATTCTGCGAACTGTATATTATGTGCAATAACCTTACCAACCTCGGGTATATGGATTATATGAGCCGCTTTAAATATTTGCCTGTTAACTATACTACCGACAGAGTAGGTGTGTTTAACATGGGAAGAAATATAAGCTTCAAGCTTATTATACCAATTGATTTCAGCAAGCATGCTGACGCTGCTGCTATGTAATAGTGTTTTGTTTTATTTTAAATCCCCTTGCTTAACCGTAAGGGGATTTTTTATTTAGCTAAGTAGCGGCAACTGCTCCGGCAGGTTGCAGGCATTACATATCTGGCATTTGGTTTTCGATAACCACAACATATTGTCACTTAGCTTGGGGTCAGTAAACTTAATGCCGCTTACAAGGCTTTGGCGCTTTATTGAATCCGTCATTAAATACTTCATTGCACGGAATGGCACCCTCATCAGATACTCTTTAGTATTAGGGTAATTGGTAATGAGCCTCACACACAAATTATCTAATCCTTGCTCAATGGTGCTCAATTCAAATACCTCCACTTCGCAGCCGTAGCCTATAATTATAGCATCGCCACCCCATTCGTTGTCTAACGAAAACAAAAGTGTTTCACTCCTCAACCTGATAGTTAATATACAGCCTTTTTCAAGTTCAGTTGCTTTATAGACTTTCGATTTTTCACTTTTTAAGTCAATAATACAATATACCGGATCACTGTAATCAGTAAGCTGTATAGCATATTTTATATCCCTTCTTTTTGCTTCGGGTATTATATAAAGTTTGTTCTGCACATGCTCCTTTAGCTTGTTGAATAAGGTTTCTGCTTCTGTTTCACTTATCTTTTTAGGGTTTTTCTTCTCAGCAATTTCTACTTTGTATTCTTCATCAATCAAGTGGGTAAGGCCCTCGGGCCTTATGCTTGGGCGGTATGGCGATGACAGATCGAACTTTCCATTCTCTATATAATCTCCGGGATACATGTCTATAACCTCAGTGTTTGTAGGCGTATCACCCATATAGATCTTAAAGTATGCCGCTATTTTATTTCGTGGGAACTTGGTCTCGTTCATCCAGCGCTGGTTATCATCGAGCAACACAAAGTCGCTGGCAAAGGGCACAGCATAGCGGGGTTTGAGCAGGGCTACTATTTTACAGAAGTTATTTAAAAAGAACAACTCCCTTGTCTTTGCAATCTCCACATCATCCTTGCCTTTGAACTTAAAGCAGTTCGGGAAGTACGATGCACCACCGTAACTCGAAAAAACATAATCAATCTTTTTCCACCGGGCTGTTATTTTGGCTGCAATCTTCTCGATCAGCAACTGTGGTGCGGAGTGCAGGGCATCGTTCACATCTACCAATACCTCATCGCCATGCTCTATTACTATTACATTATCGAGGTTGTTCGAGAAATAAGTAACGCTGGTAGTATCATTCAGGCGGTAGCTCTTTTCGTTGATGGTTTCGGTAACATGCTTAAAACCCATATCGGCAAAGAAGTCTTTGGCGCCATCGTACCAGCTATAGGGGAAGAACACCTTAGCCGTTTTGTCAAACAGGGCAAGGCTTTCAGGGTGGCAGTGGTCCTCATGACCATGAGAGTATAGTATATAGTCAGCATTAAGCGCCGGAGTATAATCAACTGGCTTGGGGAACAAATGCCACTGCCCGCAATAAGCAGAGCCCTTTAACCAGGGGTCCGTTACCATCTTCAGGCCATCGGCCTCTATCAGCATGGCCCCATGGCATATATAGCTTATCTTGAACATAGGGCAAAGTTAAGACAAATCGGTCGGCCTCCCCAACCCCTCCAAAGGAGGGGCTTAGTGTCACACTGAGCTTGTCGAAATGCGTCTCGCAAAGGCGCAAAGGCCGCAAAGTTCTTTGTCCCCCGCTGGAGGGGGAAGGGGGAGGAAAATTAACAATAGAAAAGAACAATAAGCCCCCTCTGAACCCCTTTATTGACAGCCCCTCCATTGTTAATAACAATGATTTACAATAAAACAGCTAATTCACTGGTAATCAATTAATTATGTAAATTATTGATAATCAGCATATTGCATGGAATTGCTAAGAAAAATTGCAAAGCGCATTTACCCCACTAATTTAGTAATTACCGAAACGGTATCCGGGCTTAATTTAGTATCTTTATAATATGGAAAGAGAACTTAAAATAACCACCAATAAAGATAAAAAAGAAGATATTGTTTTTTGGAAAGAAAAGTCTTTTGTTGAGCGGCTCGAAGCCATTGAATTTCTACGAAGCCAATATTTTTCACTAAACAAAAATGTCCCGCATACATTTCAAAGAATTTGTAGAATTGTTAATAAAGATGACCTTATAAGCATATCTAAGTAATTCATTCCTAATGTTTAAGAATAATATAAAACCTACGAAATCAAATTTTCAGAATTGGGAAAAGGACACAATTTTTATTTGTATTGCAGTACTTGTAATTATCGTTATCCTTGAATTTATTTGTAAATGTATAAGCGATAGGTTTCCAATTTCTATTTCTGTTTTTGTTGGGCTATCGACTGGTATTGTCAGTGCGGTTTTTGTGCTTTATTTTCAAAGATTGAATAAACAACAGGATTTGTTGAAATATTACTCTAAAATAGAAGGTGATTATAAAAGAATTGATATGGGACAGGATAATACAGGGGATAAAGAGAATGGAGGTATGGTAGAACAAAACTGCGGTCTTTCAATCAAAATAAAATATTTAGGTGAAAATGCTTTTTCAGTTGCGGCTGAGTATTGGAAAGATAATAATGCCCAAGTAACAGCCTTAATAGAATTTAATGAAACGAACAAGATGGTTGCTCACGGGAGATATCATTACATAAATGATGGAGAATTTAAAGGTCATTTTGGAACATACACTGTTTATCGGTTTGAAGAAAATGATAATAAACTACTAGTATTGTTTCATCACGTGTTTCCAAGGAAATTAGCAAATAACCCTGACTCAAATAAGGGGTGGGAAATATGGGAAAAAGCAAACAGATAGAAATAAAAAAGCACGGACAAACACCCGCGCTTTTATGAGAAATACTTTTCTTAAGAGTGCATTCCGTACTCTCTAAAGTAAAAGCTTCCTGTCGCATAGTCAAACAACCTCATTGTTTTGTTAAACAGAGGCTGAGTCCTTGTGCTATCACGCAGTATAAAAGCTGGGCGTTGCACATGGATTACTATGCCGATACATGCTAAGATGTATATTATCAAATGTGGCATCTTTTTTTAGTTAAATGTTTGTGTTCTGATTTTATAAGCTCATTCGACTTATCAATACCGAAATATCAAAAAAACTCTGTTTATGCAGAAGTAATTGATGATTGATTGTGCGATTGAATTATTAAAGAGACAAGTAGTATCTTGAACTTAAGGGAGGGTAGTAATAATAATTGTAATTATCATATACTCTATAATAGAAATTTCCAGTAGAATTATCAAATAGGCTTAAGTTCTTCTTAAATAAAGGCTTTATTTTAGTTGTGTCTTTTAATACAAAACCATTTTTAAAGGAATCAATAACTTGGATTCCCGAAGAAATAATTAAAACAATTAATATAAGAATAAACCCAAGCATTTTATTTTCTTATTAGTATTGTAAATATACAAAACATTCTTGTTCATGAAACAATATCTGTCCCATTACTAAATATAAAATGGGTGAATTTTTACTTACCCCTAACCACTTTCAACTATTTATTATATTTGCCCCGCTAACCTTTTTATATGGCTAAAGTAACCATCGACGGCATTGAAATAGAAGTACCAGACGGTACAACTATACTGAATGCTGCCCGTATGATAGGAGGGAAGACCGCTCCGCCTGCAATGTGTTATTACAGCAAGCTCAAACAAACAGGTGGTTATTGCCGTACATGCCTCGTAAAAGTGGCAGCCGGTTCTACCAAAGACCCCCGCCCTATGCCAAAACTGGTAGTATCATGTTCTACCCCCGTGCAAGATGGTATGGTGGTACAAAACATGACCTCACCTGAAGTACTTGAAGCCCGTAAGGGAGTGGTTGAGTTTCTGCTGATTAACCACCCGTTAGATTGCCCTATATGCGACCAGGCAGGCGAATGTAAATTACAAGACTTAGGTTACGAACACGGCTTGGAAAAGACTCGTTATGAGTTTGGCCGCCGCAAGTTCGAAATGATAGATATAGGTGATAAGATAAAACTCACTATGACCCGTTGCATACTCTGTTACCGTTGCGTACGCGTGGCAGAACAGCTTACCGACAAGCGTGTGCATGGCGTAATGAATCGTGGTGATGTGGCTGAAATAAGTACCTATATACAGAATATAGTAGGCAACGATTTTTCGGGTAACGTAATAGATGTATGCCCTGTGGGTGCGCTGACTGACAGGACCTTCCGCTTTAAAAGCCGTATATGGAACGTGAAACCAATGGATGCCCACCGCGATTGCAAAAAATGCTGCGGTAAGGCTATTGTATGGTACCAGGGTGAAGAGATATTAAAAGTATCGGCCCGCAAGGACCAGAACGATGAGGTAGAGAACTTTATCTGCAACGAGTGCCGTTTCGATAAGAAGAAAACAGCAGACTGGGTAATAGAAAAGCCAACCCATATTGATGACAAGTCGGTTATTGCACAAAACCATTACGAGCATTTGAAAGAGTTGAAGATGGGACATGCACACCTTGTTAAAAAATTACCGGAATCAAATCAGCCAGAACAGAAATAACCAATATCGAATACTGAATATCCAATAACGAAATGAAAGACAATAGTGCCGTGATGGTTTTTGTGACTTCGAAATTCAGAGTTCAATATTCGATATTCGATATTTGTATTTAATTATGACTTTTACAGGATTCCTCATATATAAAGCCTTACTTGTTCTTATAGTCTTTACCATTTCGCTGGTAATTGCCATGTATTCTACTTATGCTGAGCGTAAAGTAGCTGCTTTTATGCAGGACAGGCTCGGGCCAAACCGTGCAGGGCCATTCGGACTTTTGCAACCGCTTGCCGATGGTTTAAAAATGTTCATGAAAGAGGAAATTATTCCGAATGTATCGAACAAGTTCCTTTTTATACTTGGCCCGAGTATTGCTATGTTCACTTCATGTGTTACCGGTGCGGTAATTCCATGGGGCGGTTCGTTGCATATTGGCGGCAATGTGTACCCGCTGCAGGTAACCGATATTAACATCGGCATACTTTATATTATGGCTATCACATCTATCGGTGTGTATGGCATTATGATTGGCGGCTGGGCATCGAACAACAAATACTCATTACTGGGTGCATTGCGTGCATCATCGCAAATGATAAGCTACGAAATTGCTATGGGCCTTGCCATTATTGCTTTGGTAATGCACACGGGCACACTCAGCCTGAACAAAATTGCAGCCATGCAAACAGGCTGGCACTGGAACATTATTTACCAACCTGTAGGTTTCATCATATTTTTAATTTGCGCTTTTGCCGAAACCAACCGTACACCTTTCGATCTGCCAGAGAGTGATTCAGAGCTTATTGGCGGTTACCATACCGAATATAGTAGTATGAAACTGGGTTTTTACCTTTTTGCCGAATACATTAATATGTTCATTTCATCGGCCATTATTGCTACACTTTACTTTGGCGGTTACCACATGCCGTTTATCGACAGGCTTGGCTTATCCGATAATTTTGGCGCTATTTTGGGTATTGTTTTCCTCTTCTCAAAAATATTTTTCTTCATATTTTTCTTTATGTGGGTAAGGTGGACCTTACCACGTTTCCGTTACGATCAGCTTATGAATTTAGGCTGGAAAGTTTTAATACCTTTGTCTATATTTAACGTAGCATTCACAGGCACGTTAATGTGGATATTTGGCAGGATTCATTAATAAAAAGAGAGATGCAAGCGCTTACAACACGATCGAAAATTGCGGTAAATAAAAAGATGACGTTCATGGAGCGCATCTACATACCTGCAATTTTGGGCGGTATGGCCATAACCCTAAGGCACTTCTTTAAAAAGAAAGTTACTATACAATACCCTGAACAGCAACGCGAATTTGCACCTATTTACCGTGGGCACCATGTATTAAAGCGTGATGAGAACGGAGCTGAACGCTGCACTGCCTGCGGACTTTGTGCCGTGGCCTGCCCTGCTGAAGCCATTACCATGGTTGCGGCAGAACGCAAAAAAGGAGAAGAAGCTTTATACCGCGAAGAAAAATACGCAGAGATATACGAAATAAATATGCTCCGTTGCATCTTCTGTGGCCTTTGCGAAGAAGCCTGCCCTAAGGAAGCTATATTTTTGACCGACGAAATGGTACTTACCGATTATGCACGTGCAGGTTTTGTACACGGAAAAGATAAATTGGTTGAGCCAATGGATAAGGATAAACGCATAGACGTATCTAAGCGCCAGACCAAAGAAGTAGCAGAGTTTAAAAAGCACCCGGAATATGCTCACAACCAGGTGTACACTAAATCGCTCAAGGCATGACCCAGGATCATTTACAAAAGTATCTCTTCCTTGTGCTTGGCCTCTTTGCTGTCCTTTCGGCCCTTATGGTGGTGTTTACCAAAAACCCGGTGCACAGTGTACTTTATTTAGTACTTGCCTTTTTTGCCATTACCGGCGAATACATTTTACTTAATGCCCAGTTCATAGCCATTGTAAATATTATTGTTTACGCAGGCGCCATTATGGTGCTGTTCCTGTTTGTTATTATGTTACTTAACCTGAACAAAGAAACCGAACCGCATAAAAATCCTTATTTGAAATTTGCTGCTGTAATTACCAGCGGCCTGTTGCTTATTGTTATTGTGGGCTCATTAAAAGCAGCCGACAATGCTATTGCCACACCTTACCAGGGCGGCAAAGGACTTATTGAAAACCTTGCAGAAGTATTATTCCACCAGTTTTTATTGCCATTTGAAGTATCGTCGATACTTTTTTTAGCAGCAATGGTTGGCGCAGTAATGCTTGGTAAAAAGGATATCAAATAATTTTATGCAACAGAATATACACGGCATCCCTTTAGATTGGTTCATTATACTAAGCACAACTTTGTTTTGCATTGGTGTAATGGGTGTGCTTTTCAGGCGTAATGCCATTATCATATTTATGTCTATCGAGTTGATGCTGAATGCTACCAACTTATTGCTCGTTGCTTTTTCGGCCTACCATGGCGATGCAGCAGGGCAGGTATTTGTGTTCTTTACTATGGCGGTAGCTGCTGCAGAAATTGCAGTGGGGCTTGCCATATTGGTAGTAATGTACCGCAACACCAAGTCGGTAGATATTGATGTGTTAAACAGGCTTAAAGGATAGATGAAAGATATAATACAACAAACGGCAGGCTTAATTCCACTGTTCCCTTTAATAGGGTTTGTAATTATTGCCTTGCTTAATAAAAGGTTGTCTAAAGGCCTTACAGGTTTAATTGCTTGTGGCGCTTTGCTGGCTTCTTTTGTTGTTGCGCTTATCATATTCTTCAACCTTCCTGCTGATGGAAGCGCTACCGAAGTGCATATTGCAGATTGGATAACTGCCGGAACTTTTAAAGCTTCATTTAATTTTTTAATTGATCCGCTCTCGTCTATATTCTTACTCATAATTACCGGTGTAGGTTTCCTCATACATGTTTACTCAGTTGGTTACATGCACGACGATGAGAACCAGAATATTTTCTTCGCTTACCTCAACCTCTTTATATTCTTTATGCTCATGCTCGTTATGGGCTCCAGCTACTTACTCATGTTTGTAGGTTGGGAAGGTGTAGGGCTTTGTTCTTATTTGCTCATTGGTTTCTGGTTCAAAAATAAATCGTACAACGATGCTGCTAAAAAAGCATTCATCATGAACCGTATTGGTGACCTTGGTTTCTTAATCGGCATGTTGCTGATATTTAAAACCTTTGGCAGCACCGATTACAAAACTGTCTTCTCGCATGCAAACGGATTCTTCTCCGGCGATGCAGTAATAACAACCATTACCTTATTATTATTTGTAGGTGCAATGGGTAAGAGCGCACAAATACCATTATACACCTGGCTGCCCGATGCAATGGCGGGTCCGACTCCTGTATCGGCACTTATACATGCTGCAACTATGGTTACCGCGGGTATTTATATGGTGGCGCGTTCGGGTGTGTTGTATGCACTTGCCCCAACAAGTATGTTTGTGGTAGGATTAACAGGAGCCATTACACTTGTATTTGCTGCAACTATTGCGCTCACACAAAACGATATTAAAAAAGTGCTGGCCTATTCTACGGTTAGCCAATTGGGTTATATGTTCCTTGCCCTTGGTGTAGGTGCATTCTCATCTTCGGTGTTTCACGTAATGACACACGCTTTCTTCAAAGCGCTGTTGTTCCTGGGTGCTGGTAGTGTAATACATGGTTTGGGTGGCGAACAGGACATTCGTAAAATGGGTGGACTGAAATCTAAAATGCCTATTACTTGGATAACCTTTTTAATAGGAACACTTGCTATTGCAGGTATACCTCCGTTCTCGGGCTTCTTCTCGAAAGATGATATTCTGGCACATGCGTATGCTTCCAATAAATTATTCTGGTTCTTAGGTTTAGTTGGCGCCATGATGACTGCCTTCTATATGTTCCGCCTTTACTTCCTTGTATTTATGGGTAGCTTCCGTGGGGGCGATAAAGTACATGCACACGAATCTCCGAAAATCATGACCGTTCCACTTATGGTATTGGCAGTGCTTTCTGCTATTGGTGGCTTTGTAGGCATACCTACATTCCTGGGTGGTTCAAACCGAATCGATGAATTTTTAGAACCGGTATTCTCTGCTTCACCTATAAAAATGTTTTCTGCCGAAACAGGCTCTTCTTCAGTTTCCGAAATTTCATTGATGATAGTTGCCGTAATTGCAGCTGTTCTATTTATTAGCTGGGCCTATATGAAATACAGCAAGAACAAAGAAGTTCCTGTACCTGAAAGTCAAAAATTACCTGCAGTGCAAAATTTACTTTACCACAAATATTATGTAGATGAAATTTATAGTGCAGTCATCACCAAGCCATTAGATAGAATTTCCGGCTTTTTGGAAAGCATTGTTGAAAGCAGGTTTATAGATAGTATTGTAAACAAGACAGGCACTTTTGTGAACTGGGCCGGCGGCTTATTGCGTCAGTTGCAAACCGGTAATGTTGACTTTTACATTTTTGTAATGGTAGTGGGAGTAGTGCTAATGATATTTTTTAAGATGATGTAATTTATGCAGACTGCAATACTCATACTCATTCCTTTAATTGCAGCCATTGCGCAGTTGTTCGTTCCGCGCAAGTATGGCAAACGATTTGCTATTACAGCATCATTAATAACATTTGTGCTTTGCCTCGTTACTTTCCTGCAGTTCCCAACCTCGGGCGATTACCAATATGTAACCAATATTCCATGGATAGCTTCACTGGGCATTAATTTTAAAATTGGTATGGATGGTATATCTATGCTGATGGTGTTACTTACAACCTTTTTAGTTCCGCTTATTATTCTTTCGGTAGTGCAAAGCGAAACACGCACACCTGTTTTCTATTCGCTCATCCTGTTTATGGAAATGGCTCTCATCGGTGTTTTCGTTTCCCTTGATGGTTTTCTCTTTTACATTTTCTGGGAGTTGGCTCTTATTCCAATTTATTTTATCTGCCTGCTTTGGGGCGGTGAACATAGAGTAAGGGTAACGCTTAAGTTTTTCATCTATACGCTTGCGGGTAGTTTGTTCATGTTGGTTGCATTGGTGTATTTATACCTGCACACAGCATCACATACATTCGAAATTGGTGAGTTGTACAGAGCAGGCCGTTCACTCGATGCACCTACACAAGGCATATTATTCCTGTTCTTCTTTTTGGCATTTGGTATTAAAATGCCAGTATTCCCTTTACATACCTGGCAGCCCGATACATACACTGAAGCGCCTACACAGGGCACTATGTTGCTTTCGGGTATTATGTTAAAAATGGGTATTTACGGAGTGATCCGCTGGATACTTCCAACCCTACCTTTGGCTTTAAGCCAGTATGGCGACTATGCTATGTGGCTAGCAATCATTGGTGTAATTTATGCTTCTATTATAGCGATTACCCGCAGCGATATAAAACGACTTATTGCGTATTCATCTATCGCACACGTTGGCCTAATAGCTGCCGGTGTATTTGCAGGTAATGCAATTGGTGTACAGGGTGGTATTATACAAATGCTCAGCCACGGTATAAATGTGGTGGGCTTATTCTTTATTGTAGATATTCTTCAGCGCCGCACCAATACCCGCAAAATTGGTTCAATGGGTGGCATACGCCAACAAGCTCCTTTCTTTGCAACCGCATTTCTTATCCTTACATTAGGTGCAGTAGCATTGCCGCTGACCGATGGTTTTGTAGGTGAGTTTTTACTCATCAACGGAATTTATATTTACAAACCGGTTATGGCAGTGGTAGGTGGCTTTACTATAATATTAGGCGCTGTATATATGTTCCGTACTTACCAGCGTACCACATTAGGAGAAACTTCGGTAGAAACCGAAAAATTCCTTGACCTTACCCCGAACGAAAAAGCAGTACTTATTCCGTTACTTATAATGGTGATTGTAATTGGTATTTGGCCAAATATATTTTTGAAGGTGAGTGAACCTGCCGTAACGAAATTGTTAAGTGGTAATTAAAGGAACGAACTGAAACTATGATAACTCTGATAATACTTTCTGGTCTTGGTATACTGACGCTCTTCGCGCAGATATTACGTTTCCGTAAAGGCTTGTTCCCTGTTATCCTTGTGGGCCTTGCCGCGGCTTTCTATTTTACTTCAGCCGATTATAATTCAAATCCGCAGCCATGGTTCAGCAGTATGTTGGACTTTAACCATTATGCTATTGCATTCTCGCGTTCTATAATCATCATTGCCTTTTTATGGTTTATGATGGCGCGTAATTACTTTTTGCAAGAGACCAGTGCAACCGATCATTTTGCATTGGTAATATTTTCATTGGTAGGTGCGGTATCTATGGTTTCGTATAATAACCTTACCATGCTTTTCCTGGGTATTGAAATATTATCACTCTCGGCCTATGTACTTGCAGCAAGCGATAAGGGCAACATACTTTCTAACGAAGCGGGCTTCAAATATTTCCTGATGGGGTCCTTTGCAACCGGCTTTTTACTTTTTGGTATCACACTCATTTATGGTGTATCGGGTTCGTTCGATTTACATACCATACAGCAAAGCATAGCTACACACCAACAACCGGGTATGGTGCTGATAGGCATATTATTATTACTGGTTGGGCTTTGCTTTAAAGCATCTTTGGTTCCTTTCCATTTTTGGGCACCCGATGTATACGACGGAGCACCAACACCTGTAACTGCCTATATGGCCACAGTGGTAAAGACTGCCGCCTTCGGCGCTTTCTTCCGCTTGTTCTATATCTGCTTCCCTGATATGATTTCGCAATGGGCAAATGTATTGTGGTGGATAGTAGTACTTACACTCTTTATTGCCAATATTACTGCAGTACGCCAAAACAGTGTAAAGCGTATGCTTGCTTATTCAAGCATTGCACATGCCGGCTACCTTGCTATTGCCATCGTATCTATGAATGGTGATGCTTCGGGCCGCGCTATACTTTATTATACACTTACCTATTCTATATCTACTATTACTGCATTTACGGTGCTTTATATGGTGGCGCGTAATTCAGGCAGAGAAGACTTTGGCGCATTTGAGGGCCTTGCCAAAACAAATCCGTTTTTAAGTTTTGTAATGGTGGTGGCTATGCTGTCGCTAGCAGGTATTCCGCCTACAGCCGGTTTCTTTGGTAAATATTACATCTTCCAGAATGCTATTGCCACACATAACACCGGCCTGGTATTGCTTGCTGTTATAGCTGCACTAATCGGAGTGTTTTATTATTTCAGAGTAATTATTGCAGTTTACTTTAAGCCGGAACAATCGAGCATACCTATTACTGTTGGGGGACTGCACCGTACTGTTTTATTCATCACTACACTGCTTACCATTTTACTCGGACTCTTCCCCGATCTGATACTACAGTGGATATAAAATGCTAGAATAACCACTAAGGCACTGAGTCCACTAAGAAACACTAAGCCAATGGTTACGCAGAAATATATTAACGATATTGCTTACAAAATAGTTGGTTCGGCTATTGAAGTGCACAAACATCTTGGCCCGGGTTTATTGGAATCAGTCTATGAGGCATGCCTCATAGATGAAATAAAGAATAACGGGTTTTCAGTTCAATCTCAAGTATATGTTCCAGTTCAATACAAGAATAAAGACTTAGGTGGAATGTTAAAGTTGGATTTGTTGGTGAATGATCTGATAATAGTAGAGCTAAAAGCTGTTGAAATTATGATTCCACTTTATGAGGCTCAATTATTATCCTATTTAAAGCTTAGTGGAAAGCCCAAGGGGCTTCTTATAAATTTTCATTGTGAGAATATAACTGAACAATTGGTGCCGCTGGTAACAGCAGAATTTTCTAAACTTGCTAAACAATAATTATCTTAGTGAAACTAAATGTTCTTAGTGTCTAAGTGGTAAAATGAGAACTGATGTCTAAAGCAAGAATCCCACGCATAGCAGAAGTATTATATCCCGGGGGCGTTTTCAGGATTCCTGACAAAGACAAAAAAATAGTTTACCTCACCTTCGATGATGGCCCGATACCCGAGGCGACTCCTTTAGTGCTTGACATTTTAAAAGAATACAAGGCCAAAGCCACTTTTTTTTGTGTAGGCGATAATGTGCAAAAGCACCCCGATGTATTTCAGCGTATAATAAGCGAAGGCCATTCCTTCGGCAATCATACCTTTAACCATATTGATGGTTGGAGGAGTTCGGTGAAGGAATATACCGATAATGTAAATAAATGTGCGGGGGTAGTTAAGTCCAATTTATTCAGGCCACCATACGGCAGGATAATGTTGAAACAATTCAGGCGGCTTAAGAAAGAATACAAAATGATTTTTTGGGATGTGCTGAGTATGGACTATGATAAGGAGTTAAGTGCCGAAAACTGCTTCGATTTAGTAAAACGATACACCCGGCCGGGTTCAATTATCGTTTTTCATGATAGTATAAAGGCCAAAGATAAGATACCCCATTTACTCCCTAAATCGCTTGAATTTCTAGCAAGTGAAGGATATGAGTTGAAGGCCATTCCTATGGCTTAAAAGGGGAGCGACGAACGAGGTGAAAAATACGTTAAAAAACTGTTAAAATTTTTGTCACGGAATTGTAATTTTCTTTTACCTTTGGCGGCGATTAGAAAAAAATTACTCCTATATATGAATATGCCTTGTAAAAAGCTACAGAAGTCGTTAGTAGCTTTCCTCGCGTTTGTTCTTACGCTCGCTTCTCCTAATTTATTACATGCTGCAGACCTCGCGAATGGGGAGAAAGTCTTTAAAGCCAATTGTGCGCTTTGCCACAGTTTGGGGACAAACAAAATTACGGGCCCCGGCTTGGATGGAGTTACCAAAAGGGTACCTCAGCCTTTTGCTGAGTGGATGCACAAATGGATAAAGAACAACGCCGCTCTCAGGAAATCGGGCGATGCATACGCCAACAAAGTTTACGCTGATAATAACAGCACTGCAATGACCATTTTTGATGGTACATTGACCGATGCTCAAATAGATGATGTTATTGCTTACATAGCTGCTCCGCCAAAAGCACCTGGCCCTGATACTACAACCGTTGCAACTGGTGGTGGTACAAGTACAGGCGAAAAGAAAGGCGGAGGTGGTTGGGGCATACTTATTATAATAGGTATCCTTGCAGTTATTGTAACTGTACTTCGTACCGTTCGCAAATCATTACAAACAGTAGTTGACCAAAAAGATGGAGAAAAACCTACTGAAGAAAGAGGCGTTTGGGGAGACATTAAGCATTGGATATATCACCACAAAACAAAATTTGCAGTTATCTGCATTTTCTTCTTCGCTGTTTCTACCGTTTACGGGTGGGAATATTTATGGGGCATCGACGTAACTCCGGGTTACCAGCCTTCGCAGCCTATTAACTTTATGCACAAAGTACACGCAGGCGATAATGCTATTGCTTGTTTGTATTGCCACTCGGGCGCTGAAAAAGGAAAAGTAGCGGGTATTCCTACACTTAATGTGTGTATGAACTGCCATAAAGGTATACAAGGTTCAAACCCTGATTACCAAAAGGAAATTGCTAAAATATATTATGCAGTTGGATGGGATCCTGCTAAGGCAGATTATACCAATCCTCCGCACCCTGTGCAGTGGAACCGCGTTCATGCGCTTCCTGACTTCGCTTACTTTAACCACTCACAACACGTAGTGGTAGGTAAAGTAGAATGCGAAAAATGCCACGGCGATGTAAAAACATTTACTACCGACAAGCAGTTTGCTCCGCTTACCATGGGATGGTGTATCAACTGTCACCGCGAAACCCCTGTACAAATGGAAGGCAATGGCTACTACACCAAGCTTCACCAGGCAATTAAAAAGAACTTTGGCGAAGACAAGAAAGTTACCGAAGCCGACATGGGTGGACTGGAATGCGGAAAATGTCATTATTAATAAATAATAACCAGCTAAAAGCTAATAGCTAATAGCCAACAGCTCATATTATGGCAAACGAAAAAAAATACTGGAAAGGACTCGAAGAATTAACCGAGGCTCCGGGTTTTGTAAAAGCTAAGAACAAAGAATTTGCAGAGGAAGTTCCTATTGATGAATTTTTAGGCAAACAAGGCCTGAATACTTCTTCTACTTCGCGCAGGGATTTTTTGAAATACCTTGGCTTTAGCGTTGCTGCTGCTTCATTGGCAGCTTGCGAGGCACCGGTAGTAAAAACTATTCCTTATGTTATTAAGCCTGAAGAAGTAACTCCGGGTATTGACAACTGGTATGCTTCTACTTATTTCGATGGACAAGATTATTGCAGCGTGTTGGTTAAAACCCGCGATGGCAGGCCAATTAAAATAGAAGGTAACCCAAAATCGCCTGTTACCATGGGCGCTGCTAATGCAAGGGTACAAGCTTCTGTTTTATCATTATATAATTCCGAAAGGTTAAAAAATCCTCAGATCGGAAGTAAAAAAGCAACCTGGGAAAATGTAGATAAAGAAATTACAGCTAAGTTAACTGATGTTGCTGCAAAAGGTGGAAACATAAGGATACTTACATCTACCATTATAAGCCCTTCTACCAAAAAAATAATAGCTGATTTTACTGAAAAATATTCAACTGCAAAACATATTACATGGGATGCTGTTTCTTTCTCTGGAATGAGGAAAGCAAACGAAGCTTCTTTTGGTAAAGCAATGATTCCGGCTTATTCATTTGATAAAGCTGATGTTATTGTAAGTATCACTGCCGATTTCTTAACCAACTGGTTATCGCCTATTGAGTTTACA
>JABDCA010000012.1 GCA_013288345.1 Bacteroidota bacterium | reverse complement strand
ATAGTCATCAGCAGCAAGGCAATACTCACGGTGACTTTGACTGGTCAAGGTGGTCGGGGCAACAAGGTGGTGGCTTTAGCAATAATACCGGGGGCAGTATGTTTGGTGAAGAAGGCGGGTCGTCCGATTTCTTTGAATCAATATTTGGCAGGCACTTTGGCGGACAACAACAGCGCAATGTGCAAATGAAAGGACAAGATTACCAGGCTGAGATAGAAGTACCTCTTGAAGAAGCCTATTCCGGTTCTACCCGACGCATACAAGTAAACGGGCAGACATTAGAAATAAAATTAAAACCGGGAGTAAAGAACGGGCAGGTATTAAGGCTTAAAGGAAAAGGCGCAAAGGGAAGGAATGGTGGCACACAAGGCGACCTGTACCTTACCGTGATGATTAAAAACCATCCGCATTACGAAGTAAAGGGAATTGATCTATATTGCACTATTCCTGTTAACATGCTTACTGCTATTCTTGGAGGCAAACAAATTATAAGAACACTTAAAGGCAATATACGGATAGATATTCCAAAAGGAACTGAGAATAACCAGGTACTGAGGTTGAAAGGCCTTGGAATGCCTGAAGCGGACAAGGCCGCAGACCATGGAGACCTTTATGCAAAAGTGAATATAGTCCTTCCTAAAGATATTTCTGATAAAGAATTGGAATTATTTAAAGAGATTGAGGCTTTAAGGAAACACGAACAAACAGAAAAAGTATAATTATAAAATCACAATTTAAAAACAACAAAATGAAAATCATAATAGAATCACCCCATTTTACAGTTAACGAACAACTGCAAGAATATACAATGAAGAAAGCAGGTAAACTGGCTCACTTTGATGAAAGGCTTTTAAAATGCGAAGTACTGCTTAAGCTTGATAAGTCGGCAAAAGATGACAACAAAATTTGTGAAATGAAAGCAACAGGCGATAAAAAGAGCCTGTTCGCATCGAGCAGAAGCCTGACATTTGAAGATGCCATTACCGAAGTTGTACATGCACTTGAGAAACAATTAAAAAAACAAAAGGCAACAGCACGACGCGACGGAAAAAAGCTGGAAATAACTACTGACCTGGAAGAAACAGAATAATATATTTAAATTATGGAAATACGCCGCGCAAATGCATTAGACATTGATGAAATAGCCAAGCTATATCGCGATACTATTATTAAAATAAATGCGAAAGACTATACACCGGAACAGATCGAGGCATGGGCCGGAACCTATAGCAACCAGGCTGGTTGGGCAAGAAGGATGGAAGAACAGCATTTTTATGTAGCGGTTTCCGAAAACAAAATCACAGGCTTTGCATCTATTGATAATGCAGGTTATTTCGATCTGCTTTATGTACACAAAGATCATCAGAAGCAGGGCATTGCATCAAAGCTGTGTACTGAGATTGAAAAGGCCGCAAAAGAAATTGGCGTAAATGAAATTACGGTTCAATCAAGTATCACAGCCAAGTCATTCTTCGATAAACTGGGCTTTACAATAGTTTCAGAAAAGCATAAGTTGGTAAACAATGTGCCGTTTACAAATACGATAATGGCAAAGAAGATATAATAATTAAAGAGGGCTCTGCCCTTACTCTTCACTTATTACCGCCATATTATATTCAAAAGGATTGAATTCCTTTTTCAGCATTTCAAAAAAGCCTTCGCCGTATTGTAAGTAAAATGGCATAAAATTATCGTGGCGTTCCTGTAAGGAGCCCTCAGGGAAAAGCTTCTCTTTTATCTTTTTTATTTGATTAACAGATGCTTCATCTTTTTGTTTTTGGGCACGCATCAGCTTGGTCTCAATCACCTTCAAAGCGTTATATTGCTTCTGTAATTCAGCATCGGCAGATGCAATTAATGTAGTATCAATTGCTTTTATTTTCAGTGCAATCTCATCATATACCGCTTTCAGTTTATCTTTTTCAGCACTAAAGTCAATAGCACCATCATTGCTTACCACATAACTCTTAATCAACTCTTCTGTATCGCTAAAAATATTTTTAACCGTCAACTTGAATTTCTCCATTTTACCGGCTGTCCCTTTATCAATAACCATTGCAAAGTTACGGGGCATAAGCACAGGGAACATTGCCTTATGGTATTCAAAAACCGATTTTAATTGCAGCCAATACGCCACTTCAGATGGGCCTCCTATATATGCAACGTTGGGCAAAATTTGTTGTTGGTATAGTGGGCGCAGTATTACATTCGGGCTGAATTTTTCAGGATGCTGTTGCACTTCTGCCAAAATTTGCTCTTTGGTGAAAGTTGTATGCGTACCATTAACAGCATATCCATCGTCTTTCTTTTCTATACGGTTACGCCCTTTATCATTTACATAAAATAAGTTTATATCGCGGGCAAATATTTGTGGACCAATACCGTGTTCAGCAAGCTTTTTGTCAGTAGCGCTTACCAGTTTATGGGAAGTCTGATTAGTCAAATCATCAGTAATTACCGGAGCAAAAAGTTTCTTTAGTTCTGCATTATCTGCATCTACAATTACCAGGCCGTATTTGCCAAATAATGCATTTACAAATGCAAATGTGGCTTCAGCCAGTGTTTTATTTCCGCTGTATGCCTCAACTAAAATCTTCTTTAATTCTACAGCCATTTCGCTTTCACCCAGAATAGTTAAGATCCCATCTAACACAGGTGCAAGGGTGTGTATAGATATCTTCCCCACCGGTCCGCCTGCAAGGCTATCGCCACTCCATTCTATTTTTTTCCCGAATACGTAAGTATGGTTTATCTCAGCAAAATCGTGGTCTTCGCTGGCCATCCAATAAACCGGCACAAAATTGTTTGCAGGATATTCTTTCTTTAATCTTTCAGCAAGATTTATAACTGTAATTATTTTATAAATAAAATAAAGTGGCCCGGTAAAAAGGCAGAGCTGGTGGCCGGTTGTAACAGTAAATGTATTTTTATCGGCTAGCGAAGAGATATTTTTATTCGTCGCATCGGTGATGCTTTTATTCGAATTATTTTTCAATACCTTAACCAAAACATCACGTGTATTTGAATCTATGTTGCAATCTTCAATAGCTTTTTTGAACCCTGCAAGGGTAGGTTGGTATTGGTAAAAAGGGTGGAGATAAGATTCTCCTTTTATATAATCGGTAAAGACTTTAGAGAATAAGCCTGTTTCTTCGAATGATATAGCAGTCTTTTTAAAACTCATATTATCTGGTACTAAAAATCTGCCACGAAAACACTAAATCACAAAATCCCACAAAATAATTGGTGTGTAGTTTCTTGGTGTTTTTGTGCTTTAGTGGCATAAAATTATATTATTATGTAGCCTGCTTTACAGGTGTTCCAAAAAGGTCGTAATCTTCGGCAGATGTAATTTTAATATCAGCAAAATCGCCAATGCGTAAATACGTATCGCCTTCGGCCTTTACATGCACTTCGTTATCTACCTCAGGTGAATCATGCTCTGTACGGCCAATAAAAAATCCACCTTCCTTACGGTCGAATAAAACTTTAACGGTCTTGCCTATTTTCTTTTTATTCAGCTGCTGTGATATCTCGCGTTGCACTTCCATCAAGGTCTCAGCACGTTCTTTTTTCACTTCAGCAGGTACATCATCTATTGCTTTGTGTGCGTGTGTATTCTCTTCGTCCGAGTATGTAAATACACCCAGCCTGTCGAATTTCATTTGCTGCACCCAGTCAACCAATTGGTTAAAATCATCTTCGGTTTCGCCCGGGTAACCAACCAAAAAGGTGGTACGCATAGCAATACCCGGTACTTTTTCGCGTATAGTTTCAACCAGCTTAGTTGATTTTTCTTTCGTGGTTCCTCTGCGCATCAGCTTCAGCATATTATCTGATACATGCTGCAGGGGCATATCTAAATAATTACAAACGGTAGGGCAATCTTTAATTGCATCTATAATATCCATTGGGAAACCACTTGGGAAAGCATAGTGCAGCTTTATCCAGTCGAGGCCTTCCACATCGGCTAACTTTCGTATTAACTCTGCTACATTACGCTTGCCATAAAGGTCTAATCCGTAATATGTAAGGTCCTGGGCTATGAGCATAATTTCCTTTACGCCCTGCTTTACCAATCCTTTTGCTTGTGTTACCAATGCCTCCATAGGCACAGATACGTGGTTACCACGCATAAGCGGTATGGCGCAAAACGAACATTTACGATCACAGCCTTCCGATATTTTCATATAGGCATAGTGGTTGGGAGTAGTAAGTAAGCGCTCCCCTACCAGTTCATGCTTATAATCTGCCTTAAGTGTTTTAAGTAATCTTGGCAGATCTCTGGTGCCAAAATATCCATCTACCTGCGGTATTTCTTTTTCCAATTCAGACCCATATCGCTGGCTCAGGCAACCGGTAACATATACCTTTTCAACCTTTCCGGCCTGCTTGGCATCTACATAGCGCAATATGGTATCAATGCTTTCCTGTTTAGCATTATCAATAAAGCCACAGGTATTTATAACCACTATAGGGGCGCCATCAACTTCATGCTTTACATCGTAGTTATTAGCCTTGAGTTGTGCCATAAGCACCTCAGAATCAACCAGGTTTTTTGAACAACCCAGTGTAACTACATTTACCCTGTTCTTTTTTAACGTCTTTGTCTTCACTATTTCCTTTAAAGAAGGGGCAAAGCTACGCTAAATTCGTGTTCGCTATCACTAAACCCATACTGGCAGATTTGCCAGCCTTATTTATTTGCTTTAAACACAACAATTTCATAAGTTTGCCTTCTAAACCGATATCTTTATGAAAAAGCTTACCCTTTCTTTGTCTATATTTTCTCTGTTTTTAAGTTGTGGCCTTTTTGCTCAGCAAGACTGGACCGAAATGATGAGAGACCGAAATGCCAACCTGAAAGATGTGCAGGCGGCCTTTAACCAATGGTATGCTATACATAAACCTGAGGCAGATAATGATAAGGATGCGGTGAAGCCCGGTGGTGATAACGAGGAAGATGGCAACTACCTTCTTTTTAAACGTTGGGAAGCACAAATGATTCCGCGTTCGTACCCAAGTGGCAAATTGCCTGACCCTGCTGTTATTGAAAAGGATTATCAGAATTTTTTAGCTACACAAAAAAATAAACAAAGCTCACACAAAGCTTTAGGTGCAACAGGTACATGGACATATGTTGGTAATACTAACGTACCATCGGGTGGCGATGCAGGAAGGATAAACCGTGTGCGTTTTGACCCAAAAAATACAAGTATTGTTTATGCATGCGCCCCTTCAGGCGGTTTGTGGAAATCGACCAACGGAGGCACTTCATGGTCGACCAATACAGACGGACTTTTAGGTTTAGGCACCAGCGATATAGCCATTGACCCAACCAATTCGAGCATTATGTACCTTGCTACCGGCGACGGTGATGGTATTAACGGATCATTTACAACACCTTCAACCATTGGTGTAATGAAATCGACCGATGGCGGTGCCACATGGAAACAAACAGGCCTGCACTATACATTACAAACAAGCGGCCCATCAGAATATACTATCAACGAACTTAAAATCAACCCGAAAAATACTTCTATCATTTTAGCGGCTACTTCCTTTGGTATGTATTATACCAACAATGCCGGACTTACATGGTATAACGTGCAAGGTGGTGAGTTTAGGAGTGTTGAATTTGAACCGGGTAACCCTTCAATTGTATACGGAACTACCGGACCTCTTGGAGGCGCCGGATCTTATTATCGTTCTATAAATGGTGGCCAGTCATTCACATCTATAACCCTGCCATCTGTTTCAGGTGCAGGAAGGATGCAGTTAGGTGTTACACCTGCTGCACCTAACTATGTTTATGTATTTGCCGACAATGCAACTAACTATTCTTTCTTTGGTATATGGCTCTCAACTGACACCGGTAAAACATTCAAACTTCAATCTACCACCCCTAACGTTTTAGGCTTCTCTAACGGTACCGGAAGTGATGCTACCGCAGGCCAGGGATGGTACACATTATCTATAGCAGTATCACCAACCAGCGCTACTACAGTATTGGTAGGCGGAGTAAATATTTGGGAATCGACTAACAGTGGTACCAGTTGGACAAGAATAACCGATTGGAACGGATTTGGACATCCTTATGTGCATGCCGATATACATTGCATAGCTTTTGTGCCCGGCAGCGGAACATCAGTATATGCCGGTGATGACGGAGGCGTTCATAAATCGACCAGTGTGACAAGCTCATGGTCTGATGTTAGTAATGGTCTTCAAATTTCAGAACAATACAGTATAGGCTTATCGGGCAGCAATGCCAGTGAATGGATAACCGGCTGGCAGGATAACGGCACCAATTTAGCTAATGCAGGTTGGTCAGAAGTTATTGGCGGTGATGGTATGATGTGTTTTATTGACCAAACCAACAACAACTATATGTATGGTGAAACCTACCAGGGTAGTTTTGAAATGTCGAGTAACGCCGGCGCTTCCTTTAAAGGTATTACCAGTGGTATTACCGAAACCGGCGCATGGGTTACTCCATGGATGTTAGATCCTCAGAACTCTTCAACCATATTTGCAGGATTAAATAACGTTTGGAAATCGACCAATCGCGGTACCAGCTGGACCAAGATAAGTACATACGCTACAACAGGTACAGTTACTTCTATTGCTGTTGCTCCATCAAACGATCAGTATATTTATACTGCCCAGGGTGGAACCATTTATAGTACCGTGAATGGCGGCACAAACTGGAATAACGTTAGTGGCAATCTTCCGAACGTAGCTGTTACCCGAATTATAGTAGATCCAAATAATCCGTTACGGGTATTTGTAACTATGTCAGGATACAATGCGAGTGATAAAGTTTTTATGAGCAACCTGGGCGGTACAAGCTGGACCAATATTTCTACGGGCTTACCTAACTTACCTGCAAATTGTATAGTATATGCAGGCGGCGGAATTGATGCTATGTATGCAGGTACTGATATGGGTGTTTATTACAGAGACACTGTAAATACAGGTGGCGAATGGGTATCTTACAACACAGGCTTGCCTAATGTAATTATTGCCGATCTGCAAATATATGCTCCGGGCAATTTGCTTGATGCAGCTACTTATGGCCGCGGTACATGGCAAGTTGGTTTATACCAACCTTCAGCTCTTGCACCTGTGGCAAACTTTACTGCTTTCCCAACCAAATTATGCGCAACCAACACTGTACAGTTTACCGATACATCAGCTAACGAACCTACAAGCTGGAGCTGGACATTTACAGGTGGTTCCCCTGCATCGTCAACCGCACAAAGCCCTACAATTACTTATAATACAGCAGGAACATATGCCGTATCACTTACTTCGGGAAACAGCGTTGGCAGTAATTCGGTTACCAAAACAAGCTTTATTACTGTAACCCCAATGCCGCCTACCCCGGTTATTAAGCAAAATGCAGATACACTTACTGCAACCCCTGCAGGTTATGCATCATACCAATGGTTTTTAAATAGTGTAGTAGTATCTGGAGCTACTTCTAATACTTTAGTTATAGCGAAAAAAGGTGTGTATAAAGTTACAATTGCTGATACCAATGGATGTAGTGCTCAGGGGCAGTTAGTGGTAACCACAGTAGTTAGCGGAATAAACGAAATATCGATAAACGATTATATTACCGCTTACCCTAACCCTACAACAGGTAACCTGCAACTTGCATTTGATGTGCCTACCAATGGAGAATATACTATGAATATTACCAATGTGCTTGGCCAAAGCATTTATGCCGATAAGTTGCAACTTGCCGGACATACCACCAAGAACATTAACCTGGCGGGCTTTAGCAAGGGAGTCTATTTCCTTTCGGTAGAAGGCAATAACTCAAAGGCAGTTAAAAAGATATTGCTCTACTAGGTTTGACATAAAAAACTGTTCTTTTAAATTCCTTTTAAAACAGGAATTAGAAAAGATTTGTATAGCAAGGACAATATAAAACCACTTATGTTCAAAGTCCCATTAAATAGAAATTTGTCATTTCTAATTGGCTTGATGATTTCAACTCACTCCTTTGCCCAGGGAAGTGTTGAAAACTTAAAAGCCTCCGCAGATGATATAGTCACTCCATACAATCCTCAAGGAGATTATCAAACATGGGGAATTAAAGGAAAACTCCTACCCTGGACTTTTGGTAATGCTGGAGGCTTGAATGGGCTTTTAGGATTTGAAATAGGCTTTTTAAAAAATAACTCCATAGGAATAGATGGTTATTTTTATGCAGATGAGGATGCCTTAGATCGTAATACTGTACAAAATCCAAATATACCTTCATTACACTATGATGGAATTGACAGGGCGGTATTCTTAAATTACAGGCATTACTTTAATTTAAAAAAAATACGGGAAAACCTAGGTACTTCCCTTTACATAGGTATTTTGACTCGTTATGGACGTAGTGATGATACCTGGGATAGAGGCTTATCTTCTGACAGTATTATTTATGAAGGAAGAACATACTACTCAGGAGGGCCTTTTACAGGATTCATTTATAAGTTTAAAAAGTGCAATAATTTATATTTAGATATTAATTTTCAATTTCTCTATAATGATAAATACGTTTCAAGTGTATATTCAAATCAGTTGCAATTAACATCAACCCACGGACAATTTAAAACTTACGACATGAGGGTTGGGATTAATTTATACTGGTGTTTTTACTATAAAAGTTAAGGACTTATTGTCACATATAAATGAAACAATTATTTTTAATATTCCTTTTTTCTCTTGCCAGTCTGAGCTTTAGTCACAAGCCCGATTTTAAGGCAGAGCAATTAAAATATCCACACGTACGTACTGCTTATTCGGAAAAGTGGGATGTTGTTAAAGCAAAGCTCACCAAAGCAGGTATAGATACTTCGCATTTTGAAATATTTATACGTGTATTTAAACACGAAGGCGATTTTGAAATTTGGGCGAGGTCAAAACACTCCGGGCAATTTAGTTTGGTTGATATCTACTCTATTTGCAAAGCATCGGGTGGCTTGGGGCCAAAACGCAAGGAAGGCGATGGACAAGTGCCTGAAGGTTTTTATCACATAAGTGTTTTTCAGCCCAACAGCGAATTTTATCTGGCATTGCAAGTAAGTTACCCCAACAAAGCCGATCTGATAAAAGGCAATACATCGGCGCCCGGCGGAGATATTATGATACATGGCAACTGTGTCACCATTGGTTGCATGCCCATGACCGACGATAAAATAAAAGAGATATACTTACTGGCACTTGAAGCGCATAACAATGGTGAACAAACTATACCCATTCATATTTTTCCTACCAAACTTGATGATAAAGGAATGGCTTTTTTGAAAAGCACAACAAAAGATGAAACAACTTTAAACTTCTGGAACAGCTTGAAGGAAGGCTACACTTATTTTGAAACAAAGAAACTTATACCCGATATTACTATTGATAGCAAAGGAGAATATAGCCTAACTAAATAAATCTCTATTTGCGTCGGCCCCAAACCCCTAATAGGGCTTTAAAATACACGAAAGGTTCTATACCCCCTCTAGGGGGAAGGGGGCAAAAATAAACTTACTGGGTTACATCAAGCTTTGGCGGCATGCTCTGTATCTTCTTCAGTAACTCCTTAAATTCCGGTTTATCTTTAATAGATACGAAGTTAGAATCTGATTGCATTCTCTTAGAGTCTGTAAAACCTAGTTTTACTGCATCATGCAAACTACTTATGGCTTTTTCAGGGTTGTTCTCACGTGCATATAAGCCTGCAAATAAATAATCGTGTTCAGGGTTTGTCGGGTCAACTAATCCGTACAGGTCGAGGAAATGTGCGGTAGAACCATCATCAGGTGAATTGAATGAACGTGAAGCGCCCATATACACAGCAAGGCTTAAAAAGCTAAGCAAACGCTGGCATTGTAGCGATACAGGCGTCGTGGTATCCCGAGCTATGATAGCGCGCATATCTTTAATTTTATCCTGCCACCAGGGGCCGTCTTTCTCCGAAAGATATTGCAGGTATTGGTGCTGCATATTGGCCTCATCTACCTCACTCTGCTGCTCATCTCTAACATACTTGGTATATTTTTCTGAGCTCTGTATTTCCTGCACCTTAGCTACGTAGACATCTACATTGGTAAGCCCGCGTAAAAAATTCAGCATCTTTTTGTAAGTAAAATATTCATGTATGGTTTTATCGCGCAAGCCGTTTTTATCAAGCTCTTTTAAAAGCTGCTGCTGTATAGCTTTTACAATCGAATCATTCACCGGCATGGTTTTGGCTTGCATAGCGGTTGCATCCATCCACTGAAAAGCCTGCTCAACATCTGTTACGGGCGGCCACTGATGCTTGCCATGAAACACAATAAGCTGATGCAAAAGGGGGGTGTTATCCAGTTCTTTGTCGAGATTTTTAAGTTCTATATAATTAAAATCTTTTTCTCCCACAAAAGAGAGTAAAGCAAAAGGTTGGTTGATTTGAGGATGATTTTGTGGGAAGCCACCGCCACAAGCTATCACTCCGGCTATGCCACCATTGAGTGCAAGTGCGCAAGCTACTCTCGCTCCGCCCGAAAAACCAAATGTATAAATGCGTGCATTGTCAACAGAAAGCCTTTCCGATACATCTTCCATAAAAGCCTGTGCTGCCCTGCCAGACGCTTCTATTTGCATTCCGTTTTTAGAGCCATACGTTCCTGCAATTATGAAGCCGTATTTTTGAGCCAGCGCCTTATACAATTTTAAAGGCAGGTTACCTACACCATGCGGGTCGAAGAAATAAACCACCGGCCATTTTTTTGTTGAAGAATAATTAGTTGGCAGGTAAATAGAATATACTTGCGCTGGAATGTCAATACAATGAACCGTATCAATAATAACTCCTTTATCAAGTGGTTTGGCATCAACATGAGCATGCTTTACTGTATCCAATACAGGAGCATTGGTATTATTCTGAGTGGTATTGTCTGTAGTAGAGTTACCATGGCAACCCCAAAGCATTAAAGCTGTAAAAATTAAAATCCGGCCCATATTCATATACAGTTGATAAAGAAATGCCCCTGCAAGTTACTTTTTTTCTAAACTTGTAAGTAAATTATACATCGCCATTTAAAACCACCTATGCGTTCTTGCAAATCTTTATCAATTCTTATACCAATAATTTCCGGTATATTTTTTCAACTATCAGCTCAACCAAGCGCAATTACTCACTCAACTAGCACCAGGAAAAAGGATTCAACTTTTTACCAAAAATACTTAGCGATCAGAAAAAAACATCCTCGCGTAGATACAAACACATTTGCCGGGGTAGCAAGTACAGGCAAGAAGAACACCTATATTCAAAAGCAACTAGACAAGCAATTTGACAGATCCATTTATCATAGCTATTGGCCGCTTCTGGGCGATAGTTTGATCTTTATTTCTCCGGATGTTCAGAAATTATGTGTTGTTGATCAGATAGACAGTTGTGAAGCTCTTAGTAAAAAATATTTTATAAAAAAAAGTAATGGCGATGAAGAATATTTTTATGCAAGCATGTTCTTTAATTGCGGCATAAAAGCCCTCAACCTCGTAAATATAGATTTTGAAAAAGAAAAAGGCTACAGCAAGAATGAGGAAATATATGTATTTAAATTTAAAAAAGGTGAACACTACAAAAGCATCACAAATGAATACCATGTCAGTAAAATAGTTGACTCTATTAAAAAGGTCAATAATTATATACCCCTCAGCCATACAAACGGTGTTTATTTTAATTTCAAAAAAGGCATTGTAACTTCAAAGCCAGGTGGAAAAGATACTATAAGCCGGTTTGAAGTTGAGAATATCATTTATGTTAATAATACAATCAGGTATATTGAAATACATTGCGATAATCATGGTGACGATGAAGATGATCAATTATATTTATATTCGAAATCGGGTCTCTTTTCAGTAATTAATGTAATTGAAGACTAAACTATGCTGGCAGAAATAATAACAATTGGCGACGAAATACTCATTGGGCAAATAGTTGATACCAACTCTGCCTGGATGGGTACTATACTGAACGAAACAGGTATAAAGGTTCATCAAATAACCTCAGTATCTGATAACAGGGAACATATACTTACTGCGCTAAAAGAAGCCAGCCATCGGGCAGACATTATATTAATTACAGGTGGCCTTGGCCCTACACGCGATGATATTACCAAGCATACACTCTGCGAATATTTTAAGGTAAGCCTGCGCCTCGATGAAAAAGTATTAGAGGATGTAACTGCTCTTTTTAAAAGATTCGGCAGGGGCGTAACCGATATAAACCGCAAGCAAGCAGAAATACCTGAAAACTGTACACCTCTACACAACAAAAATGGCACTGCACCGGGTATGTGGTTCGAAGAAAAAGAAAAGATATACGTATCTATGCCGGGTGTACCTTTCGAAATGAAAGGGCTTATGAAAGATGAGGTATTACCCCGATTGAAAAAGAAATTTACGCTGCCGGTTATCATTCATAAAAATGTGCTGACCCAAGGCATTGGTGAATCAATGCTGGCAGAAAAAATAGCGGACTGGGAAACATCGTTGGCACAAGAAGAAATTAAACTGGCCTATCTTCCTTCTATATCTATGGTGCGCCTAAGGCTTAGCATCAGTGGTAAGGATGCAAAAGTGTTGCAGGAAAGAATTGACAGAAAGGTAAGTGAGTTACAAAAGATAGCAGGGCAGCATATTTACGGTTACGATAACGAAACCCTTGAAGGGATCGTAGGCAATCTGCTAAAAGCAAACAAACAAAGCCTTTCCACTGCCGAAAGCTGCACCGGTGGCTATATAGCACACCGTATTGTATCGGTACCCGGTAGCTCCACTTATTTTAAAGGCGCCATTGTAGCTTACGACTATGAAATAAAGACCAATGAATTGGGTGTAAGCAATGAGACACTTAAAAAGCATGGAGCAGTATCTCAGGAGGTAGTGGAGCAAATGGCTGTGAGTGTCCGTAAAAAATTAAACACTAACTATTCTATAGCAGTATCGGGCATTGCAGGCCCGGATGGCGGAACAGAAGAGAAGCCTGTAGGGACGGTTTGGATTGCCGTAGCAACTCCTACCCAGGTAATTAGTAAGCGTTTTCAGTTCGGTGGCGACAGGGAACGAAATATTGTAGCTACGGGGCTTACGGCATTAAATATGCTGAGGAAGGAAATTCTTGCTTCACGTTAAACAAACCTTATTTTTGCATAAAATACACCTCCTGTGAAGGCAATTGGTATAATACCCGCACGCTACGCTTCTACCCGGTTTCCGGGTAAGCCGCTTGTTGTTATACAAGGCAAAACAATGATACGCAGGGTTTATGAGCAGGCTTCAAAATCTACGTCATTAGGGGCAGTGGTAGTTGCCACCGACGATGAGCGCATTTATAAAGAAGTAGAAAGCTTTGGAGGCAAAGTTGTAATGACCTCGGCCCATCATAAAAATGGTACCGAACGCTGTGTAGAAGCCTTGGAAAAACAAGGAAAAGACAATTGGGATGTGGTGGTAAACATACAAGGCGATGAACCTTTTATTCACCCTGAACAGATTGACAAGGTTGTAGGCTGCTTTATGAATAAGGCAGTGCAAATAGCTACACTTGCCCGCATTTTAGATAATGAAAAGGATCTACACAACCCATCTATTATAAAAGTGGTAAGGAAAATGAACGGCGAGGCTTTGTATTTCAGTCGCTCCCCTATTCCCTTTTGCAGAGATGCTCAGGGTGTAGACTCGGTAAGCAGGCATACCTACCTTAAACATATAGGCCTTTATGCTTTCCGCACGGCTGTAATTGAAAAATTAGTATCCCTTCCTCCTTCTTCGCTGGAAATAGCGGAATCGCTGGAACAATTACGCTGGCTGGAGAATGGCTACCCTATTTATGTCGATTTAACCCAACAGGAGTCATTATCGATAGATACTCCTGAGGATTTAGAAAGGATTTAAAGATTTCAAAAATACAGTCGCCACAGATTATTAATCAGGAATTATTGCCATGAAAGAAGATTCCAGTAAGCTTAGAATAGCTTTTTTAGTATCCTTCTTTAAATTGTTCGATGCCACTATCAAAAACATCAATATTGATAGTGAGACTATTGAAGGTACGCTATTGTGGGGAAACGAAGAAGATACACAAGAAATTTCGTGGCCTATTCCTCATGAAAACATAGAGTTCAATGATCTCATTGAATTAATTGATTATATACTAACAAATAAATTGATGGAGGGTGATAAAATTACCATTTCAGAGAAAAATCTTATCCAAAAACTAAACCTTACGGGATGGGATTCACAAAAAGCAACTAAGTCTATTAACGATTTATGTAACATTTCTATAAAAATGGTTAATAATGGAGCAGAAACGGATTCTTTTTTTATTCATTTTTAGCCAAGCCATAATAGGCAACCTTTTACTCAGTATTTACAAAAGATTAGTTAATTTTGGACCATACCAGGCACATGCAGATAGAGGAACATATAAGTGAGCTATTATACGAACACGATTGCGTTATAGTCCCCGAATTTGGAGGATTTATAGGCAATTATACCCCTGCGCGCGTTGATGAGGTAAAGCATTTGTTTGAACCACCCCGTAAAAAGATACTCTTCAATAAAGGACTTATACAGAACGACGGGCTTTTGGCCAATCACCTTTCCATACGCGAACAGGTTACTTATGCCGAAGCGCTTAAGCATATTGCCAATGAAGTAAATCGTTACCGTTCTGCTTTAAAAGATACCAAGCGTATTGTATTTGAAAACATTGGCGTTTTATATACCGACGAAAGCAACAACTTGGTTTTCCAACCTGACGAAAAAGTAAATTACTTGCCTGAGGCATTTGGCCTTTCTGCTTTTTACCACTTGCCTGTTGAAAATGAAAAACCGATAGAGAAAGAAAGCGTTGTAGTACAAATGCACAAGGAAAGATCGCGCTTGCGCCCCTATGCCGTTGCAGCAGCCATTGGTGCATTGGTAGCATCTACATTCTGGTTTACGCTCAACGAAACTAAAATTGCCGATAACTATTCAAGCTTCAACCTTTTTTCAAAAAAAGAAGCTGCTCAATATGTGTTTACTGCCGATAATAGCATAGATAATCTTAACAGGCCTATACCAAAGGACTCTTTAACCATCTATGTTAAAGAACCTGTTGCACTTAAAACAACTATCATTTCTTCATCTGCTTACCATATTGTTGCAGGCTGTTTCCGTATTTACGATAATGCCCAGAACATGATAGGCATACTGAAGAAAAAGAATGTGGAAGCCACCATTGTAGGTAAAACTCCTGAGGGCTTATATATTGTAGGGTGTGGTAAATTCAATTCATATACCGAAGCTGAAACCCAACTCGATTCATTCAGAAAAAACGTTCAGGAAGAAGCCTGGGTTTATACAAACCGTAAATAGGTTTCATTTTTTTATTCTCATTATCAATTACTTACGCATGCCAATTTAAAATAATTGCAAATTTATTTGCGTAACCAAATGGTTTCTCTTTATATTTGTAACCGAATAGTTACACAATATACATCAAATGAGAAGAGACGTATTTCAAGCCATAGCAGATCCCAACCGCAGGGCCATACTAGGGATGCTGGCAAATGAGAGCCTGACTCTTAACGGAGTAGCTGAACATTTTAATGTTAGCAGGCCCGCCATATCAAAACATATAAAAATACTTACCGAGTGTGGGCTTATAACTATCCATCAGGAAGGAAGAGAAAGGTATTGCGAAGCCAAATTGGAGAAACTCCATGAGGTATCTGACTGGATAGAACAGTACAAAAAGTTCTGGGAAACCAAACTCGATGCACTAGAACAATACCTGGAAGCAATACAAAGTCAAAATAAATCTAAACCTAAAAAGAAGAGCAATGGCAAAAAGAATCGTTAAAAAAAAACCGGATCGAACATTACTCCATTTTTATGGTTCGATGGCAAAGTAGAGGAAGCTGTAAAATTCTATACCTCGACTTTTAAGAACTCCAAAATATTGAGCATTAACCGCCTTGGAGGAGGCAAGGGAAAAGTAATGACTGCTACTTTCATACTCAATGGCCAAAAATTTATGGCTTTAGATGGCGGGCCAAACTTTAAATTCTCCCCTGCCGTTTCCTTTTTTGTCGATTGCGATACGCAGAAAGAAGTGGATACCTTATGGAATAAATTATCGAAAGACGGAGCGCCAAACAGGTGTGGCTGGGTTGATGATAAATATGGTGTAACCTGGCAAATTATCCCCAGGGCATTGGGCGAACTGATGTACGATAAAGACCCTGTAAAATCGCAAAGGGTAATGCAGGCCATGCTTAAAATGAATAAGATCATTATAAAAGATCTGCAGAAAGCATATAACCAAAAATAATTTAATACTAAACAATAGAATCATGACAACTAAAACCGCAAAAACAACAGCCGATCGTGAGATTAAGATCTCGCGCATTTTAAATGCACCGCGTGAGCTGGTATGGAAGGTCTGGACCGAACCGGATCATATTGATAAATGGTGGGGGGCCTATTGGATTCACCACTGAAACGCACGAAATGAAAGTGCAGGTAGGAAGTAAATGGCTTTGCACCATGCATGGCCCAAAGGGCATGGATTTCCCCAATGAGATCATCTATACAGAGGTACTAAAACCTGAACGTATAGTATACACGCATACAGAGCCCAAGTTTGACTGTACAGTAACTTTCGAAAAGTTTGCAGGGAAAACAAAGCTTACCATGTCAATGGTGTTTGAATCAGCAGACGTGTACAATTTTGTTGTTAAAGAACATGGAGCAATTGAGGGCCAGGTACAAACTATTACACGCCTGGAAGAGCACTTAGCAAAAATGCAGGAAGGCCAGGAGTTTACTATCAGCAAAGAATTTAATGCTCCGCGCAAATTGGTATATAAAGTATTTACTGAGGCAGAACATCTTGAAAAATGGTGGGGCCCTCCGGGGGCTGGTATCACTGTAAGCCGTTTCGATTTTTCACCCGGCGGTATGTTCCTTTATTCAGCAAAGGGACCAATGGGCGAAATGTGGGGCAGGTTTGTTTATTGCGAAATGACCGAACCGGAACGTGTTGTATTTATCAATTCATTCTCCGATAAAGATGGTGGAATTACCCCTAACCCATTTATGCCCAACTGGCCATTAGAAGTGCTGAACATTGCTACACTCACCGAGCATGATGGTAAAACAACAATGGCATTGAGAGGCGGCCCGATAAACTCTACTGAAGAACAATTGCAAGTATTTAAGAGCATGAGCGGCAGTATGCAACAAGGTTTTGCCGGAACATTCAGCCAACTCGACGAATATCTGAAAAAAACTTCAGCTTGTGTAACTTATCTTTTAGAAATTAAATATATACATAATTCTAAAAAAACATATCATGGAAATCATGAATAAAACAAAAGAGAAAGAGCTTACTATTACCCGCACTTTTAATGCACCGCGTGAACTGGTGTGGAAAGCCTGGACAGAACAAAAACATATTGTAGAATGGTGGGGGCCTAAGGGCTTCACCAACCCGGTATGCGAATGGGAGGCAAAGAGGGGTGGTAAACTCAATATCCATATGAAAGGGCCTGATGGTAACATTTATCCTATGAATGGAGAATTTACTGAAATAACAAAACCCGGTAAAATTGTGTTTACCAGTGTAGCTTTGGGTGAAAACGGGAAGCATTTATTTGATGTGCTTAACACAATCATCTTTACTGAAGAAGGTGACAAAACCAAACTTACACTTCACTTCATCTTTTCAAATATTATTCCTGAAGCTGAGAAGAATATTGCCGGTGCAGATATGGGTTGGAACATGAGCCTTGATAAGTTGGTAGAATTATTAAAAACATTAAAAGCTTAATAATGGCTACAGTTAAATCGAAAGACGGAACCACCATAGGTTTCGATAAGATAGGCAAAGGCGAACCGCTTATAATGGTCGATGGAGCCATGTGCAGCCGTGCATTTGGGCCGACACCTAAAATGGCGAAAATTCTTTCAGAACAATTTACAGTTTTTCATTACGACCGCAGAGGGCGAAATGAAAGCGGCAATACTTTACCTTATTCTGTTGATAAAGAAATTGAAGATATAGAAGCCTTGGTTACTGAAGCGGGCGGTTCAGCCTATGTGGTTGGTTTTTCTTCAGGAGCAGCATTGGCGCTTAATGCGGCAGCAAAAGGGGTAAACATCAGGAAACTTGTGCTATATGAGGCTCCTTATGTAATGAACCAGGGAGGGCATAACCCTCCTATTGATACCGAAACACAGTTGAATCAACTGGTAGCTGCAGGTAAAAGAGGTGATGCCGTTAAATTTTTCATGAAAGATATGGTAGGCATTCCTGCATTTGTACCTTTTATCATGAGTCTTTTGCCTATATGGCCAAAGCTTAAAGCTGTGGCTCATACGCTGCCTTATGATGCAGCAATTCTGCAAGGCTTTACTATACCAACTAAAATGGCGGCCACAGTTACAACACCTACTTTAGTTGCAGGCGGAGAAAAGAGCCCCGTATCATTACGTAATGCAGTTCAAAAACTTGCAGATGCAATTCCGGGTTCACAACGTATAATGCTGAAAGGGCAGACCCACAATGTATCTGCAAAGGCCATAGTTCCGGTTTTGATAGACTATTTCAAAAAATAACGCAAATTCAAATTCTTAATTAATACCAATTTATACACTTATAAAAATCAACCATCATGGCTAAAACATCAATTTATCTCAATTTTCAAGGCAATTGCGAAGAAGCTTTCAACTACTACAAAAAGGTATTTAAAACCGATTTTGTGGGTCAAGTTTTTCGCATGAAGGATACACCACCTATGCCCAACGCACCTAAGCTTTCAGATAAAGAAGCAAATTCAATTATGAATATAGCACTTCCTATATTGGGCGGCACTATCATTATGGGTACCGATATGCTTGAATCTATGGGGCATAAATTAAAGATCGGCAATAATACTACAATCAGTCTTGAGGCTGATACGAAAGAAGAGGTTGACCGCTTGTACAAGGCCCTCTCAGAAGGTGGTTCCGAAATGAATGCTCCTATGGATATGTTCTGGGGCTATTGGGGTGTTTGCCTCGACCGCTTTGGTATCCGTTGGATGTTCAACTGCATGAAGAAGTAAATATTATTGCGGGTTCAAGTCATTCTTCTTACAGAACCGGAATTAATTTCTCAATCGTTAAAACAATTACCGCTTATGTCATTTCAGGCATATATAGATAACATAAAAGCAAAGACAGGCAAGGCACCGGAAGATTTTAAAAAACTTGCCGAAAAGAAAGGGCTATTAAACCCCGGTGTAAAAGCTATGGAGATTGTAAACTGGCTGAAAGAAGATTTCGATCTTGGCCATGGGCATGCAATGGCTATATATACGACATTTACCGGCCACAAAGAATATAAACCAACAACAAAAACCAAACCAAAAAAATGAAAAAGACAAACATCATCTACTGGATCTTAACGGGGCTCTACGGACTCTTTATTATTGGTACATCTATACCTGATGTAATTAGCAGCCCCGATGCAGCTAAAATAATGGTAACTCAATTGGGCTATCCTGCTTACTTAATGCCTTTTATTGGAGTGGCTAAAATATTGGGTGGTATAGCTATACTCATACCAGGGTTCCCAAAGATAAAAGAGTGGGCCTATGCAGGTTTAGCATTCGATTTAATTGGTGCCACCTATTCCACCATTGCTATTGGCGAGCCGGCCAGCCATTGGGGCTTCATGGCCATATTCTTTGCTTTCTTATTCGGTTCTTACTATTTCTACCACAAAAAACTAAAAGGCGTTTAACACCTGAAAGAAAAACAAAAGATGACATATATACCTTTTACTATTGAGCGCATATTCAATGCGCCCATAGCTACTGTCTGGAAAGCCATTACCGACAAAAAGCAAATGAAGAAATGGTATTTTGATGTAAGCGATTTTAAACCTGAATTAGGTTTTGAATTTTCATTTGAAGGGAATAATGAAGACAGAGTATATGTGCATTTATGCAAGGTGGTAGATGTAGTGGAAGGCAAAAAAATAGCCTATAGCTGGAAGTATAAAGGCTATGCAGGCATATCGTTTGTAAGTTTCGAATTATTTGAAGAGGGAAAGAAAACAAGGTTAAAGCTAGCTCACGATGGCATTGAAAGCATTGCAGTGAACGGGCCTGATTTTGCAAAAGAAAACTTTATACAAGGTTGGACCGCTATTATAGGCAAGTCGTTGAAAGAATACCTGGAGAAATAATTAGTTCTGCTCCCTGTTTGGTGGCCTGCGTGGTGGCTGCGGCTTACGGCGCGGTGGGCGCTGTTGAAGGCGTTGTTGCTTGCCTGGGTTCATGCTTGGAGGAGGCGATTGTCTGCCTACTACGTAACCAACTTCTTTCTTCTCTACAGGTTTCGCATCATCTAACTCAGCAGGGCGCTTGCCACCCTTATTCATTTCCATTATCTGCTTCACTCTGTCAGTACTCAGGGCAATGAAATTATCGGGTGCATCGGCATAGGTGTACCAAATGATACGTTTAAAAATATCGGTCTTTTGATGGTATGCTCTGCCTTTTTCGGTTTCCAGTTCTCCCGGTTGAGGGAAATCTTTCAGGGCATCTAAATAACTATCTAATTCAAAGTTGAGGCAGCATTTAAGCTTACCGCATTGCCCTGCCAGTTTAACCGGGTTAAGGGCCAATTGCTGGTAACGTGCTGCAGTAGTACTTACCGAACGAAAATCTGTAAGCCAGGTTGAACAACATAATTCTCTGCCACAAGAACCTATACCACCAAGGCGGCCTGCTTCCTGCCTTTCACCAATCTGCCACATTTGTATACGCGACCTGAATTCAGATGCATATGCTTTTATAAGTTCTCTGAAATCTACTCTGCCCGGGGCAGTATAGTAAAATGATATATGTGATTTATCTCCCTGAATTTCAATATCGTTTATCTTCATATCCAGCTTCATAGTTGAAGCAAGGATACGCGCACGTACAAGTGTCTTCACCTCTAATTCCTGTGCATCGCGCCATTTATCTACATCAGAAGGAGAAGCTTTACGCAATACAGCTTTTATATTCCCATCATCGGCAACCTTCTTTTTGCGCATTTGCAACCTTACCAGTTCGCCAGAAATAGAAATAACACCTACATCATAGCCCTGTGCAGCCTCAATTACTACAATATTGCCTACTAATAGCTGTAGGCCATTACGGTTACGAAAAAACTCTTTACGGCTGTTCTTAAAACGGACCTCTACTATATCAAATGGCTTTTGCCCCGAAGGTAGTTCCATATTGGCAAGCCAGTCAAAAACATTTAGTTTATTGCAGCCACCACCACCGGTTGAGCATCCGCCACCGCTACCACATCCTCTGCCTGTTGAACATCCACTACATCCCATACTACATTACACCTTAGGTGAAGAGCAAAAATACTCAATACAAGCAATAATCAAAGGGAAAAGATGGAATTACTAACGTATAACCGTTACGGTTCCTATTATCTGGTAAGGTTTCTTCAGATAGCTGGTGGCCTTTATCAGGTACACATAAGTATCTTCCTGTACTTTGTTGCCATTAACCCTGCCATCCCAGCCACCATCAAGAGTATTCCATTTGTAAATAAGCTGACCCCAACGGTCAAAAATATAAGCTTCTAAACTTATGTAGCCTCTGAATTTCGGTCGGAACACATCATTAAGCCCATCATTATTTGGCGTAAAGGCATCTGGCACATAAAAGGTTGGTATTACATCTATAATAACAGAATCTATTGCAACACAACCATCACTATCGGCCACATTCACATAGTACATTGTATTGCTGTCAACTGTAACAGATGGAGAAGTACAATCGGTACAACTTAAGCCAAAGCCGGGAGACCAGGTAAACGGAGGTGTGCCCACTGCATTAAGCGTAATTGTTTGCCCGTAAATCACCATAAAACTATCAGGTACAGCCTGAACAATGGGCACCGGCCGTAATCCAATAATAGAAGAATCGATACTTACACATGGGCCATTAGTAACAGTAACGGTATAGGTTGTAGTAACCAATGGCTTGGCAGTTGGGTTATATATAGTGTTACTGCTCAGGCCCGATGCCGGTTCCCACAAGTATTTGTAATTACCACTATCAGCATGCAACTGAACTGTTTTATATAAACAAATGGTAGTATCGCTTTTTGTAAGCGCCACTTTTGTAAACGGTATTACAACCGCACTATCCTGCCCTTTACAGCCATGTTTATCGGTTGTAATTACAGAATAAGGGCCGCCATTACGAGCTTCTATGGACGATGCTGTAGAGCCAGTGGACCATACATATTTTACGAAACTGCTATCGGTAGTCAGTTTAACCGAATCGCCCATACACATCTGAGCAGTTGGTGGAATAATTTTGGTTGTGTTCTTGTAAACAGTAACTGTCATAGTATCTGTTGTTGTACAGAAACTGTCATGAGCGGTAACGTAATAAGTCATAGTAGATAATGGAGCAGCCTTAGGATCGGCAGAGGTTGTACTGCTTAAGCCGGCAGCCGGAGACCATGAAAAAGAAGAAGAGTCGCTGACATTGGTTGTTAACGTAACACTATCGCCCATACAAACAAAAGCCGATGGCACTGTAAACTTTAATGGAGCAACCACACGTATTACTGCAAAGCCTGAATCGGTTATGTTGCAGGTTGTTGAATCGGTAGCTATAAGCATAACATTATAAACACCGGGGTTGGCATATATATGGTTAGGAGTAACAGCTACTGAAGTACTTCCATCGCCAAAGAACCATTTATAGGTTTGACCGTAATTGGTAGTATTTTTAAAGGTAACGGCAAAAGGTGCGCAACCCGCAGCCACACTGGGGCTGACTATAAATGAAGCCACTGTTTCCAACAGATCCATTTTAAATTTAACAAGGTCGTTATTACAATTAGGACCTTTATTGATGCTCGACCATGCACCGGGTGTAGATGGAATATCAGAATATCCGCCACAACCACCACATATGGCCTGATACATTACGCCTTTTTTATCGAAACGGCTTGTGCCACCATCAACGTGTGCAAGACTACCATTTACACCACCAGTACTGCCAAAATAAGTAGCGTACCAAAGTGTCGATGCCTGCTTTTGCAATACCATGAAATAAAAATCTTGTCCGTTCGGCTGATTATTGGTGTAGGAAGCAGTTACAATATTAGGCGTACCCCTGTATGCATTGGCAGTTACGGGCAATCCTATGGTACTGCTGTTTAAGCCATTATATTCATAAAGGTCGCCACCCCAACCCGATATATATATGTTCAGGCATTGGTCGACAAGGAAAGCCGATGGAGCAATATCAGGCACGCCACGACCTGAACCAAACTCGGTGGAAAATACGGTAGTAGAAAGTGTAGGATCCATTTCGTGTATAAACTGCCCGCTGTTTGCATTTGAATACACACTGCCCTTTATCGGGTAATTGCCACTGGTTTGACCGTATACATAAACGTTATCAAATTTATCGGTCTGCACAAAGTATGCCTGATCGTAACCTGCTGTGCCTAAATAAGTCGATTGTAAAAGAGAGCCTGTTGTTGAAAGGTGCACTACAAAACCATCTATTGAGCCACCATAGCTTGGCTTTATAGTACCTGGGGTAGTAGGAAAGTCGGGAGATGATGTACCACCTGCAATGTATGCTTCGTTCTTGCTATTCAGTGCAATATTATATGCTGCATCATCCGAACTTCCGGCAAGGTAAGTGCTCCAGGTTAAAGCCGATAAGTTTGAATTCATTTTAAATGCGCAACCATCCTGCATACCTTTTGAGCTTGCTTGAAAAGCGCCTGCGGTAGTTGGAAAATTAGGGGAAGATGTACATGAGGCCACGTAAACGTTATTGTTATTATCTACTACAATATCACCCCGGCCATCATCGGCATAATTGTATTTAAGCGAGCCCAAAAAAGTTTCGATAGCTGAAATATTTACACCATCATCTCCCGAGCCACCCACATAGGTTGATGCCAGCAGGACTCCACTTGAATCAAATTTGGTTATACTCAGATCGGCTCCGCCACCCGATACATTGCTGTATGCTCCGGGGGTTGTAGGGAAATTTGTGGAGTAAGTACGCCCCAACACCAGCAGATTATTTGTGTTATCTACCACTAAACTTTGAGGTTCCTCATTATCATTTCCTCCCAGGTAAGTAGCGAACAGTAAAGTTGTTCCGGTAGGATTAAATTTAGAAATGACAATATCAAAACCAAGATCATCCGGTGATGGCCAATTATTGCCGCCACCTGTACCACCACCCTGAAAGGTTGCCTGAAAAGCGCCGGGTGTAACGGGATAAGAACCGCCAGTGGCACTGCCGAAACCTATACCTGAAGTGTAGGCATTGCTCATGGCATCGTAAGTAGCACTCATCCCCCAGTTATCGGTTGTAGAGCCACTAAACGTTGCAAATACAAGTGTAGGATCAATTACCAAAGGCAATGAAGCATTGTAATCGCCTTTTATTTCAAAGCTAATCTCATCATCGTGCAATACAAATTGGCAATCTACCTTTACTCGTGCACCATTTACTTCCTGGTAAGCACTAGGCTGCGCCTGCCCAATATCGCCAATTTCAGTATGAATGATGAGTTGTCCGTTGCTAAGCGATAATCTATTTTGCCCTGTAAAATGCATTTTTATCTGCGATAGTTTTGCATGGGGCTCCAGTATAAAATCGTAACGCACATTACTAAAATCACTGAATACCTTTACTGAAACTCCCGGGTAAATATTATTGTAATTTACAGCGCCAAAGGCCTTAGCGCCCGATACCCACCGCTTTTTATCGTTGCCTAAATAATAATTATTATAAAACTCTTTTTTATCTCCACCCTCAATTGCCGCAGGCATACTATTTACAAAATCCATGCGTATAGCCTGAAAGGTCATGCTGCAACTAACAAAATCCTGCGGGTTGGCATTAGGGTGTGGATGCAAACGTTCAATTCCACCCGGTGGAAAGAACAGATATGTAAAGGCATTTTTTTCCAGAAATATCTGTCCGCCATTAAAGTCAGCTTTATATAGCAGGCCATTATACCATTGCCCTTTATTTTCAATATAGTTTATATAAGAAAAAGTGTTGACTACGGTTTGAGCTATAGAATTTTTTACGGTTACATTACTGGGTAATAGTTTTTGCCCGAGAGCAAAATAATTCCCTGCCCATAGTGCCGGTAAAAGAAAGAGTATTTTGTACTTTTTTATCATTTCATACAAAATCCGTTGAACGTGAACTCATAAAGTTAATCAAAAAAACCGAAACGGCAAAATCAGACATTATGGCCTTAAAACAAAAAAGCCCCGCATAGCTGCGGGGCTTTTTTATTTTAACAGATGAATTATTTATGCAAGGGTTGCTTCCTTGGTTTCAGTTATTGCAAATTCCTTTTTAATTGCAGCAACATAATCAAGCTTTTCCCAGGTAAAGGTTTCGTACTTTTTACCATTCACTTCCTTGGTACCCGGTATTCTGCCAATGTGGCCATAAGCTGCTGTTTCTGAGAATATTGGGTTACGTAATCCGAAGCGTTTTACAATAGCTGCCGGACGCATGTCGAATATCTTGGCAATGCGTTGTGATATTTCACCATCGGTAAGTTTTTTGCCTTCTTTGTCGCGTAACTTTGTTGTGCCATAAGTATCTACATAAATAGAAACCGGTTGTGCTACACCAATAGCATAAGCAACTTGTACTTCTGCTTCGCTTGCTACACCTGCAGCAACCAAATTCTTGGCAATATGCCTTACAGCATATGCTGCTGAACGGTCAACCTTCGAAGAATCTTTACCCGAGAAAGCGCCACCACCGTGAGCACATTTTCCGCCGTAAGTATCAACAATAATTTTTCTACCTGTAAGGCCTGTGTCGCCATGCGGGCCACCAATTACAAACTTACCGGTAGGGTTTACAAAGTATTTAATATCGTCTTTGAACAACTTCCTAACCTTAGCCGGAAGATGCTTTTTTACACGTGGGATAAGGATGCTTTTTACGTCTTCCTTTATCTTGTTTAACATGATCGCTTCTGTATCAAAATCATCGTGTTGGGTTGAAACCACAATGGTATCAATACGTTCAGGCTTACCCTTATCGCTGTACTGCAACGTAACCTGCGATTTTGAATCAGGCCTTAAATATTTCATCTTCTTACCTTCTTTACGTATAGCTGCTAATTCATGCATAAGCAAGTGAGCTATTTCAATGGTAAGAGGCATATAGTTATCAGTCTCGGTACATGCATAACCAAACATCATTCCCTGGTCGCCGGCGCCCTGATCTTCTTCTTTGGTACGCTCTACGCCCTGGTTAATATCGGGTGATTGTTCGTGTATTGCAGAAATAACACCACATGAATCTGCGTCGAACATATATTCTGACTTGGTATAACCAATACGACGAATTACCTGGCGTGCAATCTTCTGCACATCAATGTATCCTTTGGTCTTAATTTCTCCTCCAATAACTGTAAGGCCAGTAGTTACAAAGGTTTCGCAAGCTATTTTAGATGAAGGGTCCTGCGCTAAAAGTGCATCTACTACTGCATCAGAAATTTGGTCAGCTACTTTATCCGGGTGACCTTCGGAAACAGATTCAGATGTGAAGAAATATGACATATTGTTAAGTTTTACTGCGTTTATGAGGGGCGAATATAGACTTTTTTGAACATTTATCCCCTTTTTGGGCAAATAAATGAAAAAAAACGAAGATTATTTCGGATCCAGCTTAATACCCAGCTCTTTTAACTGGCTATCATCAATGGTAGAAGGGCTATCCATCATCATATCGCGCCCTGCATTATTTTTAGGGAATGCTATAAACTCGCGTATAGATTCTTCATTAGCAATGGTCATTGACGCAAACCTATCGAGCCCAAATGCAAGTCCGCCGTGCGGAGGTGCACCATACTCAAAAGCATTAAGGATGAATGCAAATTTCTTCTCGACATCTTCCTGTGTAAGGCCAATGGTTTTGAACATTTTTTCCTGGTTCTTTCTATCATGTATACGAATTGAACCACCGCCAATTTCTACACCGTTTATTACAAGGTCATAAGCGTTAGCACGTATCTTACTTAAATCGGTATCGAAGTAATGCTCATCTTCTTTTTTCCATGATGTAAATGGGTGATGACATGCCATCCAGCGGCCCGATTCAGCATCTTGTTCCACTAAAGGAAAATCGAGAACCCATAATGGGCTGTATACTTTCTTGCTGCGCAAGCCCAGGCGGGTGCCCATCTCTAAGCGCAGTTCGCAAAGTGCACGACGGGTTATGGCAAGTGGCCCACTAACTACTAAAATTAAATCTCCGGGCTTGGCTTCTGCAGCATCAGCCCATTTCTTAAGGTCTTCAGGGGTATAAAATTTATCTACTGATGATTTCAGTGAACCATCTGCTCCGTATTTTACATATATAAGCCCCTTTGCCCCTATTTGCGGGCGTTTTACAAATTCAACAAGTTCATCAGTTTGGCTACGGCTGTATTCCGATGCACCTGTAACTGCAATAGCGCCTATATACTCAGCATCGTCAAGTACTTTGAATCCTTTGCCTTTTACAGTAGTAGTAATATCGTGTATAAGCATACCAAAGCGCGTATCGGGCTTATCGTTACCATAAAATTTCATGGCATCGGCATAGGTCATTCTCGGGAAAACAGGAAGATCTATGTTCCGTACTTTGTTAAAAACATACTTCACCATTCCCTCGAACATCTGCAAAATATCTTCCTGTTCAACAAATGCCATTTCGCAGTCTACCTGCGTAAATTCAGGCTGTCGGTCGGCACGTAAATCTTCATCGCGGAAGCAACGTACAATCTGGTAATAGCGGTCGAAGCCGGCCACCATCAATATTTGTTTAAATGTTTGAGGTGATTGCGGCAAAGCATAAAACTCCCCTTGGTTAACACGAGATGGAACCACAAAATCGCGCGCACCTTCAGGTGTGGTCTTTATAAGGAAAGGTGTTTCAATATCTGCAAAGTTTTGTGCATCTAAATACTCGCGCACAGCTTTAGCTACTTTGTGGCGGTTCAATAAATTATTCTTTAACGCATCCCTGCGCAGGTCAAGGTAACGGTATTTCATCCGCAATTCTTCTCCCCCATCGGTTTCTTCTTCCAATGTAAACGGTGGAGTTTTTGACACATTTAATATTTCAAGAGCAGATACAATTATCTCAATTTCTCCGGTTGCAATTTTTGTATTCTTGTTACTCCTCTCCACCACTTTACCGGTAGCACGAATAACAAATTCACGGCCAAGCGTACTTGCTTTTTCACCCAATGCTTTGTCTTTATTCGCATCGAATACTAATTGGGTAACACCATACCTGTCGCGCAAATCGACAAAGGTCAATCCGCCCATTTCTCTGTTCCTGTATACCCAGCCACTAAGAGTTACCTCCTGGCCTATGTTTTTAATCGTTAGCTCTCCGCAAGTATGTGTTCTTAACATTGTTTTTTTGTAAGGATGCGAAATTAATAATAAAATAAAAGCCCCTCCTAAATCCTCCCCGTTAGGGAGGACTTTATTTCTTGACATACTTTGCGTGTATTTATCTTTGCGTACTTTGCGGTAAAATGTATTTATACATGAAAAACATATTTTGTTTTTGTTTTGTCTTTATATGTACTTTATGCTTTGCTAAAAACCCTAAGGACAGCATTTACAAAACCTATAATCTTAAAGGTGGCTATACGCTTGAAATAAAATCGGTTGGCAATGATTCTGTTGGTACAGTTTTAATAAAAGGTACAACTAGCAACGTATTAACTGCTGCAGAAACCAAATTAGGGACAGAGGTATTGGGTTATGTGTATGCCGATTTCGATAGCACTTATATTATGATGACCCATGTAGATGCTGAGCCCATGAAATTTGAATTGATTGACAAAGCACAGGGCCAAACCATAATTTACGGACAATCGCCATTTTACCGAGATACAGTTAAACAACTCATGATGTTCGATGGCATGTATGGCAAAGGCCGCGGTAAAATTGTGTTATATAATTTTAAAACCAACAAAGCCGAGTACTTTCCTGCTCCTATTGATACACCTTGCTTTTGTTGCTTCTGCTGGAAAATGGTTGGACTTACTGATGCTGAAGTGAAGATACAGTATGAGAATTTGAAGCATGAAAAGGTGGTGAAGAGCTATCCAAGAAAATAAAAAATCACTTTCGTTTTTACCCCAAACCCCTAAAGGGGCTTTGAGTGGGCTCGTATAAAAGGCTCAATGCATTTTCAAGGCCCCTTTAGGGGTTTGGGGCTGAAAATATTGGTTCAATTACACCCCAACCATCTTGCCCTGTTCCTTATCCCAAACCTTTAGCTTGAGGCAGGCAATAACATCTTTCAACGATAAGGATGTTGTTTTGGGGTGCTGCAATTCAGGTATATCGTGCATTACTTCCGGCAGGCGGTAAAAGGGTATGCGTGAGTTAAGATGGTGAATGTGATGGTAACCAATATTAGCTGTGAACCAGTTCATTACAGGGTTAAGTCGCATAAAGCTCGATGATTCCAGTGCAGCTTTCTCGTAAGCCCAATCCTCATTTTCCCTAAAAACTACACTAGGGAAATTATGCTGGGCATAAAAAAGATAATCGCCAAAAGCACCTGAAATAAAAAACGGAATGAACATGCCAAACAGCCAAACCTGCCAGCCGGCATATATTAATACCAAGGCAGTAATAGCAAAATGTATAACAAGCGCAATTAACGAATCCAAATGCTTCTTTGGGTTACTCAAAAAAGACTGAACTGATATACCATATATGAACATGGTGAAGTACCCAAAAATGATGACCAGCGGGTGACGTGATAATAAATACTGCCTCTGTTCTTTCTTAGAAAGGCTGTCAAATTTCTCTTTAGTGATAATTAAATACGATCCAATACTGGAAGAAAATAGCTTAGAATTATGCTTGTGGTGATAATCGTGCGAGCGCTTCCAGATTGTTACAGGAGCCAGTGAAAGCATACCAAAAGCTGTAAATATTACATTGGCAGCAAAAGACTTATTTAATATGGCATGGTGTTCAAAATCGTGGTACATAACAAACATACGGACTGTTATTAAACCGGCCAATACTCCGCAAATAAGCTTAACTATTATATATGGGGCAAATACGGCGCCGGTATATGCTGCAGTAACCAAAACAAGGGTGCTAAGCAAATAATACCAGCTTTTGGCCCGGTCTTCGGTTGCATATTGTTTTGTTGCAAGAATAAGTTCTTTACCGCTCAGCATTGTTTACATTTTCTGCATTACAAAGATATGACAAAATCAGGCAACAGGCTTTTTATGTTTCCACCTGCGGTGCGACCATAGCCACACTTCGGGCTGGGCTATAATATCCTTCTCAAGTCTTTTGGTGTGCAGTTCCGATATTTCTCCGTCGCTCGTGCTCTTCGGGTTTTCGCACAGCACTTCCGCATTAATTTCATAATAGCCCCGTTTGATTCTTTTTATGCAAGCATATACAACAGGGTAGTTCAGTTTACGGGCAATCCGTTCTGTTCCCTGAAACACGGGGGTGTCCTGGTTTAAAAAAGTTGTCCAATATGCTCCTTCAGGCGAAGGTGTTTGGTCGGCAATAAAAGCAGTAGCACTTACAATGTCTTTGTTTGCAGCCATTTCTCTATAGGTTTCGCGCATAGCAATAAGCTTAGTGCCAAAACGGCTACGCATATTGTATATAAGCCTGTCGAACTGTTTATTGCTAAGCGGATGGTATATTACATACAGTTGCTGCTTGCACAAGGTGCTGAATGTATTACCCGCCCATTCCCAATTACCTAAATGCCCCATTACCAGCACCACCGATTTCTTTTCGGCAGCCATTCGGTCAAATACCACCTGTGCTTCAGGAGTAAATGTACAATGCCTTAGCATAGATGCTTTTCCTATAGTAAGTGTTTTAAAGGTCTCCAGGAAAAGGTCGCATAGGTAATGGTAAAAATCTTTGCAGATACGCTGTATTTCCTTTTCACTTTTTTCAGGAAACGATTTGCGAAGGTTCTCCAGCACAACTTTTTTGCGGTAACCAATTACGTAATAAAGCAGAACATAAAACCCATCGGATACCAAATAAAGTAGTGGAAACGGCAATAAAGAAATAAGGTACAGGAATGGAAGGATCAGATAATAAGCCAGTGCAGCCAAATCAATAGTATTAAGGGCAGCAAAGATACAGCTTAAAGTAATTGTGAATTATGCCATAGGCATCTCTGGGGATAAATTATATTTTAAACCAATAAATACCTGTTTTATCTATGTTCTTTTTTCATGTAACGAAAACATAAAACAGTGCAAGCATTTTATACCAAAAAGTATGTACATTTGACCTATAGAATTCACAGAATTATAAATAAAATAAACCCTTTACTTATGGCTTTTACACTGAACAAATTACCTTACGATTACAAGGCCCTTGAGCCTCATATTGATGCTATGACCATGGAAATACACTATAGTAAACATCATCAGGCATATGTTACCAACCTTAACAATGCCATTGCAGGCAAACCAGAGGACTCTATGAGCCTGGAAGATCTTTTTAAGAACATTTCGAAACAACCACCTGTGGTTAGAAATAATGCAGGCGGTGTTTATAACCACAATTTGTATTGGGATGTTATGAAACCTAATGGCGGTGGAGAACCTACCGGCAAATTAGGCGATGCAATCAAATCTACTTTTGGTTCGTTTGCCGATTTTAAAACCAATTTCAGCAATGCAGGCGCTACACGTTTTGGCTCAGGTTGGGCATGGCTTTGTGTTAGTGGTGGTAAGTTGGCAGTATGCTCTACCCCTAACCAGGACAACCCTTTAATGGATGTATCGGAATGTAAAGGCACCCCAATATTGGGCATGGATGTATGGGAACACGCATACTACCTGAAATGCCAGAACCGCCGCCCGGAATACATCACCAATTTTTTCAACGTAATTAACTGGGACGAAGTTGCAAAGCGTTTAGATAACGCCAAGTAATTGCATCTATGTATAAATGGCTTTGTTGGTTAGTATTGTTATTGTGCTTTGGTATTTCGTTTAAAACGGAAGCCCATAGTATTGAAAACAACGCTTCCGGCAAAGCCATTTTTTTTGAAAACCACAACATACCTGCAAAAGCCGACAACACATTTGCAGATACCTTAAAGCCACGCAAGCATAAATTAATAGCAGCCGTATTGGCATTCCCTTTTCCTGGCGGTATTTTGGGCCTGCATAGGTGGTACTTGGGTTCGGCCGGAGCTATGCCACTTGTTTATATTGCCACCATTGGTGGTGGCTTCGCTATATTACCGTTTATTGATTTTGTGCTAATACTACTCAGCAAGGATGTGAATGACTATGCCCACAACACACGCTTGTTTATGTGGACAAAGAAAAAAGTCAAGGTCAAGAAAAAATAATTATTCTACTGTAACCGATTTGGCCAGGTTTCGGGGCTGATCAACATTGCAGCCACGCATTACCGCTACATGGTACGATAACAGTTGTAACGGGATCACCGAAACAAGCGGAGCCAAATGCTCATCTACTTCCGGTACTTCTATAGTATAATCAGCAAGGCCTTTTACAACGGTGTCGCCTTCAGTAACTACGGCAATAATTTTCCCTTTACGGGCTTTCACTTCTTGTATGTTGCTTACTACCTTTTCGTACGATGTACCTTGCGTAGCAATAACAAATACAGGCATATTTTCATCAATTAACGCAATGGGGCCATGCTTCATTTCGGCAGCAGGGTAACCCTCGGCATGTATGTACGATATTTCTTTCAGCTTAAGCGCACCTTCCAGTGCAACAGGGAAAGTGTAGCCACGGCCAAGGTAAAGGGCATTGCGGGCATCTTTATATATCTTGGCAATAGCTTCAATTTCTTTATTACGCTCTAGCACCCTTTGCACTTTATCAGGTATAGCACTTAATTCGCTAATAAGTTCATGGAATTTAGTACGGCTCAACGTACCTTTAGCCTGTGCAACCTGCAAAGCCATAAGGGTTAGTATTGTAATTTGTGCAGTAAAGGCCTTAGTTGATGCCACACCAATTTCAGGCCCGGCGTGTGTATATGAACCGGCATGTGTTGCACGTGGTATAGATGAACCAACCACATTACAAATACCAACTATGGTTGCTCCTTTGCTTTTAGCCAGTTCAATCGCTGCCAATGTATCGGCAGTCTCGCCCGATTGCGATATTGCTATTACTACATCGTCTTCGCGTATAACAGGGTTACGGTACCTGAACTCTGAAGCATATTCTACTTCAACCGGTACCCTGGCCAGGTCCTCAAAAAGGTACTCGCCAACAAGGCCGGCATGCCATGAAGTTCCGCAACCAATAATAATTATCCTTTTGGCGTTTACAAAAGCTTTTTCATAATCGGCAATGCCACCCAGCTTAACCGTGCCTTTCACCACATCTAAACGGCCACGCATACTATCTTTTATAGAACGGGGCTGCTCATATATTTCTTTCAGCATAAAATGCGGGAATCCACCTTTTTCAAGTGTTTCCAATTGCATTTCAAGTTCTTCTATATATGGTGTTTTGGCTTTATTCTTAATGGTCTTAATCTTTACCTCACCATTTCTTTTCAGTACAGCTATTTCCTCGTCTTCCATGTAAATTACATTCTTTGTGTATTCTACAATGGGAGTAGCATCTGATCCGATAAAAAATTCTTTTTCGCCAACACCTATTACCAATGGGCTGCCTTTTTTAGCAGCAATAAGCTCATCCGGATTATCTTTCGAGAATACAACTATAGCGTAGGCGCCAACTACCTGGTTAAGGGCAATACGAACAGCTTCGGCAAGTGATACTTTTTCGTTCTTCTTAATATCCTCAATCAGGTTAACCAATACTTCGGTATCGGTTTCGCTGCGGAATTTATAATTTCTCTTTTTAAGCTCTTGTTTTAAAGGAGCATAGTTTTCAATAATACCGTTATGTATGAGTACTATATCGTTCGATTGGGAATAATGAGGGTGGGCATTTACATCGTTAGGTTCTCCGTGGGTAGCCCAACGGGTGTGACCAATACCAATATTCCCTTTTTTATCTTTTTCTTTTGCAAAAGCTTCAAGATCAGCAACTTTTCCTTTGCACTTGTATACATTAAGTGTTCCGTTAAGCAATGCCACACCAGCGCTGTCGTAGCCACGGTATTCGAGCCTGTGAAGGCCCTTAATAAGAATCGGATATGCTTCCCTATCTCCTATATAACCAACAATACCACACATAAGTTTTATTTATTACAAATTTATGTAATCTTAAATCAACGCTTATTTGATTTTAAAGGCATGCTTGTCAGAGGAAATGTAGCAACCCGGGGCTTACTGTCTTTTTGATGTGAAGAAAGAGGAGTATAATATATTTTTAACCGCATTCTTTTATTTGAACCAACCCCTGTGCGTACTGCCCCACCATATGCTGACACCCTGTTAGGGCTTATAGCAGATGAACCTGCAACAAGGTAAAGCCCGGCATCGATGGTTTTCTTATCAAGCACATTCTGAATATACAATGCAATATCAAAAACATATTCCTTGTTAAAAGGGTCGTATGTGCCACCATAAAACGAGGTATATTCATCAGGCAACGTAAATGTAGATGTAGCCGCAACGGTAGATGTATCATTTATACCTATCAGGTACATTTGCGCCGGAGGAGTATATATGCCTATGTCTTGTGATTCAACCGGAATTTCAACTTCAGCTTTGTTTATTATTATCGGGCCCTTATTCATCCAGTTATTTATGTAAGGGAATTTTATTTTGGTGGTTACACCGCCAAAGCCTTGTACATAAATATTATCGGGTGAGCTTACTGGGGCATTCTTTACATGTGGAGCATAAAACGAAGTGGTATTGTAATTATGATCGAAATGGCTAAAGCTTATGCGGTCCGCACCTATTTCAAGCTGAGGGATGCTATAAGTTGTATCATTATTCTGATTTATGATTCTACAATAAAAAAAGATACCTGCCCCATGGTCAAACAAATTCATATACCATAAACTGCCCTGGCCAGGATATTGCAATGGGCTCGAAGAAGTAACATAAACACCGGGGAAATTTCTTATAAAACCAGCTATCGATTGGAAAATAGTATCGCCTGCACCAGGGTAAACAACTCCACTTAAAGCTGTATCAAGCCATTTTTGACCCCATTGCTGGTTTAGCTTTACGGTAAAGCGCGGGTAGAATACTATCGGGCAAGGTTCAATGCGGGTATTAGAATAACGTACCGAATCCCATTGGCCAAGCTCCGGTGTAACCGTCTTTTGTCCTAAAAGTACCTTGTGCGAAATAACAGAATTAGAATAATAAGAGGTATCAGGTTTTAATTGCTTATCGAGCATATAAACCTCAACCGTTTGCGGGCTTATTTGTCCGTAGTAATTCGGAACAGAAAATACATATGGTATTGCAAATACAACAGAATCTAATATAACCTTAACTGTTGAGCTTCCCGGGCTGCCAACCGCAGTAAAAGGGTTAGCCCCGTCGCTGGCCAATTCCATTTGAGTGTAAATAGATGCCTTTGTTTCACCAAATATAGGATCGTTGTAACTACCCAGAAAATAGGCAGGCAAATTGTTCGTAGCTACTGAATCCTCGAGCAACAATGATGTTTGCACAGTAGTAGTATCTACAAAATTGGCATTTAAGGTATTGTTATTAGGTAATACATTAGCGCCAAGGCCACTATCGGGTGAGCAGGATGTATAAAAGGAATAGCCTGCCAAAATGCAGGCTATTGCTATGTGTTTTGTTTTAAAACACCAACTATATGCTTTATTCATCCACCAATGCTTCTTCCATTTCAAGGACCTCATCATAAAAGTCTGAGTACGCATCCATATAATTCTCATCGGAGTGCGTAAGCATAGGCTTACCAGATTTTTTAATGTGCTTAAGTACGTCGGCATCAGCATTCGGGTCAACTTTTACAATTGCATCTGCCCAGTTAACGGCTAACTTGGTAAGGTTATTGTGTGTTGGCGATTTAATAACCGCAAGGTCTTCTTCGTTCACACCATCCCACATCGCTTTATCAGCAAGGCGTTTGTTCAAAGCACCTTCAAATTTGTCACCACATAATGAATAAACAATCTTCGAATTTTCAAACAGAGGATCGTCTTTGCAAGCTTGTTTAATATAAAGCGGGAAAAGACTTGTCATCCAGCCGTGGCAATGAATAATATCAGGGCTCCAGCTTAGTTTGCGTACGGTTTCAATAACCCCACGGCAAAAGAATACAGCTCTTTCATCATTATCTTCGAAAAGACGGCCTTGTTCATCGGTAAATGTAGCCTTACGTTGAAAGTAGTCTTCATTATCGATAAAGTAAACCTGCATACGGGCACGTTGAATAGAAGCAACCTTTATAATAAGTGGGTGATCGTCCTGGTCAATAATAAGATTAATACCCGAAAGGCGTATCACTTCATGTAAGCCATGGCGTATTTCGTTAATGCAACCATAACGAGGCATAAAGGTGCGTATTTCTTTACCCCTTTCCTGAATGCCTTGCGGCAGAAAGCGGGCAACATTCGACATTGTGTTCTCTCCCATATAAGGAAATATTTCCTGGGAAACATAAAGCACCCTAGCTTTTTTCATAGTATGAAAAATTTATTTTGGAAATTAATTGAGAATAGACTATTGGACGAAGAAAATACCATTACGTTCTATAACTTAGCTAATAAGACCTTTTTCTGACTAACTGAAAACTTCTGCAAAGATACTATAAAAAAACGAGATAAAAAACAAGTATCTCCCCTTTTATTGCACTAATCGCCTAGTTTTCAAGGCAAACTAAATTTACAATACGATGGGTTTATAGTATTACTTAAATTTACCAGGATAATCATCCATACTAACATTATATATAACATTGATTATGAGTAAGAAACATACGTTTAATACCACTTTAAATTGGGATGGGGCCAATGGGGTGGGAACAACCTCTTATAGCGCCTATAGCCGCAACCACATTATATCAGGTAAAGGCAAACAAGACATTTTAGGCTCTGCCGACCCTGCTTTTAGGGGCGATAGCACTAAATATAACCCTGAAGAGCTTTTAATAGCCTCCCTTTCATCGTGCCACATGCTTTGGTATTTGCACCTGTGTGCCGATGCAGGGGTAGTTGTAACCGGCTATAGCGATAATGCTACCGGCACTATGACTGAAGAACCCAATGGTGGCGGCAGATTTACTGAAGTAATGCTAAACCCCATTATAACAGTTAAAGAAAACGCTATGGAACAAAAGGCAATGGAACTGCACCACAAGGCCCATGAAAAGTGCTTTATTGCTAATTCTTGCAACTTTCCGGTAAGGCATACTGCTATTATAAAAACAGAGAACTAAGCCTTAGGCCTGATTATAAATGGCGTTATAATTAATGATAGCAATGCAGCCGAAATACCTGTCATTATTATATCTTCAGGTATTGTAACAGCCGGAATAGCAGAAGAAAAATTCAGTACCACTATTTCATCGATAGGTTTGTAGGTATACCAAAAAACTGTGCGCAGGGTAGTAATGGCAACAGTTAAAAAAATTGCTACAGCCCAGTATTTAAAAATGCTTTTCTTTTTGACAGTTTCAGTCTTGGGTATTCTTAAAACAGCAATAATTACAAGCAGCATACCCAGTAATGAACTTATATTTTGCAAAATATAAAAGCGCACATGCTGCACATCTAATATTTCTGTATTCTCCTCGAGCCAGGGAATTCGTTGCACAAAATAACCGGTGCGGTGCGTAAAGCTATCCCATAGCAAGTGCGTTGCAATGCCCACTAGCAGGCAGATAATTACAATCGGAAAATGTTGCTTAACATACGTGTTCCAGTCAAATCCTTTAAACTTATTTAACCTGCTTCGCAAAAAGCGTGGCAGATTATCTATCAGCGAATCTCTTACCAAACTATGATAAATAAAGGTAAGTGCAAAGCCTATTGGCAGATCGAACCAGAATAAACCACCCAATGTATGGCCATACAAGCCCAGGTTTTTCATGCGGATAAAATATTCGAAATCGGGAGTAATGCTGCCTATAATAAGTGCAGTGATAGACACCCATTTTTCGGGTAGCCATTTAGCCGGAAGAATTGCTGAAGGATGTGAAAAGGTAAAAGGCATAGCCGTACTATGCTTTAATGGTCTGCTGTTTGGTAAGATCTTTAAATATATCTTCCAACTTCTTTTCTTCTTTATGAATGGTTAAAACAGCCAGGTTATTCTTAACAGCGTAATTAAAAATATCGGTACGTACATCGCGCTCAGTAGTAACATGCAGTTCGAGTGTCTTTGCATTAATAACTGATACCGTAAAAATACCATCGAGCTTTTTAAGTAAGGCAATATCAGGTTCTTTATCAAATTCAATAGTTATAACAGCGTAGCCACCTTCAAGCGTTTTAAGATCGCTTGTGGCTTTATCAGCAACTATTTTTCCTTTATTAATGATCATTACCCTGTCGCATACGGCTTCTACCTCCTGCATAATGTGGGTAGATAGTATTACTGTTTTCTCTTTGCCTATTTGCACAATAAGGTTGCGTATTTCTTGCAATTGGTTAGGATCGAGGCCACTAGTAGGCTCATCGAGTATTAATACTTTAGGGTTATGCAGAAGTGCTTGCGCAAGCCCAACACGCTGGCGATAGCCTTTTGAAAGTGCACCTATTTTTTTCTTTTGTTCAACCTGTAAGCCGGTCATTTCAATCATTTCGGAAATACGCTTTTCAGGATTTGCAATATGGTGCAGGCCCGCAATAAAAGCGAGGTTCTCCTTTACATACATATCGAGGTACAGCGGATTGTGTTCAGCTAAATAGCCAACATTCTGCCTTACTTCCAACGATTGTTCCGATACATCAAAACCACAAACAGAAGCCTTGCCGGCAGTTTGTGGTAAAAAGCAGGTCATAATTTTCATCATCGTGCTTTTCCCGGCTCCATTAGGGCCAAGGAAACCCACTACTTCGCCACTCTTAATGTTAAATGAAACATCATCGAGCGCTTTTTGCTCTCCGTAAAGTTTGGTTATATGCTCAACAATTACTGACATAGCAGCGAAATTACGCAATAATTTTCAAAGCCTTCTTAATAGAACTCTTATAGCCATCAGGCATATTCAACGTGTCTACTTCCTCCGGCGTAAATAAGCCCAGTTCTTTGTGTTCATGGCTTATTTTAAGTTTTTTCTCATCCATTGAAATGGGCCTGCATACATAACTTACAATAAGTACTTTTACTTTGCTTTGAATATTATACATCCACACATCTACCAACGATACTATCTGTACATCAATTGCCAGCTCTTCTTTGATTTCTCTAATGGCGCATTGTTCAGCAGATTCATTTTCTTCTATCTTTCCACCGGGCAGTTCCCATTCCTGGCGTTCGTTCTTCAGCAAAACAATCTTATTATTAACGATAACGATACCCTTTACAGAAACAGGATAACGCTTTGAAAAGACATCAGAGGGAATAAAAGGAGAAAGGAGCTGTTTGAGGAGGTTCATAAACAAAAGCAAGTATTACCATTACTAAAATAACAAATTTTCAGTTCATTCAATTAAATATTGGTAAATTCGAAATATGAGAATACCACTAATTACTTTTTTATTTATAAGTCTATCCATTTCAGGTATTGGCCAGAAACGCGATTCATTAGCTGTATTTTCTGCCCGGTTTAAAATGGATTCATTGGGTGAGTTAGGTATTCGAAACCACTATGTATTTACCAGTTCCACCTATGATACTGTATTTGTAAATGGGCAATCGCTACTGGGATGTAGTAAAGAATGGGTATTGAAATATTTAGGCAAGCCAAATACTGACTATTATGTTGGAGGAGACTATGATCTTGATTATCCGATAATGCACGATAGTGGTACAACCAGACACTTATTAATCAAGTTTGACAAGGAAAATAAAGTGGCATCGGTGGAAACTATAATTATGCTGTGAGTAGCAAATAATCTCTCTACAGGAATAACCCCTTTTTGTTAAAGCTATAAATAAAAAAAGCCCCAGTATTTCTACTGGGGCTTAAAATTGGGCAACAACATACTCTCCCGCTTTGTGGGCAGTACCATCTGCGCGAGCGGTCTTAACTTCTCTGTTCGGAATGGGAAGAGGTGAACCCCGCTGCTATAGTCACCCTAAATCGAAATGGCTTACGCCATAATAATTTAGTAAGGTAAACGTATTGAAAAGAAAAAATACAGATCTGATCCAAACAGAAATGTAAAACAAATATCGAGTAAAAGTCTACGGGTTATTAGTACTACTCGGCTTTGTTATTACTAACTTTACACCTATAGCCTATCAACGTCATCATCTTTAACGACCCTTAAAAGAAATCTTATCTTGGGGTGGGCTTCGTGCTTAGATGCTTTCAGCGCTTATCCCATCCGAACATAGCTACCCTGCGATGCAGCTGGCGCCACAGCAGGTACACTAGCGGTTCGTCCAACTCGGTCCTCTCGTACTAGAGTCAGCTCCCCTCAAATTTCTAACGCCCACAACAGATAGGGACCGAACTGTCTCACGACGTTCTGAACCCAGCTCGCGTGCCACTTTAATGAGCGAACAGCTCAACCCTTGGGACCTTCTTCAGCCCCAGGATGTGACGAGCCGACATCGAGGTGCCAAACCCCCCCGTCGATATGAGCTCTTGGGGAGGATCAGCCTGTTATCCCCGGCGTACCTTTTATCCTTTGAGCGATGGCCCTTCCATGCGGAACCACCGGATCACTATATCCGCCTTTCGGCCCTGCTCGGCTTGTCTGCCTCACAGTCAAGCACCCTTATGCTATTGCGCTCCACGTACGGTTACCAAGCGTACTGAGGGTACCTTTGAAAGCCTCCGATACTTTTTTGGAGGCGACCACCCCAGTCAAACTACCCACCAAACACTGTCTCTCAAGGTTATGAGATTAGACTTCAAATAAACGAAAAGTGGTATTTCACTGACGACTCCACCACGGCTAGCGCCGCAGCTTCAAAGTCTCCCACCTATGCTACATATCATTCACCCAAAGACAATGTTAAGTTATAGTAAAGGTGCACGGGGTCTTTCCGTCCCGTTGCAGGGAACCGGCGTCTTCACCGGTATCACAATTTCACCGAGCTCGCGGTCGAGACAGCCTTCCAGTCGTTACACCATTCGTGCAGGTCGGAACTTACCCGACAAGGAATTTCGCTACCTTAGGACCGTTATAGTTACGGCCGCCGTTTACTGGGGCTTCGATTCAAAGCGTTGTATTGCTACTAACCTCTCCTCTTAACCTTCCAGCACCGGGCAGGTGTCAGGCCCTATACATCATCTTTCGATTTAGCAGAGCCCTGTGTTTTTGTTAAACAGTCGCTAGAAGCATTTAACTGCGCCCCTCATTACTGAGGGGACCCTTTCTCCCGAAGTTACAGGGTTAAATTGCCTAGTTCCTTAACCGCGGCTCACTCGAGCACCTCAGGATTCTCTCCTTGACTACCTGTGTCGGTTTGCGGTACGGGTGGCTGTTACCTGAAGCTTAGAGGTTTTTCTCGGAAGTCTGATTAGGGTCATTATCTGCTTGCCCGAAGGCTCACAGTACTATCGGCTTCAGCACAACCGGCGGATTTGCCTACCGGTCGTATACCTTTGCTTTTTAACCTCCTATTCCGTCAGGAGGCAGACCTTTCACTACTCCGTCACCCCATCGCAGTAAAGCCAGTGTTGGAATATTAACCAACTATCCATCGACTTATCCATTCGGACTCGCCTTAGGCCCCGACTAACCCTGAATCGATTAACGTTGTTCAGGAAACCTTAGTCTATCGGTGTGCAGGTTTCTTGCCTGCATTATCGTTACTTATGCCTACATTTTCTTTTCCAGAAGCTCCAGCTTACCTAACAGTAAACCTTCTGCGCCGCTGGAATGCTCCCCTACCACTAATGCATAAATGCATAGTCCATAGCTTCGGTAGTATATTTTATGCCCGTTTATCTTCCACGCCCAACCGCTCGACCAGTGAGCTGTTACGCACTCTTTAAATGAATGGCTGCTTCCAAGCAAACATCCTGGCTGTCAGTGCAGTCGAACCTCGTTAGATGCAACTTAATATACATTTTGGGACCTTAGCTGATGGTCTGGTTTGTTTGCCTCTCGTCCCAGGACCTTGGCGCCCAGAGACTCACTCCCAATCACATGTCGTAGCATTCGGAGTTTGTCAGGGTTCGGTAGACGATGAAGTCCCCTAGCCCAATCAGTAGCTCTACCTCTACGACAATTCAATTGAGGCTGTTCCTAAAAACATTTCGGGGAGTACGAGCTATCTCTCAGTTTGATTAGCCTTTCACCCCTACCCACAGTTCATCCGAGAACTTTTCAACGTTCACCAGTTCGGACCTCCATCCTGTGTTACCAGAACTTCATCCTGACCATGGGTAGATCACAAAGTTTCGCGTCTACCCCCACTAACTATACGCCCAGTTAAGACTTGCTTTCGCTTCGGCTGACTTGCGTTAACGCAATTAACCTTGCTAGTGAGGAGTAACTCGTAGGCTCATTATGCAAAAGGCACGCTGTCATCCCTCCGTAGAAGGACTCCAACTGCTTGTAAGTGTCTGGTTTCAGGTTCTATTTCACTCCTCTGTTCGAGGTTCTTTTCGCCTTTCCTTCACAGTACTGGTTCGCTATCGGTATCTTATAAGTATTTAGCCTTACCGGATGGTGCCGGCAAATTCCCACAAGGCGTCTCCGACCCCGTGGTACTCAGGATACTACTAGGTAGTAAATAAAATTCGTGTACGGGATTATCACCTTCTATGATGGTTTTTTCCAAAACCTTCCACTTTTCATTTACAGTCCACATTGTAGTCCTATAACCCCCTGCTGGCCGTAACCAACAAGGTTTGGGCTATTCCGCGTTCGCTCGCCACTACTTGCGGAATCACTTTTGTTTTCTCTTCCTCCGGGTACTTAGATGTTTCAGTTCTCCGGGTTTGCTTTAACGGCTTACGCCGCAATGATACTACTTCATAGTACCGGGTTTCCCCATTCAGAAATCCTCGGATCGAAGGTTATTCGGCACCTCCCCGAGGCTTATCGCAGCCTATCACGTCTTTCGTCGCCTATAAGATCCAAGGCATCCACCAGACACCCTTAAGTAACTTTTTAAACTAACATTTGTTTTACATTGATCTGTTGCGGATCAAATTGTATTTTTTCAATCAATATGTCAAAGAACGTGCGCTACACAACAACTGTGTAACGAATGTGGAGAATATCGGAGTCGAACCGATGACCCCCTGCTTGCAAAGCAGGTGCTCTAGCCAGCTGAGCTAATTCCCCAAATCGAGTTTACTTACTGCTACAGATACTTTCATCTGTTGTAGTCCCGGGCAGAGTTGAACTGCCGACCCCTACATTATCAGTGTAGTGCTCTAACCAACTGAGCTACGGGACTGTATAGGTACGGCACTTTAATATTGGCCTTGCCTTATATTTGGTGCCCCATTACAATACCCCCGCTGCCCTAGGGTTACTGGGTATCTCGCGTTGGGAAAAATTGAAGAAAAAGAAATAGCGGAACAAACGAAACCATAAGTCGCTCTAAAAAGGAGGTATTCCAACCGCACCTTCCGGTACGGTTACCTTGTTACGACTTAGCCCCAGTCATTGATTTTACCTTAGGCGACGCCTTGCGGCAATCGACTTCAGGTACCCCCAACTTCCATGGCTTGACGGGCGGTGTGTACAAGGCCCGGGAACGTATTCACCGCGCCATTGCTGATGCGCGATTACTAGCGAATCCAACTTCAAGAGGTCGAATTGCAGACCTCTATCCGAACTGAGATCGACTTTAGAGATTAGCATCCTGTTACCAGGTAGCTGCCCGTTGTGTCGACCATTGTAGCACGTGTGTAGCCCTGGACGTAAGGGCCGTGATGACTTGACGTCGTCCCCACCTTCCTCTCTGCTTACGCAGGCAGTTTCATTAGAGTCCCCGGCATTACCCGCTGGCAACTAATGATAGGGGTTGCGCTCGTTACAGGACTTAACCCAACACCTCACGGCACGAGCTGACGACAGCCATGCAGCACCTAGTTTCGTGTCCTTTCGGAAAGATCCCTTTCAGGACCGGTCACTAACTTTCAAGCCCAGGTAAGGTTCCTCGCGTACCATCGAATTAAACCACATGCTCCTCCGCTTGTGCGGGCCCCCGTCAATTCCTTTGAGTTTCAACCTTGCGGTCGTACTCCCCAGGTGGAATACTTAACGCTTTCGCTTTGACACATGCTCTAACGAGCATACATCTAGTATTCAACGTTTACGGCGTGGACTACCAGGGTATCTAATCCTGTTTGATCCCCACGCTTTCGTGCCTCAGTGTCAGTTACAGTTTTGTGAGCTGCCTTCGCAATTGGTGTTCTGTGTCATATCTAAGCATTTCACCGCTACACGACACATTCCGCTCACATCAAATGTACTCAAGAATAACAGTATCAATGGCAGTTCTACAGTTAAGCTGCAGGTTTTCACCACTGACTTGTCATTCCACCTACGCACCCTTTAAACCCAGTGAATCCGGATAACGCTTGGATCCTCCGTATTACCGCGGCTGCTGGCACGGAGTTAGCCGATCCTTATTCTTACGGTACCATCAACCCCGGTAGAAACCAGGGATTTTTTCCCGTACAAAAGCAGTTTACAATCCATAGAACCTTCATCCTGCACGCGGCATGGCTGGTTCAGGCTTGCGCCCATTGACCAATATTCCTTACTGCTGCCTCCCGTAGGAGTCGGGACCGTGTCTCAGTTCCCGTGTGGGGGTAAATCCTCTTAGAACCCCTACCCATCGTTGCCTTGGTGAGCCGTTACCTCGCCAACTAGCTAATGGGGCGCATGCTCATCCTTAACCGCCGGAGCTTTAATTGCAAAATGATGCCATTTCGCAGTGTTATGGTGTATTAATTCTGATTTCTCAAAGCTATTCACCAGTTAAGGGAAGATTGCATACGTGTTACGCACCCGTGCGCCGGTCGCCAGCATGTATTGCTACACCTGCTGCCCCTCGACTTGCATGTATTAGGCCTGCCGCTAGCGTTAATCCTGAGCCAGGATCAAACTCTCCATTGTGTGTTTGATCGTGTTTCGTCATTGCATATAGCAAGATCGAAAATTGACATATAATTTGACTAGGTTTCTCAATTGCTCTTTTGGAATAAAACCCAAAAGAGATTGATGCCCGCTATTTCTATCTTCTCCAATACTTCAAAGAACTTTTTATTTTATATAATGTCCCTCTGTTACGAGGGAAAGAACATACTAAAAGAACGAACCTTTATTTTCAAAAGGGCTGCAAAGATACACATTATTTTTAATCTGCAAGTTTTTTTGAAACTTTTTTCAAAAAAACTTTTGTGCTATGCTTCTGCTTGCTGCAGCCCGCTGTTAATAAGGTTTCAAAGAACGTTTTTCAAAAAGGGATGCAAATGTAGTGTTCTGTTTCATATACCAACACTCTATTGTTCATGATTATTTAACATATTGTGCAATCAGCTGAATATCAGTTATATAATTTTCAGATATTTTTACATTTTTGCTTGAAAAGCCTACTTGTGAGGCTTTATTTCAGGCGCTAAAGAATCTCGCTGTTCTTCTATGCTCCACGACTGAAGCCAATAAGAGCCTAGTAAAGCCTTGTGTGTGGCTAATACCAACTTAAAATGAGCGTACGTATGCATTGCATGCATATTGGCTATAAGCGGCGTTTCAGTAGGCGTTAGCAGCGAATCGGGTTGGCCCATAAAATGATATTTAATTGTATTTGGCTCGCGGCCATCTGCTGTAGCATGGCCAATGTACGCCTCATCAATGTTGCAACGGACCGTATCTGCAGGGCTTTGGGCTGCTATATGCCGGTTGTAATAATTAAAAGGGCTAAGTAATATGCCTGTTGCCATAACGGTTACAATAAATACTCCTGCAAGGCTGAGTGCAGCATAAAACAAGCGCTCGCTCATTGCGGGCATGGCTGCATAGCTTGCTGCAAACCTTTTGATGCGTAGTGCCACTATTACAACAAACAGCACTACCCATGCGCTATAACGCAAATAATCGGGGTAGTTTAAAATACCTTCATGAAAATCTTTGTAGAAGTAGAATACAATGATAAAGCCCGCCAACAGCAGGTAATCGCGCCAGTTAAGCGTATTATTCTTTTTATTTTCTTTCTCCTTATTCACGTAATCAAAAATACAAAAAGCATTAATACTTACCCAAAAAAGGAGGATACTTCGACAGGCTCAGCATGCCAAGTTTAATTTTTTTAACCCCTGGGCTGTTTGCGTTAGGGATAGAAGCGGCTACCCCGCAGCGTAGCGAGGAGTAATAGCGGATAGCCCGCCCCGACGCAGGAGGGGAACGCCCAAATAAAACTACACTTTACATAAGTTATGTGAAAGTGGCATAAACAAAAAAGTCCCGCATTGCTGCGGGACTTTTTTATATAAGTACACTATAGTCTTACTTTGCGTCTTCTTCCACAAGCTCTTTCTCTTGTTTGCTTTCCATGAGGCGTTGATATTCCTCCAGAGAACCAACAATAAGCTTCTCGTATTCGCGTAAACCTGTACCAGCCGGTATTAAGTGACCCACGATAACGTTTTCTTTCAAGCCTGCTAAGTAATCCACCTTTCCGCCGATAGCTGCTTCGTTCAGCACCCTTACAGTTTCCTGGAATGATGCAGCCGAAATAAAGCTTTCTGTTTGCAGCGAAGCACGTGTTATACCTTGCAGTATTGGGTTCGATGTAGAAGGAATAGCATCCCTGAACTGAATTTGTTTCTTGCTTTCGCGTTTCAGGCGCATGTTCTCGTCCCTTAACTTACGTGCATTAACAAGCTCGCTCACCTTATACATAATGGTGTCTCCTGCGTCAATAATAACCTTTTTACCGTACAGATCATCATTGGCATTCATAAACTCCATCTTGGTAACCAATTGTCTTTCTAAGAAGTTGGTATCTCCCGGATCTTCTATTTCCACTTTTCTCATCATCTGACGAACAATCACTTCAAAGTGCTTGTCGTTGATCTTCACACCTTGTAAGCGGTATACTTCCTGAATTTCATTCACTAAGTATTCCTGTACTGATGTAGGGCCTTTAATCGCCAATATATCAGCAGGGGTTACTGCGCCATCAGATAATGGCTCTCCTGTCTTCACAAAGTCGTTCTCCTGTACAAGTATGTGTTTAGAAAGCGGAACCAAATAGGTCTTCTTATTACCATTCTTCGATTCTACCATAACCTCGCGGTTACCTCTCTTAATCTTACCAAACGATATTACACCGTCAATTTCACTAACTACAGCAGGGTTTGAAGGATTACGTGCTTCAAACAATTCTGTTACACGTGGTAAACCACCTGTAATATCACCCGATTTACCGGAGATACGAGGTATTTTTACCAATATCTGGCCTGCTTCTACGCTGCTGCCATCGCCTGTAATAATATGCGATCCAACAGGTATGTTATATGATTTAAGTGTTTCTTTTCCTTTAACAACTTTAATGATAGGGCTCTTGGTTTTATCCTTGCTTTCAATAATAACCTTTTCCTTAAAGCCTGTTTGTTCATCTGATTCTTCGCGGAAAGTAACACCTTCTTCAATGTATTCGAATTCGGTTTTACCTGAGAACTCAGAGATAATAACAGCATTGTACGGATCCCAATCGCAAAGCAGTTCACCGGCTTTAACCGAAGCTTTGTTCTTGGTATACAATTGCGAACCATAAGGAACGTTAGCCGTGGTAAGCACAAGACCTGTATTCTTATCTACAACCCTTAACTCAGCAGAACGCGATATAACCGCTTCTACCTTATTACCATCAGCGCCCTTACGAGTTACTGTCCTTACTTCTTCCATTTCTACAATACCATCATACTTGGCTTCAATTTTCGATGAAGCAGAGATGTTTGATGCTGTACCACCAACGTGGAATGTACGAAGTGTAAGCTGTGTACCCGGCTCACCAATTGACTGAGCTGCAATTACACCAACTGTTTCACCTTTTTGTACAATTCTACCGGTAGAAAGATTGCGTCCATAACATTTAGCGCAAACACCTGTTTTCATTTCGCAGGTAAGCACCGAACGTATTTCAACACTTTCAATTGGTGAATTCTTAATTTTATCTGCATGGAATTCGGTAACTTCTTCACCTGCAGTTATAATAAGCTCGCCTGTTGCAGGATGGTGTACATCATGCAAGCTAACGCGGCCTAAAATTTTATCATATAATGTTTCTACTACTTCGTCATTTTTACGTAAGGTAGCTGCTGTAAGGCCACGAAGGGTACCACAGTCAACACCGGTAATAATAACGTCTTGTGATACGTCAACCAAACGACGTGTTAAGTAACCGGCATCCGCTGTCTTCAGCGCTGTATCCGCCAATCCTTTACGTGCACCATGGGTCGAAATAAAATACTCAAGTATAGAAAGTCCTTCTTTAAAGTTCGATATAACCGGATTTTCCACAATTTCCTGCATGGTAGCGCCCGATTTTTGAGGCTTAGCCATCAGACCACGCATACCAGAAAGCTGACGGATCTGTTCTTTCGAACCCCTCGCACCAGAATCCAACATCATGTAAATTGCATTGAACCCTTGACGGTCGCTGCTCAACTGATCCATTACCTTCTTGGTAATTTTAGAGTTGGTGTGTGTCCAAATATCAATAACCTGGTTATACCTTTCATTGTTGGTAATAAAACCCATGTTATAGTTATTCGATACTTCTTCAATTTGTCCCTTAGCATCCGCAATCATCTTCTCCTTATCGGCAGGAATGATAACGTCGTTCAGGTTGAATGATAATCCGCCCTTAAATGCATAATGGTAACCAATGTCCTTAATATCATCCAGGAACTTAGCTGTTTTAGCCATTCCCGCTGCTTTAAGTACTTCCGCAATAATATCACGTAAGTTCTTCTTGGTTAAAAGTTCATTGATAAAGCCCATTTCTTTAGGCACAACCTGGTTGAATATAATTCTGCCAAGGCTGGTTTCAAGAAGCTTGTCTACCAACTGATCTTTTTCTCTTACAGTTGTTTTAACCCTAACGTGAGCATGCAGTTCAACTTTCTTCTCGTTGAAAGCAATGATAGCTTCTTCAGCAGAGTAGAATACTAAACCTTCACCAAGTACTTTTTGTTCTTTGGTGCTTCTCTTCGATTTGGTAATGTAATACAAACCTAGTACCATATCCTGAGAAGGAACGGTAATAGGCGCACCATTAGCCGGGTTCAAAATGTTGTGTGAGGCAAGCATTAAAAGCTGAGCTTCTAATACAGCAGAGCTACCCAATGGTAAGTGAACCGCCATTTGGTCACCGTCAAAGTCAGCGTTGAACGCTGTACATGTAAGCGGGTGCAACTGTATTGCTTTACCTTCTATAAGTTTAGGCTGGAACGCTTGTATGGAGAGACGGTGCAATGTTGGAGCACGGTTCAGCAATACAGGGTGGCCTTTAATTACGTTTTCAAGTATATCCCACACAGCTGCAACCTTACGGTCAACCAGCTTACGTGCAGATTTTACGGTTTTAACAATTCCTCTTTCAATAATTTTACAAACCACAAATGGCTTGAAAAGCTCAAGAGCTACGTCCTTTGGAAGACCACACTCGTGCAATTTCAATTCAGGGCCTACAACAATTACCGAACGTGCAGAATAGTCAACACGTTTACCGAGTAAGTTTTGACGGAAACGTCCTTGCTTACCTTTTAAGCTGTCAGCAAGTGATTTAAGCGCTCTGTTCGATTCGGTTTTTGTAGCGGTCGATTTACGTGAATTATCAAGTAATGCATCTACCGATTCCTGTAACATACGTTTTTCGTTACGGAGGATGATCTCAGGAGCTTTGATCTCGATGAGCCTCTTTAAACGGTTGTTACGTATAATTACACGACGGTATAAGTCATTCAAATCTGATGTGGCAAACCTGCCACCATCTAAAAGCACCAATGGGCGCAATTCAGGCGGAATTACAGGCAACACTTTAAGCACCATCCATTCAGGACGGTTTTCAACGTGTGTATTAGCTCTGCGGAACGCTTCAACAACTTGTAACCTCTTCAAGGCTTCATTCTTACGTTGTTGTGCAGTTTCGGTATTTGCTTTATGACGCAGTTCATAAGCGAGTGCTTCAAGGTCAATACGCTTTAACAGTTCAAATAAAGCTTCGCCACCCATTTTAGCAATAAACTTGGCTGGGTCGTTATCATCTAAATGTTGATTTTCTTTAGGAAGGGTATCGAGTAATTTTAAATACTCGTCTTCGCTAAGGAAGTCCTGATGTTTAATGCCTTCAGATTCCTTAATACCAGCCTGGATAACAATGTATTTTTCATAATACACCACCATTTCAAGTTTTTTGGTAGAAAGGCCGAGTAAGTAACCAATTTTACTTGGTAAAGAACGTACATACCAAATGTGTGCTACAGGAACCACTAATGAAATGTGTCCCATACGCTCACGACGTACTTTTTTCTCTGTAACTTCAACACCGCAACGGTCGCAAATAATGCCTTTATAACGAATACGTTTGTATTTTCCGCAATGACATTCCCAATCCTTGGTAGGACCAAAAATACGCTCGCAGAACAAACCATCGCGCTCAGGCTTGTAGGTACGGTAGTTTATAGTTTCAGGCTTTAAAACCTCACCATGCGAACGGTTCAGCATCCTCTCTGGCGAGGCAAGGCTGATCGTTACTTTAGTAAAGTTACTCCTCTGTTTTTGTTCTCTTGATGAAGAAGCCATATTTTGTTTTTATTTAGAGTGTTCTTAACTAATCTAATTAATCCATTTTAATTTCGAGGCCCAAACCATGCAACTCATGCAACAACACGTTGAATGATTCCGGTATGCCAGGTGTAGGTAATGCTTCACCTTTCACAATTGCCTCGTAACTCTTGGCTCTGCCCACAACGTCATCCGCTTTAATGGTAAGCATTTCCTGCAGAATGTGTGATGCACCGAATGCCTCAAGCGCCCAAACTTCCATTTCACCAAAACGCTGGCCACCAAATTGAGCTTTACCGCCCAATGGTTGCTGTGTAATGAGTGAGTATGGACCGATAGAACGTGCGTGCATCTTGTCATCTACCATGTGTGCAAGTTTCAGCATGTATATAATACCTACAGTAGCAGGTTGGTCAAAACGTTCTCCTGTTCCGCCATCGCATAAGTAAGTACTTCCGAATGGAGGTATGCCTGCTTTTTCAGTGTATTCGCTGATCTGGTCTAAGGTAGCTCCGTCGAAAATAGGGGTTGCAAATTTAACACCCAATTTCTCTCCGGCCCAGCCTAACACAGTTTCATAAATCTGTCCAAGGTTCATACGAGAAGGCACACCCAACGGGTTAAGTACAATATCAACCGGGGTTCCATCTTCAAGGAACGGCATATCTTCTTCTCTTACAATACGTGCAACAACACCTTTGTTACCGTGACGACCCGCCATTTTATCACCTACTCTCAGCTTACGCTTTTGAGCAAGGTAAACTTTCGATATCTGGTTCACACCTGATGGTAATTCATCACCTACAGTAATGGTGAACTTCTGGCGCTTGTTAATACCAAGCAGTTCGTTGTATGCAAGGGTATAGTTGTGGATTATTTGTTCAATAACCGCATTCTTATCCTTATCATGTGTCCAACGCTTAGGATTAACTTCCAGGAAGTTTACCTTTTCAAGAATCTTTTGTGTGTACTTAGTGCCCTTAGGAATAATTTCTTCCTTCAGGTTATTGTTCACACCATTCGATACTTTTCCGTTAAGTACAATGAACAGCTTATCTACCAACTGAGATTTAAGTTCAGCAGCATCATGGTCATGTTCTTTGTCTATCTTATCGATCAACACCTTTTCATCGGTCTTGGTCTTCTTGTCTTTTAAGTATTTAGCGAAGAGCTTACGGTCAATAACCATACCCTCAACACCCGATGGAACACGTAAAGAAGCGTCTTTTACATCACCAGCTTTGTCGCCGAATATAGCGCGCAACAGTTTTTCTTCCGGTGAAGGATCACTTTCTCCCTTAGGGGTAATTTTACCAATAAGTATGTCGCCTTCGTGAACTTCTACACCAACGCGAATGATACCTTTCTCATCCAGGTTCTTGGTAGCTTCCTCACTTACGTTAGGTATATCCGGTGTAAGTTCTTCAGGGCCACGGCGTGTATCACGAACTTCTAATGCGTACTCATCAATGTGTATAGATGTGAATAAATCTTCACGTACTACACGTTCAGAAATAACGATAGCATCCTCAAAGTTGTAGCCTTTCCATGGCATAAATGCCACTTTCAGGTTACGGCCGAGTGCAAGCTCTCCGTCTTTTGTAGCATAACCATCGCAAAGTATTTGTCCTTTGGTAACCTTATCACCCTTCTTAACAATAGGGCGAAGGTTTACAGAGGTACTTTGGTTAGTTTTTCTGAACTTGGTTAATGAATATGCTTTAATATCATCATCAAAGCTCATCAGTTTTTCTTCCTCGGTGCGGTTGTAACGGATAACGATCTCTTTCGCATCTACCCTTTCCACAATACCTGTACCTTCAGCCGAAACTAATATTCTTGAGAATTTAGCTACGCTTTCTTCAAGTCCTGTGCCCACAATAGGAGCTTCAGGCCTCATAAGAGGAACTGCCTGGCGTTGCATATTCGATCCCATCAAAGCACGGTTAGCATCATCATGCTCAAGGAACGGAATGAGCGATGCAGCTATTGATGCAATTTGGTTTGCGGCAACGTCCATTAACTGAACTTTGTTCTTTTCTATAATTGGGAAATCGCCTTTCTGACGAACTTTCACCTTCGCTTCTGCTAATGAACCACTCTCCGAGATTGCGGTGTTAGCAGGAGCAATGATCTGATTGTCCTCTTCTTCAGCAGTAAGGTAAGTAGGCTCCACCGAAGGATCTATTTTACCATTTGTAACTGTATGATAAGGGGTTTCAATAAACCCAAGTGGGTTGATCTTTGCAAATACGCACAATGAAGAAATCAGACCGATGTTCGGACCTTCCGGTGTTTCAATCGGGCACATTCTGCCATAGTGGGTATAGTGTACGTCACGTACCTCAAAACCAGCACGTTCTCTTGATAAACCGCCAGGACCAATTGCCGATAACCTACGTTTGTTTGTAAGTTCAGTAAGTGGATTAACCTGATCCAGGAACTGTGATAATTGGTTGGTACCAAAGAATGAGTTGATAACAGATGTAAGCGATTTGGCATTGATAAGGTCAAGCGGAGTAAATACTTCGTTATCCCTTACGTTCATCCTTTCACGAATGGTTCTTGACATACGTGCTAAACCAACGCTGAACTGAGCATATAACTGCTCGCCAACTGTCCTTACGCGCCTGTTACTTAAGTGGTCAATATCATCCACATCAGCATTTGAGTTGATAAGGGCAATAAGGTACTTAACAATAGCTATAATATCTTCACGAGTCAAAACCCTTGTTGTTTCAGGGGTTTGCAGGTTTAATTTTTTGTTGATACGGAAACGTCCAACTTCTCCAAGATCATACCTCTTATCAGAGAAGAACAACTTGTCGATGATACCGCGTGCGGTTTCTTCATCAGGTGGTTCAGTGCTCCTTAACAGGTGATAGATAAAGTGAACCGCTTCTTTTGTAGAGTTGGTAGTATCTTTTTGAAGTGTGCTGTAAATGATAGCGTAATCAATCGATTTCTTGTCTTCCTTATGCAGAATGATATGTTCTGTTTTAGAATTCAGGATACGCTCAATATGTTGTTCTTCAAGGATAGTTTCACGTTCTACAACAACTTCGTTACGTTCGATAGATACTACTTCACCGGTATCTTCATCCACGAAATCTTCTACCCATGTACGCAATACCCTTGCAGCAAGCTTACGGCCAATAGCTTTTTCAAGCGCAGCTTTGCTTACTTTTATTTCATCGGCAAGGCCGAAGAGCTCAAGTATCTGCTTATCTGTTTCAAAACCTATAGCCCTGAAAAGGGTGGTTACAGGCAATTTCTTTTTACGGTCGATGTAAGCGTACAGTACATTGTTGATGTCTGTAGCAAACTCCATCCATGCTCCCTTGAAAGGGATAATACGTGCTGAATACAGCTTAGTACCATTCGGGTGGCGGCTTTGGCCGAAGAATACACCAGGTGAACGGTGTAACTGCGATACCACAACGCGCTCAGCGCCGTTAATGATAAATGAACCCCTTGGGGTCATATATGGAATGGTACCGAGGTACACATCCTGAATAATAGTTTCGAAATCAACGTGGTTAGGATCGTTACAATACAGTTTCATCTTAGATTTAAGAGGAACACTGTAAGTAAGGCCCCCTTTCGATACACTCGTCCATGGTATAACGTGGAGGATCTACGAAATAATCGAGGAACTCAAGCACGAATACGTTACGGGCATCGCTAATCGGGAAGTTTTCCATGAAAGCTTTGTATAAGCCTTCATTTTTACGATTTTCAGGAGTTGTTTCCAACTGGAAAAAGTCCCTGAAGGACTGAAGCTGTATATCAAGAAAATCCGGATAGTCGAACTTGAACCGGGTGGTCGAGAAATTGATACGCTGTTTTTTCTTGTTTGTAGTAGCAGACATAATACAGAAGTATTAAAATGTTGGATAGCCTGTAAAGCCAACTAGCTTTAAAAGCTACCTGGATAAACTGTGAAAAAGAACGCTTAAAGAATAAAGGGACAAGGTCGCCTTTTCAGGGGCAACTTTGTCCTTACAGAAATATAAAACCGTAGAAAGCTTACTTAACTTCAACTTCAGCTCCTGCTTCGGTTAATTTTGCTTTAAGAGATTCTGCTTCTTCTTTAGAAACGCCTTCTTTTACGGGCTTTGGAGCACCGTCAACTAGGTCTTTAGATTCTTTTAAGCCTAAGCCGGTAAGTTCTTTTACAACTTTCACAACTTGTAACTTAGCTTGTCCACCGCTCTTGAGGATTACGTCAAAAGTGGTCTTAGCTGCAGCAGCAGCTCCACCTGCAGCACCGCCACCGGCAGCTACAGCAACTGCAGCAGCAGCTGGCTCGATTCCGTGCTCATCTTTTAATATTTTTGCTAATTCGTTGACTTCTTTTACTGTTAAGCCAACCAACTGTTCTGCGAATGCTTTTAAGTCTGCCATTGGTTATTGTTTTTATTTGATTTATTTATTTTTAAAGGGGCGCAAAGATACGATTATTTTTATAGCAAAATAAATTTTTGTTAATATTTTTTCAAAAATTATTTTTCTTCTCTATCTCCTAATGTTTTCACTATGCCGCTAAGCTTGTTACCACCCGATTGCAGGGCTCCGATAACATTTTTAGCAGGCGACTGGAGAAGGGCGATAATATCGGCAATAAGCTCGTTTTTGGTCTTCAGTGAGCTTAACACTTCTAACTGGTCGTCACCAATATATACGCTTTCTTCTACAAATGCAGCTTTAAGAGTAGGTTTACTGTTGGTAATACGGAATTCTTTCATAATCCTTGCAGGATCGCTTGGCTGTTCGCCAAACAATACGGCTGTATTACCTACTAATGTACCATATACAGGCTCTAAATGAGAAGCGTGTACTGATTTTTCTAATGCTTTACGCAAAAGGGTGTTCTTAACCACAGTCATTTCTACTTTCTTTTCAAAGCAAATTCTGCGTAGGCTATTCACCTTTATACCGGTTAAGGTAGATGTATCTGCTAAATAGAAGTTTTTGTTACCGTTCAAACGTGTAACTAATTCATCTATTATCTGGTTTTTTTCTTTTTTATTCATGGCCTGTATTGTTGATCAGGTTTAATTAAAAGCCGTATGACTTAGTTTCTATTTCTATGCTTGGGCTCATGGTGCTCGACATAAACATGCTCCTTATGTAAGCGCCCTTCGCTGCCGAAGGCCTGGCTTTTACAATGGTCTGTACAAATTCGTTGATGTTTTCAGCAATCTTTTGCTCATCAAAAGAAATTTTACCAACCGATACGTGTACAATGCCATCCTTATCTGCCTTGTATTCTATTTTACCACCCTTAGCATCGCTAACCGCTTTACCTACTTCCATAGTAACGGTACCAATTTTAGGGTTTGGCATTAAGCCTCTTGGGCCTAATATTTTACCTAATGCACCAACTTTACCCATTGTTGCAGGTGTAGCAATAACTACATCCACATCGGTCCAGCCGGCTTTAATTTTGGTAATATATTCATCAAGCCCAACAAAGTCAGCACCTGCAGCCTTTGCTTCTGCTTCCTTATCAGGAGTGCAAAGAACAAGGATACGTACAGTTTTACCGGTTCCGTGCGGAAGGGTAACTGTGCCTCTAACCATTTGGTTAGCTTGCTTTACATCAATACCAAGCCTAACACTCATCTCGATAGATGGGTCGAACTTAGCCGATGAAATTTCTTTTAATATTTTAGCTGCATCTGCAATAGGATAAGCCTTAGCTTGGTCGTATTTCGACAGTGCGAGTTTGCGTTTTTTTGTAAGTTTTGCCATGACTGCGGACAATTAATTTTGTTACTTAAATTACTTCAATACCCATGCTTCTTGCAGTACCCTTAACCATTTCCATGGCAGATTCTACAGTAAAGCAGTTTAAATCGGACATTTTATTTTCTGCTATCTTCTTAATTTGATCGTTGTTTATCTTGCCAATTTTCTTTTTGTTCGATTCAGCAGAACCCGATTCAATTTTCAAAGCTTCCTTTATTTGCGCTGCAACAGGTGGCTTTTTAATAATAAAATCGAAAGACTTATCAGAATAAACTGTAATAATTACAGGCAATGTTTTGCCAGCCTGGTCTTGTGTACGGGCATTGAACTGCTTACAGAATTCCATAATGTTCACACCCTTTGCACCTAATGCAGGACCAATAGGAGGAGCCGGGTTAGCCGCGCCGCCCTTTACTTGTAGTTTTACCAGTCCTGATACTTCCTTAGCCATGATATACTGTATTTATAAAATTATACTATTAACTTTCTTTTTTCACTTGAATATAACTCAACTCAAGCGGAGTCTTTCTTCCAAATATCTTCACACTCACCTTTAAGCGTTTCTTTTCGTCATTCACTTCTTCAATGGTACCAATAAAGCTGTTGAAAGGACCATCGATGATCTTAATGGTTTCACCTACCATGAACTTGATGTTCATTTCAGCATCGGTTTCAGAAAGTTCGTCAACCTTACCCAAAATACGGTTAGCTTCTGCTAAACGTAATGGAACCGGATCGTCGCCCTTTTTGCTACCTAAGAAACCAATTACACCCGGAATGCTTTTAAGTACGTGTGGCAACTCACCAACCAGAGCAGCCTCAATAAGCACATAACCCGGAAAATAACTTCTTTCCTTGTTTATTTTCTTACCATTCTTTATCTGAATGTACTTTTCCATTGGTATAAGCACCTGCGATATATATTGCTGAAGTTTAAGTCTGTTAACTTCAAACTCAATATGCTGCTTTACCTTCTTTTCTTTACCGCTTATAGCCCTAAGCACATACCACTTCTTAACCTGCGCATCGCTGCCGGTTCCTGAAGTTTTGGTTACTTGTACGTTTTCGGTTGTCATTGTGCCGGTAGGTTATATTTTATAAAAAGCCGTCATTATTTCACGGAAAGCAAAGTCCATACAAAATATAATAGCTGACATGATTAACGAAGCAACCAGTACTACTACTGCGCTACTCTGTAATTCAGCCCAGGTGGGCCAGCTTACTTTTTTGGTAAGCTCCTCAGTTACTTCATCTATGTATGTTCCTACTTTACTCATGTTTCATTCTGTTTACGCACGGGTGGAGAGACTCGAACTCCCAGCCAACGGTTTTGGAGACCGCTACTCTACCAATTGAGCTACACCCGTTTGATAACGGCTAATAGCTACTGGCTAATAGCCAATATCCTTATTACTTAATAACTTCAATTACCTGGCCTGCACCTACGGTCTTACCACCTTCGCGAATTGCGAAACGTAATCCTTTGTCCATAGCTACCGGTACTATAAGCTTCACGCTCATGGTAACGTTATCGCCTGGCATAACCATTTCCCTGCCTTCAGGTAATTTAATTTCACCTGTAACGTCTGTAGTTCTGAAATAGAACTGAGGACGGTATTCGTTATGGAATGGAGTATGACGGCCACCTTCTTCCTTCTTTAATACATAAACCTCTGCTTTAAATTCAGTGTGGGGGTGTATTGATCCTGGCTTAGCCACAACCATACCTCTCCATACATCTGTCTTTTCAATACCACGTAATAAAAGACCAACGTTGTCGCCGGCTTCACCACGATCGAGAGTTTTACGGAACATTTCTACGCCTGTAACAGTGCTCTTAACACTTGCTTCGCGCATACCTATAATTTCTACTTCCTCGCCTGTATTTACTACGCCACGCTCAATACGACCGGTAACAACTGTACCACGGCCTGTAATGGTGAACACGTCTTCAACTGACATAAGGAAAGGCTTGTCAACTTCACGGGTAGGGATTGGAATATAAGAATCCACTGCTTCCATAAGTTTCATAACTGATTCTTCGCCTTTAGGATCGCCGTTAAGAGCGCCTAATGCTGAACCACGGATAACCGGGATATTGTTTCCATCAAATTGATAGAAACTTAAAAGTTCGCGAATTTCTACTTCAACTAAGTCAAGTAATTCAGGATCTTCTACCATATCAACCTTGTTCATAAACACAACAAGATTTGGAACGCCAACCTGACGAGCCAAAAGAATGTGTTCACGGGTTTGTGGCATAGGTCCGTCAGTAGCAGCAACCACTAATATACCGCCGTCCATCTGAGCAGCGCCTGTAACCATGTTTTTTACGTAGTCAGCGTGACCAGGACAGTCAACGTGAGCATAGTGCCTGTTTGCTGTTTCGTATTCTACGTGTGATGTATTGATAGTAATACCCCTTTCTTTTTCTTCAGGAGCATTATCGATAGTGTCGAATCCACGAGCTTCGCAAAAACCTTTCTTTGCAAGAACGGTTGTGATAGCTGCAGTTAATGTTGTTTTACCGTGGTCAATGTGACCGATGGTTCCAATGTTTACGTGAGGTTTTGTACGCTCGAATTTACCTTTTGCCATATTGCTTGATTTTACTGGTTGGTTTACTAGTTTTTATTTTGGGGGTGCAAAGATATGAAAAAAATTAATAACTTTTACTTGTCAGTAACATTTTTTTTACACCATCGTTTTTGAGCCAACTACGGGATTTGAACCCGTGACCTCGTCCTTACCAAGGACGCGCTCTACCAACTGAGCTAAGTCGGCTAATAAAGCCAAAACTATTAGCCGACAGCTAATAGCTTTTTTGAGCGGAAGACGGGGCTCGAACCCGCTACCCTCAGCTTGGAAGGCTGACGCTCTACCAAATGAGCTACTTCCGCTTAATTTTTAACAATGCATACTAAAATTCTGAGATTTTCCAGACCTCAGAGGGGGCAGAAGGATTCGAACCTTCGAAGGCGTAAGCCGACAGATTTACAGTCTGTTCCGTTTGGCCACTCCGGAAATACCCCCGTTACATACTTGCCTGCTTCCAATGAGCCAGTGAAGGGACTCGAACCCGCGACCTACTGATTACAAATCAGTTGCTCTAGCCAGCTGAGCTACACTGGCAATACAATTTTTAGTATGCATTAAATGCCTATGAATACAAAGAACTTTACCCTTGAAAATATGCTGCAAAAGGCAGTTTATTTCCTTAAAAGGGGCGCAAATTTATAAAAGTTTTCATTCTGTAAACTTTCTTTTTCACTCTGCATCGTTATTTTTTCGGCTTTATTCCAAAAACAAGCTCAGACAAAATTGAATTTTACACCTACTATGCAAATATCGTCTGTCTGCGAGTTGTTGCCCTGCCACTGGCTAAATGCCTGCTCCAAGCGGGCTTTCTGGTCATGCAATTGTTCATTGCCAAGTGTTGCAAGCATTTCACGGAATTTCTTTTTTGTGAATTTTTTATCTGCTGTTCCGCCAAATTGGTCGGCATAACCATCGCTGGTTAAATATATATTATCGCCATGTGCAAGCTTAATGGTATAAGATGAAAAAGGATTATCCATTCTCTCTTCCATATAACCAATAGGCTGTTTATCGGGCATTATTTCATACACGTTGCCCTCGTGCAATTTTATTTTTTTATCCTCTTGTAATGCAGGTGATCCCTTAGCTCTGACAAGATAATGAGGATTATTTGCTCCGGCAAACTGCAGTTCCTTAGTCGTTTTATCCCAAACGCATAATACAATGTCCATACCGTCATAGGTAATGGTTTGCTGTCCTTTTAACTGTAGTGTTTTCAATAAGCTTGCACGAAGTGCGGTAAGTATTTTAGCCGCATCAGCTACTTTATTTTCAACAACAACTTCATTTAATAAGCTGTTACCTATCATGCTCATAAGTGCACCGGGAACGCCATGGCCTGTGCAATCGGCCACCGTAAAAATAACTTTATCGCCATAGGCATAACACCAATAGAAATCACCGCTCACAACATCACGTGGTTTATACATTACAAAATACTCACCTAGCATTTCCTTCAAATATTCACCGGTAGTTAAAATAGCGCTTTGTATGCGCTTGGCGTAATTAATGCTGTCTGTTATGTCTTTATTCTTTTCTTCAATTATTTTATTCTTCTCCTCCAGTGCAAGGTTAGCCGCATGCTTATCGCGATAGCCACGGTAAATAAAAAAGGCCAGGCCAATTACCAGTAATAACCCTGCTAATACCGAATAAGTAATTATTCGTTGCTTATTAACAGTAAGGGCCAGTATCTGGTTTTCTTTTTCTTTTTTCTCGGTATCGTATTTCACCTGCATATCATTTACCTGCTTGGCACTCTCTTCACTAAATATTGAGTCTTTTATATTAGAAAGTGCCAATTGGTATTCAAATGCTTTTTGATAATTACCTTGCTTGCTATAGCCCTCGGCTAAAAAACCATAAGCCGATGCAATAAGGTCCTTTGCATTTATCTTTCTTGATATATCAAGGCTTTGTTCAAGGTATTTGGTTCCTTCTTCTACATCGCCTTTAATATTATACATGTTACCCATATTAATATACGAAGTAGCCACACCCTCATCCGATTGTAGGTATTGGTATGCTATAAGGCATTCATTATAATACTCTATGGCTTTATCATATTCTTTTAAACTGGCATATACGCTGCCAATATTATTCTCTAAGTCGGCTTCGGTGCTTTTCCGCGCCGCTTTAATTTGTTTCGATATTTTAGAGGTGTCGGATGATTCTAGTGTTTTCAAAACCTGCAAGCCTTCCGTAAAATACTGCAATGCCATTTTGTTGCTGTCCATATCGAAATATATATTGCCTATATTACTTAGTGATATTGCTACATAGCTATTGTTACCAATACTTCTGCGAATCTCCAACCCTTTTTTAGTGTACTCCAGTGCTTTGGCGTAATTCTTCATGCGTTTACGGTAAAAATTGCCCATCACATCATACAGGTCGCCCATGCGCACTTTATTATTTGCTTTCTCAGCAATATTCAGGGCCTTCAAAAAATTATCGAGTGCTTTTTCATTATCGCCTTTGTTCTTGTAATACCTGCCTTTATTCAGGTAAGCACTGGCCTGGCCTTCAGTAAAATTAAGTTTATCAGAAAGCCCAAGGGCTTCATTGGCAAAAAGCAAAGCTGAATCTCTGGGATACCCTTCGAAGTTTAACGCTGTGGCAATTTTATTCAGCAGTTTAACCTTAGTGGTATCTTCATTTAAAGCAGCACTTCTTACAACGAGTGAATCGATGTACCTTACCTGCTGGCCAAATACATGAACTCCTAAAAAAATCAACAGAATTACAACCGCACTCTTTTTATTATACATACCGGCAACAAAACTAAAAAACAATTGGCAAGCATTAAAAAAAGCGGGGATTACCCGCTTCTGTATTTATTTTATTCTCACCAAGTTACTCCCTTGGGCTTTCTTCTGCTGATTCTGCTGCAGTGGTACTTTGCGTGCCCTGTGTAGTAGATGATTGCGTCCCGCTATCTGAAGGCTGCATAGTGCCCTCTGCCGGTGTGCCTGATTCTTTTACAATTGGTTTTCCCATGATGGTAAATTTATTGCTAGTTATTAAATGCTATAAACTGGTTGTTACAAATATACTAAGCTTTTAGTACTAAAAAAATGAACGATTCTATTTGGTTAACATTCCTACTTTTGAATAACCGATTATTATGCAATCACAAAAAAATAGCTGCCCGCCTTACCTAAAGCCAGGAGATTGTATTGGCATTGTTGCACCTGCGCGCAAAATATCGCCTGAAGAATTGACGTCTGCCATTGCAGTATTAGAAAGTTGGGGATTAAGAGTGAAACTTGGAAAGAACATTTATAAAAGTGACCACCAGTTTTCAGGAACCGATTCACAGAGGCGTTCCGATTTGCAAGATATGCTGGATGATAAGGAAGTAAAAGCCATTATTTCGGCACGTGGTGGTTATGGCGCAGTTAGGATTATTGACGGACTGAATTTTTCTTCTTTTACTAAACAGCCAAAATGGATAATTGGATATAGTGATATAACTGTATTTCATAGCCAGATACATATGCATTGCGCTATTGAAACATTGCATGCAACAATGCCGGTTAGTTTTACTAAAGATGCAGAATCGCTTAGCCTACTAAAAAAAGCATTGTTTGGCGAAGAACTCTCTTACACTATTCCAGCACATAGCTTAAACAGAACTGGAGAGTGCATCGGGCCATTAATTGGTGGAAACTTATCGTTACTTTATGCACTTGCCTCCACCCCATCAGATATTAATACCGATGGCAAAATATTTTTTCTGGAAGACCTGGACGAATATCTCTACCACATCGACAGGATGATGATGCAGTTGAAACGATCGGGTAAATTATCGAAACTAAAGGGCCTTGTTATAGGCGATTTTTCCGAAATGAAAGATAACACCGTACCGTTTGGTAAAACAGCTCAAGAAATTATTTTGGATGCTATAAAGGAATATGGCTATCCGGTTTGCTTTGGATTCCCAGCCGGTCATGGCATTAAAAACTATCCACTTTATTTTGGTAGAACAGCAGCGCTTTCGGTAAAAGAAAAAACCTCTCTCAAATTTCTCTGAGAGAGGTTTTTACTAAATTTCAAATAATACTATTTCTCGAACTTGTTGTATCCGGCAGGAATAGCAAATGTACCGTCAGCAATTTTGCCAGGAATACATTTGGTAGCCTTAATAAATCCTTTCGAAGCACCTGACATGTCAGTTTCGTATGCTTCCATAGGGAACATATTAGCTGAGTTAGGAATAGCCATGTAGTATTGAGAGAATTTATCCTTACGGTTAAGAATATTCATCATAGGAAGGAAAAATTCAAAATCGCCACTAGCGATCCAATACGATACCTTGATACCTTCTTCAGCATCAGCTACATCGTACTCGGTGCATTTAAAACCATTGATGGTTTTTACGTTAGCGGTCTTGGTTACCTTAGGTGTGCCTGAAGGTTTTACAGGAGCCGGTGAAGGTTGGTCCTTATATATTTTACGAACCGGGCTAAGCGCCAAAGTTGTTTTGGTTGTAAGGTCAATTAAGTAAATACCTTCATCGTTGTTGGTCTTAATGTCGGTGTTTACAATCTTTACGTGGGTTGTTTTCACGTAGTACTCAAAATAAGTTGTGTCAATACCATTGTACTGCATAAAGTCAATTTGACCTTCAAATGACTTCTGGCCAAATGCTGCACCTGCAAAAAGCATTACTGCGGCAGAAAGGGAGAGAATTTTTTTCATGTTAATTTTTAATTTTTACCGGTTATAGTGCACTAAATTAGTTTTTTTTACAATACCTATACAATCAGCCTTAAACCATTAGCTATATTCGCACTGATGAACGAGAATCAAAAGACCGGGCAGGAAGGGGAGTCGAAAGCTGTAGAACACTTACGGGCAAAGGGTTACGAGATACTTGAAACCAACTGGAGATTCGGCCAGGAAGAGATTGATATTATTGCCCGCGATAAAGTTTTTTTTTAGTGGTTGCCGAAGTAAAGACACGGTCAACCAATTACTTTGGCGAACCCGAAACATTTGTAAATAAGCAAAAGCAACGTCACCTTATTAAAGCTGCCGGCGCATACATTGATAAGAACAAATTAAATTTAGAAGTACGCTTTGATATTGTATCGGTACTTAAAAGTGCCGATGCCTTTAAAGTACATCATATTGAAAATGCATTTTACCCAATAGTTAATAAGTAACCTATGGCACAATATCTTTTACCGCTTCACATTATATTTGTTGTAACCTGGTTCGCAGGTTTATTTTATATAGTGCGTTTATTTATTTACCACACCGAAGCCGAAAAAAAACCGGAACCTGAAAAAAGTATTCTGCAGGCCCAATTTAAAATAATGGAAAGCCGCCTTTGGTATGGCATTACGTGGCCATCTGCCATACTTACTTATATTTTCGGTTTCTCGCTTATTTATACTATGTATGGCTTTGCTATACCTGCGTGGCTACTTATTAAATTGTGTTTTGTTTTTGGCCTTACGCTTTACCAATTGCAAAACCAGGTAATATTCAGCAGGCTTAAAAAAAATAAGATCACCTGGTCATCGGGGCAGTTACGTATGTGGAACGAACTGGCAACTATATTTTTAGTAGCCATTGTGTTTATTGTAACTATGCAAGACAAACTAAGTTGGATATGGGGAGTAATTGGTATTCTGCTTTTTGGCTTTATGATGTGGGGTGCTATTGCAATTTATAAGAAGGCGAGAGTAAAAAAAGAAAACAGTGCACCTACCCCAAAGGGTAATTAATTTGATACTATGACTGAAAAACCATATGTAGTAATGGGTGCAGGGCTTGTGGGCTCATTGCTTTCTATTTACCTGGCCAAGCGGGGTTATAATGTAGAAGTATATGAACGCCGCGATGATATGCGCAAAACTGCAATATCTGTTGGTAAGTCAATCAACCTTGCTTTATCTGACAGGGGCTGGAAAGGCTTGCAAGGTGTAGGTATTGCCGATGAAATAAAAAAGATTGCCATTGCCATGAACGGGCGTATGGTACACGATATAGAAGGTAAAACCAATTTCTTTCCGTATGGTAAAGAAGGACAGGCAATATATTCTGTATCGCGTGGTGGACTTAACTGCCTGCTTATGGACCTTGCCGAAAAGCATGGCAGTAAAATTCATTTTAACCAGCGCTGCAAAAGTATTTCGATAAAAGATGCAACTGCAGTTGTAGAAGATACAGCACATAAAGAAACAACAGTTGCTGCTCAACGTATATTTAGCACCGATGGGGCCTTTTCTGCAGGCAGGTTACAATTGCAACTCTCAACCGATAGGTTTGAATACTCACAGCACTACCTCGATTACGGCTATAAAGAATTAGTGATACCACCATTAAAAGATGGTGGCTTTGCCATGGAAAAACATTGCCTGCATATATGGGCACGTGGTACTTTTATGATGATTGCACTACCTAATATAGATGGCAGTTTTACCTGCACCTTGTTCTTTCCATTCGAAGGCAAAGAATCTTTTGCAGCATTAAAAGACAGTGATATGGTCAGCGCTTTTTTCAAAAGAGTGTTCCCCGATGCAGTGCCTTTAATGCCAACGCTGCTTGATGATTTTGCCAATAATCCTGTATCATCCTTAGTTACTGTAAAGTGTTATCCATGGAGCCATTCTGATAAACTTTTATTATTAGGTGATGCAGCGCATGCCATTGTTCCTTTCTTCGGACAGGGCATGAACTGTGGCTTTGAAGACTGTACTGTATTTGACCAATTGCTTGATACCTACTTAGGAAAAGGTAATGAGGAAGAAGCATGGACAAAAATATTTGACGAGGCGCAAAAACTACGCAAGCCAAATTCCGATGCCATTGCTGACTTAGCAGTCGCTAATTTTATAGAAATGCGAGACCTTGTAACCCATCCCGATTTTATTTTACAAAAGAAAATAGAAGCACACTTTAGCAAATTGCATCCTGATATATGGTTGCCTCTCTACAGTATGGTAACCTTTACTGACCTGCCTTATAGCCATGCCCTAAAGCAGGGCAAAAAGCAAGATGCCATTATGAAAAAGGTATTGGCCACACAAGGCATTACTGAAAAGTGGGACTCGCCTGAAGTGGAACAAATGATGTTGAAATTGGTGAAAGAGAGTTAGAGTTTCTTCACCACCTCCCGAAGTAATTTGAAATATCGAAATAGACTTTTTTCGGAAGGCCATCGGCCGTTTTAATGTCAAGAACATCGAATGGATGTTTGTTGTGATACGAAAGTGACTGGCTACCGGACCTGCACCCCGGATAATGGTCTGAGAGCCATTTGTACTCAGCTTGTACCCCTGCCCCTTCGGTAGTATCCACTATAATAACTGCTTTTTCAAAAGAAGAACCATCCCGAATTAAAACACTATCGTGCTTTGCTGTATCATGTAAAATACCTTTTGCAAAAGATGCTGAGCAACATAAAACAGAACATAGAATTATAAAGAATATCTTTTTCATGTGTGGCAGAATTCTATTTATAAATATAGCACAAATTGCAGAATGTACGCCAGATTTTTATATTTGCCCAACCTTTATACCCTGGATATGAAAAAACTAAAAAGACTATTTCTGATTTGCTTTGCAGTGCTTGTTTCAAATGCATTAATGGCACAGGCATTTGATGATGGCAAAAATTTTGCTTCTGCAGGGTTTGGTTTCCCGGCTACATCTGAAATAAGTCAAACCCTGACCCAATACTCAAATCAGCAGGACTATGATTATAAAAACTATGGTACAATAGTTTTAAAATATGAACACGGCTTTGCAAAATATTTTGGTGCAGGTATTAACCTCGAATACTCTACCGCTAATGTAAATTATAACTATACGGTTACAAGGGTATTTAATACCGACACTACTTATAAAGCAAATGAGAATAGTACAACCTACGGCTTTTATCTGCGTTTAAACGGGCATTTTCCTATAGGTGATAAACTTGATCTTTTCGCAGGTGTTGGCTTGGGCTATCTACTAACTTTAGATAATAGTTCAGATAATAATCCTAAGGGGCCAGTCGCTACAAATTTTAAGAATCAGACTCTGAATTTTAACGGCCAGTTTACCCTGGGAGCCCGCTATATGATAAAGGAACATTTTGGTTTATTCGCCGAGGTAGGTTCAGCATCTACCAATGTACAAGTAGGTATAGTTTTAGGGTTCTAAAAGCGCAAAATACTTCATTATCAATTAGTTGATATAAAAAACGGGTTAAAAAGTGTCAACCTTTGTCAACCCAACTAAGTATTCTATTTTTGCCTCATGGAAAACTCTGTTGACTTAAATAAATTACAAGAACTGGAAAGGATATCGCGACTGCTTGAGCCTGATGCTAAGCAACGTAAAACAGTGCGTGATGAAGTTGTAAACTATACTGAGAACTTCATAAATGATATTGAAACTATTCCAGCCTTTAATATTGGCCGGGAAACGAGTGAAGTATTTTTGAACTCGCCTATTACAGAAACGGGAACAGCATTGCCTGAGATATTGAACATGCTCAAAACAGGGCTTGACGAGCCTGCGCTTAACCCTGCATCGGGTGGTCACTTAGGCTATATACCGGGTGGTGGTATTTATTATTCCGCATTAGGCGATTACTGGGCAGATATTACTAACCGCTTCGCAGGCATATTTTTTGCCGGGCCTGGTGCAGTGCGTATGGAAAACATGCTCATTCTATGGACTGCAGAACTTGCAGGATATCCCAAAGATGCTGTCGGCAACCTTACCAGCGGAGGCAGTATAGCTAACCTTTCTGCTATTGTAACAGCCCGCGATCATAAAGGCATTACATCTGAAAAAGTTAAGAAAGCTGTTATCTATCTTTCGTCAGAAGTGCATCATTGCATATTTAAAGCTATCCGTATTGCAGGGCTTGCCGAATGCGTTACACGCCACCTTCCCCTTGATGAAGGATACAGAATAAAACCTGCAGAACTTGAAAAACAAATTGCAGCAGACAAAGCAAATGGGCTGATTCCATTTTTGGTTGTGGCATCTGCAGGCACTACCGATACAGGCTCAGTTGATCCATTGCAAGCAATTGGAGAAATTGCAAAGAAGCATAATTTGTGGTATCATGTTGACGGGGCTTATGGTGGTTATTTTTTATTAACCGATCATGGAACGAAAATATTGAAAGGTATTGAACTTTCCGATTCATTTGCAATCGATCCGCACAAGGGCTTATTCTTGCCCTATGGATTGGG
>JABDCA010000011.1 GCA_013288345.1 Bacteroidota bacterium | reverse complement strand
GCAAAATACCTGGCATCGAAAGCCTGTGTTGACAATACCCGTATTGGTATTTGGGGCTGGAGCTATGGTGGATATATGGCGGCAATGTGCATAAGCAAAGGAGCTAAATACTTTAAAACGGCTATATCGGTAGCACCTGTTACCGATTGGCGTTTTTACGACAGCATTTACACCGAGCGTTATATGCGCACACCTCAAGAGAATGAGGATGGCTATAAAGATGGCTCACCTATTAACTTTGCTAATGAGGTAAAAGGGCACTATATGCTAATACATGGTACTGGCGATGATAATGTTCATTTCCAGAACAGCATTGAATGGATACAAGCTTTGCAAAAGGCCAATGCACATTTTTCGCTGATGATTTACCCTGACAAGAACCATAGTATTTACGGTGGTAACACACGCTTTTACCTGTTCAACGACCTTACAGATTTCATTTCGAATAATTTGTAAGACTAAGTTTAGCTGTATCGTAGCGTGCGTACCGGTGTAATGCGCGATACAATAAAAGAAGGAAGAATGAGCATAAGGATACAGGCAAAGAATGCACCCACATTGAGTAGCAGAACATACACCCAGCTAAAGTAAATAGGTACATAAGGCACGTAATATGTAGCCTGGTCAAGCGGAATAACCTTGTAGTATTGCTGTACAAGGCACATAGTAATACCTATAACATTACCTATAAGCATTCCCCAGAATATTAGGTAAGCGCCATCAATAAGGAATATCTGTTGTATGTTCAGGTTTCTTAATCCAAGGGCTTTCAGCAGGCCTATCATGCTGGTGTTTTCGAGTATAAGAACTATAAGCGCCGAAACCATTGCTATAGCCGAAACAACACCCATAAGTATAATAATAATAGCCGCATTAGTATTTTGCAATTGAAGCCAAGAGAACATGGGTTCATTGATTTCTTTAATACTTTGTGCATTCAGGTTAACACCTATTATACTTTTTACATTATCCTCTAGTGAATCTATATTATCGAAATTACGTGTAAGCACTTCAAAACCTGCAACCTGATCAGGTTTCCAAAAATTGAGACTCTGTATCTGGGCAATATCAGTAAATACAATGCGCTTATCAAAATCTTCGAGCCCGGTATGATAAATGCCTTTTACATGAAAGGTCTTTACCCTCTGTTCGTAATTAGAATGAATACTATCATCTCCGCGAGCCTTAGTAATAAAGAATATAAGCAACTTGCTGCCAATATCCATATCAAGTGCCGAGGCTATTGACTGCGAAATAAGAATATCGGATGAAGGTGTAGAATCTTTCAGGTTAAGTACTTCACCTTTTACCAGGTTCTTTTTAATGAATGTCCAATCGTAATTACTATTCACTCCTTCCAGAATGACACCTTCATTTTCTGTTTTAGTTTTTATGATACCATTCTTGGTGGCATATACCTGCACATGGCTCACGTCGGGCAACTTCTTCAGGTCAGTCATAAAAGGCTGCTGCGCATTTATCGGAACTGGCTCGTAGGAGTTATTATTATCAAGGTTCGTTATTTGTATATCGCCGTTAAAACCCTCCACCTTATCGCGAATAGAAAGCTGGAACCCTTTTACGATAGAGATAGTAAGTATCATTACAGTAAGTCCTATGGCAACACCTGCAATAGCAATTCTGGCTGTCGGGCGCGATATTTTCTTCTGGCCCTTCCTGCCTTCAATGATGCGCCGCGCAATGAAAAACTCTGTATTCATTGCCTTCCGTTTACCAGTTATTGAAAGCCCTGTCAAATATATCCTGTACCAGTTGTTTATTGATTTGAGTTATCAAATCATTCTGAACACCGGATAAACTCTGACCGCTCGAATAGTCAGCATAGCGGGAAAAAGATGCGTTAAAATTCTTCTTGGAATCGTTTTTATCTGAGAAGGTAACATCAATGGTAATAGTAAGCCTGGTGAGTGATGATTGGCCTGTAGAACCAGATGTGGCAGCTACCGGCTGGGTAGTAAATCCAGTAATAGAGCCGGCAAAATCCAAATCGCCATTTGTAACCAAGTGCAAATGGCTCTGTGCCGTAGCATAATCACGCAGTGCATCTGTAAATGTCTGGCTCATAGTTGGACCTGCCAAGGGCGCCTGGTTTTGAAAATATTGAACTGAAATAGATTTAGCATCAGGCGGAATAGAAGCGCCGGTGAAAGAAACACCAACACTACACCCACCGAGGAATAAAATAACTACTATGCTCAAAAATACTTTCATCTCTTTATTCCAGATTGTAGTCTTTTATCTTCCTATACATCGTGCGTTCAGATATCCCCAGTTCTTTAGATGCTGCCCTGCGGTTACCCTGATGTTTTTCTAGTGCTCTTAAAATATATTGCTTCTCCCTCTCTTCTAATGAAAGCGCTTCATCAGCGCCATTATTGGGGTTGTTACTCCTAGATGTACTTTGTACCGGATGTATTTGTATTGGCTCATCTTCCAATTTATCGATATCCTGGTGCAGCTTATGTATTATTTGCGTGTTAGGCAGTTTCCTCGATAGGTTCTGTTCTTCGTTCTCCAATAAACTCAGAACGGTTCTCTTAAGGTCAACCATATCTTTCCGCATCTCAAAAAGAACCTTATACAGCAACTCTCTTTCGTTAAACTCTGAACCGCCATTTGCCTGCTCAGGCCTGAACAAGGCAGGAACCGATATAGAAGTACCATCTGGCAAGTATGGGTTGAGTATGTTGGCGTTTATCTCTCTGTTTTTTTCTATAACCGATATTTGCTCTGTTACATTTTTAAGTTGGCGCACATTCCCTTTCCAGTAGTAATTGGTTAGTACATCTTCTCCGTCGCGGGTAAGCTTAATGGGAGGCATTTTATACTTATCGGCAAAATCGGTTGCAAACTTGCGGAACAATAAAGGAATATCCTCCTTGCGTTCACGTAACGGTGGTATATTCAATGGAACAGTATTGAGTCGGTAGTATAAATCTTCTCTGAAGCGGCCTTTTTCAATATGCAGCAACATATTAATATTGGTAGCAGCCACTATACGTACATCGGTCTTCATTACTTTAGATGAGCCCACTCTTATAAACTCACCGGTTTCCAACACTCGTAGCAAACGAACCTGTGTAGTCAAGGGCAATTCAGCCACTTCATCTAAAAATATAGTACCACCATTAGCTACTTCAAAATATCCCTTACGTGCATCGTGCGCACCGGTAAACGAACCTTTTTCGTGGCCAAATAATTCAGAATCAATAGTGCCTTCAGGTATGGCGCCACAGTTTACAGCAATGTATTGGTTATGCTTACGCGGGCTCAACTGGTGTATTATCTGCGGAAACACTTCTTTACCAGTACCGCTTTCACCCGTAATAAGTACGGACAAATCAGTAGCAGCTACCTGACGGGCAATATCAATGGCTCTGTCTAAAGAAACAGCGTTACCAATTATTCTGAACCTGTTTTTTATTTCCTGAACAGTCATAATTACTTTACTATTTGTCCTAATAGTGTACCTGACGTACAGCTATGAACCTTTACGTTAACGTAATCGCCGGGTTTATAGTGTTCCCTTGGGAAAACTATTGATTTATTATAACTACTCCTTCCAAAAAGGAACTCAGTAGACTTCTTTGAAAAGCCTTCCACCAAAACCTCATATGTCTGACCAACATCCCTTTGGTTACTTTCGCCGGCATGCTTACGGTGCAGATCAACTATTTCCTGCAGCCTTCTCGATTTTATATCTTCAGGCACATCATCTGGGTACTTTTTAGCAGCCAGTGTTCCTGGGCGTTCAGAATATTTAAACATATAGGCATAATCAAAAGCCACTTCATCCATCAACGAAAGTGTTTCCTTATGCTCTTCTTCTGTTTCAGTGCAAAAGCCGGAAATAATATCGGTAGATACCCCACAGCCTGGTATTATTGTCCTGATGGCTTTTATTCTCTCCAGGTATTTTTCGCGGTTATAGCCCCTGTTCATTTGCTTTAACACTCTTGTACTACCCGATTGCATTGGCAAATGCACATACCTGCAGATATTTTCATATTTAGCCATAGTATGCAATACTTCATCCGTCATATCCTGCGGATTAGAAGTAGAGAACCTTACACGCAATAATGGGCTTACTTTTGCAACTAACTCCAGCAACTTTGCAAAGCTGACCGCACTGCTTTTTTGGTCATCGGCAGCTTTATCAAAATCTTTTTTCAATCCTCCACCATACCATAAGTACGAATCTACATTCTGGCCAAGTAGCGTAACTTCTCTGTAGCCAATATCAAAAAGACCCTGGGCTTCTTTCACAATTGTATGCGGGTCACGGCTTCTTTCTCTGCCACGGGTAAAGGGAACTACGCAAAACGTGCACATATTATCGCAGCCACGTGTTATTGAAATAAATGCCGAAACACCATTTTCAGAAAGTCTTACAGGATTTATATCTGCATAGGTTTCTTCCCTTGATAATAATACATTGATCGCTTTCTGCCCGCCTTCTACTTCTTCAATCAAATCAGGGATACTGCGATAGGCATCAGGGCCAACAACAATATCAACAAGGTCTTCTTCTTCCAATAACTTTGTCTTGAGGCGTTCGGCCATACAACCCAATACACCTATTACCAATGAAGGATTGTCTTTTTTAAATGCCCGAAATTCTGTCAGGCGTTGACGGGTACGCTGCTCTACATTATCCCTTATAGCGCAGGTATTCATCAAAATAACATCTGCTTCCGAGGCTTCAGGTGTTATATCATAGCCTTCTTTTTTAAGTATAGATGCTACAATCTCGCTATCTGAAAAATTCATCTGACAGCCATAGGTCTCCAAAAAGAATTTTTTGCCATTCTTTCCGGGCTCTTCTACTAAAGCTTCTTTATCTAAAACCTGCATTTCCACGTGCCTTGCTAATTGATTAGTTAGCTGCAAATTTACAAAAACCACCTGTCATATAGTCATACTGCTATAAATAAAAAAGTCCCGCATAAATGCGGGACTTTAATTCCATTAAGTCCTCTCCGCATGGGGAGGATTTAGGCGGGGCAATTAGTACTGCCACATATCATGTTCAAGGTTGAACATGTCACCTTTAATTTTTTCAGCTTCAAGTAATGCATCCAATGGGTCTTTCCTATATGCAGATATAGTCCTGTTGGCAACATTGCTCTCTTGAACTATATAGCTTGAAAACTGCCTTTTCCAAAAGATATCCTCGTATGTTCTGCGCTCAGCATCATTATGCACGTTAAACACTTCAGCATTAGCAAATATAGGCCTCAATTGAGGAAAATATATCCAAAACATAATAGTTGTACTACCTGCAATTTCATTACCATTTTGGTCGGTTGCCTTTTTATAAGGACACATTCCCAAAATACGAACATCCATTACAGACCTTTGCTTATCAAAGAACCAATCTTCCTTAAGCATATATTGCATAATATCCTGCGATGTAAGTTCCTGTCCCTGGTTACTTGAATTACCATTCGAGTCAACAACTGTAACAATTTTCATTAATGCAGTATCTGCTTCAGTTTTAGTCATTGGCATAGTAAATGACTTGTCAAAGTCAAACGGAGATACATTATACAGCGTAAGTTTATTTTCCTTATTCTTAACCGACGCTACAACAATATCCCATAAGCTTCTTCTGTTTGCATTTGGAGTAACAGGATAATACATATCTAAGTTCATTTTTTCCCTTAAATCTAATATCCTCCATATCCTCTTTGACCAAATAACATCGGCTTCGCGCAAGTAGGTATAAGGTATTACCCTGCGGTTAGGTGCATTTTCTTTAAGATACAGCTGATCCTGCATTTGTCCCGGGCTAAGTACGCCACCACCCTGTGCAAACAAATCGCTGCCTAAAAACAGTAATGCAATTGCCCCGGCTAATTTCAATGTATTTCTCATGGTCGTCAATTTTTATACAGTTATACCTTTAGTTGAGTTTAATAGCCATACCTTGTATGGTACGTCCTCTTCCATCAGGGCCCTTTACCTGAACATTTTTCACAATTATATACCCACCTTTAGGAGCCTGATCTACAAGTCCCAAAATATCAGCAGGTATTCTTCCACCATTAACGTTTTTCTCAACAAATACACCATTAACACCTATTGACATAGTAAACGATATAACAGTGAAGTTCACACCTTGAAAATCAAAATCGGCAGGCATCCTGGCTTCTACTTTAGGTACAGCCTTAATTTGAAGCTTACTCATTGAAGCATCACCCGATTTACCACCTGTAAAGCAGGTAGGATCAGGTATACGCTTAATATGGAAAGGCTGCGGAGGAAGGTTCCTGTGTGATCCGTCAGGCATAGTTGCACTTACTGTTACGTTGGCAAGTTGGCCAATAGCATCAGCACTTGCATTTACCATATAGTGGCCTTTAGGGCCCGAAGGAGAAATTGAACCGTGCGTCATTGATGGATGCAATGCAGAATTATCGAAACCTGCTGCAGAAATATCTACAGGGTTAGGAATACCGGCGTAGAACACATTCATTTGAGAAGGCGAGATAGTTACAGAAGCCTTTGCTACGATGTAAGATGTAGAGAAAGGATACGCAACCGGTTTACCCGAAACAGGGTCAGGAATACGAATTATACCATATACTTTATTAGGGCCCTCATGGTCTGCCCTTACAGCATACCTACCAACACCATTTGAATTTACTTTTACCTGAACACCTTCTTTGGTAGGATCTGCTGCATTAATATTAGAATCACCCACCTCAATTTGAGGAGGTAATGTTTTCATAATTGCAGTAGGGAAAATATCTGCTTTAAAACTATCATTAAGTAAAACGTATGTAGAAGCAGGAAGAATTTTTCCCACAAACGAACTTACCTTAACATCCTTTGCACCAATACCGGTATAGAAGTAGTTTAACATGGCAGACTCAGCATTACGCACGTCAGCCTGTAATTTGGTAAATGTTACAATGTCTGATACTAAAGGAGCCTCACCAAAATAATAATACTCCCATGTTTGTCTGCCTTCTTCTATATCAAAAACAGAAGCAGTTATTAATCCCAGGTTTATTTTTTGAGTATCCTTATAACCGCCAACACAAATGTCTTTATCACCAAACATGGTAATAAGATTTTTTCTGTATTCGCCAATCTTCCTTTTCAAAAGGTTAGCAGGTTTCCCCGTAGGGTCTTCACCATCGCCAAGTAAAATACCTGTAGGAGTTGTAAAATCCTCTTTTGCATCAACGTAGTTTAATAAGGTATCACCCTTATCTAGTGTCCATTTTGGTTTATCTACAGCAGCAATTAAATCCGACTTCATTTTCTGTATATAGTCAACCAACTCATTCGATAATTTAGTTACATTATCGGCAGCATCTTTGTACTTTTTGGTTCCAACTCTATCCTTCTCGTAGGCTGTATTAAACTTATCATGAAGTGCGGAATTTTGACTAACAGTATTCTGGTTTGTTTTTACCAAACCAGTGTTTACCACCACAAAAGCATGCACAATCTGTCTTGATACGTTAAGCGCTAAAAGCGCTGTAAGTACCAGGTACATAATATTGATCATCTTTTGTCTGGGCTCTTTGGGAAGTGACATAATTTTTATTTTTTATTTTTTATTCTAAATAGTTAATGTAGAAAACCTACATTAACTATTTAAAATTAAACATTCAACATTTAATACCATTAATTACTTCTTACTTCCTGTTCATTGCAGTAAGCATACCGCCATAAACAGTGTTCAACGACTCAAGGTGTTGCACCAATTGACCCATTTCAGTCTTGTAACGGCGTGTATCTTCAACAGACTCACTAACGTTTTCAACAAGCTTAGAAATGCTATCGTATAATGCACCTGAAGCTCTAACCTGGTCGTTAGAAGATTTCAATTGCATTTCGTAAACTGTATTTAAAGCTGCAACGTTATCTGCCATTTTCTCCATGTGCTGAACATAAGCAGCAGGGTTACCAACGCTTAATCCCTTAAGTGTTTCAGCAGCCTTGCTTGATGAGCTGTTCAAATCGCTCATAGAATCAGCAACTGATTGAATTTTGCTCACATAGTCCTTTGTAGTAGCAGAAATATCGCTACCTGCAATTGAGCTTAATGATTCAGAAGCTTTTGATGAGTTGTTAGACAAATCATTAATGTTCTTAGATGCATTCTTAATGTTATTAGCATAATCGCTGGTTGCAACACTTGCATCAGCAATATTGCTCATTTTAGCAGTGTTATCGCTAAGGCTTCTTAAGCCGCTTCCTAAACTTTCAATCAGTTCGGGGCCAATCTTAGCTTCTTCCAGCAAGTCATCCAATTGCTCTGTAATGCTTCCTTTCTTTTCCTCAACTTCTCCATGCTCCTCTCCACCATGCATACCAGCTAATTCAGGGTATACCAAGCTCCAATCAACTTCTTCGTGTTCAGGCAAGATACCATAAAATATAAAGATCAACGACTCTGTAGAAAGTCCTATAATAAGCATGACTGACGCACCAGGATAGTGTTGGATCTTAAAAAGTGCGCCTGTAATAACTACAGAAGCACCCCAACATACTATCTTATTCATAGTACTCTTTCCTGTTTTAGTAGCACTTAGCCAATGAACGATTCCCATAATTGTTTATTTTAAAGGGTTAATTATTGCGTTTTATTAATTAATATTTAATTGTGTGCAGATGATACATTATCTATATTATCGCCTTGCGCACGTCCGAGGTATGTTTCAACACAACGGAAACCAACATAACATTTTGCTGTATCCTGGTATTCATAAGTTCTTGAACTGGTTTGGCAATAGTAGCCAACATCTTTCCATGAACCGCCTCTGATAACTTTCCTCTTCAATACATTAGCTTCTTTATCATCAGCATCATATACATAGTTAGGATTCAGGTCATGCGAAAAATCGCCGGCTGCTTCATCATAAGCATTACTGGTCCATTCGGCTGCGTTACCAGCCATGCAATATAAACCATAATCGTTAGGGTTATATGAATATATACCAACGGTATGGAAACCGCCATCATCCATATAGCTACCACGCATTGGTTTAAAGTTACACAAAAAACAACCTCTTGAGTTTCTGATATACGGACCACCCCAAGGGTACGGGCTTAATGCTAAACCGCCACGGGCAGCATATTCCCATTCTGCTTCCGTAGGAAGACGGAAATCGTTCACAATAGATTGTCCAAGGCCTATTAAATAGCTATCCATTAACTGGGTACGCCATACGCAAAATGCGGTAGCTTGCTTCCATGATACACCAACTACAGGGTAGTTATCGTAAGCCGGATGCCAGAAATACATGTTGGTCATTGGCTCATTAAATGAGTACGTAAAATCATGCACCCAAGCCAATGTATCAGGGTACACATTAATAACTTGCTTATCTATAAATACGCTACGGTCAACTTTGGTCCTCGATCTTGTTTTGTAGCCAAGGTTCGGATCGTATGTCTGATCAACTACATCGTAGTGACCTTTTCCATTAACAAATTGCTGGCCTTTTTTATCAGCAGGATCTTTATCCGGTATAAAACGGTTTCCTTGTTCGCTGTTTTTTACAGCAGCCAAACGTACATTTAAAGTATAAAACAAAAAGTTCAGTCTGCGGGTATCAATTTCCACCCTTTGGTAAAATCTTTCTGCAGCCGGTAAATATAAACCTGCATCAGTCAATGCTTCCATAGTAGCATGGTCATCTAACCTTATTTTTGCATTCCAGTTAATAGCAGGCGGATCAATATCATTACCATCCTTATCCTGGGTAATTGTTTGTGTAGGATCGTTTTCAGCCAACATTAAGTGCATCAGCGAATCTCTAACCCAAAATACAAACTGTCTGTATTCGTTATTAGAAATTTCTGAATCATCCATGTAGAATGCCTGAACAGACACCATCCTTGATTTAGTTGTATATGCATAAGGCACTTCCTGATCATCAGGGCCCATCATATAACTGCCCATAGGAATGTAAACCATTCCGTAAGGGTTTGCCTGGTACCATGATGGTCTGTCCTGCACACCTATCAACTGGCCTCCGTTCTTATTACAACCTACAATAAGGGCAACGAAGCACGCGAGCAACAAGATTCTTTTCATATTAACCTCTTGAATTTAAATTATACATAGTACGGAGCAGCATTTGAATAGTACGAAAGTTCTTTTACGCTTGTATTAATAAATAGTTACAATTAATTCTCATATAGCTATTACAAGAACCTTGGATTTTGGTGATATTCGATTTTTGAAGGCGGTTTTGGTGTAAAGCAATATTGTATTGCAAGTTCATGCGAACCTGTGCTATAGGTATGTAAGTCTGATGTTGTAAAATCAAACGAATAACCAATTTTTAAACCTCCGCCACCAGTAAATGTTTTTTCAAAACCAACCAATGCAACAAAAGCATCGTTCATCCTATAGCCAACACCAAACCAAATTGTTTTGTTCCAGTCAGCCCTAAGGTTCAATTGAAACTGGGTAGAAGACGCATCAGACTCAACATACAGGTCTGGTTTCAAATCCCAGGTAGCACTTGCATTGTAGGTATAGCCTGCCAATACATAATAGTGTCTTGCTATGTCGTACTGATATTGCTTGTATGAACCACTGATAGTTTGTTGTGGTAAGTGAGATGTAGAAATACCTACGTACAAACCTTGCGGTGTAGCATAGTATAAACCTAAGCCTATATCGTAGGTTGTAACTGAGTTACCGCCAACAGGTACAAGTGGGTCAACAATATTACCAGCAGCTTGCGACTTTCCATCAGGAGTCATCCAAGCACCGTTAAGCGCTTTTTGGAAGAAACCAATTGATGGACCGATGCCTAATACACCTGGGCCTAAAATAATATGGTAAGAGTATGATAATTTAAAAGTCAAGGTACTTTCAAAACCAAGCTTATCATCATATACGGTAAGGCCTGCACCACCACCAATCATAGGAAGGTATGCATCACCGTTAAAATTCAGTGTTGTTGGGTTGCCCGGGAGTGATAACCATTGGTCCCTATATATTAAGCTACCGCAATATGCCTGACTAATACCCGCATAAGCCGGATTAGTATTTAGCTTGGTAAAAAATTCCTGACTGAATTGCGCGTCTTGCTGTGCATGAGCTGCAAGGCCCAGTCCCACTAGCATAATAGATGTAATTATTTTTTTCATTCTTCGAGTATTTAGTTAAAAAAACATCTCCTCTTTACATGGAAAGAGAATGCTAAACTAATCATTTTTCAATTAGCAAACAAATATATTTGAGCTAAAAGCATTAAATATACTGATTATCAGCATTTTACCATTAACTTAGCTTCTGATAAGCCTGCCACCACCTGTCGGGCATTTCTTCGGTGCAGGCAAGCTGATAATCTTCGTATGAACAGGGCACCATGTGGTGGCGTTCGTATTTCGACTTGGCTCCTATGCGATAAGGCACTTCCATCCACCACCGGTTTGTTTTTAAGCTCTTAAAAAAAACTATTTCATGGTCAGCGGACTTCATTGTTACTCTGTACTTCAAATAATCTTTTTCCTCGCTGGCCGGAAAATCACTCTTCCGGTTTAAAAAGCCTTCTAAAAAATACCAAATCATTTGAGCGGCAAGCAATGTTGTTTGTTCACGCTCATCAAACAAGGTATTTATTTCATAAATGCCAATCGACGAAAGTTTATCGCTCATGCCTGCATATTTAAATATCTGGCAGGCTTCTTCGCCATATAAGCCGTTGGGGGTAGATTGTAATGTGCCCGGTGCATCAGATCTTCTGATTGCAGAAATATCGAAACTTAAAATATCAGCATTGCGGACCACAGGTTCTGCCTCTTCCATATTTGTTTGTATTTGCCCCAGGCGATACAAATCGAAATACATTTTTTTAATCGCCTCTACTTCCTCGGGGTTTACAAAATGAGTTTGATAACCCATAAGGCTGAAATTAAATAGTAAGCTTGGCTGATACTGCAAAATCTTACTCATGTATGTTGCAGCGCTGATCTCGCTATCTATTTCACCCAAGTCAATTTTACTATCTACCGAAACTATGTTTACTGTTTGTTGCAAGCGTTGGTAAGCTGCATAATTTGCATAGGTCAGATCCTGACTGCCGCCAATTATCACCGGGATAATTTTTCTGTCGAGCAATTCAGCACAAACAAATTCGAGTGCGCTGTAAGTATCTTTTACGCTATTACCCGGTTTAATATTGCCTAAGTCGGCAACGGTAAGTGTTGGAATATAAGAAAGCATATAAAAATTCTCGCGCACTTTATCGGGTGCAGCGGCACAGCCATCGTTACCACATGAATTGCGGGCCTCGCCTACTCCAACAATAGCAATTTTTACATTTTCAATATCAGGGAAACTACCCGGAGCATTTTTGAGGATGTGGCTGCCCCACATAAAAGGAGCATGCTCTTTTGCACTAATTGATGATGGTGTTAGGTATTGCTCAATTTCCATGCAGTAAACTTATATGCTTAGGCTTTCTTTTTCGGGAAAAACTTTCTTTTCTTTTTACCTGAGGCTTTATCAGCTGCAATAATAGCTATGCATTCCGCCAATGTAAGCTTAGCAGGTTCTTTATCCTTTGGTATCTTGAAAATTTCTTTATCGGTTGTAATGTACGGGCCATACCTGCCATTCAATACTTGTATCTCAGGCTCCGGGTCACGCTTTAATATTTGTATAACCTTCTCTCTTTCTTTTTTGCGCTTGTCTTCAATTACCTCAATTGCCCTTGCTTCCAAAACAGTATACGGGTCATCTTCTTTCGGTAACGAATAAAATTTACCATCGTGCCTGATGTAAGGGCCAAATCTACCTACCGATACATCCAGATCTTTGTCTTCGTATAAGCCAACCTTCCTTGGCAACCTGAACAAGTCAAGCGCTTCAGCAAGTGTTATACTGTCTAATCGTTGTTCGCCGCGCAATTTTGCAAAGCGTGGTTTCTCCTCCGATTCGGTATCACCTATCTGCACCATTGGCCCATAGCGGCCTATTTTTACAAATACATTTTTACCGTTAGGGTCTTGTCCCAATAATTTTTCGCCTGATGCCCTTTCTTTCTTCTCAGAAGTTTGTTCAACCGTTAAGTGGAATGGCTTATAAAAAGTCTTGAGCATTTTTTGCCATGCAAGCTTGCCATCTGCAATTATGTCAAACTCTTCTTCTACATGAGCTGTAAAATTGTAATCTAATATTTCACCAAAATTTGCAACCAAAAAATCATTAACCACCATTCCCACATCGGTAGGAAATAGCTTTGATTTCTCAGCGCCTGTAATTTCTGTTTTAACTACCGAAGTAATTTCATCGTTCTGCAGCGTGAGTACATTGTATTTTCTTTCTGTTCCTTCGCGCATTTCTTTTACCACATATCCTCTTTTTTGTACGGTAGATATGGTTGGTGCAAAAGTTGAAGGTCGTCCAATACCAAGGCCTTCGAGCTTTTTAACAAGACTTGCTTCAGTATAACGCGATGGCGGTTGTGTAAAACGTTGAACCGCATCAATATGCGAAAGGTTTATTTTATCATTTGCTTTAACTGCTGGCAATAATCCTTCCTTTTCTTCTTCTTCGCCCTCATCTTCCGACTCAATATATACCTTCAAAAATCCGTCGAACTTTATAACCTCACCTGTTGCAATAAAATTATTATCCGCTTTATTGTTACCAATTGTAATAACTGTCTTTTCAATTTCTGCATCAGCCATTTGCGATGCAACGGTGCGCTTCCATATCAGTTCATATAAACGCTTTTCGTTATAATCTTCGCTGGTAGTTTCCTTAGCCGAAAAATTAGATGGCCTTATGGCTTCGTGGGCCTCTTGCGCAGAAGATGATTTTGTTTTGAACTGGCGTGTTTGTGCATACTTATCGCCATACATTTTTACTATCTCTTCCTTAGCAGCATCAATTGCCAATTGTGAAAGGTTTACCGAGTCAGTACGCATATAGGTAATATCTCCACGTTCGTAAAGCGTTTGTGCCACGCGCATGGTTTGCAATACCGAGAAACTTAATTTCCTGCTCGCCTCTTGTTGTAAGGTAGAGGTTGTAAACGGTGCGGATGGTGTACGTTTTGATGGTTTCTTTTCTAAGCTCTTTACAGAAAAATCTGCGCCTTTTAATTTCTTTAAGAAATCGTTGGCTTCGGCTTCTGTATCGAATTTCTTATCAAGGTCTGCTTTGAAACTTATATTGCCTGAAGCAAAATATCCTACTACTTTAAAAAATGATGTTACGCCAAAAGTTGTTATTTCTCTTTCGCGTTCTACTATTAAACGTACTGCGACTGATTGCACACGGCCTGCTGAAAGCGATGGCTTTATCTTTCTCCATAATATAGGTGAAAGCTCGTAACCTACTAACCTGTCTAATATACGCCTGGCTTGCTGTGCATCTACCAGGTCCTTATTAATTTCTCTTGGGTTCTTAATTGCGGCTTCAATTGCCGACTTGGTAATTTCGTGATATAAAACGCGCTTGGTCTTCTTTTCAGTTAAACCCAATTCGTTGAACAAATGCCATGCAATAGCTTCTCCTTCTCGGTCCTCATCAGTTGCTAACCAAACCATTTCAGCGGCTTTGGCTAATTTTTTCAGTTCGGCTACCACTTTCTTCTTATCGCTCGAAACCTGATAGTCGGGTTTAAAGTTGTTCTTTATATCCACTCCCAGGCCCTTTTCAGGCAGGTCGACTATGTGGCCAATGCTCGACTTAACAATGAAATCTTTGCCTAAATACTTTTCTATTGTTTTAGCCTTTGCGGGCGACTCTACTATCAGTAAATTTTTAGCCATGCTTTAATTTATGGGATACCTTCTCTATAAAATTGAGTCGGCAAAAGTCTGTATCTATTTGTTAATAAACAAACTTTTATTAAAAATGCTCCATCCTAAATACCCCTGTAAGCCTTGCCAAATACGCCAAGGGGGAGTTTATAACCGGAGGTTGCCTGGAGGTATAATTCTCCGTATTTCAATTCTTTTTTCCTTTTTGCCATCAAATTTTCAATTATCAGCGAGGAAAAACCAAGTGAATAAGTGTTCAATATAAGTATGTGCTTTTCTTCATCAAGCATATCTAAAACACTATGCACCATTTCATTAATATTCTCTTCCAATTTCCATTGTTCTTTATTCGGGCCATGTCCGTATGCAGGCGGGTCGAGAATAATGCCATTGTATTTGCTTCCGCGTTTTAGTTCGCGCCTTACAAACTTCATAGCGTCTTCTACCATCCAGCGTATATCCGACAGGCCCGATAATTCCATATTTTGCTTGGCCCAGCCAACTACCTGCCGTATAGAATCAAGGTGAATAACATCGGCACCCGCTGCCTTAGCCGCTAACGATGCGCCACCGGTATAGGCAAACAGGTTTAAAAACTTTGGTTTTTCTAATTTAAAACTACTTACGCTTTCATATATATAATCCCAATGCGATGCCTGTTCAGGAAAAACACCCACATGCTTAAATGCTGTAAGCGATAACTGAAAACGTATTTTGGGGCCATTGGGCAATGCATAAGCTATATCCCACTTATCGGGCATGGGTTTAAGTTTTTGCCAGTTACCTGCATAGCTCGAATTTGGCATAAAACGCACATGAGCCTTTGCTTCCCAATCTTTATTACTCATGGCTTTATCCCACACAGCCTGTGGCTCCGGGCGAATGGTTATATATTCGCCAAAGCGTTCCAGCTTTTCAAAATCGCCACAATCTATAAGCTCGTAATCGGTAAAATGGGTTGGATGGAGTAACTCCATAGACTTATCCTGTATGTTTTGACTTGTACTAATCGTTTGCAACTTCGTTCCTTTCTACGTACTCTATGATCTTTCCGGCTATATCAACACCGGTAGCCTTTTCAATTCCTTCAAGGCCCGGCGATGAATTTACTTCGTTTACAATAAGTCCGTTTGCAGTTGGCAGCATATCTACCCCGGCAATACCAAGTCCCAATATTTTAGCGGCACGTATAGCCATCTTTTTTTCGGCTGCGGTTAATTGCACTATTTCGGCGGTACCACCACGGTGTAAGTTCGACCTGAAATCGCCTTTGGCTCCTGTACGTTTCATTGCGCCTACCACCTGTCCATCTACTACAAATGCACGTACATCCTGTCCTCCGGCTTCCTTTATAAATTCCTGTACCAATATATCTACCTCTACATCTAAAAATGCTTCTACAACCGATTTGGCTGAGTTTTTTGTTTCCGCCAAAATAACGCCGATACCCTGTGTTCCTTCCAATAGTTTAATAACTACCGGTGCACCGCCAACCAACTTAATTACATTTTCTACATGCTTTGGTGTAGATACAAATGCCGATTTAGGAATTGGAATACCCGATTTAGCCATTATTTGCAAGCTTCTCAGTTTATCTCTTGAACGAACCAATGCTTGCGATTCAACCGCAGTAAAAATTTTCATCATTTCGAACTGACGTACTACGGCAGCGCCATAGAATGTAACCGATGCCCCAATACGAGGTATTACAGCATCCACATCTTTTATCTCTTCGTCTTTATAATATATGTGAGGGCGTCCTTTCTCAATCATCAAAACACACTTCAAGTGGTCAACAACAATTGTTTCGTGGCCGCGGGTTTTTCCGGCATCTACCAATTTCTTAGTAGAATATGCATTGGGGCTCCTGGACAGTATTACTATTTTCATGGGATTTATATACTAACTTTCACAAAAATAGCAAAAGAACTATACCTGCATATTACCATTGCAGTAAAGGCTATTTAATCCATAGCTGTACTTATTGCTATTTATTAAGCACCAGGTACATCCACTTTCTACCTTTTATTTTAAGCTAAATCAGTGAATTATGTAATAATCCACTGCAAACATGTAACTCATTAAGGACTACATATTTCGACCTTTGCTTATTCGAATAATTACTCTTATTTGTTCCTATGACCAAACTACAGGTTGCTCCTATTAACATATTGCTAGCAGATGATGATGATGATGATTGCTTGTTCTTTAGCAAAGCATTAAAGGAATTGCCTATTGCAACAAATCTTACCATCATTCATGATGGAGAACAACTCATTAAGTATCTCTGCAAAAACCCGGAGAATCTTCCAGATGTCCTCTTTCTCGACCTTAGCATGCCTCGCAAAACAGGCTTTGAATGCCTGGCTGAAATACATGACACTGAAAACCTAAAGCATATACCCGTTGTTGTGTTTACTATATCCTATCCGCATAACCCCGAATTTGAAGCAGAAATTGCAAAGACCCTTGCAAGTATGGGAGCCCAGAATTATATAAAAAAGAATTCCGATCTCACAAAACTTAAACAAGCTATTCATCATGCCCTTATATTATTAACAGAAAAATTACCTCCTGCAGAGCAGGTGGAAAAAAAACAATAAAACCTATAAGAAGAAGGAATATATTTTAAACACTAAAAACTCCCCCCATGAATTTAAAAACATTAAATATTATACTTGCTGACGATGATACGGACGATTGCAATTTTTTTAAGGAAGCATTAGGAGAGCTAGAATTACCTACACATCTCACAGTCGTTCGCGATGGTGAAGAACTGATGCAGCTACTGACAAATGAAACCAAGGAGCTTCCTGATGTTCTCTTTCTCGATATAAATATGCCACGTAAAAATGGCTACGAATGCTTATCGGAGATAAAACATAATAAAAAACTCAAAGTTATACCGGTCGTTATGTTCTCAACATCTAACTCCCTCGATAATATCAATACAGTCTTCAAGGCCGGGGCTCATGTATATATTCATAAACCGGGCGATTTCGCCCAGCTTAAGGAGGTTATTTATCATGCGCTGCCAATAGCAACAGAAGAGATGTCTGCAAAGAACAGGTTGAAGTATATTCTTAACGCATGAGTTTAAAACAACTGAACATATTACTTGCCGATGATGACACCGACGATTGCATTTTCTTTAAAGAAGCACTTGAAGAACTTACTATAGCCACAGGGCTTACTGCAGTGCACGACGGTGAACAACTGATGCAATTACTTACAAATGAAACAAATGAACTTCCGCATGTGCTTTTCCTCGACCTGAACATGCCACGTAAAAATGGCTTTGAATGCTTAACAGAAATAAAGCTAAGTGAAAAGCTACAACAACTACCGGTAATTATATTCTCTACATCATTCGAACAAGAGGTGGTGAACCTGCTTTTTAAAAACGGAGCACAGCATTTCATCCGCAAGCCTTCTGAATTCTCACAATTCAAAAAAATAATTCAACAATCGCTTATGCTTATTGCACAGGGCAGTATTATGCAAACTACACAGGAAAATTTTGTACTTACCCTGCAAAGCAACCTTCACCCCATCTAAACTATTTAATACGTTACCCCATGATAACAAAAGCCGGAACAGATGAAGAGGAATTGATCATTGTCAGGAAAGAACTGGCTTTTCAAAAAGAGGAAAAGGAAAAACTGTTAATGGAACTTGGTATTGCCACCAAAGAACTAGCCTTTCAGAAAGAAGAAAAAGGGAAAAGGGCAGCCGAGTTAGGTATTGCCAATATAGAATTAGCTTTTCAGGATGATGAAAAAGGAAAGAGAGCAGCCGAATTAGGTATTGCCAATAAGGAATTAGCTTTTCAGTCGGGCGAAAAAGGAAAAAGGGCGGCCGAATTAGGCATTGCTAATAAAGAATTAGTATTTCAGGATGAAGAAAAAGAAAAGCGTGCAGCCGAGTTGGGTATTGCTAATATAGAGCTGGCTTTTCAAGTGGAAGAGAAGGAAAAAAGGGCAGCTGAATTAATTATTGCCAATAAGGAATTGATATTTCAGAACGAAGAAAAAGAAAAAAGAGCAGCTGAGTTAATTATTGCCAATAAAGAACTGGCCTTTCAAAACGAAGAAAAAGAAAAAAGAGCCGCGGAGTTAGGTGTTGCAAATAAAGAACTGGTTTTTCAAAATGAGGAGAAAGAAAAACGAGCAGAAGAAAAAGAGAAAAGGGCCGCTGAGCTGATCATTGCCAATAAAGAGCTAGCCTTTCAGAACGAAGAAAAAGAGAAAAGGGCCGCAGAATTGATCATTGCAAACAAAGAGTTAGCTTTTCAGAATGAAGAGAAAGAAAAAAGAGCCGCAGAGTTGGTTATAGCCAATAAAGAACTGGCCTTTCAAAATGAAGAAAAAGAAAAACGTGCGGCAGAGTTAGTAATTGCGAATAAAGAGTTGCTGGCCTTCACTTACATATCAAGTCACGATTTACAGGAACCACTCCGCAAAATTCAAACATTCGTAACTATTATACTCGAAAATGAAAATCAAAATCTTTCAGAGAAGGGTAAATACAATTTTCAGCGGATGCAATTGGCAGCAGGGAGAATGCAACAACTTATCGACGATCTGCTTGCCTTTTCGCGCATTAACACAACCGATCACAAATTCGAAAAAACTGAACTTGGTTCAATTATAGAGGAAGTAAAAACTGAACTGAAAGACACTATTCAGGATAAACACGCAACTATTGAAGCTACTGAAACATGTGCGGCCAATATTATTGTTTTCCAGATTCGCCAGCTTATGTATAACCTTATAAGTAATGCGCTTAAGTTCTCGAAACCCGATATTGCATCACACATTGTGATAAAGTGCAATATTGTAAAAGGAAGTAAATTAAATAACGAAAACCTGTCACCCGAAAGAAACTACTGCCATATAAGTGTTAAGGACAATGGTATAGGCTTCGAACCACAATTCAGCGAACGCATTTTTGAAGTATTTCAAAAACTTCATGGCAAAGATGTATATGCCGGAACAGGCATAGGGCTTGCTATTGTAAAAAAGATCGTCGAAAACCACAATGGTATTATAACCGCAACAAGCGAACTGAATAAGGGCGCTACGTTCGATATTTATATTCCGGCTAACTAAAAACCAAGCCCTTCAGGGCACCTTATATTTTTATTACTTAGCCATGAAGATTACAACGGAAAAAACAATAACATTCCTTATTTCGATTGTAACTTTTGCTCTGTTATCTGTATTGGTAATTTTTTTTTACAACACTAAAAAAATAAAATCAACCGGCGACCTGGTACAGCATACACAGGAAGTAATAAGTAAGAGTGACGTTGTATTATTAGATGTTTTAAATACAGAAAGTGGTTTACGCGGATACATACTAACCGGAAACAAAACATTTTTAGAGCCTTACTATTCTGCCATAACCACAAGGAACAAGGACCTTGCAGCATTGACAGAGCTTACCAAAGATAATTCGGACCAACAAATTCGAATTGGTTTATTAAAAAAAGCATCGGATGAAAGATTGGTTTCAACAAAAAAAATAATTGAAGTAATTGGCCAGGATGGCTTAAACGAACCCGAAAAAATAGTGACCATTGAAAATGCGAAAGCCAGCATTGACAATATCAGGGAGATCCTTACAGATATTAATTCAGAAGAATTTAAGTTACTCCAGCAACGGAAAACAGAAAATGAAAATAACAGCAAAAATTCCGAATTACTGTTTCTATTGCTTGCCATTTTAGTTTTTGTAATACTCGGATTAATAGTTGCCATCATAAAAGAGCAGAAAGCAAAAAGCAAAATTGCCGAAGAGCTTGAAATATCGATATTAAAGGCAGAAAGTGCCACACAAAAAGCTGAAGAATCGAACAAATTAAAAGAAGCTTTTTTAGCGAATATGAGCCATGAGATACGCACTCCGATGAATGCGATTATCGGGTTTTCAAATATTCTGGTGAAAGGAAAATTGGAAGAAAAAGAAAAGGGATATGTTAAAACCATAAAATCGGCAGGTGAAAACCTATTGATCATTATCAATGATATCCTGGACATATCGAAGATAGAAGCGGGAATGATGACCTTTGAGGAATGTTCTTTCAGCATTAAAGAACTATTCAAATCATTAGAGGTTATGCTGATGGTAAAAGCTAAAGAAAAGAACCTTGAGTTATCATTTACATGTAGTGATGATGTTCCTGATAATCTCCTTGGCGATCCAACCCGTTTAACTCAGGTACTTATTAATATTGTTGGCAATGCAATTAAGTTTACTCAAGACGGAAGCGTAAAAGTGATTGCCAATTCCGTTAACGATGAAAACGGGAAGATGGCTGTAGAGTTTTCAATAAAAGATACCGGTATAGGAATACCACAGGAAAAGCTTGAGCATATTTTTGAACGGTTCCGCCAGGCAGAATCACAAACCACCCGGAAATATGGTGGCTCTGGCCTTGGATTAAGTATTGCAAAACAATTGGTCGAACTTCAGGGTGGCGCTTTGTCGGTTAAGAGTGAATTAAATACGGGCTCCGTGTTTTCTTTCAGCATCCCATACAAAAAATCACCTGAAGGCCCGGTTGTAAAAACCAAAAAAGATGAGAATTATAGCATAGAGGCTCTGGGTAAATTAAACATACTGCTGGTAGAAGACAACCCCTTAAATGTACAACTGATATTAAGCTTGTTTTCAGAACATAAACTGAAAGTACAGGTGGCAGGGAATGGAAGTACAGGTATTGAGAAACTCAAAGAAACCCATTTCGATATTATACTAATGGATATGGAAATGCCTGTTATGAATGGGTACGAAGCAACAACCATTATACGTAATGAGATGAAGAACAATACTTACATTATTGCAATGACGGCGCATGCAATGGCCGGTGAAAAGGAAAAGTGCCTGAGTTTAGGTATGAACGATTACATATCAAAACCCATAAATGCAGACATGCTTTTCAAAAAGATGTACGATTTAACCTTGAATTAGAAACTTAGAATTTAGCCCTCATTCTGCGGCTTTTGTAAAACCCACTTGAAACATGAGAGCCTTTAGGATAGCTAACCGAATACTTTAACGATAAGGTTTTTTCTGAAGACTTATCAATGTTCAGCTTCCATACAATTTTACCTGTAAGCGGGTCCTGTTCTCCTCCATCTGTCATCTCAATATCTTCCACCTTTACATTTGAGCGCTGAGAAACAGGCACTTGGTCAATAATTTCAACATTTACACTCTCGGTGCTGTTGTTCTTTATTTTTATCTCGTATGTAAAAGCTGCATTTACCCCACCGGCAAGTACCTTTTTGCTCGATAGTTCGCTAACTTGTTTATGTTTCACAAAAATGTTGTTCACCACGCCCAGCGGAAGCTCCATATAATCTTCAAAATCGCTTGGCCTTAAATAGGATTTACCCAGAAAATTTCCATTGTTATAAATGCTTGCTTCTCCATCTATCAGGTTTAGTTTTTCCCAATCTTTTATTCGAGCAATAGAATATACCTGTTCATCTTTTTTAGGCGCGCAGCGGTATAAAAAATCAGGGTTAAGGTCGTAAGCAGTAACATCAACAAGCATAGGAGTCAACCCTGCCGGAAACGAGTAACGTTTTGCTATATCGAAGGTGATCTCCCTATCCGGGGTATATATCTCCTCTTCATCTGTGTTACCCTGATACTTTAACGCTTGTTTTTGCTGAGCCTGTTCCTCATTATCTTCATTGTTTTCATTGTTATAATTATTCTGATACTTATAGCCATCTGCCGGGGTAACAATGTATGGTTCAAGATCTGGTGCTGCATAATACTGTGATGGATCAGCTGTTGAAAGAGTTATATTCTGATTGTTCCAGTCAATACCGGTGTTATTCAGAATTTTTGCCCGGTAGTTTATTTTCAGTGTTTTATTATCGTTCGCAAATACTTCGTACACCGGTATCCAGCCCGAACCTCCTGTTATGTATGACAGATTCATGTCGGTAGTGTATTCTTCGCCGGCATTACTTATTTCAGCAATAACAATGCATATGTCCATATTGTCTTCCTCCCCATTCTCTACATCAAATGCTGCTTTCAGCGCCTTTACTTTATTTTTCTTCAATTGTGTGAGCATATATTGCTTGTCATATATCTCCATGCTTACCGAGGCATAGCGTTCGCGGTAATATTCTGTTGTAAGCTTTAATTCTGCTAACGAAATAAGCTTACTGTTGGGAATGATATTATCATTTTTCAAAAGCATATCCTTTTCTAGCTCAAGCCCGTCTAATTCAAATGTTGCCTTTTGAATATTCCTTTCTATTGAGATGAGTGAATCTTTCGAACTTCTGATAAAATAAAGCAGGTCGGGCCTAAGGTTCATAATATTACTTGTGTCGCTTAGTTTAACCAATTGAAGCGATATAAGTTCACCCTTCCCGATATTTTTTAGGCTGATATTCCTTTTATCAATATTCATTGCGAGCCCCACAAAAGCAAGCTTGTTAACCCCGGTTTTTAATTTCACCTTCTGGGTATGGCCTATTATAGCTGCATTCAGGTAAACCTTAACTGAGGAAATAGGCGCCTTAATTTCCTGAAGTTTTTCTTGTGCAACAGCACAAATGCTATACAGGAATACCAGTACGATAGATAATTTAGCTTTTGTAATGTTTTTCATGATTGTTAGATAAAAGATTATGTTCTATTGATTGTTCGAAAACTGGTTTTTCAATTTCTATAATTTAACTACTGCAGATACTGAATTGGTCGGTTTATGAGAAATAAACCACAAGGGTATAGCCCCAATATGAAGGAAAGGTGAAGAAAGCATAAATCACCTTATTTTCCTAATCCTATTTATGGTAATAGGTTTCTTTCCAAAAACACAAAACCATTTTTGCGGTATAATTCTTTAAGCTGAGGATGCTCCTTTTCAACGTCAGTGGCTCGGTTTATTTTACACACAAAATAAGCTGGTTTGTCAATATTTCCGTTCAGTAGCCAATCATTTTCGGTGCATCTTTTATCTTTCCAGGGCTGCTCATCTGAATAAAAGAACTGAGCATAACTCTTAAAATCGAGTGTAGTTACATACACATCTTTCCCCTGCAAGCCCTGATAGAATTCAACGGCGCTTTCCTGTGTTATTTGCTCGATTTTTGGAGCAATGATAAACAGGGCCATATTGGTAGTAATGAGTGTACCTACAAAAAAGGCTAAAGCTCCATTAGCCTTTTTACCACGAGAGATAAATATGAATCCGCTTAGCAAAGAAGTGAGAAGTATAAAACCAACAACACTATCGGTATAGCTCCAGTTTACAACTGCGTCCATATTTGCAACTACAAACGGATCATTTATAAGCGGTATAAGCGCTTGTTTATTCATACCTGCAACAGGCAAAAGAGAAAGTGCAATGCCCAATAATCCGCCTATTATGCCAATCATCCAGCCCATCCATTTCTTCCATATTGCGGCATTATTCCATAACTCGTAAAGTGCGTATGCAGCAAAGAAAGTAAGCGGATAATAACACAGGGAAGAATAGTGCAGGATTTTTGTTTTAACCACTGAGAACAATATCAGCACCACCCAAAACAAAATGCTCATCCAACGCGATGCTTCACGCATTTTCTCATCTTGTGGTTTTAGCATCATGCCTCTGATAGCAAATATAGATGCCGGGAAACAACCAATTAGCAACACTATAAAATGGTAGTAAAACGGGCCACCATGGCCTGAATCTTGTGTGTTGAAAAGCCTTACCTGATATTGTATAAATTGCATTATAATATCCCAATGACCAGTAGCTGCTTCAATTGCAAACCATGCACCGCCTGCAGCCAGCACAACTACCAAATAAGTTATTGCTTGTGGAAAATTGATAAGGTTCCATCTTTTTTCATAAATCCAGTAAATAACAGTAGTAATAGAGAAGACCAGGAAAGCCACAGGGCCCTTTGTGAGCATAGCAAGCCCTATGCAAAAAGCTGAGAGAATAAGATGCCAGTTACTACCCTGCATAGTTCCCTTTTTATACATTTGAAAACGCATAAAAAAGTAAACCCCTGAAAAAATAAAGAGGTTGAACCAGGGATCGATAATGCCAGATTTAAAATAAAAATGCGGCAGCAAAGAGCCAAGGTATACTAATACCCACATCAAGCCAAAGCGTTTGTCTTTTAATAGCTTGCCGACATTGAATAACATTAGCATTGTAGCAATACCACATATTGCATTTGGCAGGCGGGCGGCATAATCGCTTACACCAAATAGTTTCATGCTCAGGGCCTGCATCCAAATAAACAAGGGTGGCTTTTCCCAAAAAGGCAGATAGTTTATAGTTACAAGAAAGTATTGCTTGGCAGCGACCATTTCGCGGGCACATTCAGCAAAGTTTATCTCATCCCAATCGAAAAGATGCACTCTGCCCAAAAATGGAAAGAATAGTATTGCTCCTGCTAAAACCAGGAGAACAGGAATAAGAAAACTCTTTTTCGAACTATCAGTCATCAGGTTATTCTAATCAACATGTGTTACACCGCCCGATACTACAAACTTCATTGCCTCTGCTGCAGTGGCATCAAGGGATTCAATATTTTCTTTTTTTACTATGAGTAATTTACCAGAAAAGCCATAAGAAAAAGGCGTATACACAGCAGTATATTCATTGCCTATGGCCATGTTACTCAAATCGTCCTGCGTTACAAACCCAATTTGTTTTATGCCATTTATTTTATCTATGGTTACAAGTACCGGTTTATTAAACTTCTTTTTGCTGCCTACAAATGCCGACATAATATCTTTTACCGAAGAATAGACAATACGGATCAACGGGACCTTTTCAATATCTTTTTCAAAACGATCGTACATAGGAGTAAAGAGGAAAGAAGCAGATACCCTTCCGACTATATATATAACAAAAACAATTGCAGCAAATATTATAAATGGGTCCAGAAAAGGATGTACGATATGGCCAATGAACCCAAATGTTGAACGTACAAATTCAACAATTTTGTAAATAACAAAAGCGGTTATAGCAACAGGAGCTATTACCAAGAGGCCTTGTATGATGTGGCCAATAAAATTCTTTACTGCGTGCGATTGCGAAAATCCTTTTAGAGCCATATTTTACCGGGGTTTAAAATTCCATTGGGGTCGAATACCGATTTAATCTGTTTCTGTAGTTCTCGGGCTTTTTCACTAAAAGCAATATCCATGTAATCCTTTTGCACCCACCCTATTCCATGTTCACCAGATATTGTGCCGCCCAGTTCAACACAAAGCTGGAATATTTCGCGGATACCATTAGGCAAATCGTTTTTCCATTGCTCATCGGTCATGTTGCCTTTTATAATATTCACGTGCAAGTTACCATCGCCTGCATGTCCATAGCAAACAGAATTGAATCCATACTTCTTTCCAATATTTTTTACTCCCGATAATAGTGTTGGCAATTCTGCACGGGGTACAACCGTATCTTCTTCCTTATAAACCGAATGGGACTTTACTGCCTCGGCAACACTTCGGCGCATTTTCCAAAGGGCGTTCTTTTGCTCGGCTGTATCAGCAAACAATACTTCATCACATTCAAACTGCTGAACTACTTCAGATATTTTTTCGCACTCTTTCATTAACACATCAGTATCGTTACCATCCACCTCAATGATCAAGTGCGCCTGTATATCATCTTTTACATTAACTGAAAGCCCATCTACATATTTCAAAGCCCAATCTATAGCGTCGCGTTCTAAAAACTCCAAAGCCGACGGTGTAATGCCTGCCCTGAAGATAGCAGACACCGCTTCGCAGGCTTTTATAGCAGAAAAGAATGGAACCAACATAAGGAGAGTGTGCTTAGGCATAGGTGTTAACCTGAACACTATTTTGGTAATAATACCCAATGTGCCTTCACTACCGGTCATCAGTTGCGTAATATTATATCCGGTAGAGTTCTTCAGCACATTAGCGCCTGTCCATATTGTTTCTCCTGTAGGCAATACCACTTCCAGATTCAATACATAATCCTTTGTAACACCATATTTTACAGCCTTTGGCCCACCGGCCCGTTCAGCCACATTGCCACCCAAAAAGCAACTGCCTTTGCTGGCAGGGTCTGGTGGATAAAACAATCCTTTTTCTGCCACTGTTTCCTGAAACACCTGATTGATAACCCCAGGCTCGACAGTTGCCTGCAAATTGCGTTCATCAATTTGGAGTATCTGGTTGAACCGTTCCATTGAGAGCACTACGCCGCCATATACAGGCAATGCCCCTCCACTAAGACCTGTACCAGCTCCACGTGGAGTAAGTGGTATATGTTCCTTGTTACATATTTTAAGTATCTCAGCAATCTCCTCTGCCTTTCGGGGTTTAACAACTACTGAGGGCAAAAAACTCAGGTCTTCGGTCTCATCATGCCCATAATGCTTCAGGCTTTCATTATCGGTAAATACATATTCCTTACCAACAATTTTGCGGAGAGATTCTTTAATTTCTGATGTAACGCTGTTGAACTTCATTCAAGCAAAATTAGGAATGAAAAGACAGGTTTGGAAGAGGGGCTTGCTAACGTTACTAACAACCTATGCTTAATTGAATACATAAAAAAAGCCCTGCAGAAATGCAGGGCTTTTCAATAGTTAACAAGCTATTACTTGCCAACCTTAATATACTCCTCCTTACTTCCATAAAAGAAGCTCAGGTTCTTATATTGCTGTACAAACTTCTTCAGATCAGCAGAAGCAGTGAATTTTTCGGTAATGTAATCAGTTACAGGGAAAAGTGTAAATCCATCTGTTTCGGTATCAAGTTCTACTTTATAGAAGTAGTACGATTTGGTATCCTGGTCGGTAGCATAAAGGTTCAGGAACTTAGTACCATCAACGATTGACAAAAAGCCTTCGTAGGTTTTGTCATCCTGCGGGGTTGATCCTTCGGTCTTTTTATGCTTTTCAAGGATTGAATAGGTGTTGTCGTCCTTTTGCTTTACAACATAAGTAACGTCATCAGAACTACGTTGCTGGAACTTGCCCAACAATTTCGCGTCAATTTTTACAGCTTTCGCGTCGTCAATAGTCACATCGGAGTTATAAGGACATCCGGTAAATAATATGCTGCAACAGCATAAAAGAGCTAATAAATAGATTTTTTTCATGATTTTTATTTGGAGTTAAACAATTTTCGGCAAATATATTCTTTTAGTTAGAAGTAGGTGTTAATCAAATGAAAACATATCTGGCTACATCCATTTAGATTTAAGAATTATATAAAATAAAAAAGTCCCGCATTTCTGCAGGACTCTCTTAATACTTTAAACTAAATACTATTCTGCAAGCACAACAACCTTATCGTTAAGCACCTCCATAATACCGCCTTTAATATCAAAGAAATGTTCTTTTTTTGCGATATCGCGTACCTTAACTTTTCCGGCCTTAAGCGCACTGATCATAGGAGCATGATTTCTCAATACGCCTGTCCTGCCTGCTTCACCGGGTACGTCAACATATTCAGCGTCTCCACTGAAAAGTTTTTTATCGGGTGTTAAAATTTCTAAATGCATCAGTTCTTAAAGTTTATAAAGTTCTTAAAGTTTGTAAAGTTTTAGAGCTCGTAAAGCTTTTAAAGTCTTTGACTTTTTGCTTTATGAACTTTTTACTTTATAAACTTACTTCGCTTCGGCCAAAATCTTCTTACCTTTTTCAATAGCCTGTTCAATGTTACCCACCAGGTTAAACGCTGCTTCAGGGTATTGATCTACTTCGCCATCCATGATCATATTGAAACCCTTAATGGTATCTTCAATACTTACGAATTCGCCTTTTAAGCCGGTAAACTGTTCAGCTACAAAGAAAGGCTGTGATAAGAAACGCTGTACACGACGAGCACGGCTAACCACTAACTTATCTTCTTCAGATAATTCATCCATACCCAAAATAGCGATGATATCCTGTAATTCTTTGTAACGCTGTAAGGTCATTTTTACACGTTGTGCAGTATTGTAGTGAGCATCGCCCAATACAGTAGGAGACAATATACGTGAAGTAGAGTCGAGAGGATCTACCGCAGGGTAAATACCCAACTCGGCAATCTTACGGTTCAATACTGTTGTAGCATCTAAGTGAGCAAATGTAGTTGCAGGCGCAGGATCTGTCAAGTCATCCGCCGGTACATACACGGCTTGTACCGATGTAATTGAACCGCGTTTGGTTGAAGTGATACGCTCTTGCATCAATCCCATTTCGCTGGCAAGTGTTGGTTGGTAACCAACGGCTGAAGGCATACGACCCAACAGCGCAGATACCTCGGCACCGGCTTGTGTAAAACGGAAAATATTATCTACGAAGAAAAGAATATCACGTCCTTGTGCACTGCTATCATCACCTCCATCACGGAAGTATTCGGCCATGGTTAAACCAGATAATGCCACACGTGCACGGGCTCCCGGAGGCTCATTCATCTGTCCGAATACAAGGGTAGCTTTCGATTCTGCCAAGGCTTTGGTATCTACCTTAGATAGATCCCATCCGCCTTTTTCCATCGAGTGCTTAAACTCATCACCATATTTTATAACATCTGATTCTATAAACTCACGTAATAAGTCATTTCCTTCACGGGTACGTTCTCCAACACCGGCAAATACTGATAAACCAGAATATGCTTTTGCAATGTTGTTTACCAATTCCATGATGAGTACTGTTTTACCAACACCTGCACCACCAAACAGACCAATTTTTCCGCCCTTAGCATAAGGCTCTAAAAGGTCAATAACTTTTATACCGGTAAATAATACTTCGGTTGAAGTAGAAAGATCTTTAAACTTAGGTGGATCGCGGTGGATAGAGTATCCGCCTTCGTTGCTCATGGTATTAATACCATCAATAGCATCACCTACTACGTTAAACAACCTGCCCTTTATCTTATCGCCTGTTGGCATGGTAATAGGCCCGTTCAGCTTGGTCACTTCCAAACCTCTTCTCAAACCATCGGTCGAGTCCATTGCTATGGTACGCACTGTATCTTCCCCAACGTGCTGTTCGCACTCCAGGATAATCTTCTGGCCATCGGGCCTGAACACTTCAAGTGCATCAAGAATATTAGGAAGGGTAGTGCCTTCAAACCTTACGTCGATAACAGGTCCTATTATCTGAACGATTTTGCCTTTATTGGTAGCAGTTGTCATAGTAAAATGTTATTTTTAAAAAGTGGTGCGAAGATATAATATTTTTTATGCTTACAATAGCTTTATCAAATTTTTAATTTTGCACAGCCGGTTAGTAAATTTTATAGGCTAAAAATATACGATGAAGATATATAATTCAATAGACGAGTTTGCGGCTGCAGGGGTTAAAAAAACTATAGTTACAACCGGCACTTTTGATGGGGTACACCTGGGCCATCAAAGCATATTGAAAAGGCTTCATGGCCTATCGCTGGCACAGCAAGCCGAGAGTGTATTGCTTACCTTTAATCCACATCCCCGAACAGTGCTCTTCCCAGATGGAGAACCGATGCGCTTCCTATCCTCTTTTCACGAAAAAGAGGCACTATTAAAGGAGGCAGGCATACAGCATCTCATCATACATCCCTTTACCAGAGAGCTAGCTAAGGTATCGGCTTATAATTATGTGCGAGATATTTTGGTTGGCAAACTGCATGTACAAACCCTGGTTATTGGCCACGACCACCGTTTTGGCCGTAACAGAGAAGGATCTATTAAAGAATTAAAGGAATGGGCGCCGGTATTGGGCTTTGGGGTGGAAGAAATCACTCCTTTTCAGTCAAGTGGTATAACCATAAGTTCAAGTAAAATACGCAGGGCCATTGCCGAAGGAGATATGGAAACAGCCAATGCTTTTCTGGGTTATACCTACTCTATACATGCTAAAGTGGTACATGGGCTTAACCTGGGCGGAAAAGAACTGGGCTACCCTACAGCCAATTTAGAGGTTACCGATACGAACAAAATTATACCCGGCGATGGCATATATGCCGTTTACGTGGCTCATGAAGGAAAAAGATATAAAGGCATGATGAGTATAGGCCTTAACCCTACGGTAGAAGGTAAAGGCAGAAGCATGGAAGTGCATATTTTCGACTTTGATACCAACATATATGATAAGGAACTGAGTGTGTTCTTTTATAAGAAGATTCGTAACGAAGAAAAATTCGAGAGTATGGCCGCACTTAGGAAACAACTGGATAACGACAAGGAAGTAAGCTTGAAACTACTTGTATAACAACGATTTAGCCTTATTTAACACTATAGCCCCACTATTTTCATAAATTCGCAGCCTCAAAAAGAATTTGGATGAACTTTTTAGATTTTGAAAAACCGGTAGAGGAACTTATAGAGCAGCTTGAGACGTTAAAGCAGGTAAAGGAAAAAAGTAAGATAGATACCTCAGCTACCTCTAAAGAACTCGAAGAAAAGATAAAGGTTACCCGTAAACAGATAGCAGAGAAGCTTACCCCATGGCAACGTGTGCAGTTATCTCGCCACCCCGACAGGCCCTATACCCTCGACTATATACAATATATTACCAACAGCAATTTTTTCGAACTGCACGGCGACCGTGGAGTAAACGATGATAAAGCTATGGTAGGCGGCATAGGCAGGATAGACGACCAAAGCATTATGTTCGTGGGCCAGCAAAAAGGTAATACTACCAAACAGCGCCAGTACAGAAACTTTGGTATGCCCAACCCGGAAGGGTACCGCAAAGCATTACGCCTGTTTAAGCTTGCCGAAAAATTTAACATGCCCATTGTTTGCCTTATTGATACCCCCGGTGCTTACCCCGGCCTTGAAGCGGAAGAACGCGGGCAGGCAGAAGCTATTGCCCGTAACATATTTGAAATGATGCGCCTGCGCGTGCCCGTTATATGTATTATTATTGGCGAAGGAGCATCTGGTGGTGCCTTAGGCATTGGCATTGGCGATAAAGTATTGATGCTGGAAAACACTTGGTACTCGGTAATATCTCCTGAATCGTGTTCATCTATATTATGGCGCAGCTGGGATTTTAAAGAAAAAGCAGCTGAAGCATTGAAGCTTACCGCTGAAGATATGCTTGCCAACAAACTTATTGACGGTATTATTAAAGAACCCCTTGGCGGAGCCCATGTAGACCCTAAAGAAGCCTTCCAATATGTGAAGGAAGAGATCATAAAACAGGTTGAAAAACTCAGTAAACTTGAGCCTGATAAACTAGTGCAGAAAAGAATCAACAAGTTCTGCGCTATGGGGGTATTTGAAGGAAAAGAGTAAAGTACATTGCCACAGATTCACAGATTACCTTCTAAAAATTAACAGCTATACATTAAGAAGTTTCTTTTCTTTGCGCTCTTTGCGTGCCTTTTCTTTGCGAACTTTGCGTTAAACTGTATTGAATGAAAGGGGTCGTATTGTTTATTTTATTATTGACTTTTAACCTTGGGCATGCCCAAATGCTTGATTCATTATCGCTCGATACCATGAAGGGCTATACATCATTAGATGAAGCCAAACTTAACCCCGATAAAGTACTTAAGCTGGTTCTTATAAAGAAAAAACTTACCGAAGTACCCGAAGATATAAGGCAGTTTAAAAACTTGCAGTGCCTCGACCTGAGTAAAAACAAGCTTAAAAAATTACCGTCGTGGATTGGGGAACTTACTAATCTGCAAATGCTTATTCTTTCGCATAATAGTATTGATACCCTACCCCATGAAATTGGCCTACTCAGCAATCTGCAATGGTTTATAATGAGCCGCGACCCCTTAGATGCTATACCTGATGCCTTTGGCGACCTTACCAAATTACGGTACCTCGATATGTGGGGCGATAATATTGGCTACTATCCTGCTTCATTAAGCAAGCTGGTAAACCTCCGGTTTTTCGATTTGCGTGATATTTTAATTAACGAAGAAACACAGCACACCATAAAATCTTACCTGCCCAATTGCCAGATAGAGATGTCGCCGGCCTGCCCTTGTAAGAATTAGTATCTTTTCATATCTTTGATAGAAGATACGTTACCATGTTCAAAATCACTCTTTACAGAACACTTGTCATATCTAGCATACTCCTTCTTATAAAAGAAGGTAAAACACAAGGTGTATTAGCTCCTGCAAAACGTGATGAGTCATATATAAAAGAAAACGCGCCCAATCGTATAACAAATATTAAGGTTGACCTTGAACACGCTTACTATGTTATCGATGATATATTCCTTACAAAGGAGAAGTTCCTCCCTTATAGGCCGTCAACTAGTGGAATAGACACCGATATTGTTAATGCGGGCAATGAGTTTTATATACCAAGGAGTTTTGAAGACTACGCTGAGCTCATAAAAGGAAATTCGTTAAACCAACTAACGAATAAGCAAAAGGAGTTTATAGCGCGTATTACGTACTATAGGAAATACTATCAAAAGCCGATAATACCATTTAAGGAATGTGTGTATTTCAATCCTTCACTTACTGCTCTCGATTATATTATGCAAAAAATAACCGGGCGATATTCTTCGTCGCTTCCCGAAGCTTTCCGGTTTTACGCTACCCCTATTTGCGATACTATTTATGATGGAAATGTGTACACTATAAAACTACACTTAAATAAGCCATTGTACGAAATGATGCAACCTTTTTATTTCAGTAAAACAACCATTACCAATAAAGAATATCGTGAATTTGTAGATTGGGTAAGAGATTCGCTTGCACATCGAATATTAGCAGAGAATGACCCCACTATGACCATTTATAATACAACTGGACCAGAGATTGATCCTCCACCAATTAACTGGAAAACGAAGGTAAACTATTCTGATCATTATGTTTTAGAAAAGTTAACTGATGGAGGTTTATATAAACCAGCAGATGAAAGGTTTTACCAGAGACCTGAAATTGATACGCGAAAATTAAATTACCTCTATTGTACAGTAGATAAAAATATTGAAAAAGCAAAATTCACCAGACACATAGTAAACTGTTACCCAGATACGCTTGCATGGATAAATAATTTCCAATATTCATCTATGGAACCAATGACAAATATGTATTTCTGGCATCCTGCATTCGATGATTATCCTGTAGTAGGAATCTCAAAAGAACAGGCCCAGGCCTTTTTAGCCTGGAAAACGGAACAAGAAAGAGAGAAGTTATTTAAAGAAGGAAAAAATGAATGGATAGTTACTTATGAACTACCGACAGAATATGAATGGGAGATAGCAGAAACAGCAGGCAAAAAAGATGGGCAGGCTGAAATTTACCCGACCTATGAAAAAATGATGTGCGATTATTCATATAGAACCGACCTGTCATTTAAATGGAATAATGCAATTACTCCATTTCTAAGCGATCACAAGAAAAACCTAACACCAACAAAAGAAATAGATACTGCTGTATGGACAAGGCTTTTTATTTCAGCAAGTACTTATTCTTTAGGCAGGAGTATGAGAAGACTATCAGGATATTCAAACATAGCTAATGATGTTTTACTAAGGTCCGATTTACAGAAATATGGCAAAAGCCTGCAAAAGTATCCATCAATGGATGCCAATTACGATTGTAATGGCATTTCATTTATGGGCGGCAATGTATCGGAATGGATGCAGGAAACTTATAAGGACAATTGGAAGACCATTTATGATTACAGGCATAAATTATTGGAACAATTAGGCGGTAAAGATTCTAAACTAATACTTGCCAATGAAGATTACTTTAATGCAATGAACGATACCGCCTCATCTTCAGGCTCGGCTTCGCTAGTAAGAGGAGCTAATTGGTATGATGACCGACAAGGTAGCAAAGCAGGAAAGAACACAGAAGGAATGAATGCAAAAGCATTTATCAACCCCGATTCTTGTTACTCGACTATTGGGTTCCGCTATGTAATTAAAGTTTACAGGCGCGATGAGAAAAAATTGGTCGATTCTTTGCAATCAAACTTGATGCAGATCAAATAATTTTATTTCTCCTTATAAGCCATTGCCAACAATGCCGGGTAAATAATAAGCAGTAATGGCAGTGCTGCAATTAAGCCACCAATTACTGCAATGGCAAGTGGTTTATGCAAAGTGGCACCTGCACCAATACCCAACGCCAATGGCATAAGTGCAATAATTGCACTAAGGGCAGTCATTATTTTTGGCCTTAAGCGCGTAGATATAGCAAATACAAGTGCCTCGTTAGTGCCGGTTGTTAAATGGTTTTCGGCAAACTGCTGAAAGGTGAATATGGCATTCTCTCCTATTATACCCACAATCATAATAAGCCCGGTATAGCTGCCTACATTGAGTGGTGTGCCTGTTAAGTATAGTGCTATACAACTTCCGGTTACGCCTAACACTGCAATAAGTAATACAATAAATGCAGGCCTGAAATCTTTGAACAGAAAAAGTACAATACTAAACACCAGCAGGCACGAGGTAATAAGTATCATCATCAGTTCATGAAAAGATTGTTGCTGTTCTTCATATGCTCCTCCATATTCAATATGATAGCCTTGTGGCAGAACAATTTTTTGTTGTATTACTTTCTTAACATCTTTCATGGTACTGCCTAAGTCCCGATTACTAAGTCGTGTAGTGATCATTACTACAGGCTGTAGGTTCTCACGGTTAATTTCGGCAACACCTTCTGTAGGTGTTATGGTGGCAAGGTGGGTAATAGGTTGCAATCTGCCATCAGGGAAGAACACACTACTGTTTTTCAATTCATCAATACTCTGGTGATAATCTGAATTGCCTTGCAGAATCCGAATATTAGTGAGCTGTTGTTTTTCAAATACAGTACCAACCACAGAACCATTTAACCGGGTTTGCAACTGAAACTGAAAATCGTCGGGAGTAATGCCAAACTTTTTTAATTGGGTAAGGTCGGGCCTTATACTAATATCGGGGCCAGCAATAGTTACTCCATTAAACACGTCGGTAACGCCATTTACATCCTTTATAGCATCTGCAACTTTATATGCAATAGTGTGCAATACATCAGGGTCGTTGCCATATACTTTTACCTGTATGGGTTCAGTCTCGCCCATCAAATCGCCTAAAATATCTTCTATACGTTGGCCGAATTCTAAATGTACCGGCTGACCCGTTTCCACAACTGCATCGCGTATATTATCTATAACCTCATCGGTGGTTTTTTTTATGCCGCTTTTTAATTGAATAAGAAAATCGCCACGGTTCTGTTCAGTAATAAAAAAGCCCATTTCGGTACCCGTGCGCCTCACATACGTTCTTACTTCAGGAATTGACATCACAGCTTTTTCTACTTTATGCAAAATACTATCGGTTTCTTCAAGCGATGTTCCGGGCGGGGTAAAGTAATCCATTACTATAGTGCCTTCATCCATATCGGGCAAAAAGCCTGTTTCGAGTTTCGGATAAATACAAATAAAAGCCACGACCATAACGGCAATTACAATAAGGCTGGTCCAGGGATTTTCGACAAAAAATATTACCCACTTCTGCTTTTTTACATGGTGAGATGTTTTAGTGGCAACAATACCTTTTGAAAAATAGGAATAGATAACAGGTAAGATGAGCCATGTGGCAAAGAACGAACATACCAATGCAATAAGCATAGTTGCCGTAAGAACTTTAAAATATGCCCCCGATACACCACTTAATAAAAACATAAATGGTATAAAAATGACAATAGTACTTAACGATGAACCTATCATTGAGGGCAATAATTTATGTATCGCTTTTTGTGCCGCTTCAAATGCTTTTATCTCAGGGGACTCTTCTCTTATGCGGTGTATTTGCTCCACCACAACAATAGCATCATCTATTATTAAACCAATGGCTGCCGCAATAGCACCCAATGTCATAATATTGAATGTGTCCCCACAAGCATAAAGCACCATTACCGTTAATGATAATGTAACAGGTATTGTAAGCAACACTGCAAACGATGCTCTAAGCGAGCGTAGGAAAATAACCACCATTATTATAGCCAATGCAAGCCCAATAAGTAATGCATCTTTCACGCTTCGCATTGCATCATTTACAAACGATGCTTGGTCGTAATAATTTGAAATATGCACATCCGAAGGGAGTAATTTTTTTAACTCCTTTACTTTCTCTTCCATGCGTGCAGAAAGGCCAACAAGGTTGGTATTAGGTTGTTGCAATACATCTACCAGCAATGCAGGCTTACCATCAGCGCTTATGCGTGTAAAAGCAATCTCTTCATGAACCTGCACGCGCCCTATATCTTTCAACCTTACATAGCCGGAAGAATCAGAATTAATGATAATGTCTTCCAGTTGCGACATATTATAAATACTGGCATCGGTCAATGACAGGTACATCCGTCTGTAATCGGATGAATAACCGTTGGCTTCAATAAAATCACTTTTTTGCATAGCATCTTTCACCATAGCAGGTGTTATACCAAGGCTGCTCATTTTGCTAGTATTTAGTTCTACCCAATATTCTTTGTTCTTACCTCCGGTAATTTCAACCTTCGATACCCCATCCACCTGTGAGAAGAAAGGCTTTACAGTGTATTGCGCCACCCAGTTAAGATCTATTGGTGTTTTATCGGCGCTGGTTAGTTCATAACCCATTACAGCAGTAACCGAATACATACTCATCTTTTCAACCTTCACCTGCACATCGGCAGGTAATTCATTACGTATCTGATTAATGCGCGACTCTATCTGCTGTTCGCTTATATCAATATTGGCATCCCAGTTCAGGTAAACGTTTATTTCGCATTCGCCACGGCTGGTAGTGCTATATACACGTTGTAAAAATGGTACTTGCTTAATGGCTTCCTCTAAAGGCTTTGTAACCGTTATCATCATCTTGTCCACAGGTTGTTCGCCGTTTTCGGCGATTATTTTCACCTTAGGAAAAACAACATTGGGCAATAAAGCAGTCTCTGTCCTTTTAAAAGCAAAATAGCCGCCAATAAGCGAAAAGACAACTATTGCTATCAGCGGGTTTTTAAACTTTATATAGAACTTATCCTTCATTATTTATCCTTGCCCGTTTTTACTGCCACCGTATCTGCCAGGCCATAGTTACCTGAAATAAGTATTTTATCACTTTCTTTAAAATCAGGTTTCTTCACTTGTACACTGTCTTTTGTTTCAATGCCCTTTTCAATAGCAACCTTTACAGCAGTAGAATCGTTCGCCAGTTTCATTACCCAGAATTGAGTCTGCGTTTCATTGCTTAATACTGCGCTCTTAGGCAGAATGGTAGTCTTTGTTTGTGCTGATGTTGGAATGGTTACCGTTCCAATCAATCCTTCGGGCAGGTTGAGTGAAGAAGATGAACGAAGTATATAGCGTTCCATTTGCACTGCTTTATCCATTCCCGGAACCTGCGATGTAATTTCTGCCTGTATTGATTCTCCATCGGGCAAGGTAATTTTATATGTTCCACCTTGTTTTATATACTTGCGCATTTCATAAGGCACATCCAGCATAAATACAAGGCTTGCATTATTTGCAATGGTAGCCAGTTCATCGCCGTCCTGCATATAATCGCCCACCTGGCGGCTGATCGTTTTTACAATTCCGCCTTCTGTAGCCTTAACCAATATTGCCCCCATTGAAGGGAACAAACTATCCTTTACGGAACCCATTGCTGCAGCTTCTTTTGTTTGCATAGTAAACAATATATCGCCAGCCTTCACTGCTTGTCCAGGTACAATATTTATCTTCCGTATATACCCTGCAATTGGTGCCCTTACTGCATCGTTAAGTTGATAAACAGTTGTGGCATTCAAGTTTTCATTTTGTGATATAGTCCCGATTCTTGGTGATGTAATTGTAACATCGATCTTTCCTGTTTCAGTTGATTCGCCATCATCACCTTTGTCGCCCGCATCATGCTTACAGGCTGTAAACATAAGCACAATGGCAAATGCAGCCAATATGTATTTAAGTACTAAACCCTTCATAGGTTTAATGATTCCAAAAGTTAAATTCATTTTGTAAAAGTTGTTGGTTTATGATGGCTTGTGCCATATCATTTTTCACTTCTAATTCTTTTTTTAAGCCTATCAAAAAGTCGGTGATGGAAATATTACCTGCTGCCAATTGCGCCTCATCTACTTTCATCCATTCCTGCACTTGCTGCTCCTCAGATGTAAGTTGTACAATAAGTTTTCCGGCATCCTGAATTTGTTTTACCAAAAAGATAGTATGCGTAGAATAGGTTTTAGAATACGACAGTTCGTAGTTGGACCTTATACTCTCTGAAATAGTGAGCGATTTATGTTTCAACTCTTTTTTATGCCCATCGAACAAAGGGAAAGCAAGGTTTAAACCCAGGCTATTACCAAAGCTCTTGTAAATTAAATCAGGTTGAGATGCCTCTATGCCTGCATCGGCGTACCACGACAAATGCGGATAATACTGAGCATCTAATAAAGCCTGCTGGCTTGCAAGTTGCAGACTATCAAACTGGAATTTGACATACCATGATAATTGCTTCATATCTGCCTGCCTGTAGTTATCTAGCTGAGGGACAACAAATGTGTACGTAGCAGTATCAGTTATACCACATGCTTCATTCAACTGGCTTAACGATTGCGATACCTGTGTGTACAATTGCACCACTTGCGTTCTCTCTGATTGTTCCTCGACTGCAAACTGGTAATAATCAGACATACGGTAAATACCTTTATCTGTTAATGTTTTGAGCGTATTTTTTTCGTTCTGTAAAAACTTATCGCTGCCTAAATAAAATTGCAGTTGCTGCTGAAGTAAACAGGTATTAAGGTATTTATCGGTTACATCTTTTCTTATTTCGTTCTCTGTTTTCCTGGCTTCATTTGCTAACGATTGGCGCGTATATGAGCTGATGGTGCGGTTAAGTTTTATTTCTTTACGGGGAGCAATTATCTGTGTGGCACTTACTATTGCTTCATAATTCCCTCCGTTTGTTATTGCTTTATCGTAACCGAACTCGCCGTATGATGGGGCAACCAATGCCTGCCCTGTAAGATTCAATTGCGGCTTATAAGCAGCGCCCGTTATGCTGCTATCGATCTTGCTTTGCTCGATCTTTGCATAATCTTCCTTTAATACAGGAGAGTTTGCAAGCGCAGCATTAATGTAATCATTTAAGGTCTTTCCATTTTGAGAATATAATGGCCCCGCAAGCATTAACATGCCTGCAAATAGCCACACATAGTATTTCTTTCTCCTATTCATTTATTCTGTAAAACCTATCAAATATATCCCTTACCTATGCCAAAAAAGCCCCGCTTGCGCGAGGCTTTTTAACTTACAATTGTTACTTAGTCGTTATCTTTTTCTTTTTTAAGAAAATTACCCTTATCGTCAAAAGTATAGTCTACCTCATCTACCTCTGCCTCATATGTAGTTTTGCCCGATGCATCTTTAATACTCGATGCTTCCTTTATCTTCTTTCCCGGCAGGTTCTTAGTCAAATAATCTGTAGCAGCTTTAGGTAATGCGATTGCATCAATGGTTGTTTCTGTTTCCATAAGCTTTCCGGCAGTAGTTATGGTTACCGACATTCCAGTTTTACCCTGGTTAAAGTTAGCTTCGTAGTTGCTTTTTTCTTTTTCCCACTTCACTTCTTTCACATCTGCATAAAGCGATTTAAATTCTGTTTTAACAGCAGCAGGAACATCTGCTTCGGTTACCTTTCGCGCGTTAACACAAATTACACCTGTAAGGAGTGCAACAGTTATTATTACCTTTTTCATGGAGTAGATTTTACTTTGTTTACACAAACATAAAACCCGATTTTGGAGATTTTCTGTGCTTCAGAATTTCACATCAATGGTATGCAAGCCATCAGTATATTTATAGTATACCTGAAACCCATATTCATCGCATATCTGTTTAACAATAGCAAGGCCCAACCCCAATGATTCTGAAGAGTTATCGTTTTTACGAAAACGCTGAAAAAGATCTTCGGGAATGGCTGTAAGTGGCTTTCCGGTATTCTCAATTGTAAAGCTTTTTTCTGAAAGGATCACCGATAGTTTTCCGCCGGGTATATTGTGCTTAATGGCGTTGCCTATTAGGTTATTGATAAGCATGTCGGCAAGGACAGGATTCATATTCACAGAAAGTGGTATTAAGTGTTTCTCAATTGCAATATTTTTATGTTCTATGAGAGCGGAAAAAGCTTCGAGTTTATCTTTAATACTATCATTTAATGCAATTGGTATAGTCTCGCCAAACTGCTTATTTTCAATTTTAGTCAATAGCAGCAAGGCCTGGTTTAAACGCGATAGTCTTCCTGCTGCTTCATACACTACCTGCACTTCTTCCATCTGCTTGGCCGAAAGGTTTTCTGACTGTATAAGCAATTCTAATTTCGACTGTATAATAGCAAGTGGGGTTTGTAATTCGTGCGATGCATTTTCAGTAAACTGTTTCAAATTATGATAGTCAGATGCTATTTTTTGGGTCATAGAACCAATTACTTCATTGAGCTCTTTAAATTCTTGAATGTTAGTTTTATCAAATTCTACTTTACTTTCTTTAATCAGGTCAAATGATTTTATTTTTTCTAACGTACGATAAAAAGGTTTCCACACCATTTTCGAGATAAAGAAATTTGACACCAGCAATACAAACAAAAGGCAACAAGCTATAATAGCTATTGCTTCCGCAACTGCTGCTGTTAGATCATCTGATTCAATTAAGGGGCGATAGATTATAGCCTTATACGGTTGGCTCCCTATACTTATTGAAAACGTTAGGGTTTGATATGGCTCAAATTCTTTTTCGGTTTTATTAAACAATCTTATATGCCCAATTTTACGTTCTTCGTTAGAGGTCCCTGCAGAGAAGGCAACAGAATCGCCCAGCGATATTGCATTTTGGGGCAAAGCATGATTTATACTTACATAATCCGATATTTTTTCCTGTTCCTGCTCTAGTCTTTCTAATGCATCTTCCCTCAAGATGGAATGAATCCGCTCGTAAAACACCATTCCGCCTAAAGCGAAAACAATAAGCGTAAGAATAAGAAAGTAAATATTAGTGCGGGTAAGTAGCTTCATTTCTTTACAAATTTATAACCCATGCCATATACGGTTTGAATATAATCGGCACCACCTTTTTCCACTATTTTTTTACGGAGGTTTTTAATATGCGAATAAATAAAATCAAACGAGTCCATACCATCCATCTCTTCACCCCACAAATGCTCTGCAATAGATTCTCGTGTAATTACACGGTCGTTATTCGCCAAAAAAAACAGCAGTAAATCATATTCCTTTTTTGTAAGCACAACAGGCTCGCCCTTTACGATTACACTCAGGGCCGATGGGTTAACTATAATTTCGTTGAACACAATTTCGTTACTTCCTCCAAAGCTTCTGCGACGTATTACTGATTTCAGCCTCGCATTAAGTTCCGATAAGTGAAAGGGCTTCGGCAGGTAATCGTCTGCACCCAGATCAAGGCCTTTTATCTTGTCGTCGAGTGAGTTTTTTGCCGAAATAATAATAACTGCAGCATTAGGCTTTCTCTTTTTTAAGCTATTCAGTATGTCGAGCCCATTACCGCCCGGTAACGTTATATCAAGCAATATGCAGTCGTAATCATATACCTGTATCTTTTCATCACCTGTAGTAAAGTTTGCAGCAACTTCACAGGCATAGCCCTCCTTGGCCAAGTATGCCGAAATAGAATCAGCAAGCTGCTTTTCATCTTCTATGAGCAATACTTTCATCTTTCAAAAATAACGATTGATTCTATAGCAATCTTGTAGAACTAAGAAGAATTTAAACCATGGCGGTTATTATTTTGCACTGATAATAAGCACTTTCGAGAGCCCTTTGCTATGCTATAGGCTTTATCGGGAACAATTGATACGCTAAAATACTAACAAGGTATTGGAACCGGGTAACCTTAAAAAAAGTTAAATAGTGATTATTTAATTGGCAATTATAATACATTTGATTTCTATAAATCAAACCAGTGGTAGTTTTATGAAAAGATATTCCAAAATATTTTTCCTTATTCTCCCCTTACTATTCGCAGCCGGTGTTGCTAAAAGCATTGCAATCCCTCCAGTTTCAGGCTCACATTATATATGTAATCGAGTTCATTTTTCTGTTGCATGCTCCGCTTCAAGCATGAATGGCAATAAACCAACCAGCACTCATCAATTTTTACTTTTCCGTAATGGAGTAGATCAAAAAAGCACTATACACTCTTATGCTGTTTACAAGAGTTCCTCACTTTTGCCAGTTGTAATTACAGATGCAGCCTCCATAAATCCGGGAAGGGTAAAACACATTTTATCCTTTTCGCACCTTCATGTACAGCAACAGGAATTTCTTTCCTCCTATTCTTACCACGCACCTCCACCTCCTCTCAAGTATAAAAGCTAAGGCTTTACTACTATTCCGGCTTACTATGGCATTGTATTTACAGAAGTGAAACAAGTTGCCTTATTTATAGTGCTTTATTAAACTCAGTATTTCCATTTATAGAATAAATGGATCAGAGATTGATACTAATTCAAAAAGATAAACCATGAATACACTTAAGTATATATTAATTGCATCTGTTTTTTTTACAGCATGTTCTGATAATTCAAAGCAGATGCAACAAATTCTGGCTCTAAGCGCTCAGGATTCTATAATGGTACAACTTGCGAAGCAAAAAGATTCGGCCATTGTATCATACGTTAAAACACTGGATGAAATACAGAATAATATTGATAGCATAAAAGTGAAGGAGAAAATATTATCTGTCAAAGGAAGTGAACCACCCAAAAGCATAATTGAAGATATAAAAACGCTGGATGGCAGGATAGTATTCGAAAACAAAAAGGTATTTCAGCTTGAAAAGAAGCTTAAAAAAGAAGATAAAAAAGATGCGGACCTTGAAAAAGTAATACAGCATTTGACCAAAGAACTTGTTGAAAAAGACTCTCAAATAGCTGAGTTACAAACCAAATTAGCAGAAAGCAATGCTTCACTCCAAAAGATCACAGCACAATTTAACGATAGTATTGCTGTAATACACAGACAAAGGGAGGAAATTAGTGCAATGCGGTCGGCAGTAAATGCAGTGTATTATATGCTGGGGACCTTTAAGGATCTGAAAAAACACGGCATAATTACCAAAGAAGGAAGTATTATTGGAATTGGTGGTGCTTCAGAACTTAAACCCGGATTTAATAATACGTCATTCGCCAGGGCGGATATGACAAAACTCCATGATATTTTATTACAACATAAGTTCGCTAAGCTGATAACCACTCATCCTTTAGATTCTTATAAAATATTAGGCACTGGCAATTCAGACACATTGCACATTACTGACCCAATGGCTTTTTGGAGCGAATCAAAATACTTAGTAATAGAAGTAAAATAAGTTGGTTGAAACACGTTGGAGCATGGGAAAGGCATTGGGCACGTCAGCCTTCCCGGCCCCTTCGTGGTTTCAGAAATTAAACAATTAAATATCATCATTATGAAAAAAGCAGAAATTGTAAAAGAAGTTGCAGAACAAACCTCCATTGAAAAAGCTGTGGTAGGAAAAATACTTGAGACCTTTATGTTATCGGTTGAAGAGCACTTATTAAACAGAGAACATGTTGCCCTAAGTGGTTTTGGCCGTTTTGGCTTAAAGAAACGGGCTGCAAAAATGGGCAGGAACATCCCTAAAAACATTCCAATAAAAATAGCCTCGGATGTTATTCCTGCATTTAAGCCTTCTAAAAAGTTTACAAGGAAAGTAAGAAAGGCTCTTGATAAAAATTAAAGGATTTATCAAAATGCAGTTTATTGAATATCCTTCATCCTTTGGTTTTTATACCTTTGCTTGATGAAGTTACCCCCATTAATCCAGAAAATAGTTCATACTAGATTCCACTTAAGCCACCGGAACTTTTTTTTATTGTTAAGTATTGTGGTTGGAGTATTGGCCGGGCTGGCGGCTGTAGTGCTTAAGCAGGCAACACACGGACTTGAAGCGCTATTAGATATTCACCAAAAAGGAACTAATTACTGGCTGCTTGTTTTCCCCGTTATAGGCATATTACTTGCTACCGCATATACTTTTATAGTACAAAAAGGCAAATTAGGCAGGGGCATTAGCAATGTGGTAAATAACATATACCACAAATCGAGCTACATGGAAAAAGACAAGATGTATTCGCACATGATCACATCTTCGTTAACGGTAGGCTTTGGCGGTTCTATGGGTTTAGAGGCTCCCATTGTTGTTACAGGCTCTGCCTTTGGTTCGAATATTGCAGCTCTTTTTAATTTAGAGTATAAAGAACGCACCCTATTACTTGCATGCGGGGCGGCGGCAGGCATATCTGCCATATTTGGCGCACCAATAGCAGGTGTGTTGTTTGCCATAGAAGTATTGCTTGGTGAGTTTTCTACTGTAAACTTTGTACCCTTACTTATCTCTTCCGCACTTGCATCGGTAATAGCTCAATTGATAAACGGCACCGAACAAATATTCTATATACGCACAATGGGCTGGGATTTAAAAGCCCTGCCATTTTATATTGCCATGAGTATTCTCTTGGGTTTTTATTCAGTTTATGTAATGAAGGGCATTGCCTTTTCCGAGAAACTAATAAAACCCACATTGAATCCTTATAAAAAGGCAGCAATTGGTGGCGCCGTTTTAGGTGCGCTTATCTTCTTATTCCCTCCATTATATGGCGAGGGTTATCATACAGTTCAGCTACTTTTAAATACCGATTATACAAGCTTATTTAACGGCAGTATTTTTTCCAACTATCAAACAAGTGAGGTTGCGCTTTTGGTATTTACTGTGGGTATATTGCTGGTAAAGATTGTGGCAACACAGCTTACTATAAGCGCCGGTGGCAATGGTGGTTTTTTTGCACCTTCCCTCTTTATGGGTTCTATGGTGGGCTTCTTTTTTGTATACAGCGTCAACTACTTCAACATTTACAAAATACTGGGTATTAATAAACTAAACGAACCCAATTTTATAGCCGTTGCCATGGCAGGACTAATGAGTGGTGTAATGCATACACCGTTGACTGCTATATTTTTAATTGCTGAAGCAACAGGCGGCTATGCCCTGCTTGTACCGTTAATGATAGTGTCTTCGTTTTCCTTTCTTATATCAAAGTACTTTATGCCACATTCGATATACGTAAAACACTAGAAAGTAAATATCGAATATTGAACACCCAATATTGAATATTGAAGTAAAAAACAAAATCCGTCTTGGTTTTTAAAATTTCGGAATTCGATATTCCTTGTTGGATATTAGATATTCCGTTCTTATGCCATTTCTTGCTGAACTTCTTTCACCTCAGGCACCATGCGTATAAGCATTTGCTCAACTGCCGATTTAAGGGTTTTGGAAGAGGAAGGGCAACCACTGCAAGCGCCTTTTAACTGAAGTGTGACAATGCCATCTTTAAACGATTGGAATAATATCATCCCTCCATCGTTTTCAACAGCAGGCTTTACATATGAATCGAGTACTTCTATAATTTTATTTTCAATGTCGTTAGTTGGCTGGGTATGAGAAACTACTGCAACCGGTGCAGGTGCTTCAACACCCTTCGGAATGTTTACATCAATAGCAGGTTTTATCCAAACCTTGCCGCCATTCTGCATAAATTCCTTTATATAATCGCGTACATCAAATACTACATCATCCCACATGGCCTTATCATTCTTCAGTACCGTAATAAAGTTAGATGTGATATAAACCCCTTTTACAAAAGGCAGGTCGAATAATTTTAATGCTACCGGAGAAGAAACGGCATCTTCTTTTTTCAAAAACTCTAGCTGAGCGCCTTCGGGTAATAACATCCTGTCGGCCACAAATTTCATAGCCATTGGGTTGGGAGTCATTTCAGCGTATATCGAAAATATTTTTGGGGTATCCATTTCTACTTGTGTAATAAGAGGCAAAGGTATGCCTTTAATCCATACTGCGTTTTCAGGTTATTAATATCCACCGATCGGGTTGTTGAAAACAAATAAACCATTTTATTACATATAGTTAATTTATAGTTTAAATTTGTATTGCCATGATATTACCCCTGCTCCTATTCAGACTCTAGGAGAGGGATAGAATGTTCTTTGATATACAATTGCTATTTAATTGGTTTGACAAGCAAAAAAATGTTGCAGTACGACACAGAACGACACGAAACGACATGGAGGGGGGGGGTAACAAAGTGTAAAAAATATTTCAACCGTTTTAGCTGAAAATCATTGAGTTAAGGTGTAATAGGGAGGTATCAGTTGCTACCCCCCTTTAATTAAGAATTATGTCAGAGGCATCCCTATGGGAGTGGTAAAAATACTGAGACTGCCACGCCTGCCCAAAGCGTCAGGGCTCGCAGTGACGACATGCTAAATTTAATTCCTATTTTTGAACAATGAATCTGCCTTCTCAACTTTTAGAAAAAGCCGTAGCCGAATTTGCCAAACTACCCGGAGTAGGAAAAAAGACCGCACTACGCTATGTATTATACCTGCTAAGGCAGGAACCAGCAGACCTGAAACAATGGTCGGCTATTGTGGCCAGGCTTTCGGAAGAAATAAAGTATTGCGAAATATGTTTTGCCATAGCTGAGAACCAGAAATGCGAAATATGCTCTAACCCTACCCGCGATCATTCAACCATTTGCGTGGTAGAAGATATTCGCGACCTTATAGCAATTGAAAATACAGGGCAATATCATGGCACTTATCACGTTTTAGGAGGTATTATTTCACCCATGAACGGAATAGGACCTATGGATCTGCATATTGACCCCTTTATAAAACGTGTTGAAGCCGGTGGTGTAAAGGAAGTTATTATGGCACTACCCTCAACAATGGAAGGTGATACCACCAATTTTTACCTTTATAAAAAACTGGGCGCACTGCGTGTTACCCTCAGCACGCTCTCACGTGGGGTATCGGTAGGTGATGAACTTGAATACACCGATGAAGTTACCCTGGGGCAATCTATATTACTACGCGTTTCTTACGAATCCTCCTTATCGCGTAAATAACTACCCCAGGTTGTATGAAGTTATCTATAGTTATTGTCAATTACAACGTTAAGCACTTTCTCGAACAATGCCTTTATTCGGTAAGGAAGGCTACTAAGAACATTGCAGCTGAAGTTTGGATAGTAGACAATAACTCAGTTGACGGCTCCATAGAAATGCTACGGGAAAAATTCCCTGAAGTGAAGCTTATTGAGAATAAAAAGAACGTAGGTTTTTCGGCCGCCAATAACCAAGCCATTAAACAAGCTTCGGGCGAATATATATTATTACTAAACCCAGATACAGTAGTTGAAGAAGAGACCTTTACAAAGACAACAGCCTTTATGGATGCGCACCCTGATGCAGGTGCACTGGGTGTGAAAATGATAGATGGCAAAGGGCATTTCCTTCCGGAATCGAAGCGGGCGCTGCCAACTCCTGAAGTAGCTTTTTATAAAATATTCGGTTTAGCATCATTGTTTCCCGGTTCAAAAAGGTTTGGCAAGTATCACCTCACCTACCTATCAAAAGATGAAACAAATGAGGTTGATGTGCTTTCGGGTGCCTTTATGCTTATGCGTAAAGCGGCTTTAGATAAAGCAGGCCTATTGGATGAGACATTCTTTATGTACGGAGAAGATATTGATATGTCGTACCGTATTACCAAGGCAGGCTACAAAAACTACTACTTTTCTGAAACACGAATAATACACTACAAAGGAGAAAGCACACGCAAGGGAAGCGTAAACTATGTTATTATGTTTTACAATGCCATGCGCATATTTGCCATAAAGCATTTTTCGAAACAGAATGCAAAACTTTTTTCAACGCTTATTAATGCAGCTATATTTTTCAGAGCATCAATTTCTATAACCAGGCGTTTTATTAATAAGGTTGCTTTGCCCATCGCCGATTTTGTATTCATCTATATAGGTTACTACTTTATATCATTGTTTTACGGGCAGTTAAAGTTCTCATCATCCGATTATTACTCACGTAACTTTCTGTTGCTGATCTTGCCCTTTTATATTATTACCTGGATACTCTGCATACTGTTTAGTGGTGGTTATGATAAGCCAATGCGCCACTGGAAAACCATTAGAGGCATATTGTGGGGAACAGGATTGATACTTATACTATATGCTTTGCTACCGGAAAACTATCGCTTTTCGAGGGCCCTTATATTTATAGGTAGCACCTGGGTGCTTCTTGCACTTACAGGAATACGCCAACTACTCAGAATAATTAAAGTACCCGGATTTGGCAAAAATACACGCAGGCCACTTATTATTGGGACCGATGATGAATGCAAACGCGTACACGACCTATTAGATAAGACCGGAGTGAAATTTGAAGAGATACACTATGCTAATCCGGAGCAGGTACAACCAGCCAACGGCAATGGTACACGATTTAATAAATGGAGTGAACTTATTACCATTTACGACATTAACGAAGTTATTTTTTGCGCTAAAGATCTGTCTACACAATTAATAATGGATGCCATGTCATCTATACCTAAAACAGAATTGGAATTTAAAATAGCGCCGCCCGAAAGCTGGGCTATTATTGGCAGCAACTCAATACATACAAGTGGCGAGCTTTATGTTATTGACGTACATGCTATAAATACTACTCCTAATATTCGCGATAAACGCATACTTGATATTATAGGCAGTTTGCTTTTCTTCTTATTAAGCCCACTATTAATACTGATTCAGCGGAATCCGATTGGTTATTTTAAAAACATAATAAGCGTTGGCCTTGGCCTAAAATCGTTGGTAGGTTATGCACCAGACAGTATATCACAAAGGCTTCCTAAAATTAAAGATGGTGTGCTTTCTCCTATCGACTCGCTCGATACGCCTGTTAAAGATTCAGAATCTGTACATAGCATCAACTCTGTTTATGCCCGCGATTATCATGTATTTACCGACCTTAAAATAATTTGGAAAGGAATTAGAAACCTGGGCAATTCGCCAACCTCAAAAGGATAGTACCTGTTAACAAATTTTAACCATTCATTTTTACAGTTCTTTAAACCCATTCCACCTCATACAGTCTTAAAGTTGTAACCAAAACAAAACTGTCATGAAAAAGTACATTGTAATATTAGCTATCGGCTTCCTGGTAGGCTTTGCAGGAAGATCGGATGCCCGGGGTGGATATTACCGAGGCGGATATGGATACCATGGTGGATATGCTTACCGCGGTGGATATTGCGGCCCGCATGCATACTACTGCCCTCCAAGGCCATGTGTAGCATATAATCCTTATTACTACGGCCGTGTATGGGTACCCGGCTATTGGGGGTGGAACAGGTGGCACCGCCGTATGTGGTTTGGCGGATACTGGAGATAATAATTCCTTTATGATCCCCTATTGTTCGTTGGTTGATGGGTTAAAAAGGAAAAGCCCTGTAGCATGCGCTACAGGGCTTATTCATAACAAACTAATTATCAGTTAATTACAGCCATTTTTTCGGCCGAATATTGTCCCTCTTTCAGTTTTTTATTTACTTCAGCGAAGGCCTTAACAGTATAAGTTACATCTTCTAAAGTATGCTCTGCAGTAGGTATAAGCCTTAACAATATAATACCCTTAGGTACCACAGGGTACACTACTATAGAGCAGAATATACCATAGTTCTCACGCAGGTCGAAAGTAATGTTGGTAGCCTCAGGCACTGTACCATTAAGATATACAGGAGTAACCGGGCTTTGTGTACCGCCTGTGTTTATACCCACATCGGCAAGGCCTTTACCCAATGCTTTTACAATGGTCCAAAGCTTGGTCTTTAGTTCAGGTGATTTGCGCATAAGCTCAAGGCGCTTTAAAGCACCTATTACTATTGGCATTGGCATTGACTTGGCAAATATCTGCGAGCGCATATTGTAGCGGAGGTATTCAACCATGTTCTCGGTACCGGCTAAAAACCCGCCAATAAGTGCAAACGATTTGGCAAAAGTGCCAAAGTATATATCAATACCATCCTGGCAATCTTGTTCTTCACCTGTTCCACCGCCGGTTTTGCCCATAGTACCAATACCATGTGCATCGTCAACAAACAAACGGAATGTATATTTCTTCTTTAACTCTACTATCTCTTTAATCTTACCCATTTTGCCCGACATACCAAATACACCCTCAGTAATAACAAGTATAGAACCATCGGTATCTTTTACTAAAACCTCAGCACGTTGCAATTGCTTTTCGAGGCTTTCCATATCGTTATGGTTGTATGCAAAACGCTTGCCCATATGCAATCTTACGCCATCTACAATACATGCATGCGATTCAGCATCGTATACTATTACATCATGGCGGTCAACCAGGCAATCGATAGCCGAAACCATACCCTGATAACCAAAATTTACCAATACAGCATCTTCCTTTTTAACAAATGCAGCAAGCTCAGTCTCTAATTGCTGGTGAAAGTTTGAATCGCCAGACATCATACGTGCACCCATTGGCAGCGCCATACCATATTTGGCAGCAGCTTCAGCATCGGTCTTCCTTACCTCAGGATGGTTAGCCAACCCCAAGTAGTTATTCAAACTCCAGGTAAGTACTCTTTTACCCCTAAAGTTCATATGACTGCCTATTTCACCTTCCAGTTTCGGGAACATAAAATAGCCATGTGTTTGTTTTGAGTATTGCCCTAAGGGGCCGCGACGTTCTTTAAGCTTGTCAAATAGGTCTTTCATGCTTTATTATGAATTTAGTAAGGCGCAAATGTATGAAAATGGATTAATATTTAGCCACACTAAATAAAAAAGCCCCGCTAAAATGCGGGGCCTTTTTCTGACGTGGCGGGACTTTATCTTTCATGCGCTTATGCGCTGATAATCTGCATACGAATTACCGAAACAGAGCTGATATTTACTAACCATAATGAGTACTTAACATCCCCTATTGAGTAAATGGTGTTATTTTGCCTTTACCTAACAAGTGGAGACATTTGCCACAGATTCACAGATGATTTATTCATATAATTAACGAACTTTCAAGGTCACAGATGATAAATAGCTATGCTATTTATCAATAGTAATAATCTGTGAATCTGTGGCTACCTTAAGCATTTTACTCCCATTTGTATTGTGTTTCGAATTATTTACTACCTTTGCACCCCTTATAAAAAAGGAAACTGCACGGCAGCAGTTAATACTAACCATCCTGATGAGCCGAAACTCAGGAACAACCGTTGAAGCAGTACCGAGTACGCTTCGCGACTAAACAAAATGACAACAGAAACTGAAGTCCCTATTGCTCCCGCTCCTGAAATCCAGGAAATTAACTGGGACACCATTGGAAAAAAGCAAGACAACTACTCTGCCGCTGAACGCGACAGATTATCATCTGCTTACGAAAAAACATTAACCTCTATTAGCGAACACCAGGTATTGGAGGGTGTTGTGGTTGACAAAACCATTAAAGACATAGTTGTAAACATCAACTACAAGTCGGAAGGCGCTATACCTATTACAGAGTTCAGGTACAATCCTGACCTGAAAATTGGTGATAAGGTAGAAGTATACGTAGAAAAACAAGAAGACAAGAATGGCCAGCTCGTTCTTTCTCATAAGAAAGCACGTTTCGTACGCGCTTGGGAAAGAGTTAACGAAGCCCTTGCTACCAACGAAATTATTAAAGGCTTTGTTAAATGCCGTACCAAAGGCGGACTTATTGTTGACGTATTTGGAATGGAAGCTTTCTTACCAGGCTCACAAATTGATGTTAAGCCTGTTAGGGATTACGATGCTTATGTAAACAAGACCATGGAATTTAAGGTTGTTAAGATCAACCCTGAATTTAAAAACGTGGTTGTATCTCATAAAGCGCTTATCGAAGCTGAAATTGAACAACAAAAACAAGAGATCATATCTAAGCTTGAAAAAGGTCAGGTACTGGAAGGTACCGTTAAGAACATTACCTCATACGGTGTGTTTATTGACCTTGGCGGCGTAGATGGACTTATACACATTACCGACCTTTCGTGGTTCCGTATTACACACCCTGAAGAGGTTGTGAAATTAGGAGACAAGATACATGTTGTAATTCTTGACTTTGACAACGAAAAGAAACGTATTCAACTTGGCTTGAAACAGCTTAGCGCACATCCTTGGGATTCACTTAGCGCCGACCTTAAAGTGGGCGACAAAGTAAAAGGCAAGATTGTGGTTGTAGCTGACTACGGTGCATTTATTGAAATTGCTCCTGGTGTAGAAGGCCTTATTCACGTATCTGAAATGTCATGGAGCCAGCACCTGCGTACCGCACACGACTTCTTTAAAGTAGGCGACGAAGCAGAAGCTGTAGTACTTACACTTAACAGGGAAGAAAGGAAAATGACACTTGGTATCAAGCAAGCTGCTCCGGATCCTTGGGCTAATATTCTTGACAGGTTCCCTAAGGGTTCTAAGCATGTAGGAACCGTTCGCAACTTTACCAACTTCGGCGTATTTGTTGAATTGGCTGAAGGTATTGACGGACTTATCCACATCAGCGACCTTTCATGGACCAAGAAGATCAAGCATCCTTCTGAATTTACCAAGATTGGAGATAAAGTGGACGTATCGGTATTGGAAGTGAATGTGGAAAGCAGGAGATTGAGCCTCGGCCACAAACAACTGGAAGAAAATCCATGGGATACATTCGAAACTATCTTTACACTCGATTCTATTCACAAAGGAACTATTACCAATATGACAGACAAGGGCGCTACCATTATGCTTCCTTATGGTGTTGAAGGTTTTGCACCTGCAAAGCACCTTATTAAGGAAAATGGTACTCCAGCTAAGTTAGAAGAGGTATTAGACTTTAAAGTGATCGAGTTCAACAAAGAATCGAAGAAGATCATTGTTTCTCATTCAAGAATCAAAGAAGATACCATTACCGAAGATAAGAACCAAAAATCTGCTGGCAGAAGGGCTGACGCTCAGGATGCACGCAGCTCAGTTAAGAAAATAAGGAGTTCTATGGAAAAGACCACCTTAGGAGACTTAGGAGAGTTGGCTAACCTGAAATCGGATATGGAAAAATCTGAGAAGAAAGCGAAAGAAGACGAAGAGAACAAGTAAGCTAAATTGAGACAATCAATAAATAAGAAACGGGTACGAACAAAAACGTACCCGTTTTTTTTATATCTTTGAACCCTTGATGAAGAAAAAAGAACTCTTTTCGAGTCAGGACCTGGAAATAACCCTCGACCGCCTCTGCCACCAACTATTAGAGAACCATACCGATTTTAAGGATACTGTTATTATAGGCCTTCAACCACGCGGTATATATCTTGCCCGCAGGCTTCACAAAAAAATAAGCGCCCTTACCAAAAACAAAAACATTCCTTTCGGAGAATTGGATGCTACTTTTTATCGTGATGACTTCCGTAAGCGCCAGCCGGTATTGCCCAGCGCAATGAACATGAACTTTATTATAGAAGATAAGAACGTAATATTAATAGACGATGTGCTTTATACAGGCCGCACCATACGCGCAGGCTTAGATGCTCTGCTCGATTTTGGCAGACCACGTAAGGTAGAACTGCTGGTACTTATAGACAGGCGCTTTAGCCGTCACCTGCCAATACAGCCGGATTATGTTGGGAAAAGGATAGATACAAGGGTATCGCAGAATGTGAAAGCTGAATGGAAAGAAACAGATGGCAATGACAGAGTTTGGCTTATAATGAACGATTAGAAAAAAACAGATATGAATCAGTCGCTAAGCGTAAAACACTTAATAGGAATAAAGGATATAACGGCCAACGACATTGAACTCATTTTTTCTACTGCCGATAATTTCAAACAAATCATTAACCGGCCCATTAAAAAAGTTCCATCACTCCGCGATGTAACTATTGCCAACGTATTCTTCGAAAACTCTACCCGCACACGTATATCCTTCGAATTGGCAGAACGCCGCTTGAGTGCAGATACCCTGAATTTTTCAGCATCCTCTTCCTCAGTTAAAAAAGGCGAAACACTTATAGATACGGTTAGCAATATACTTGCCATGAAGGTAGATATGATTGTGATGCGCCATCCAAGCCCGGGTGCATGCAGCTTTCTGGCTAAACACGTGGACTCTATTATAGTAAATGCAGGGGATGGTACTCATGAACATCCTACACAAGCTTTACTCGATGCCTACTCTATACGCGAAAAGTACGGGGAAGTAAAAGGGAAGAAAGTCGCCATCGTCGGAGACATCCTACACTCACGTGTAGCACTTTCAAACATTTTCTGCCTTCAAAAACTAGGAGCTGAAGTGGTTGTTTGCGGTCCACCTACTCTAATACCCAAGCATATTGAATCGCTTGGTGTAAAAGTTGAATACGACCTAATGAAAGCTCTTGCCTGGTGCGATGTTGCTAATATGCTACGCATACAAATGGAACGCCAGGATATAAAATACTTCCCTTCTTTGCGAGAGTATACCATGCAATATGGCCTGAACAAAGAACGCCTCGATTCACTGGATAAACAAATAACAATAATGCACCCAGGCCCAATAAATCGTGGTGTGGAAATAACAAGCGATGTAGCTGATTCATCACAGTCAATCATCCTCGACCAGGTTGAAAATGGCGTGGCTATTCGTATGGCGGTGCTTTACCTGCTTGCTGCAAAGCAGGAGTAAAACCCAAGCCCCACCTAAATCCTCCCCATAAGGGAGGACTTAACTATTAACACTTTTATACTCTCCTTCCCTAATGGGGAAGGCTGGGATGGGGCTGCTTTTTTATTACCTTTGCATCTCTATTTTATCACCTATGTTTGACAGTCTTACAGAGAAATTAGACCGGGCATTTAAAATGCTCAAAGGACAAGGAACGATTACCGAGGTAAACGTATCTGAAACCCTTAAAGAAATACGTAAAGCACTTATTGATGCTGACGTTAACTACAAAATAGCCAAGGAATTTACCGACACAGTAAAGGAAAAAGCCCTAGGCAGAAGCGTACTAACAGCAGTATCGCCAGGACAACTAATGGTAAAGATCACCCATGAAGAGCTTACAGCACTTATGGGAGGTGGCGAAAGCACTATACCACTTACTGCAAATCCAACCATTATATTAATGTCGGGGTTGCAAGGTTCTGGTAAAACAACTTTTTCGGCCAAGCTTGCCAATTATTTTAAAAACAAAAAGGGTAAAAAACCATTGCTTGTAGCCTGCGACGTTTATCGCCCTGCTGCTATACAGCAATTAAGAACACTTGGCGAACAATTAGGAGTTGAAGTATTCTCGGATGAAAATGAAAAGAAGCCTGTTAATATTGCCAGGGCTGCACTTAAACAAGCTCAGATAAACGAAAATACAGTAGTAATTATAGATACTGCGGGCCGCCTTGCTGTTGATGAGCAGATGATGAATGAGATTGCTGAACTAAAAAAGGCACTCAATCCTCAGGAGATATTGTTCGTTGTAGATGCTATGACAGGGCAAGATGCTGTGAATACGGCAAAAGCCTTTAACGACAAACTTGACTTTGATGGCGTAGTGCTTACCAAAATGGATGGCGATACACGAGGTGGTGCTGCTTTATCTATCCGTTCTGTTGTAAATAAGCCAATTAAGTTTGTAGGTACAGGCGAAAAGGCTGATGCAATGGATGTGTTTTACCCTACACGTATGGCCGACAGGATACTGGGTATGGGCGATATTGTATCGCTTGTAGAAAAGGCCCAGGAGCAATTTGATGAGGTAGAGACTAAAAAGCTACAACGCAAACTTGCTAAAAACCAATTCGACTATAACGATTTCCTTAGCCAACTTCAACAGATAAAGAAGATGGGAAACATAAAAGACATTGCATCAATGTTGCCTGGGATGGGAAACGCTGTAAAAGATGCCGATATTGATGAGAAATCGTTTAAGCATATTGAGGCTATTATACAGTCCATGACGCCACAGGAAAGATCACATCCTGAAGTATTGAACGGTAACCGTAAAAAAAGAATTGCCATAGGCAGTGGCACCAATATACAGGAAGTGAATCGCCTTATTAAGCAATTTGAAGATATGCATAAGATGATGAAGCTTATGAATAACAAGAGCGCCATGGCAGGAATGATGAAAATGATGGGTAAAATGCCGGGCGGCGGAAGATAAAACATAAAGTACACATGCAATTACTGGAAGGGAAAAAGGTTTCCGAAGAAATATTAGACGAGATAAAAGTTGAGGTCGATAAGATTATTGCACAAGGAAAACGTGCTCCACACCTTGCTGTGGTTTTAGTTGGAAATAATCCTGCGAGTGAAACGTATGTGGGTAGCAAAATAAAAGCATGTGAAAGGGTTGGATTCAAATCTTCACTTGTTAAATTGCCAGATACCATTGATGAGACGGCATTACTTAAAGAGATTAAAAAACTGAATGACGATACAAGCCTTGATGGGTTTATTGTCCAGTCTCCTTTGCCAAAACATATTTCAGATAGTAATGTGATCAATGCTATTTCTCCAGATAAAGATGTGGACGGCTTTCATCCGGAGAATGTAGGCAGAATGGCGTTGAACATGCCAGCTTATCTGCCAGCAACCCCGTATGGCGTTATACAATTATTAGACAGATACAAAATACTTACTGTGGGTAAACATTGTGTGGTTTTAGGCCGAAGTCATATTGTTGGCTTGCCTATGAGCCTATTAATGTTGCGCAATACACAGCCGGGCAACTGCACTGTAACTATATGCCATAGCAAAACAGTAGACACAAAAAAACATACCCTACAAGCAGATATACTTATTGTAGCTACGGGCCAGGTAGAAAGTGTTACTGCTGACATGGTTAAGGATGGAGCAGTGGTTATAGATGTTGGTATTACCCGTGTACCTGATGCAACAAAGAAAAACGGTTACAGAATCGCCGGTGATGTAAAGTTTGATGAAGTGGCTCCTAAATGCAGTTTTATTACTCCTGTTCCCGGTGGTGTCGGACCTATGACCATTGCTTCTCTGCTTATGAATACCCTTAACGGGTATAAGCGAAGATATCTTTAAATCGTCCTAGACTTTTATTTTTTGAATTGGCTTATACAATTGGTAAGAACCCAATTGCCTTACAATATCTGCCTCAAATGCATCTTCGTCTTTTACCTTTACTTGTATGGGAGTATAGAATACTGGCAATTTTTCAAGTTGCTCACGTATAGATGATTGATGAAGGCGTGCAGCATCTTTCTCGGTAGTAACTATAATCTTATCTGGGTTCGATAGATTATTAAATATATCTACCATTTTCATTATCTCCACCAATGAATACCAGTGATGATCGGGGTAACTGATATGTACAACTTCCTTCGCATTCTTTTGCAAATGTTTTCTAAAGTCATTGGCATTGGCAATACCTGTCAATAGAACAATTGAAGTATCCTTAGTCACCTTCCTATCAAGCAATGCAACATCATAAACAGGGGTCATATCATGGTAAACCACACTAGAGAAAAATACTTTTTGATGCGGGAAAGGGTTTATTTTCTTCATTATCATCTTCCTCTCCACATCCAGAATATCATGCGGTGTCCGGGTAACAATTATTATATCAGCACGCCTATACCCACCTACCGGTTCTCTCAAAGTGCCGAAAGGCATCATGCTATCTTCGTAGAACGGCTGGTAGAAGTTGGTAAGTAGAATAGACAAAGATGGCTTTACATAACGATGCTGGTAAGCATCATCTAAAAGCACAAGGTTAATATCCTTGTTCATCTCCAGTAGCTTCTTAATACCATGTGCACGCTTTTCATCAACGGCAATATGCACATCCTTGAATTTCATACGCATTTGCATAGGCTCGTCGCCAATTTCCTGTGCAGTAGAATTCTCGCTTGCCAATAAATAGCCTGATGTATTACGTCCATATCCTCTGCTGAGTATAGCAGTATGTTCGGGAGTAATATGCAAGTTTTTATACGATGATAAACTACCCAGTAAACGTATCAGGTATTCTATATGTGGAGATTTCCCTGTTCCACCAACCGATAAGTTACCTACTGAAATAGTCCATATCGGAAATTTTTGCGAACGCAGAATGCCCGAATCGAACATTATATTGCGAACAAAAACAATCATCTGGTAGAAGAAGGAAAATGGGTATAGAAGGAATTTTGCGTTTTTCATTTAGCCTTTAAGTGGTACATATTTTATAAAATCCATTAACTCTCAATCATGTTTAAAAAATCTTCTTCGCTAATTATAGCAACGTTTAGCTTTTTAGCTTTCTCTAACTTAGCCGGGCCCATATTTTCGCCTGCAACAATATACGATGTTTTAGCTGATACCGAGCCTGTATTCTTGCCGCCATTCTTTTCTATAAGGTTTACTATCTCATCACGCGAATGCTTTGTAAAAACGCCTGAAACCACAAATGTCTTTCCCTGCAACTTATCACTAAATGCAGCAATCTCATCGGCACCAAGCTCAAACTTCAAGCCTTTTTGCTGAAGTAAATTCACTATTTGCAAATTATCTGCATCAGCAAAAAAATCAACGATACTCTTGGCTACCACTTCACCTATATCTGATACTTCAAGCAATTTCTCAACGGTTGCTTGGCGCAAAACATCCATTGACTTAAAATAAAATGCCAGTTTTTTCGCAGTAGTTTCTCCTATATGCTTTATACCTATAGCAAACAATACTCTTTCAAATGGAACATTTTTAGAAGCTTCTATTCCCTCTATAATATTAGCAGCCGATTTTTCAGCTATTCTATCAAGTGGAAGTATCTGGTCTTTTTTCAGGTTATATATATCGCCAATATTATGCAGTAAGTTCGCTTTATAAAACAATTCAATTGTTTCACCACCCATACTCTCAATATTCATAGCTCTCCGGCCAACAAAATGCTCTATCTTACCCTTTATCTGTGGTGGGCAGTTCTTCGCATTGGGGCAAACATGGTGGGCTTCGCCTTCTTCCCTCACCAATTCTGCACCGCATTCTGGGCAATTAGTAATAAAGTGAACAGGTAGCGCATCTGTTGGCCGCATAGAAATATCTACGCCCGTAATTTTAGGTATTATCTCTCCACCTTTTTCCACAAAAACAGTATCGCCAATACGTACACCAAGTTTATCAATAATATCGGCATTGTGGAGTGATGCTCGTTTTACCACTGTACCAGCCAGCAAAACAGGCTCTAAATTTGCAACAGGCGTTATTACACCAGTACGTCCAACCTGAAAAGAAATACTGTTCAACTTAGTGGCGGCGCGTTCTGCTTTATACTTAAAAGCCACTGCCCAACGAGGTGATTTAGCTGTAAAACCAAGAGTTTTTTGCTGTTTTAAAGAATTAACCTTTATTACAATGCCATCAATATCAAAAGGCAAATCATGTCGCTTTTCTTCCCATTTCTTTATAAAACCATGCACAGCATCCATACCTTTTAACACTTCAACGTATTCCGACACTTTAAAGCCCCATCCCTTTATTGCTTCTATACTTTGAGAGTGACTGGTATATGGCAAGTTTTCTCCGAGCACATAATAAGCAGTACTATCGAGCTTACGCCGGGCTACTTCAGCAGAGTCCTGCATTTTAAGTGTACCAGAGGCCGAATTACGCGGATTGGCAAATGGTTCTTCTCCTATATCTTCACGTTCTTTGTTTATTCTTTCGAAAGTTTTAAGGGGAATGAAAATCTCTCCTCTTACTTCAAATTCTTTAGGATAATTGGCACCAGTTAAACCTAAAGGAATACTCTTAATCGTCTTTATATTGGTAGTAACATCATCACCCTGCACTCCATCACCACGCGTTATGCCTTGCTGTAATTTCCCATTTTGGTATATAAGACTAATAGCAACACCATCATATTTTAATTCACATACATACTCAACATCATCACCAACCGCTTTTCGTACCCTTGTATCAAATTCACTTAATTCTTCTTCAGAATAGGTATTTGCAAGCGAAATCATAGGGTATTTATGCTTAGCCTGTCTAAATTCTTTAGTGATGGCACCACCAACTCTTTGTGAGGGAGAATCTGTTTTTACAAGATCGGGGAACTGTTTCTCAATACTTATAAGCTTTTCAAGCAGCTTATCAAAATCAAAATCGCTTATAGACGGGCTCGATAAAGCATAGTATTTATAGTTATGCTCTTCTATCTCTTTTGATAGTTTTTCAATCTCCTTCTCCGCTTCTTTTTTGTCCATAACCAGGTATGACTAACAAATATATATACATTTTAACATCCTATCCTTCCCATTCATATCCTTACATACCACAATATCTGTAAAGCCCATTTTCTTCAAAAGATCGGATAAAGACTTAGCCCTGTCTTCTTGTATTTCAAAATAAAGAGTAATATGCTTATTACCTTTTGCAAAACCAGCAATGGCCTCATAAAATTTAAGAGGGTCCTTATCTGGCACAAAAAGTGCCATGTGAGGTTCATACATAAGCACATTTTCCTGTACTTGATGCTTCTCTGCATTTTTAATATAGGGCGGGTTACTTACTATTACATCAAAATCTGCTGCATTTAACCCTTCAGACAGGCTTAAGGCATCTTCCTCCATCAATTCTATCTCTATGCCCAATTTTTCAGCATTATGGGCAGCTGTTTCAAGGGCGCCTTCAGATACATCAAGGGCGGAAACACTGCATTTTGGCAGATTCTTCTTCAAAGCAAGGGCAATACAGCCACTACCGGTGCAAACATCCAGTATTCGTAGTTTTTTGCCTTTATTGTCCTTTATTACCCATTCTACAAGCTCCTCCGTTTCAGGTCTTGGTATAAGTACAGAAGGGTTTACATCAAGCTCTAAGCCGTAAAAAGGAGCCCACCCTATTAAATACTGTATTGGTATCTTCTTTTTTAGCCCCTTTAAGATATTAAGAATCGTTTGTGAATTATTTTTATCTATTTGATTGTGAGGATTTGAAAGGATTGTTATTTTTGGTATTTGTAATATACCATTAAGGGTATAATAGAACAAGCTTTTTATTTCATTTAATGAATAAAAATCATTTAATTCTTTTTCAAAAACAAGTCGTAAGTCCTCGTATGTCATCCCCAATAATAAATAACAGGTTTTTATTTAACGAAAATAAACAATCATGATGAATCAGCATGACAAATACATGCACCGCTGTTTAGAACTAGCGGTTAGGGGCCTCGGTAAAGTAGCACCAAACCCAATGGTGGGCTGTGTTATTGTAGGCGATAACGGCATTTTAGGTGAAGGCCATCATGACACTTTTGGGGGAGCTCATGCTGAAGTAAACGCTATAAACTCTGTAGAAAACAAAGCTGCTTTAAGTACAGGTACCTTATATGTAAACCTTGAACCATGTGCACATCATGGCAAAACACCACCTTGTACTGATGCTATTATTGCAAGCGGAATAAAGAACGTCGTTATAGGTTGCTCTGACCCTAACCCATTGGTAAAAGGCAAAGGCATTGAAAAACTTAAAGAAGCAGGCATTTCAGTGGAGGTTGGTCCTTTAGAGAGAGATTGCATGGAAGTAAACAAACGCTTCTTTACTTTTCATGAACGTAAAAGGCCATTTATTATATTGAAATGGGCACAAAGCAGTGATGGTTTTATCGACAGAAAACGTACTAAAGAAGAAGCTCCTGCTAAAATAACACAGGACGAAGTCCAAATAATGGTTCACCTTTGGAGAAGTCAGGAACAAGCAATAATGGTGGGTACACATACCATTATCATGGATAACCCAAATTTGACTGCGCGTAAAGTAAGTGGCCGTTCTCCTACAAGGATAGTTTTAGACAAGAGCCTTAAGATACCTTCTGATGCTCATGTATTTAATAAAGATGCCCCTACCCTTATTTTTACTGAACAACCTGCACCTGCTAATAACGGTGTAGAGTATCTGCACATAGCCTTTGATGCTAAGCTTTTACAAAACATGCTTACCGAGTTATATAATAGAAACTTACAATCGGTTATTATAGAAGGCGGTGAGAAGCTGCTAAAGTCTTTTATTGAGAAAGACCTGTGGGACGAAGCAAAAGTATTCTACTCAGCAAAAGCACTAGGCGAAGGCGTTTCGGCCCCAAGTTTCCCTTTTCCATCAAAGGGTGAAATAAAAATAGGGGATGATACGTTAATACTGTATAGAAACAGGCACATGTAGCCATGAAACGTATAGTATTTACCTTAAGCTTATTACTGGCTGCACTTACAATGCAAGCACAATATGTTAGGGAAGATGCACCACCACCACAAGCAACACAAGGTATTTCCAAAGCCCCAATACAAGGCAGTTTCTGGGATAAAGTTTCCATAGGCGGAGGCTTTGGCCTGCAGTTTTTCACAGGTGGTACCTTTATTGGCTTATCTCCATTATTTAACTATCATCCTACCGACAACTTTGTATTTGGTATAGGCCCTATGTACCAATACCTTAATTTATATGATCAGGCTGGAGATAACTTTACTTCCGTTTCTTACGGGGGAAGAATATCAGCCTCGTACTTTTTGCCGGGAAGGTTGTCAAACCTGTTTATACATGGTGAATATGACGTAATGAATGTACCCGATTTTTATAGTGTTTTCACCAACCTTACCCGCGTAACACTTAGCTTCCCATTAGCAGGCCTAGGCATAAGAAGGCAACTATCCGATAAATCGTGTTACTACTTTCTCTGTTCCTGGAATTTCAATAACACACCTCTCGCCCCTTACTTGTCGAACCCTGTAATTGAAGCAGGCCTGGATTTTGGTATTTAGTATTATTGGGCGCTATCTGCAACAGTGGTAACCCTTTCAGCAGAAGGTTGGCTAAGTATATTTTGTGTACCTACATCAGCATCCTTTTTATTAAGGTCTATTGCAACTCCTTTGCTGGTAGGCATAACAGTCGTAACCTGAGATACACCATCATCACTTGTATGTATTACCATAGGCCCTGTATCTTCTTTAACACCTGAAGTCTGCGGTATCACCGGTCTATTCTTTAACGAATCATTTTGTTTAAGGTGCCTATCATTTTTAACCAATGGCTGATTACTGATTGGTATAGTTGCTTGCACCGGGCTGATTACCACAGGTACACTATCTTTTTTAACCGGAACAGCCGGCACTATTGAAGCACTTGAATTTACAGAAGGTTTCGGAGTCGGAGCTACAGTACTCTTAACAGGCACACTGCTCGCAATCGAACTATTAGATTGCACGCTTTTATGTGTAAGGAACATCCAGCTACTAATGATCACAAGGGCTAAAGACCCTGCAGCAACTAAAGGTATTTTGGGTGAACTGCTTAGCTTGTTTAACCATTTACTATTCGCCTCTGCCCTTTTTGTTTCCAGTTCAACACATACACTTTCCCAAACGGAATCAGGACAAATTCCTGCCAAAGGAGCAAGAAGTTCATGCGCTCTTTTTTCACAATTATTGCTTGCGTAATCCATTTTCATGCAGGTAAGTATTTAGGTGTTGTTTAAACTGGAATCTTGCCTGTTCAAGTTCCGCTTTATATGTTTCGCGCGCAATTTCAAGGTTCTCTATGATCTTATCCGGGGTCATTCCATCTACATAGGTCAAGTTGTAAAGTATACGGTAGCTAGGGGTGAGTGCATGCAATGCAGCTAAGTATATCTTACGTGATTCTTCAGTATTAAGCACTGCCTCATCAACCGGTTCGCCGGTACTGTTCTTATTCTCCATGTACCTGGTGGTCTTGGCAATGAAATACCGTTGCTTATCCTGATGCAGGTAAGCTATGGCATTCCATATAGCCCTTTCATCAATCCATTGATCCATCTCTATATCATTGGGACACTTTACGAGTTCTTTATATAGGTTTTTAAATACGTATGCAGCCATTAACTCGGTATCCTTTACACCAGAAGCATAGCGCATACAAATGCCCATTATGCGTGGCGAATAGTTCACATAAAAATGACGTTGTGCAGTAGTATCGTTATGGAGGCAACCTTCTATAAGTTCACGTGTACTCATATTAAAACTGGTTGAGCATTGAAATTTGTTATACGTGCCTTTTATCTAAATGTTTTAGGTTTTACAAAAATAGGGTATAACATACCTGAAAACCAACACAATAACATTATCAAATCATTACCCCAGTTTTATGTAATAATGAATCCTTACGCCTTTCTTTTCCTCATGTTAGCATCTTATCTATATAATTTCCTGCGGGCTTTGGTAACTATGTAATACTTTTGCAGGGTTAATCAAATAAAACATGAGAGTAGCAGTAGTAGGCGCAACAGGATTAGTAGGCCGCACCATAATAAAGGTGTTGGAAGAACGCAACTTTAAAGTAGATGAGTTTATCCCGGTAGCATCAGAAAGGTCGAAGGGTATGGAAGTTGTTTTTAAGGGTAAAGCATATAAAGTAATTACACCTGCCGAAGCTGTTGCATTAAAGCCTGATATTGCACTATTCTCTGCCGGTGGCACAACATCATTAGAGTGGGCGCCTAAGTTTGCTGAAGCAGGAACCACAGTGATTGATAACTCTTCCGCGTGGAGGATGGACAAAACCAAAAAGCTTGTAGTACCCGAAGTGAATGCCCATGTGCTTACAGCAAGCGATAAGATAATTGCCAACCCTAACTGCTCTACCATACAAATGGTGGTAGCGCTTAACCCCCTGCATATAAAGTACCATATAAAACGCATCGTGGTTTCCACTTACCAATCGGTATCGGGTACAGGGCAAAAGGGAGTGGCACAGTTGATGAATGAACGCGATGGCAAGGCAGGCGACAAAGCTTATCCGCATAGTATTGATATGAACATATTACCGCATATTGATGTGTTTTTAGATAATGGTTACACCAAAGAAGAAATGAAGATGGTGAATGAAACCAAGAAAATAATGGGCACTGATACCATACAAGTTACTGCAACCACTGTGCGTGTGCCTGTTACAGGCGGCCATTCGGAAGCGGTGAATGTAGAGTTTGCAAAGGACTTTACCATTGATGAAGTGAACAAAATACTGTCAAAGAGCGAAGGAATAATATTGATAGACAACCCAAAAAACAACGAATACCCTATGCCTAAGGACGTTGAAGGCAAGGATGAAGTATTTGTGGGCCGTATTCGCAGAGATGAATCGCAGGCAAACACACTAAACATGTGGGTTGTAGCCGACAACCTCCGCAAAGGAGCCGCTACTAATGCTGTTCAGATAGCAGAATACTTAGTGGCTCACAAGCTCTTAAAGGAAAACGCTGTACTGAGTAAGTAATACTAATTACTTGTTGAATTAATATAGAAAGTCTTCGACAAGCTCAGACTGACTATAAGTCGTGTTGAGCTTGTCGAAACATCTTCCTTATTATTTCTTATCCTCTGTCTTGGTTTCGGTACCCATTGGCGTACCTTGGCTGTCCTTAGGTTTTTCAATAACCTTTATCTTTTCTTTCTTAGGTTCGCCTACTTGCTTGCCTTCTTTATCGTACTTGGTAATGGTCAATTCCGATCCGTCATCGTTATATTCTTTCCACTCCCCTACTTTCTTGCCATCTTTATAATTACCTATTGCTTTTGCATTTCCATTATCATAAAACTCAGTGTACTCACCATCGTAGTTGCTGTTCTTAAAACTTCCCTTGCTTAATATATTGCCATTCTCGAAATAGCTATCAAAAGGGCCGGTAAGCACACCATTCACATAAATATATTTGGTTGCAGGCTTGGCATCCTGGTAATACCATTGGGTAACACCATCTCTTACACCATTCTTGTATATTCCATCTTCTTCAATTCCGCCGCCGTTGTAATATACTTTACGAACACCATTGTACTGGCCTACTTTATACATTATCTGCGATGATACTTTTCCACCCGGCGAATATTCAGTTGCCATACCGTCAATGGTATCGTTCTTGTATGATTTTTCACTTTTAAAATAACCGTTCACATCAACCATCACGTCCATGCCATTCCTCTTATTATCCTTGTATACGGTAAGTTCATCCATAATACCATTGTAGTGGTGGCTGATCCAAACGCCTTGCTTCTGGCCATCTACATAATAACCTTGCCATTTTGTCGGACCAAGGTTCTCAACCCAAATACCTTGCTTTTTGCCCTGGGCATCTACTTTATTGGTATCGGTTTGAGCAATAGCCTGGGTTGTAACCAATGATGCTGCAATTAATGTAACGGAAAGGAATGTTGTTTTTATGTTCATAACAATTGATTTTAAGGTTAATGTAATGGATACAAATATGCAAAAGTTTAAGACAGCGGTATAAATCTGAACGGTTAAAAATTGTTAATCCTCTTTGCCTGCAACCACTATCACTATCTCTCCTTTTATAGTTTTATGTTTAAAAAATTCAGTTACTTCAGCAAGTGTTCCCCTTGCATTTTCCTCGTGTATTTTGGTAAGTTCTCTTGACACTGATACCTTTCTGTCGGGGCCAAACACCTCGCAAAACTTCTCCAACGTCTTCCACATGCGGAAAGGAGATTCATAAAATATCATGGTACGCGTTTCGCTTTTCAATTCTTCCAGTTTCGATGCCCTGCCTTTTTTTGGTGGCAAAAATCCTTCAAAACAAAAGCTATTACAAGGTATGCCCGAATTTACCAAGGCAGGGACAAAAGCAGTTGCCCCCGGAAGGCACTCTACCTGAACGCCTGCTGCAATACATGCACGGGCCAGAAAAAAACCCGGATCTGATATTCCCGGTGTACCGGCATCAGTAACAATGGCAATATCTTCGCCATTGGCTATGCGGTCTACTATTTGCGGAGTAAGATGGTGTTCGTTGTGCTGGTGGTAAGGTATGGCCGGTACTTTTATATCGTACTTGTTTAGCAAGATGGATGTTTTACGGGAATCCTCCGCTAATATCAAGCGTACTTCTTTTAATATCCGAATGGCCCTGAGGGTAATATCTTCAAGGTTGCCTATTGGTGTTGGTACCAGGTATAATTTAGCCATATTATTGCGAAATCAAGATAAAAGTATTACAAATAACGAATATCGAACAAGGAATATCGAATGTCCAAATAAAATTCATTTCACTAATCATTTGAGTTTTTGAGGTGCTTTGAAGTGGCGCTCGTCACACTGAGCTTGTCGAAGTGTCAATTGAATATGTTTCGACAGGCTCAACATGACATCAATTTATTTAAAGCCCCTTTAGGGGTTTGGGGTGTATTCATAATTAAAATTTCCGGTTACAAATGTCGTCTGTAAAGTGAAGCAACAGGTTAAAAACATTATCAAACTCAGTTAATGGCAATGTTTCCCTGCGGTCGTATATATCGTGATATGCCTTTATACCACCCATGGTATAAATAAAGAAGTCGGGCACATGGTGGGCATAAAAAAAGTAGTGGTCACTATTTGATGTGGCCCCACGCGGTTTTATCAGTTTCAGATAATGAAGGCTATCGTTTATTTTCAACAGGTCGTGAAAAGCGCCGTCGTAGGTAGTGGCATTAACCACTGTAATACCTTCTTCGCCCGTACCCATAATATCCATGTTCACTTCGAAACGAATATTGCTGAGTGGAAATAAGGGATGCTCCACATAATAGTGTGAACCAAAAAGGCCCATCTCTTCGCCGGTAAAAGCAATAAAGGCAATAGAGTACCGCAGGTTTTCCTTATGTGCAGAGTAATATTTAGCTAGGCTCAGTAGCATGGCTGTTCCACTTGCATTATCGTTTGCGCCGGGGAAATAGATATCGCCCATTTTGCCTAAATGGTCGTAGTGAGCAGAGAACACAATAAATGAATCGGGCTGCACTCTACCTTTTATATAGCCAATCAGGTTTTGCGAAATGTAATTCTTTGCAAACTTGTTTTGTATATCGACAGTAATGCCTGCAGCACTATCGAATTTAGTATTTGCCAAAGCGCTTATCAATACATAATCGGCAACGGTATCCGATGTTTCTTCGGTAAGTTTATTGCATAACATAATTACTCCCTTCGCTTTAAAAGGGTTCTTTATGGCATAAGCATACAAATCCTTTTGCTCCATTATAGTTGGGTCGGCATCATTCACCAATACAAACTGCTTGCGGTGGTCGGCCTTTAAAAACTCATCCATTTTATTCTTATCAGCGTATATTTTATTATTCAGTTTCACAACCGGAAAAGTCCCTTTTAACGAACAACTGTTAGGTATTACAATATAGTCTGCCCCGGGCATTTGCTTCATGGTAATTTTCATTCCGGCATCAGCTATTACCACACTCACATCTATTTTATCAAATGTATTTACATCAAAGCCCAGGTGCTGCATATAATCGGTGCCAAAGTGTAACAGCCCGAAGCTGCTCATCTGGTTGCTTATATAGGTAGCCGCTTTTTTATCTCCCTCAAATTCATAGCCCCTGCCAGCCATATAGGGCGAAGCAAGGGTATCGACCACTTTGCGTGCATAGTTCTTTTCTGATGGTACAACCTTGGATTGTGCATTGGCAATAATGCAGCTACTAATAGCAATTAGAACTAAAAAGTATTTACTTCTGCTCATCTTACAAAAGTGGTCATTTTTTTTGTTTTTGACACGAATTCCACTAATTTATAGTCACACTGAGCTTGTCGAAGTGAATTCCAATTGCTTTCGCGCAAAGCCCGCAAAGGAAATGGCACACTTTGGCACACACTCCGCAATTTCGTGCGCTATTCTCCTGATTAACATAATAAAATTAGGGGGTACCCACTTGATACCCCCTGTTACACCATTAAATGCTTGATTTTCAAAACAAATACTCATAAATATTTTTGTCATTTTGATACCCCCTATATGGCGGAATTGCGAAGCACTCACGAATTCCATAAATATTAAATATGCCATGAGTAAACTGGCGGTTTTTGGCGGTACTGAACTTTTTTTCTGTATTGAAATACTTCCACCGCAGAGTACGCAGAGAAAATATACGCAGATTTCATGGAGCAATTGAATCATATTTAATTCCGAC